>NZ_LSIF01000050.1 GCF_001556105.1 Pseudoxanthomonas mexicana | reverse complement strand
CCAGCAAGCCGGAAGCGGCGATGCGTGATCCGTTGACGGTGCTGGACTGGGTCAACCTCTACGCCCTGGCGGTGAACGAGGAGAACGCGGCCGGGGGTCGCGTGGTGACGGCCCCGACCAACGGTGCGGCCGGGATCATCCCGGCGGTGCTGCATTACTTCGACCGCTTCTGCCCCGGCAACAGCGAGCAGCGGGTGTTCGACTTCCTGCTGACCGCGGCGGCCATCGGCATCCTCTACAAGGAGAACGCCAGCATCAGCGGCGCCGAGGTGGGCTGCCAGGGCGAGGTGGGCGTGGCCTGTTCGATGGCCGCCGGCGGGCTGGTCGCCGCGCTGGGCGGCAGTCCCAGCCAGGTCGAGAACGCGGCCGAGATCGGCATGGAGCACAACCTGGGCCTGACCTGCGACCCGATCGGCGGGCTGGTGCAGATCCCGTGCAT
>NZ_LSIF01000005.1 GCF_001556105.1 Pseudoxanthomonas mexicana | reverse complement strand
TCGACGGTCTTGTCGATGGCGATGGCCTGGCCGGCGTTGGCGCCGACCTGGAACAGCTGGCTGGAGAACGAACCGTCCAGCAGCTTGGTGCCGTTGAACTCGGACTGCTTGGCGACGCGGTCGATTTCCGACGTCAGCTGCTTCACTTCGGCGTTCAGCGCGGCGCGGTCGGACGAGGAGTTCGTCGCGTTGGCCGACTGCACCGACAGCTCACGGATGCGCTGCAGGTTGTTGCCGATCTCGGTCAGTGACCCTTCGGCGACCTGGGCCAGCGAGATGCCGTCGTTGGCATTGCGCACGGCGACGTCGAGGCCGCGGATCTGGGTGCTGAAGCGTTCGGAGATGGCCAGACCGGCGGCGTCGTCCTTCGCGCTGTTGATGCGCAGGCCGG
>NZ_LSIF01000049.1 GCF_001556105.1 Pseudoxanthomonas mexicana | reverse complement strand
CTTGTCGATGGCGATGGCCTGGCCGGCGTTGGCGCCGACCTGGAACAGCTGGCTGGAGAACGAACCGTCCAGCAGCTTGGTGCCGTTGAAGTCGGCCTGCTTGGCGACGCGGTCGATTTCGGACGTCAGCTGCTTCACTTCGGCGTTCAGCGCGGCGCGGTCGGACGTGGAGTTCGTCGCGTTGGCCGACTGCACCGACAGCTCGCGGATGCGCTGCAGGTTGTTGCCGATCTCGGTCAGCGAACCTTCGGCGACCTGGGCCAGCGAGATGCCGTCGTTGGCGTTGCGGACCGCGACGTCGAGGCCGCGGATCTGGGTGCTGAAGCGTTCGGAGATGGCCAGACCGGCCGCGTCGTCCTTGGCGCTGTTGATACGGAGACCCGACGACAGACGCTGGATGGTCGTGGCCAGCGAGGCGCCGCTGGTGCTCAGGTTACGCTGAGCATTCAACGACATCGTGTTGGTGTTGATTACCTGTGCCATGAGAGTTTTCCTTAGGCGTGTGTCGCACGGGGGGTGGAGTGGTCAACGCTGCCCGGCCGTGCAACCCGGGACGTCAAAGGCTTAGTTCCTCAACAGGGACATCACGTTCTGCGGCACCTGGTTGGCCTGGGCCAGCATGGCCGTACCGGCCT
>NZ_LSIF01000048.1 GCF_001556105.1 Pseudoxanthomonas mexicana | reverse complement strand
AAGCGTACGAGAAAATTCCACTTCTGAGGTCTGCTAATCTGCGGGGGGATTACCCTGGCCATCGTGGTGTTACCGGACCATCTGCATTGCGTGTGGCGGCTGCCGGACGGCGACGCCGACAACGCCAACCGCTGGGCACAGATCAAATCCACCTTCAGCCGGACATTGCCGATCAGCGAGCGCCGCTCGCCGCAGCGCATCGCCCGCCGTGAGCGTGGCATCTGGCAACGCCGCTACTGGGAGCACCTGATACGCGATGAAGCGGACCTGCGTCATCACGTCGACTATGTGCACATCAATCCCGTGAAGCATGGGCATGCGGCACGCTCGGCTGATTGGCCGTATTCCTCGTTCCGGCGATGGGTGTCGGCCGGCTTCTATCCCCTCGATTGGGCGGCGGCGGAACCGGAGGTTGTGAGCGTGGGGGGAGAGCGGTGAGCGGGTCGGGGGTGGCGGGCTTGAGCCCGCCCTACGTCACTGATCGGTGACGCAAAAAGACGCGCTCGTCTCTCATTAAGGCCCAACGTTGCATCAAAAACATCCAACGTTGCATCGAAAACATCGGTTCTTCTAA
>NZ_LSIF01000047.1 GCF_001556105.1 Pseudoxanthomonas mexicana | reverse complement strand
GGCGGGGTGGGTTGCAGCGACGGCGTCGGCCGCTATAATACGCGGCTCACCGGGTATGCCCGGACCGTTTACACCACCGAGATTACGTATGCCCAGCGTCAAAGTCCGCGAAAACGAGCCGTTTGAGTTTGCGCTGCGTCGCTTCAAGCGCACCTGCGAGAAGGCCGGCGTCCTGGCCGAAACCCGCAAGCGCGAGTTCTACGAGAAGCCGACCCAGGAGCGCAAGCGCAAGGCCGCTGCTGCGGTGAAGCGTCAGCTGCGTCGCAGCTCGCGCGACGTCACCAAGCGCCAGCGCCTGTACTGAGCCGCGTCGCTTCGCAAGAAGCCGGCACGCGCGAGCGTCGCCGGCTTTTTGTGTTTTTGGCGTCTCACGACCCTGTGCCACGCCCACCCCTGTTCCCCCGGAGCCCACCATGTCCCTGAAACAGCAGCTCACCGATGACATGAAGACCACCATGAAGGCCGGTGAAAAGCACCGCCTGGGCGTCATCCGCCTGATCAACGCCGCCATCAAGCAGCGCGAAGTCGACGAGCGCATCGAACTGGACGACGCTGCCGTGCTGGCCGTGCTGGAGAAGATGGTCAAGCAGCGCAAGGACTCCGTGAGCCAGTTCGAAGCCGCCAATCGTGAAGACCTCGCCGCCATCGAGCGCGCCGAGCTGGTCGTCATCGACACCTATCTGCCCGCCAAGCTGGGTGAGGCCGAGATCCTGGCCGCCATCGAGGCCGCCGTGGCCGAGACCGGCGCCACGGGTCCCGCGGACATGGGCAAGCTAATGGGCGTGTTGAAGCCGCGTCTCGCCGGCCAGGCCGACATGGGCCAGGTCTCCGCGCTGATCAAGAAGAAGCTCGCAGGCTGAGCCTGCCGCGCGGCGCCGGACCTTCGGCGCCGCGCCCCGTCCGTGGCATCCTCGCGCCATGGACACCCCCGCCATCACCCTGCGCCCGGCCACCCGCGCCGACATCCCGCAGATCCTCGACTTCATCCGCGACCTGGCCGAGTACGAAAAGCTCGCCCACGAAGCGGTCGCCACGCCGGCCCTGCTCGAGACGCACCTGTTCGGCGAGCGTCCCGCCGCCGAAGTCGTCATCGCGGACGTGGATGGCGTGCCTGCGGGCTTCGCCCTGTTCTTCGTGTCCTTCTCCACCTTCCTCGGCCGGCCGGGCCTGTACCTCGAGGACCTGTTCGTCCTGCCTGACCATCGAGGCCTTGGTCTCGGCAAGCGGTTGATGGTGCATCTCGCACAGCTGGCCGTATCCCGCGGCTATGGTCGCTTCGAATGGTCGGTGCTGGACTGGAACGAACCCGCCATCCGCTTCTACCGCCGCCTGGGCGCAGTCGGTCTCGACGAGTGGACCGTACAACGCGTCACCGGCGATGCCCTGCAGGCGCTCGCGCGCGGCGATGCGTGAACATCGTGCCCACACGACCATAACGAACTGCTGACACGACACGCGCCACCCTCGGCGCATGGCACATCGAGTCCCCTTCAGCACACTGCGCGCGCGGGCGCGCGACGCTGGTGATCGCGCCAACCGCAGCCTGCCTGCCGCGCTGGTGCGTCGCTTCATCGAAACCGACCTGATGACGCAGGCGGCGTCGCTGTCGTTCTATGCCTTGCTCTCGCTGGCACCGCTGCTGGTGCTGCTGCTGTGGCTGACCGCATCGCTGTATCCGCCGGCGCAGCAGTCGCTGCTGGACCAGATCCAGCAACTCGCCGGCCCCAGCGCCGGCACCGTCGCCGAAACCGTCATCCGCAACGCCAGCGATCGTCCCGACGTCGGCTCACTGGCGGGATGGTGGAGCACCGCCCTGCTCTTCATCGGCGCCACCGTCGTGTTCGCGCAACTGCAGGGCGCGCTCAACCTGATCTTCCGCACGGATGCGCAGCGGCTCAACGGCGTGATGGCGTGGCTGAAGAAGCGCGTGTTCTCGCTCGGCGTGGTGCTGGCCATCGGCTTCCTGCTGGTGGTCTCGATGGTCGCCACGACCGCATTGCAGGTGGTGTTCGCGCGGCTACCGTCGCTGCTGCCCGCGCTCGGCTATACCACCACCCTGCTGCTGTACGCGCCCGCCTTCGCGTTCTTCTACCACTACCTCCCGGACCGGCGCGTGGCGTGGAAACAGGCCTTCCTAGGCGGTGCCATCACCGCATTGCTGTTCGCCGCCGGTCGCTACCTAATAGGCCTGTACCTGGCGGAAGCCGCGCCCGGCAGTGCCTACGGCTCGATGGGCGCACTGGTGTTGCTGCTGGTATGGGTCTACTACGCCAGCGTGGTGTTCTTCGTCGGCGCGTTGATCACCGCGGTAATCGACGAGCGCCTGCACGTGCGACGGCAGCTGTCGCCTACGGCGGATGATCCGGTTGCGGCGTCGCTTCCGCCCAGTGGCGGCACTTCGACGTCTGGCCGATTCCCGGATTGAAGGTGTTGGTGGGATCCAGCGCGCGATAGAACCCGGCCAGCGCCGGTTTGGCGCGATAGAGATGGCCGACGTTGTGCTCGGCGGGATACTCGCCCCCTCGCGCGTCGAGCAGGTCCCACAGGCGATGCTCCACCGCCAGCGGATCCACACCCTTCTTCACGATGTAGTCCTGGTGGAACACGTGGCAGAAGAAGTGCCCGTAGTAGAGCCGCGCCACCATCGTCGCGGCGACGTCTTCGGGCAAGGTTTCGACCCATGCGCGATCGTCGCGCCGCAACGCCACGTCCAGCGCGACGATGTCCTGCACCTGCGCGGCGTGCACGGCGCGATAGCGCACCGCTGCCCCAGCGACGGCGAAGCGCAGCAGGAACGTCTTGCGCCCCTCATCCGCGTCGCAGGCGAAGAAATCGCCTTCCCGTTCACCGAAGAAACGGCCCAGGAACGCACGTGTCGCCTCCGCATCGCGGGTCGACACCTTCAGCAGCAGATGGTGCTCGTAGCGGTCGCGGTATGCGCGCAGCCGCGGCGGCAGGTGATCGGGCAGCATCGCGGTCAGCGACTGCAGCACACGATCCGCCAGCCCCGGTACGCCGAACCGCTCGCACCAGCCGTCCATGCGGCTCTTCAGCGCGAAGGCCGCCGGCACCCTGCCGGTGCCGAAACGGTCGATCAGCAGGAAGGTGTCCTTGCCGTAGCGGTCGCCGATGTCGAAGGCGTCGCGATGCAGGTACTCACCGGCGATCGGCAGACGCTCGAACGCGGTCAGCAGATAGCGGCGCACTTCGGTGAGATCGTCCGGATCGTTGCTGCCGAGGTAGAAGACCGATGCCGCATCCTGTTCGAACGTATCCAGCCGCACGGCGAACACCGCCAACCGCCCCGCACAGCCCGAGGCCTCGTGCAGGCGGGAGGGATCGGCGTTGTAGCGTGCCGGCGTCGGCGCATCGACCTGGCGTACGTGGTCGGCGTAGTACGGATCCGACGCCGCCTGCGCCGGATCGTGGACCACCGCGTCCGCACCGTAGTCGCCGGCCTGCAACCGCGTCAGGATCTCTTCCGGCGTGTCGCCCAGTGCGATGCCGAGATGGTTCACCAGCCGCAGCGCACCGTCTTCGTCCACCTGCGCGTACAGCGCCAACTCGGTATAGGCGGGTCCGCGCCGCACCAGCGCGCCACCGGAGTTGTTGCAGACGCCGCCCAGCACGGACGCACCGATGCACGAGGAGCCGATCACCGAATGCGGTTCGCGGCCCAGCGGGGCGAGCCGCTTCTCCAGCACGTCCAGCGTCGCGCCCGGCAGGCAGACGACCTGGCGCCCTTCGTCGAGCAGCTGCACGCCGGTCAGGCGCCGCGTGCTGACCAGCACGATGCTACGGTCGTAGCCGTCGCCATCCGGCGTGGAACCGCCGGTCAGCCCGGTGTTCGCCGCCTGCATCAGCACGATCCGTCCCGCCTCCACCGTGGCCTGAAGTACCCGCCACAGTTCCAGCAACGTGCCGGGACACGCGACCGCCAGCACCGGGCCGTCACCGAAGCGGTAGCCCTTGCGGTAGCGCCGCGTCGCGCGCTCGCCCGTCAGCACATGCGCACGACCGACCGCCTCGCGCAGTCGCGCCAGCAGGGCGTCATCGGATGTCATGTCGTCAGCGCGTTCGGGTCGGGCATGTGCCGCATCATCAGCCAGCCCCTTGCGCCGCACAACACACTTGGGGCACGCTCGGTCCTGCAGGCGATCCTCGGTCGCCCCGCTTGGGTAGACAGGTTCCTGCACGCCGCCGGATCGTGGAACGAAGTGACGACAAGGAGGTCAGGCCCGTGCTCAAGCATGCGCTTGTACTGGCAGCACTGGCGATGCAACCGCTTGCCGCCTTCGCACAAGCAGGGCACGAAGGCGCACGCGATGTTTCCGCTCCCCTGAACACAGGCAATGATCGCGTCATCGCGGAACTGCGGCGCAAGGGCCGGATCGGTGCCGACGTCTCAGGGCTCATCGACGCGTCGTCCCGACCGGACCGCGAGGCGATGCAGGATGCGCTCGTCGCCTGCCGCGCATCCGGCGAAGCGGCCGGCGACGCGAACGACGCGATTTCGTGCGCATTGCTTCTCGCGGGACTGAGCGCCGCCAATGGCGACGCGCCATCGTGGGCGAATGCGTGGCATTGGCTCCGCACCACCGGCATTGGCCTGCTGACCCACGGCACCGGCAAGGGCTCGCTGGGCAAGGGCTTCGATGAGGTCGATTTCGCGGCCATCGGAGCCAGTGCGCCGACGGCACGGTATCGGTTCGCTTCACCCACCGATCGCGTGGAACTGCTGCCTGCGGATCCGCATGACGCCACGCCACAGGTGATGATCACGGTGGGAGGAAAGCAGGTGCGCGCCCTGGTCGATACGGGCGCCGCGGCGACGCTGATCGTCCCGAGCAGCATGGTCCAGGCCCTGTCGCTCAGGACGCTCGCCACCGGCCTTACGGTCATTCAGCACGCGATGCCCTCGATCGATCGCAGCAATGGAACCCGGGGCTGGGATGGCTACGCGCTGGCCGATTTCACCATCGGGAATCTGGTCGGCAAGGACGTCCTCGTGCTCGTCACGGACCGTCCGCTAGCACGTGTCGTGATCGGCAACGAAGTCCTTTCGCTGTTCGGTGAGATGGCGTTCGGGGATGGACGCCTGGAACTGAAGCGCCCGGGTCAGGCCCCCCGCCCGTGCACTGCCGAAGTGCCCTTGAGATTCCTGCCCGGCCAACAGTTCCACGGACGATTCACGATCCCGGCAACCATCAACGGGCAAACCGCACGACTCGCACTCGATAGCGGCGCCGGCCCATCGCTCACCGTGGTGGGCCACGCGGCGCGTCAGTTCGCTGGCAGCCCTCGCCGCGCTGTTGATGCGACCGTCGGCGGCATGCCGGCCACGCTCGATGTGGGCACTGCGTCCGTCGCACTGGCAGCCGGCTCGTTCTCCACGCCTTCCTTGCAGGCCAGCGTCGTCCAGGGACAAGCCGCCAACGTCGACGCCATCCTGGGGGCGCCGCTGCTGATCCAGCACCGTGCGTCGATCAACTTCGAGAAGGGATACGTTTGCCTGTAGCGCGACATCTTACTTGCGGCCCACGGACTCCCTCCAGCGCAGCGCCCGACTGCACCGAGACGACAGGCATCGCACGCTGACCCGCATGAAGGGCGCATGCCGGACGGGCATGGCATCCTATGCGCCCCATGGCCCGCATCCCCGACGCCTTCATCGACGAACTGCTCGCCCGGACGGATATCGTCGAGGTGGTGGGCGGACGCGTGCCGTTGAAGCGACAGGGCAAGGAATATTCGGCCTGCTGCCCGTTCCACGATGAGCGCTCGCCCTCGTTCACGGTGTCGCCGACCAAGCAGTTCTATCACTGCTTCGGCTGCGGCGCGCATGGCACCGCGCTGTCGTTCCTGATCAACTACGACCGCCTCGAATTCCTCGATGCGGTGGAAGAGCTGGCGCGCCGTACCGGCATGGAAGTGCCGCGCGAAACGCAGCAGCGCAACGAAAACAACGACACGAAAGACCTGTTCAATGCGCTGGAAGCGGCCGCGCGCTTCTTCCAGCGCAACCTGGACGGCAGCGACAAGGCCAAGGTCTATCTGGATGGTCGCGGCGTGGATGCGACGATCCGCACGCAGTTCATGATCGGCTACGCACCGGACGGCTACTCCGCACTGAAGGATGCGCTGGGTACGGACGAGCGGCGGATGAAGCTGCTGGACCGTGCAGGCCTGTTTTCGAAGAACGACCGCGGCCACGTCTACGACAAGTTCCGCGACCGCGTGATGTTCCCGATCCACGACCGCCGCGGCCGCGTGATCGCGTTCGGCGGCCGCGTGCTGCAGAAGGACGACGGCCCGAAGTACCTCAACTCGCCCGAAACCGCGCTGTTCCACAAGGGACGCGAGCTGTACGGTCTGTGGCAGGTGCGCCAGGCCAACCCGAAGATCGCACGGCTGATCGTGGTCGAGGGTTACATGGACGTGGTCTCGCTGTTCCAGTTCGGTGTCCAGCAGGCCGTCGCCACGCTGGGTACCGCGACCACGCCCGAACATGCGGAGCTGCTGTTCCGCAATGCGCCGGACGTGTACTTCTGCTTCGACGGTGATGCCGCCGGCCAGCGCGCCGCCTGGCGCGCACTGGAATCGGTGCTGCCGCGCATGAAGGACGGGCGCCAGGCGTTCTTCCTGTTCCTGCCCGACGGCGAGGATCCCGACACCATCGTGCGGCAGGAGGGCGCGGACGGGTTCGATGCACGCCTGCAGCAGGCGACGCCGCTGTCGCAGTTCTTCTTCGACGAACTGGCCAAGGACATCAAGCTGTCCACGCTCGACGGCAAGGCACGCCTCGCCGAACGTGCGCGGCCGCTGCTGGCACAGATTCCCGACGGTGCGTTCGGCGACCTGATGCGCCAGCGCCTGACCGAGATCACCGGCGTCGGTGCCAGCAATACGAACGCGACGCCCGCCGCGCCGCCTGCGCCCGCACGACGCGCGGGGCCATCGCAGTCCGGCCACACCAAGCCAAGCCTGGTCCGCAGCCTGATCGTGCGCCTGCTGCACAAGCCGGCGCTGGCACTGGCGATCGAATCGACGCACGGCTTCTCCGCGCTGCGGCTGGCCGGCATGGACCTGCTGCTGGAACTGATCGACCTGGTGCATGCGCGGCCCGACATCACCACCGGTGTCCTGCTTGAGCACTTCGCCGAACGCGACGAGGCCGCCGCGCTGCAGAAGCTGGCGATGCAGGACCTGCCGGGTGACGAAGACAGTTGGCGCCAGGAAATACTCGACGCCGCCGTGCAGCTGGAAAAGCAGATGCTGCAGCAGCGGCTGGACGAACTTCAGGCCAAGCAGCGCAGCATGGGCCTGGACGAAACCGACAAGTACGAACTGCGCACGCTGTTGCAGGCCCGCATCGGCCGCCACTGAGGAGTCCGTGATGACCCGTTTCGCACTGCTGCTGTCGATCCTGCTGGCGGGCGGCGTGTCATTCGCCGCGCATGCCGCCGACTTCAACCGGCCCCAGCCCGGCCTGCATACCGGCGGCCAGCCGTCGCAGGACGATCTCGCCCGCCTGAAGTCCGAGGGCGTGCGCACGGTGATCGACCTGCGCGGCGCGCAGGAAGATCGTGGCTACGACGAAGCAGCGGAAGCGCAACGGCTTGGCCTGGCGTACCTCGTCCTGCCGATCGCCGGCAAGGACGACGTAACGCCGCAGAATGCGAAGGCGCTGGGCGACCTGCTGAGGGCGCAGGACGGCGATGTGCTGCTGCACTGCGCCTCGGGCAATCGCGTCGGCGCGCTGCTGGCGCTGGACGCGGCGGCGCGGGGAATCCCGCGCGAGGAAGCGCTTGAGCTGGGTCGCAAGGCCGGATTGAAATCGCTGGAGCCGGTGGTGGTGGAGCGGCTGGGCAAGCCCTGACGCCTCACGACCACGATGCATCATGTGGGAGCGACGTCAGTCGCGATGACGCATTCATGGCGCTCGTTTCGCGACTGACGTCGCTCCCACAACAGCTCAGCGTCATCCCGCCGGCACGAACTCGATGCCGGCTGCCGACGCCGCCGGCCGCAACAGCGGCATCACCCAGTGGTCGACCAGCAGGAACGCGAACAGCGCCATCAGGTAGACGATGGAGTAGTTGAATACTCGCATCGAGAAGAACTCGTCCGGCGGATCCAGCAGGCGCCACGCGTACCAGAGGAACACCGCACCGAGCACCAGTGCGCCGCCGAGGTAGAAGAAGCCGCTCATGCCGAACACCACCGGCAGCACGGTCACTTCCACCAGCAGCACCGTGTAGAACAGGATCTGCCAGCGCGTGTACGTCACGCCGTGCGTCACCGGCAGCATCGGCACCAGCGCGCGCGCGTAGTCCTCGCGGCGGAAGATCGCCAGCGCCCAGAAATGCGGCGGCGTCCACACGAAGATGATCAGCACCAGCAGCAGCGCATACGGCCAGTCCCACTCGCCCTGCATGCCGGTCATCGTGGCCCAGCCCAGCAGCGGCGGTGCGGCGCCGGCGATACCGCCGATGACGATGTTCTGCGGCGTGGCGCGCTTCAGGAAGACCGTGTAGATCACCGCGTAGCCGATCAGCGAGGCGAACGTCAGGATCGCCGTGATCGTGTTCACCCACAGCACCAGGATCGCCATCGACAGGGCAGCCAGCACCAGCGCGAACGCCAGCGCCTGCCAGGGCTTCACCTGGCCCTGCACCAGCGGACGCCACGAGGTGCGTGCCATCTTGGCGTCGATGCGCGCATCCAGCAGCTGGTTGATCGCGGCCGCGCTGGAAGCGGCCAGCCAGATGCCGAGGAAACCGAGTGCACCGCGCAGCAGCTCGGCGCCATTCGGCAGACCGTCGATGGCGAGGAACATGCCGACGATCGCGGTGAACACGATCAGCGCCACGACGCGCGGCTTGGTAAGAGCCCAGTACTGGCGGAAGGTCGAGGCCATCACTCGGGCCTGCGCAGGCGTGCGGTCAGCGAGACCAGGGTGAACAGCAGCAGCACCGCGCCCGCGTTGTGCGCGACGGCGACCGGCAGCGGCAGGTTGAGCTTGACGTTGAGGATGCCCAGCGTGACCTGCGCGACGATCAGCACGACCAGCGTCAGCGACCAGCTGCGCATGCCCGGCGTGCGGAACAGGCGCAGCGCGAGTGCCAGCACGTACAGCGCGACGATCACCGCCATGACGCGATGGCTCAGCTGGATCGCGATGCGCGCCGCACCGTCCAGCACGCCGCCTTCATAGTCCACGCCGATGCCACGCCACAGCACGAAGGCCTCGCTGAAATCCGCCGGCGGTGCCCACTGGCCCACGCACTTCGGGAAATCGAGACCGCAGGCCAGCGCCGCGTAGTTCGCGCTGACCCAGCCGCCCAGCGCGATCTGGATGCCCAGCAGCGCCAGGCCACCGATCAGCCAGCGGCGCAGCACGGTCGCATCGGCCAGCGTGATCGGCCGGTCGGTCGCACGCCACGCCATCCATACCAGCAGCGAGAACGTGGTCAGGCCGCCGATGAGATGGCCCATGACCACGATCGGCTTCAGCAGCCACGTCACCGTCCACATGCCCAGCAGGGCCTGGAAGATGATGACCGCCAGCGTCAGCGCGCCCGCGCGTGCGAGATCGAGGTTCGACCAGCGCAACGCCGCGAACAGCAGGATCGCCTCGCCGAGGATCGCGAGCACCGACGCTTCCACGTGCTCGCCGTGCATGTACAGCGGGATCGCCGCACCGACCAGGCCCGCCGCGACCAGGATCTGCGCCATGCCCCAGCGGCGACGGCGTGCGGCGAGCAAGGCCAGCACCAGCACCAGCACGCCCAGTGAAGCAGCCAGATGACGGTGCACCTGCTCGCGCCATGCCTTGTGGGTTTCGAACGGACGGATCTCGCTGGCGACATGCGAGGCGGCTTCGTCCACCGCCTTCGGCCAGGCTGCGCGGCCGTAACAGGTCGGCCAGTCGGGACAGCTGAGGCCGGCATCGGACAGGCGCACGAATGCGCCGAACACGACGACGCACAGCGTCAATGCGACCGCCAGCCAGGCGATGCGGTGGAAGTGCTTGTAGATCACGGGGCGCGCAACAGCGTTCATCATCTGTGGTTCTGGCGTTGGCTCAGATGAGCTTGATCAGCTTGGCGACATCGGTGCGCAGGCCGCCGGGATCGAAGCCCGGGGCGTAGCGCAGGATGATGAAGCCGTGGGGATCGATCACGTACACCGGCGTGCCCGCCGGATCGTCCACCTGCGGCAGGCGCGTGCGCAGCGGATCGTCGGCGCGCACCTGGCGCAACGCCGAGTGGCGCGGTGCATCCGCCGGATAGTCGCCGAGCCACAGGATGTCGACCTCGTCGGCGTTGTGGCCGAACAACTGCCACACCTTGTCGAGGTCCTGCGCCAGCTTCGTGCAGGCCTGTGCGCAACCGGGCGACGGCGCGGCGACGATGCGCCAGCGGCGTTCGGCAGGGGTCCAGTCGTAGCGTCCGCCATCGACGAGCGACAGCGTCAGATCACGCGCGTCCGCCGGCGGCTGCAACAGGACACCGTGGTTCTTGTGCGTAGCGGGCTGCCAGCCGGAGAAACGCAGGATGCCGGCGCCGAATACGGTGCCGAAGAACAGGGCGAACAGGGCGACGAGCATCCACCGCCCGCGACGCCGCTGGGCGGGATCGAATGGTTTTGAGTCCATGGGCGCATTTTCTCACGCCCGGACGATCAATGCCCCTTCCGCATCCCGCGCCGGCTGCGCCAGGTCAGCAGGAGTGCCGTGACCAGCACCGCGCCGGCCAGCCCGAACCACTGCACCGCGTAACCCACGTGGCGTTCCGGCGGCAGCGTATTGGGCAGGATGTCGAGATCGCGGGCGTAACCCAGCGGCAGGTCGGGATCCAGTTTCAACAGGCGCGGCGCCAGTCCAGGCAAACCCAATGCCTGCGCGATCTCATCCCGCTGCAGCGCGATCACCAGCAGGCTGCCGTCCGCCTGCGCCGCCGGTGGTGCCTGCGCGATGCCTTCGGACGGCGGCGGCACCAGCAGTCCCGCCACGCGCTGCAGGCCCGGCAGCGGCGCCACGGCCGGCATCGTGCGGTCGCCCGGCACCGGCAGCCACCCCAGTTCCACCAGCAACGGTGCGCCGGCGGCGGAGGGCTGGAAGACCCGATACACGCGTACGCCGGCCTGGCGGTCGCGGGTCTGGTTGTCCAGCAGGATCGCCGGGGCCGGCAGGAACTCGCCTTCGCCCGCCGCCCAGTCGTAGGTTTGCTGGCGGTCCTTGTCGCCGGCCAGTGCCAGCGGCTGCGGCTGGCGATCAGCCAGTACCCGGGACGTCTCCGCCAGCATGGTTTCCTTCTGCTCGGCCCGTCCCCACTGCCAGGCGCCGAGGCTGCCGAACAGGGACATCGCCAGCACCGCCAGCGTCCAGCCCACCGGCAGCGGCATGTGCCGGCTCACGGACTGCGTCCGAATGTCGCACCCACCAACGGCTTACGCCGGCGGAGCGATAATGCGCGCCTCACTGCCCCGGCCCCGTCGAGGACGCCATGAACGATTCGCTGAAAACCCTGCTGATCATCGCTTTCCTCATCCTCATCGTGTGGAACCTGGGCGCAGGCCTGTATTACATGCTGGTGGACAAGGGTGAGAGCAAGCGTACGGTGAACGCGCTGACCCGCCGCATCGCACTCTCCGTCGGCCTGATCCTGCTGGTGGTCGTGGCCATCAAGATGGGCTGGATCCAGCCACACGGCATCAACCGCGGCTGAGCGGGCATTCTCCCGCGCGCGGCGTGCCGCGCCAACCGGACAAAAGAAAAGGGCCGGCATTGCCGGCCCTTCCGTTGTCGCGGTACCGCCTGCTCAGACCACGTAGACGAACAGGAACAGGCCCAGCCACACCACGTCGACGAAGTGCCAGTACCACGCCACGGCTTCGAAGCCGAAGTGGTCGTTCTTCGAGAAGTGGCCCTTGGCGCAGCGGAACCAGATGATCGCCAGCATGATGGTACCGAGCGTCACGTGCAGGCCGTGGAAGCCGGTCAGCATGAAGAACGTGGAGCCGTAGATGCCCGAACCCAGCGTCAGGTTCAGTTCCTTGTAGGCGTGGATGTATTCCTCGACCTGGAAGAACAGGAACACGCAGCCCAGCAGTACGGTGGCGCCCAGCCAGATCAGCAGCTGGCTGCGGTTGCCCGCCTTCAGCGCGTGATGGGCGATGGTGATGGTGACGCCCGAGGTCAGCAGGATCAACGTGTTGAGCAGCGGCAGGCCCCACGCGGGGATGGTCTGGAACTGACCGCCCACCTGGCCCGGACCCGCGCTCGGCCACGCCGCGGAGAACCCTTCCCACAGCAGGCTGTTGGTCATCACGCCATCGCCTTCGCCACCCAGCCACGGCAACGACAGGGTGCGGGCGTAGAACAGCGCACCGAAGAACGCGGCGAAGAACATCACTTCCGAGAAGATGAACCACACCATGCCCATGCGGAACGACACGTCCACCTGACGGTTGTACTGGCCGGACACCGACTCGCGGATCACGTCGCCGAACCACATGAACAGCGTCGCACACAGGCCGACGACGCCGGCGTAGAACGTCCACATGCCGAACGACAGATCGTTGAGCCAGCTGGCCACGCCGAACATCGTGATGAACATGGCGATGGAGCCCACGAACGGCCACTTGGAGCTGTGCGGCACGAAGTAGATGTTGGCGTCTGGCGATGGGGCATTTGCCATGGCGATGCTTCCGGTTGCTAAGGCGTGGTCAGGGTGCCGCGAGCGGCTTGAGCGACGCCGTGCCCGTGCCGATCTGCGCGGTCAGGGCGTCGTTCTTGAAGAAGGTATACGACAGGGTGATCGTCTTCACTGCCGCCGGCAGGTCCGGGTCCACGATGAAGCGGACCGGCATGTCGCGGCTTTCGCCGGGCTGCAGGGTCTGGGCGGTGAAGCAGAAGCACTCGGTCTTGGTGAAGTAGCCGGAGGCGCGCGCCGGCGCGACCGATGGCACCGCGCTGCCGACCACGGGACGCTCGCTTTCGTTGCGGGCGAAATACTTGGCTTCGTACAGCTCGCCCGGCACGACTTCCATGGTCAGCTGTTCCGGATGGAACGCCCACGGCAGCTTGGAATTGACGCCGCCATCGAACTGCACCGTCACCGTGCGCGCGACCTTCGCCGCGGCAACGGCCGCGGCCTGGCCGGGACCCTGCTCCAGGCGGATGCCGAAGACCTTCTCGCAGGCGATGCGGTACAGCGGCACCAGCGAGAACGTCAGCACGAACACGGCCATCGCCACGCCCACCAGCTTGAAGATGCCCGCCGAATTGGACTTGGCCGCGCTCATGCGCTCAGCACCGCGCGGCCGATGAAGGCCGCGAAGATCGCAAAGGCGATGCCGCCGATCACCCACGCGGTCCGCAGCACCGCCCTGCGGCGGCGTGCGAGTTCTTCGGGGGTGAAGGCGGGGACGTTCATGCGAGGACGCTCAGCCGTCTCAGTGCGTCACGTCGCCGTGCGCCAGGTCGCCATCCTTGATGACCGGCGGCGTGGTGAAGGTGTGGTGCGGTGCCGGCGACGGCACGGTCCACTCCAGGCCCTTCGCGTTTTCCCAGGCGCGCGCTTCGGCCTTGGCGCCGTTGCGCAGCGAGGCCCACAGGATCGCCGCCATCATGAACGGCGTGACGAACATACCGAACGCGCCGATCGAGCTGATGAAGTTCCAGTCCGCGAACACCGGGTTGTAATCCGGGATGCGGCGCGGCATGCCGGCCAGGCCCAGGAAGTGCTGCGGGAAGAACAGCAGGTTGACGAACACGATCGTCCACCAGAAATGGAACTTGCCCCAGAACTCGTTGTACATGCGGCCGGTCCACTTCGGCCACCAGTAGTAGGTGGCGGCGATGATGGAGAACAGCGCGCCGGTCACCAGCACGTAGTGGAAGTGCGCCACCACGAAGTAGGTGTCGTGGTACTGGAAGTCCGCCGGCACGATGGCCAGCATCAGGCCGGAGAAGCCGCCGATGGTGAACAGGATGACGAAGCCCACGGCCCACAGCATCGGCGTCTCGAAGGACAGCGAGCCCTTCCACATCGTGCTGACCCAGTTGAACACCTTCACGCCGGTCGGGATCGCGATCAGCATGGTGGCGAACATGAAGTAGATCTCGCCGCCCAGCGGCATGCCCACCGTGAACATGTGGTGCGCCCACACGATGAACGACAGGAAGGCGATCGAGGCGGTCGCGTACACCATGGCCTGGTAGCCGAACAGCGGCTTGCGGCTGAAGGTCGGGATGATCTCCGACACCACGCCGAACGCCGGCAGGATCATGATGTAGACCTCGGGGTGACCGAAGAACCAGAAGATGTGCTGGTACATCACCGGGTCGCCGCCGCCGGCCGCATTGAAGAAGCTGGTGCCGAAGAACTTGTCGGTCAGCAGCATCGTCACGGCGCCGGCGAGCACCGGCATGACCGCGATCAGCAGGAACGCGGTGATCAGCCAGGTCCAGCAGAAGATCGGCATCTTCAGCAGGTCGATGCCCGGCGCGCGCATGTTCAGCACGGTCGCGATGATGTTGATGGCGCCCATGATCGAGCTGACGCCCATCATGTGGATCGCGAAGATGGTGAACGCGACGTTGTAGCCGCCCTGCAGCGACAGCGGGGGGTACAGCGTCCAACCACCGGCGGGCGCGCCGCCCGGCAGGAACAGCGACATCAGCAACAGGGTGAAGGCGAACGGCATGATCCAGAAGGACCAGTTGTTCATGCGCGGCAACGCCATGTCCGGCGCGCCGACCTGCAACGGGATCATCCAGTTGGCCAAGCCGACGAAGGCCGGCATCACGCCGCCGAAGATCATGACCAGCGCATGCACGGTGGTCATCTGGTTGAAGAATTCGGGGCTGACGAACTGCAGGCCCGGCACCATCAGTTCGGCGCGGATGATCACCGACATGCCCGCGCCGATGATGAACATGATGAAGCTGAAGATCAGGTAGAGGGTACCGATGTCCTTGTGGTTCGTGGAGAAGAACCACCGGTCGATGAAGCCCTGCTGGTGACCGTGATGATCGTCGTGCCCGTCATGATGGGAATCGTGGGCGACGGTGGAGTTGGCCATGTGCTTACTCTCTGCAGCTAATGCGGACGATCGATCAGCCCTGCGCCGACGGCGCGGGGGTCTCGGCGGTGGGGGCGGCGTCAACGGCCGGGGCCGTCGCAGCATCGGCCGGCACAGCTTCCGGTGCGGGCGCCGCCGGAGCGGGTTCGGCGGCCGGGGCGGGCTTCTTCGACGCCAGCCACTGCGCGAACTCGGCCTTCGGCACGGCCTTCACCACGATCGGCATGAAGCCGTGGTCCTTGCCGCACAGCTCGGCGCACTGGCCACGGTAGATGCCGGGCTCCTTGATGTCGGTCCAGGCCTCGTTGACGATGCCCGGGATCGCGTCCTGCTTCCAGCCCAGCGCCGGCACCCACCACGCGTGGATGACGTCGTCAGCGGTGATCACGAAGCGGATCTTGGTGTCGGTGGGCAGCACCAGCTGGTTGTCGACGTCCAGCAGGTAGTGCGGGTGCGCCTTGATCTCTTCCTGCGTGGCGTTCTTGTTCTGGCGCAGGCGGTCGGACTCGCGGTCCAGGCGGCTGGTGAAGGACACGTCCTCACCCAGGTACTCGTACTTCCACATCCACTGGTAGCCGGTGACCTTGACGGTCATCTCGGCGTTGCGGGTGTCGTACATGGCGATCAGCTTCTTGGTCGCCGGCCAGGCCATGACGATGAGGATCAGGATCGGCAGCACCGTCCAGATGATCTCGGCCGTGGTGTTGTGGCTGAACTGCGCGGCCACCGCACCCTTGGACTTGCGGAACTTGAACATCGCGTAGCCCATCGCGCCGAACACGATGATGCCGATGACGACGCAGACCCACAGCGCGATCATGTGCGCGTCGTAGGCGTGCTGGGAGGACGAGGTCACGCCCTTGCCCATGTTCAACTGCCAGCGGTGCGGGTCCGCCGACTGTGCCCAGGCCAGCGCCGGCATCGCCAGCAGCGTGCACACCATCGCCAACCGCTTCCACATTCCATTCACTTGCGTCATTGCCTAGACCCCAATGCGTCATCGGTTGCGGCCGCTCGCGGCCGCCAGTAAATCCTGCACTCTGTCCGCCAGCTCCCGGCGTTCGGCCGGCCCCAGGAAGTCGCCTACCCGGACCCGCCTGCCGCTGGAAACCAGCGAAATCCTTTCGCCTCCCCGCTCGATGCACAGGCGGACCCAGTAGGGGTGTGCCCGGAACACCATCCCCGCGCCAGAGGTCGTGACCTCCACCGCGTCGGGACCGATGCGGATGTCTTCGCCCCGGTCGCCACTGCGCCACAACGCATGCAGCGCCGTGGCCACGATGGCCGAGTGGAGCAATGCGAAGGCCGGCGCGAAGGCATTGCCTCCCCACCAGCCCAGCACGGCGACGACCCACATCGCACCCGACAATGCCGCGAACAACATCACGAACTGACGGCGCGTCAGCGCCCGCGGCGGCCGCAGGCGGAGCTGCGCGCCGTGTCCGTCGCACGATGACGGCACCACGTCGATCATGTCGTCCGCCACACGATCCGGGCTGCGGAAAACCGCTGAATGGTAGCTCCCGAGCACAGGGGGCGGCAAGTTGCATTGATCGAGGACAACGCGCAACGGCCCGCCCGCAAGGACGCATCGCGCACCGACGGGGGCGTTCCGCGACCTGCGTCACCGCCTCGCCAACCTGCACGCCCGGAGCCCGTAAACCCCGCACGACAGGCATATCCGGGCCGCCTGCGCGGCCCTAAACTAATGGACTGCCTTTGGACTGCCCTGCCGTCATGTCGACTCCCCTGCCTGTCCCGTCACCCGCCTCGTCGCCGGCCGGCGCCATCGTCTCCCCCGAGCTTCCCGCACCGCCGGCCGCCCTGCGGGCCGCCATCACGGCGGCTTGGCTGCGCGACGAGACCGAGCATGTCCGCGAGCTGCTGGAGCAGGCCCGCCTGCCGGCCTCCGACCAGATCCAGGCGCAGAAGCTGGCCGTGGACCTGGTGAAGCGGGTCCGCGCCCGGGCGCAGGACCAGGGCGCCATCGAGGCCTTCATGCGCCAGTACGACCTGGGCAGCGAGGAAGGGGTGCTGCTGATGTGCGTGGCCGAGGCCCTGCTGCGCATCCCCGACCAGGAGACCGCCGACAAGCTGATCCGCGACAAGCTGGGCGACGCCGACTGGGAAAGGCACCTGGGCCAGAGCGATTCGGTGCTGGTCAACGCCTCCACCTGGGGCTTGATGCTGACCGGCAAGCTGGTCAACCTGAACGACCTGACCCGCGCCGACGTGCCGGGCGCCTTCAAGCGCCTGGTCGGCCGGGTCGGTGAGCCCGTCATCCGCCTGGCCGTGCGCCAGGCGATGCGCATCATGGGCCACCAGTTCGTCATGGGCCGCACCATCGACGAGGCGCTGGCGCGCAGCCGCAAGGGCGAGAACGCCGACTACCGCTACTCGTTCGACATGCTGGGCGAGGGTGCGCTGACCACGAAGGACGCCGCCCGCTATCTCGAGGCCTACCGCCAGGCGATCCATGCGATCGGCCGCACCGGTCCGTTCGCGGATGTGTTCGCGGCACCGAGCATCTCGATCAAGCTGTCCGCGCTGCACCCGCGCTACGAGCACGCCAAGCGCGCCCGGGTGATGAAGGAGCTGGCCCCCGCCATCCTCGAACTGGCGCAGCTGGCCAAGTCTTACAGCATCGGTTTCACCATCGACGCCGAAGAAGCCGACCGCCTGGAGCTGTCGCTGGACCTGATCGACGCGACCTTCTCCGATGCCTCGCTCGATGGCTGGGAAGGCTACGGCCTGGCCGTGCAGGCGTACCAGAAGCGCACGCCGCACGTGATCGATTTCCTCGCCGACCTCGCCCGCCGCGTCGGTCGCCGCATCCCGGTGCGCCTGGTGAAGGGCGCGTACTGGGATGCCGAAATCAAGCGCGCCCAGATCGACGGCCATCCGGGCTACCCGGTGTTCACCCGCAAGCCGAACACCGACGTGTCCTACCTCGCCAACGCGCGCCGCATGCTCGACCAGGGCGATGCGCTGTATCCGATGTTCGCCACCCACAACGCGCAGACCATCGCCGCGATCCGCTTCATCGCCGACGGCCGACCGTACGAGCACCAGAAGCTGCACGGCATGGGCGACGACCTGTACGCCGAAGTGGTGCCCAAGCACCGCCTCGACACGCCCTGCCGCGTGTACGCGCCGGTCGGCTCGCACGAGGACCTGCTGCCCTATCTGGTGCGCCGCCTGCTCGAGAACGGCGCCAACAGCAGCTTCGTCAACCGCATCACCGACGAGAACGTCGCCATCGAGGACCTGGTGCGCGACCCGGTGCAGACCGTGTCCGAATTCGAGTCCATCCCGCACCCGCGCATCCCGCTGCCGGTCGATCTTTTCCGGAGCCAGCCGGCTCCCATCGCCTCTTCTGACAGGAACAACTCCATGGGCGCCAACCTCGCCAACGACAACGACCTGCGCGCGCTGGCCGAGCGCATCAACGCGGCGGTCAAGCCGTGGCGCGCCGCGCCGCTGGTGCCGGGCGCGGTCGTCGCCAGCGCGGCACTGCCGGTGATCAATCCCGCCGACCGCCGCCAGACCGTCGGCGAATGGCAACCGGCCGACAGCGCCGCCGTCGACAAGGCGCTGGCCAACGCCGTCGCCGCGCAGCCCGCCTGGGACCGCACGCCGGCCGCCAGCCGCGCCGCGATCCTCGAGCACGCCGCCAACCTGCTGGAACAGCGCCTGCCCGACTACCTCGCGCTGTGCGTGAAGGAAGCCGGCAAGACCATCCCCGACGGCGTCGCCGAAGTGCGCGAAGCGGTCGACTTCCTGCGCTACTACGCAGCGCAGGCGCGCGCGCAGTTCGGCGCGCCGGAACACCTGCCCGGCCCGACCGGCGAATCCAACCAGCTGCAGCTGCAGGGCCGCGGCGTATTCGTCTGCATCAGCCCATGGAACTTCCCGCTGGCGATCTTCCTGGGCCAGGTCAGCGCCGCACTCGCCGCCGGCAACAGCGTCATCGCCAAGCCGGCCGAACAGACCAACCTGATCGGCCACGCCGCGGTGAAGCTGTTGCACGAAGCCGGCATTCCGGAAGCCGTGCTGCAGTTCCTGCCCGGCGACGGTGCCACCGTCGGTGCGGCCCTGACCAAGGACCCGCGCGTCGCCGGCGTCGCCTTCACCGGCTCCACCGAGACCGCGCGCGCGATCAACCGTGCGCTCGCCGGCCGCGACGCCGGCCCGATCGCTACCCTGATCGCCGAGACCGGCGGCCAGAACGCCTTCATCGCCGACTCGTCGGCGCTGCCCGAGCAGCTGGTGAAAGATGCGATGGGCTCGGCCTTCACCTCCGCCGGCCAGCGCTGCTCGGCCGCGCGCGCGCTGTTCGTGCAGGACGACATCGCCGACAAGGTCATGACGATGCTCGCCGGCGCGATGGACGAACTGAAGATCGGCGATCCTGGCCTGCTGTCGACCGACGTCGGCCCGGTGATCGATGCCGATGCGCTGAAGATCCTCGACGACCACGCCGTGCGCATGGCGAAGGAAGCGCGCCTCATCAAGCAAGCGAACGCCGGCGACGACACCGCGCACGGCACCTTCTTCGCGCCGCGCGCATGGGAACTGACGTCGCTCGACCAGCTGCAGAAGGAAATCTTCGGGCCGGCGCTGCACGTGGTGCGCTGGAAGGCCGACCAGCTGGATGCGGTGATCGACCAGATCAACGCCACCGGCTACGGCCTGACCCTGGGCGTGCACTCGCGCATCGACGAGACCATCGACCGCATCGCCGCACGCGTGAAGGTCGGCAACGTCTACGTCAACCGCAACCAGATCGGTGCGGTGGTCGGCGTGCAGCCGTTCGGCGGCCAGGGCCTGTCCGGCACCGGGCCGAAGGCCGGTGGCCCGCACTACCTGCCGCGCTTCGCCACCGAGAAGACGGTCACCGTCAACACCACGGCGGCCGGCGGCAACGCATCGCTCCTGACCCTGGGCGAGTGACATCGACACCGGCATCGGCAGGCCACAGCCGCCGATGCGTCCTCGTCAGCCCCGCTCCGGCGGGGCTTTTCATTGAGGCATGACCCCCGGCACTGCCGCGCGGCGCTGCAGGCATCGATGCTGCGGATTCCGTGGTCTCCGTCGCTGAAGTTCCCCTTCGCGTACGCGAGCATCGGTGCACCGCGGGTGCCGAATTGTGCCGCATCCTGCGTTCTGGCATCGACAGGGAGCTTCACGGCCAGCAAGGCCTCGACGACGCATGACGACCGATTTCTACAACCTGCTGCTCAGCGACTGCGCGCTCGCCGCCGTGCTGCTGGCGCTGTTCTTCTACGTAGGCAAGGTCTCGCGCGGCGTGCGCGGCATCGCCACGTGGGGCGTGGCGCACTTCCTGTACTCACTGGGTGCGGCGATGCTGGACGGCACCGCGCAAACGCTGGTGCGGGCAGGCAACGAATCCTTCGCCGATGGCATCGCCGGCGTGGGCGGCCTGCTCGCGTGTGCGGGGCTGGTCGGGCTGGCGTGGTCGATCATCCAGTTCGTGCAGCAGCGCGCGCTGACGCGCTGGGAGCACGCGCTGCTGCCGCTGTGCATCGGCTTCTCGCTGATCGGCATGGCCGTCGACGGCGGTGTCGATGCGCAAGGCGCCGCGATGAGCGCGACCGAAGTGATCGTGCTGGCGGTGATGGTGCGCCACCTGCTGGCGCTGCGCAGCGCACCCGACCATGTCCCGGCGCGACTGATGATCTTTGGCTGCGCGGTGCTGCTGTGGCTCTACGGTGGCGACCTGCTGGCGGCGCTGACCGGTCGCTACGGCCCGAATCCGATGTGGGTCAACCTCGATCTGTCGATCTGGTTCATGCTCAATTTCTGCATGCTGATGCTGGCGAGCTTCCGTGCCGCGGAGCCGCTGCGCCAGGGCGCGCTGTTCGATCCACTGACCGGCGCGCTCAACCGTCGCGGGCTGGACAACGAACTGCAATCACATCGCTCACGTCCCGCCACGGAACACGGACTGGCCGTGATCGCGCTGGATCTGGACCATTTCAAGGCGGTCAACGACGATCACGGCCACGAAGCCGGCGACGTGGTGCTGCAACGCTTCTCCGATGTGGTCCGCGGCTGCATCCGCAGCGAGGACCTGTTCGCCCGGCTCGGCGGCGAGGAATTCATGCTGCTGCTGCGCGACACGCAGGCCGATACCGCGCATGCGTTGGCCGAACGCATCCGCCAGCAGGTGATGGCGCTGGAATTCGCACCGATCGGCCGCGATATCCGCATCACCGTGAGCCTCGGCATTTCGTTCACCGCCGATCGCCATGCGCCGTACGAGATGCTGATGCGGCTGGCCGACGAGGCGCTGTACGCGGCCAAGCACAAGGGGCGCAACCGGATCGAGGTACGCTGGCACCCCGCCTGATCGCGAGACCGCCATGCCGCGTCACCATCGCCTCATCGCCGCCCTGCTCCTGTGTGGCGCAGCGCCCTTCGCACAGGCATCGGCCTATCGCGCCATCTGTCCCGCCGATGCCGGCCACGCGCCGTCGGGCGAACTGACCGCCACGCGCGTGGCCGCGGCCAAGGTCGACGACGACCAGGATCGCCTCTATGAAGGCGCCGTGTGGAAGGACGGCGCGCTGTACCTGTCCGACTTCGTGCACAACGGGCGCTTTCCCTCGCGCATCCGCCGCTTCACCCCGCCGGACCGGTGGGAGACCGTCGTCGTCGACAGCGGCAGCAATGGCCTGGCGCTGGATCTCGACGGGAATCTCATCGCGGCCACACACGACCGCAAGCAGGTGGCGCGCGTCGACCTGTCCGATGGCGACCGCACGCCGCTCGTGTCCACCTTCGAAGGCGCGCCGTTCAACTCACCGAACGACCTGGTGATGGCCGCCGACGGCAGCCTCTACTTCACCGACCCCGAGTACCAGCGCAAGGCTGCGCCGGGCGGCCAGCCGCTCACGCGCGTCTACCGGCACCACGACGGCGTGACGAGCGTCGTGGACGACCGCCTGCGCAATCCCAACGGCATCGCGCTGTCGCCGGACGGCACCACGCTCTACGTCGCCGGCGGTGCCGACGGCGGCGACGTGCTTCGCGCCTATCGCTTGCGGGAAGGCGTGCCGGGACCGGGCAACGATCTCGCCCGTATCCGCGGCGGCGACGGGCTGGCCGTCGACTGCCTGGGCAACGTCTACGTCACCGAGCACGGCGAGCGGCGCGTGCGCGTGTTCTCGCCAGCGGGTGAGGTGCTGGCGACGATCCACGTGGATGCCAACATCACCAATGGCGCGTTCGGCGGCGGCGACAGGCGCACGCTGTTCCTCACCGGCGCGGCGAGCCTGTGGTCGATCGAGCTTGCGGTGGCGGGACTGCCGTACTGATCCACCGGCAAAGAAAAACCCCGCCGAGGCGGGGTTTTCCTGCAGCCCGGATGCGCGAGGCGATCAGAACTTGTAGTTGATCGACGCGGCCAGCACGTCACCCACCACGTCGTACTTGCCGTTCACCACATTGCCGGTTTCCGAGGCCGCGCGAACGGTCGGGTCCTTGGCGAAGATGTGCAGGTAGCCGAGGTTGAACTCCATGTTCTCCGACGCGGTGTAGCCCAGGCCCAGGGTCACCCAGCGACGGGTGGTGTCCGGCACGCGCACGTCGCGGTGTGCGGTGGTGGTCGGGGTCTGGTCGTACGCCACGCCGCCACGGAACGTCAGCTTGTCGCTGATCTTGTAGTCGGCACCGATCGAGGCGAAGGTGGTGTCGCGGTAGTTGAATTTCAGCACCGAATTGGGCTGGCTCGACGCGTAGTCGATGGTCACCGCATCGAATGCCGTCGACCAGGCGGTACGGGTCACGTCCGCGGCGATCATCAGGCGATCGTTGACGTGATGGGTCACGCTCAACGTGGCCGAAGCCGGCAGGGTTACCGTAGCGCTACCCTTGGTGTCGACAAACCAGCCCGGACGCGCAGCGCCAAGGATCGCCGTCACCTGCGGATTCTTGGTGAAGGTGGCATCGCCGTCCTTGATCTTGTGCTCGACCTTCGACCGGTAACTGATACCGATGTGGGTGTTCTCGCTCGGGCTGAACAGGCCGCCGGCGGTCCAGCCGAGCCTGACATTGTCGCCCTCGATCCTGAGGCTGCCGTCGGCGCTGCCCGGAGCGAAGCCCGGCACGCCGGCCTGCGCAACGATCGCACCGAAGTCGATGGCGTTGCCCAGCTCGATGGTCATGTACTCGGCAAACACGCTGGCGCCGAAGGACACGTACGGGTTGACGTCGTAGGAGAACGAGGCGCCCAGGTCAACGACTTCCATCTGGGTCTTGGTGCCGCTGTAGCGGCCGACCCAATTGGCGTCGTACTCGGTGGCGAAACCGTACGGCACGCTCAGCGAGATACCCAGGTGGGCCTGCTCGCCGATCGGGGTGTAGAAGTAAGCCGCAGGAATGGCGGCGATCTTGCCCGCATCCCCACCGTTGCCACCGCTGATCGCGGTGCCGGTGCCGGCGCCACCCGGGCCTGCATTGCGGCCGGCACCGGTGAACTCGGCCGAGAAGCTGACCGCGCTCAGATCGGCCTGAAACTGGCGGCCGTCGAGCTGGCGCATGCCGGCCGGGTTGTTGACGATGATCGAGGCGTCGCCTTCGGCACTGGCCGAGCCTGCGAAGGCGCGCCCCATGCCCTTCGCACTGTTTTCCTTCAGCTGGAAGGCGGCCGCGTGCACGTCGCCATAGGCGAGCACGCCGGCGATGCCGAGGGCCAGTGCGGTAACGCGGGTCAGGTTCTTGGTGAATTCCATCTGTGTCTCCGGAGACGTGGGTAAGGGATCGCCTGCGTCGTTGAGGCCGCGGTGTGTTGTCCACCTTTCGACCTGCCGGAAGCCCCTCCCGACATACGACGCCGTATGCAGTATACCTGCTAACTAAACACTAACAATCGGCCGTAAGTCATTGCCCCTATTCAGTTTCGTTACGGCGCACCATGGGCAGGTGTCCGGCGACCCGGTACAGTGCGGCCGCATGTTCGTCTCGCTCCCTTCCCGTCGGAAACCCCACGTCCGCTGGGCCACGCCTGTCCTGCTGGTGCTCCTGTCCGCTGCGTTTTGCTGGTCGCTGACCCTTGGCGACGCCGCCCAGGGTCACCTGCTGACCCGATGGGGAGCGCTGACCGGCGGCATGGTGGCACCGGAGGTCTGGCTGGCCTCGTTGCAGAGCGGCACGGTACTGCGCCTGTTCACCGCGCTGTTCCTGCACGCGGACTGGGCCCACCTGGTGGGCAACCTGGTGTTCCTGCTGATCTTCGGCTTGCCGTCGGAGCGGGCGATGGGGCCGTGGCGGTTCCTGCTGTTGTTCCTGGTGGGCGGCGCGGTGGCGAATGTCGCCGCGGTCCTCAGCATCGGCACACCCGACCGCGTGATCATCGGCGCGAGTGGCGCCGTCTCTGCGGTCATCGGCGCCTACCTCGCGCTGTTCCCCACCGCCAAGCTCGGGGTCGTGCTGCCGTTGGGCCTGTTCCTGGAGTTCGTGAAAGCGCCCGCCTCGCTGCTGATCGGCATCTGGGCGCTGCTGCAGGTCGTGTTCGCCTACACCGGCCCCACGTTCGGCACCGTCGCATGGTGGGCGCACATCGCCGGTTTCCTGTTTGGCGTGGTGTTCGCGCTGTTCGTGCGTGCCGCGATCGCGCGGCGCATGCGCAAGCGACAGGGCTACTGAGCTGCCGCCTTGTTGTGCGATCTATAATCGCGGCATGAAGAACACGCTCTACAAGGTCACGTTCCACAACCACACCAAGGTCTACGAGCTCTACGCGCGCAGCGTCGCGGCCAGCGGACTGTGGGGTTTCACCGAAGTCGCCGACCTGGTGTTCGACGTGCATGAAGGCCTGGTGGTCGACCCGACCGAAGAGCGCCTGCGCGACGAGTTCGGCGGCACCAAGGTGCTGCACCTGCCGATGCAGAGCATCATCCGCATCGAGGAAGTGGAGCGCAAAGGCCAGTCCGCGATCCGCGACGCCGCCACCGGCGAAAAGGTCGTCACGCCGTTCCCGATGCCGGCAAAGCCGCGCTGAGCAGCAGCGTCGGCCGGCAGCTCAGCGCACCTGCTTGGCGGCGGCCCCGGGGTCGGTCGCACGTGCCGTCGCCGCCACCTTCTTCAACTCCACCAGCGCCGCCGTGATCGGCGCATCGCCGTCCAGTACGTCGCCAGGCAGGTAGCCCGCAGCACCTTCCTCATCGCCGCGCAGGTGGCCCGGCAACGTGGCTTCGGTGATGTAGGGCTGGCCATCGGGGCCGACCTCGGCGGTGCCGGGCTTGCCGCCCTGTTCGGGCTTCACCACGACATCGGGGACGATGCCGCTGGCCTGGATCGACTTGCCGCTCGGCGTGTAATAGCGCGCCGTAGTCAGCTTGACCGAATCGCCGTTGTCCAGCGGCAGCACCGTCTGCACGGAGCCCTTGCCGAAGGTGCGGCTGCCGACCACGCGCGCACGATTGTTGTCGCGTAACGCGCCGGCCAGCACTTCCGAGGCGCTGGCGGAGCCGGCGTCGACCAGCACCACCACCGGCGCGCCGTTGAGGCGGTCGCCCGGCGTCGCGTCGAACTTGGAATCACTGATCGACATGCGCCCGCGCGTGCTGACGATGGTGCCCTTCTCAAGCAGGTCGTCCGCCACCTGCACAGCGGCGAGCAGCAGGCCGCCGGGATTGCTGCGCAGGTCCAGCACGACGCCACGCAGCTTGCCGTTCTGCTGCAGCTTGTCGATCTGGCGCTGGAACTCGGCGGCGGTGTCGGTCTGGAACGCCTTGATCCGCACGTAGCCGTAGCCGGGCTCGAGCATGCGGCTGGCCACGCTGTTGACGCGGATGGTTTCGCGCGTCAGCGGCACATCGAAGGGCTTCGGCGTGCCCTCGCGCGCGATGGTCAGCACGATCTTGCTGCCCGGGGCGCCACGCAACGGTTCCATGCCGTCTTCGGCACTGATCGGCTTGCCGTCGATGGCGGTGATGAGGTCGCCGGACTTGATGCCGGCCTTCGCGGCGGGCGTGTCGTCGATCGGCGACACGACCAGCAGGGTGCGGTCGGGTTGCTGCATCAGTTCGACGCCGATGCCTTCGTAGGCGCCATTGGCCTGTTCGTCGAAGGCCTCGGAATCGGCCTTGTCGAAATACGTGCTGTGCGGATCCAGGTCGAGCAGCAACCCGCGGATCGCGGACTGCATCAGCTTCTTGTCCTCGACCGGCTCGACGTACGCTTCCTTGACTGCATTGAACACCGCCACGTAGCGACGGATCTCCTCGAGCGGCACCTTCGACGGCGCATTCTCGGCAGCGTCCGGATCATCGCTCGGGGCCACCACCGGCGGCGTCTCCGGGAGCGGCGCGTCCTGTTGCTGCGCCCATGCCGGCAGCGCGGCAAGCAGGGCGACGGTCAGGATGGCCAGGGGAAAACGCGAGGGCATGCGGACGCTCCAGGTAGTGCTCGATGGTACGTCGCACACCGGTGCAACGTTCACCGGATTATGCGCGAACGCCCCACGCCCGTTTGTTCAAGCCGGGTTAGGACCCGGCGCGCCATTCATCGCCGCTGCAGCCACGAGGCAGGGTCGACCGGTTGGCCGTTGCGGCGCAGTTCGAAGTACAGCGCAGCCTGCCCCTGGCCACCGGAGGTACCAACGCGCGCGACCGCGTCCCCGCGTTTCACCCGGTCGCCGCTGTCCTTCAACAGGCTGTCGTTGTGCGCGTACAGGCTCATATCGCCATTGCCGTGGTCGAGGATCAGGATCAGGCCGTAGCCCGTCATCCATTCCGAGAACACCACCGTGCCATCCGCCACGGCGGTGACTGGCGTGCCGGACGGCGCCCCGATCAGCACGCCGGTGCTGGCACGGCCATCGGGCAGTCGACCGCCGTAACGCGCCAGCAGGCTGCCCGACACCGGCCAGCCCAGTCCACCCACCTTCATGGCAGGTGCGGACGCGACGACTGGGCGCGGCGGCGCAGGGCGGGTGCTCCGCGTCGCCGTGCCGTTGCCGTCGCGCTTCTGCGCCGCGGCCGCCGCGGCTGCTTCGCGACGCGCGGCGGCACGACGTTCGGCCTCGGCGCGCGCGGCGGCGGCACGCAGGTTCTTCAGCAGCGTTTCGAGCGAACGCGCATCCTGGCCGAGTGCCTTCTCCTTGGCGGCGCGATCCTGATAGCGCTCGTCCAGATCGGCGACCAGACTGGCGCGTGTCTTGCGGTCCTTCTCCAGCTGCGCCACCTGGCTGCGCTGGCGCGCACGCGCCGTGTCCAGCTCGGCGCGGCGGGCGATGATGTCGTGCTCCACCTGGTCCAGCGCGACGAGTTCGGTGTTCAGTGCCTCGATGCGGCGCGCCTGGTCGCGTTGCACGTAGCGGTGATAGGCCAGCAGGCGGTTGGCATCGGCCACGCGGTCCTGCGACAGCAGCACCTTCAGCGGCGCATCGTCGCCGCGCTGGTAGGCCGCGCGCACCAGCCCCGCCAGTTGCAGGCGCTGCGCCGCCTGCTGCGTCCGCATGGTGTCGCGCTTTCGCTGCAGCTCTTCCAGCGCAGCGGCCTCACGACGCAGGGCGACCTCGGTCTCGGAGAGGGAGCGCGTGGTGCGTCCCACCTGCTCGTCGGCATCACGCAGTTGGCGCGATGCGGTGCCGCGTTCGCCTTCCAGCTTGCGGCGCTCCTGCGCGATCGATTTCAGCTCGCTGCGCACGCGTTCCAGCTTGCGCTCGGTCTCGCGCGAATTCTGCGCCGATGCCACCAGCGACAGTCCCGCGAGCAGGACGACGGCGCATGCGAGCCGGACGCGGTGCGGCATCAGGCGTCGATCAGGCTGCGGCCGCTCATGTCGGCCGGCTGCGGCAGGCCGAGCAGCGCAAGCAGCGTGGGCGCGACGTCGCGCAACGCGCCGCCGCTGCGCAGCGTGACCGCACGCTCACCGACGAACACCAGCGGCACCGGGCCGACGGTGTGCGCCGTATGCGGCTGACCGGTCGAGGGATCGCGCATCATTTCCAGGTTGCCATGGTCGGCGGTGATGATCATCGCGCCACCGGCGTTACGCACGGCGGCATCCACTGCACCGATCGCCTTGTCCACCGCCTGCGCGGCCAGGATCGCCGCCTGCAGGTCGCCGCTGTGGCCGACCATGTCGGGATTGGCGATGTTGCAGACGATCGCGTCGAAGCGCCCTGAGCCGATCGCCTCGACCAGCTTCTCGGTCAGTTCGGGACAGCTCATTTCCGGCTGCAGGTCGTAGGTCGCGACCTTCGGGCTCGGCACCAGGATGCGCTCCTCGCCGTCGAACACATCCTCGCGTCCGCCGCTGAAGAAGAAGGTCACGTGCGCGTACTTCTCCGTCTCGGCGATGCGCAGCTGGGTCAGGCCGGCGTCGGCCAACAGCTCGCCGAACGTCTGCCGCAGGTCGTCCGGTGCGAACGCGACCGGCGCCGGCAGCTTGGCGTCGTACTCGGTCAGGCAGACGTAGCGCGCGAGCGCCGGCACGCGCCGTTCGAAACCGTCGAACGCCGGCGACACAAACGCCGCCGACAGCTGGCGCGCGCGGTCGGCGCGGAAATTCATGAACACCACCACATCACCGTCGGCCATCGGCTGGGCGCCATCGATCACGGTCGGCAGCACGAACTCGTCGTTCTCGCCGCGCGCGTACGCGTCCTCCAGCGCGGCCACGCCATTCGCGGCGCGATGCCCGCTCTTCGCCTCGACGATGGCGTCCCACGCCAGCCGCACGCGATCCCAGCGCTTGTCGCGGTCCATCGCGTAATAGCGGCCGCTGACCGAGGCGATGTGCGCGTTACCGAGCGTCGCGCACAGGTCCTGCAAGGCGCGCAGGCTGGGCTCGGCGGATTTCGGCGGCGTGTCGCGGCCATCGAGGAAGGCATGCACCGCCACGCGGGGTACGCCCTGGCGCTTGGCCAGCTCCAGCATCGCGAAGATGTGCAGCTCATGGCTGTGCACGCCGCCCGGCGACAGCAGGCCGAACACGTGCAGCGTCTTGTTGCCCGTCCTGGCGGCATCGCACGCCGCGACCAGTTCCGCGTTCGTGTAGAAGCTGCCGTCTTCGATGGCGGCGTCGATGCGGGTCAGGTCCTGGTAGACGATGCGGCCCGCACCCAGGTTCATGTGGCCCACTTCGGAGTTGCCCATCTGCCCGTCCGGCAGGCCGACGTGGCGGCCCTCGGTGTGGATCAGCGTATGCGGCGCCGTGGCCAGCAGGCGTCGCCAGTTCGGCAGCTCGGCCTGCGCCAGCGCGTTGTCCGTAGGGTCTTCGCGATGCCCCCAGCCATCCAGGATCAGCAGCACGACGGGCTTGGGACGCTTCACGGGCGCAGGGGATGCGGACACGGCAGGATTCCAGTGACTTCAGGCAGGTGCCGATTGTAGCGAAGCATGGTGCCATGCATGCCCGCCGCACCGTCGCTTAAACCATCCACCGCGCCGGCGCATCAGACCCTTCGAGACCACCCGAGAGGCAACCCCATGATCCGTCCCCGTACTGCCCTGCTGCTGACCCTGGCCTTCGCCACCACCCCCGCGCTGGCCCAGCAGGAAATCTCCAAGGTCAACGGCAGCATCACCGCCGACGCCGGCCAGACCTATGGCGACCTGGATACCGTCAACGGCAGCATCCGCATCGGCGACGGCGTCAGCGCCGAGGACGCCAGCACCGTCAACGGCAGCATCAATGTCGGCGACAAGGCCCGCGTCGATTCGCTGGAAACCGTCAACGGCTCGATCCGCGTCGGCAAGGACGTGCAGGTCCGCAAGGACATCGAGACCGTCAACGGCAGCATCTTCACCGACCGCGGCACCACCGTCGGCGGCGGCATCGAGACCGTCAACGGCGCCATCGGCCTGGTGGCCACGCAACTGGCCGGGAGCATCGAGACCGTCAACGGCGACGTCACCGTCGGCGTCGGCTCGCGCGTCAAGGGCGGCATCAAGGTCGAGAAGCCGCAGGGCATCCGCCTGAACGTCAAGCGCGACCCGCGCATCATCATCGGCCCCAACGCCGTGGTCGAAGGTCCGCTGGTGTTCGAGCGCGCGGTCACCCTGTACGTGCACACCAGCGCCAAGATCGGCCCGGTCACCGGCGCCACCGCCACGTCCTTCAGCACCGACACCGCGCCGGCCGAGTAAGCAGTTCTGCCCCCTCCCCCGCCTGCGGGGGAGGGTTGGGGTGGGGGCGCGCTTCCAGCAAAGCCTGTCCCGCCCTTTGTAGCTAGAATCGGGATTCCGTTCGTTGAGGAATCCCGATGTCCCGCAAGTTGATGCTGGTGCTCGCCACCGCAGCCGCCCTGGCCGCGTGCAAGCAAGAACCCGCGGCCCCCGCGCCCGAGGCGGCCACGCCGCCGCCCGCCGCCGCCCATACCTTCACCGCCGACATCACCGAAGGCGATTTCGCCGAGATGGTGAACACGCTGGCATCGGACGAGTTCGAAGGCCGCGCGCCCGGTTCGGTCGGCGAAGAGAAGACCGCCGCCTACCTCGAAGCGCAGATGAAGCGCATCGGCCTGCAGCCGGGCAACAACGGCAGCTACTTCCAGGACGTGCCGATGGTGGAAACCACCGCGGACGAAACCGCGACCTCGCTGAAACTGACCACGTCGGCCGGCGCGCGCGACCTGACGTTCGGCACCGACTACGTCATCGGCACCCGCACCGGCCAGACCGAGGTCAAGCTGGATGCCAGCGAGCTGGTGTTCGTCGGCTACGGCGTCGACGCGCCGGAACAGAAATGGAACGATTACGCCGGCCAGGACTGGACCGGAAAGACCGTCGTGATGTTCGTCAACGACCCGGGCTTCCACGGCAAGGACGAGACGCTGTTCGGCGGCAACCGCATGACCTACTACGGGCGCTGGACGTACAAGTTCGAAGAGGCCGCGCGCAAGGGCGCCGCCGCCGCGCTGATCGTGCACGACACCGCCGGCGCGAGCTACGGCTGGGACGTGGTGAAGAACTCCTGGTCCGGCGCGCAGTACGACCTGCCGGCCAAGGACGATCCGGAGAAGCGCATTCCGCTGCAGGGCTGGCTGAGTGCAGAGGCCGCCAAGCAGCTGTTCGCCGATGCCGGGCTGAGCCTCGACGAGGCCTACGCCAATGCCGGCAAGCGCGGCTTCAAGCCCGTGTCGCTGAAGGCGCAGGCGTCCGCGGCGCTGAAGAGCAGCATCACCGAGAAGACCTCGCGCAACGTCATCGGCGTGCTGCCGGGCGCGAGCAAGCCCGACGAGGCCGTGCTGTACATGGCGCACTGGGACCACCTGGGCAAGCATGAAGGCGAAGAGAGCGACAACGTCTACAACGGTGCTGTCGACAACGCGACCGGCGTGGCCGGCATCCTCGAGATCGCCGAAGCCTTTACCCACCAGGATCCGAAGCCTGCGCGCTCGGTGGTCTTCGTGGCGGTCACGCTGGAGGAATCCGGCCTGCTGGGTTCCAAGTACTACGTCGCGCACCCGACCTTCCCGCTCGACAAGATCGCCGGCGTGATCAACCTCGACGCGATGAGCGTCGGCGGCAAGTCGCGCGACTTCGTCGTCACCGGCAAGGGCAACTCCGAACTGGAAGACATGCTGAAGGTCCACGCCGACCAGCAGGGCCGCGTGCTCGCCGAGGAAGGCAACCCGGCCGGCGGTTACTACTTCCGCAGCGACCACTTCAACTTCGCCAAGGCCGGCGTGCCGGCGCTGTACGCCAAGGGCGGCAACGACCTGCTGGACGGCGGCGTCGACGCGGGCAAGGCGGCGAGCGAGGAGTATGCCAAGCGCTACCACCAGGCCAGCGATGAAGTGCACGACGGCTGGAAGCTGGACGGCGTGGTGCAGGACCTGCAGGCGCTGTACGGCGTCGGCAAGGACCTGGCCGTCGAGGACAAGTGGCCGAACTGGCACGAAGGCAACCCGTTCAAGGCCGCGCGCGACACGATGATGAAGGCGGAACCGGCGAAGCAGTAATTCGTACGTTCCGATGCAGCATGAAAACGGCGCCAAGAGGCGCCGTTTTTTTTGCGTATCCGGAATGCCCCTCTCCCCCCGCTCGCGGGGGAGAGGGTGGCGCGCCAACCGCGCGACGGGTGAGGGGGTGGATCGCAGCCCACTATCTCTGTGGGAGCGACGTAAGTCGCGATGAAGCGCTACCGATAGCCCATCGCGACTGACGTCGCTCCCACAGAAAGAAGAAAACCTCACATCGCGGCTACCCCCTCACCCCACCC
>NZ_LSIF01000046.1 GCF_001556105.1 Pseudoxanthomonas mexicana | reverse complement strand
GCAGGCGTCCCGGACGGATTCGTCTCCCTCCGTTTGACGCCGGGAGGAAGGGCCCCACCCTTCCTCCGCCTTCCACCGGCTTGGTGGCAGGCGCCGGGCATTCCTCTTCGTACTACCCACTCGTTCCAGGCTCCACCTTCCCTTTCTCCAGGACCCCGTCATGGCACAGGTCATCAATACCAACACGATGTCGCTCAACGCTCAGCGCAACCTGAGCACCAGCGGCGCTTCGCTCGCCACCACCATCCAGCGCC
>NZ_LSIF01000045.1 GCF_001556105.1 Pseudoxanthomonas mexicana | reverse complement strand
GGCTGAGCATCGCCGCGCTGATGTTCGAGAACGAGAAGGCCTGGCGCAGCGAGGACGAGATCCGCCAGAACCTGCGGGCGATCTGGAACGCGATGCAGTCGTGCATGGCCCGCGGCATCCGCGAGGAAGGCACCCTGCCCGGCGGACTGCATGTCTCGCGCCGCGCCCCGACGCTGCACCGCGAGCTGTCCAGCAAGCCGGAAGCGGCGATGCGTGATCCGTTGACGGTGCTGGACTGGGTCAA
>NZ_LSIF01000044.1 GCF_001556105.1 Pseudoxanthomonas mexicana | reverse complement strand
CGGTCATTGCCATCAATTATGGCAACCGGATGTCTACGAAAGGCTGGCCGGTCCAAGTCGCGTTTGATGGCGATGCGCTGCATGGCAGCGGCTGCTGCGTCGTTGATCCGATACTTCGGCGCAGGCACCCCAACCACGAAGTCCGAGAAATCAGTAATCAAGGGTGGTTCGGCAGCAGTCTCGACGCTCCGGATAGCGGCCTGGTCGAGCGCTACATCCTGCAGTAATAGATCGCCGACAACATCGATCAGCAGCTTCTGAACGTTGGCAAGCGGCTTGTAGCCCGACACTGACTGCACGCCAAGCGCATGGAGCACCGCACTGATGTTGCGGAACTTGTACTCGATGGCGCCCGTGTTCCGTGCCGGAATCTGGCTAGCAAGCTGCCGAATGACCTGGGCCTTGATGAAGGTTTGTCCCAGTTCCTGCATTCGAAGCATACGCAGGTAGGCGAGGACCGTAACCTCGACCTCAGCCGCCGACCACGACTCCCCAGCTACACCGTCTTCGATTGCCATACGTCCACTCCCGGCCCCGCTTTCCAGGATAGTGGATCTGTTTGCAACCGTCATTGGCATGTGATTGCAGCGACAGCAGAGGATCTAATGAGGCGCCGCTGGTGACCGTGCCGCTGGAGATGTGGTTCCGCCGGATCGGATTGCTCAG
>NZ_LSIF01000043.1 GCF_001556105.1 Pseudoxanthomonas mexicana | reverse complement strand
CGAAGAGACTCGCCGCTTCTCGACCCGCATCGGGGGACAGCAAGCGCATCGCCATCGACACGAATGCGGACAACACGCGAGCGCCCCCTCTCCCACCCCTCTCCCCCGCAAGCGGAGGAGAGGGCTCGGACCGCGTGCAGGGATACAGCCCATCGCAGCAACATCACGATGCACCTATGAAATGGCATCACTCCGTCGCATTGCCTACACTGCCGCGATGACTGAATTCATCCCCCCCGGTACCCGCTTCCATCCCCTGCCTTCGCCGTTCCGCATGAAACGCGGCGGGGCGCTGCACGGGGCGCGGATGGCGTACGAGACCTGGGGCACGTTGAACGAACGTCGCGACAACGCGGTGCTGATCGTCACCGGGCTGTCGCCGGATGCGCATGCGGCACGCAATCCGGGCAACGATGCCGAGGGCTGGTGGGAGGCGATGCTCGGGCCGGGCAAGCCGATCGACACCGACCGCTGGTACGTGGTCTGCGTGAACTCCCTGGGCAGCTGCAAGGGTTCGACCGGTCCCGCCTCGATCAATCCGGACACCGGCGCGCTGTACCGCCTCGATTTCCCCGAGCTGTCGGTGGAAGACGGCGCGAACGCGGCGTTCGACGTGGTGCGCGGGCTGGGCATCGAACAGCTGGCCTGCATCATCGGCAATTCGATGGGCGGCATGACGGCGCTGGCCTACCTGCTGCTGCATCCGGGTGCGGCGCGCACGCACATCAACATCTCGGGCAGTGCGCAGGCGCTGCCGTTCTCCATCGCCATCCGCTCGCTGCAGCGCGAGGCGATCCGGCTGGATCCGCAATGGAACCACGGCGGCTACGACGAGGAGACGTATCCGGAATCCGGCATGCGCATGGCGCGCAAGCTGGGCGTGATCACCTACCGCTCGGCGCTGGAGTGGGATGGCCGCTTCGGTCGCGTGCGGCTGGAATCGGACCGGCCCGACGAGGAACCGTTCGGGCTGGAGTTCCAGGTGGAAAGCTATCTGGAAGGCCATGCGCGCCGCTTCGTGCGCCGCTTCGATCCCAACTGCTACCTGTATCTCAGCCGGTCGATGGACTGGTTCGATCTGGCCGAATATGCCGGGCAGGAGCAGGCGGACGGCGACGTGCTGAAGGGATTGGCGAAGATCCGCGTGCAGCGGGCGCTGGCGATCGGCGCCACCACCGACATCCTGTTCCCGCTGCAACAGCAGCAGCAGATCGCGGAAGGGCTGGCGGCCGGCGGGGCGCAGGCGGAGTTCCTGCCGCTGGAATCGCCGCAGGGCCACGACGCCTTCCTGGTGGATTTCGAGCGGTTCGGGCCGGCGGTGGCGGACTTTCTGGGCAGCCTCTGACGCCTGCATTTCCCTTCGCCCCGCTGGGCGGGGAGAAGGGAAAAGCCGCCCATCCCGCACCGCACGACGCCCTCCCCGGCCCAGCCGGCTAAAATGGCCGCACATTCTCAAGCGGGCCGTGCCATGACCCTCGATTTCCCCGGCGCCGACAAGCTGGTCGCCTCGCTGGACGCCGCCGTCACCCTGGGCGACGACCGTGCCGTCACCGATGCGTTGCGCAAGTCGCTGTGCGAACTGATCTGCGACGAGGAGGTCAGCCTGCCGGCCTGTGTGCTGGAGCCGATCTCCGACCACTACGCGCGACGCGAGCTGTACACCAGCCCTGAGCACGGCTACAGCGTGATCGCGATGACGTGGGGCCCGGGCCAGGGCACGAAGATCCACGATCATTCGGGCATGTGGTGCGTGGAAGGCGTGTGGCGCGGGCGGCTGGAAATCACCCAGTACGAGCTGGCCGAGCACGACGACGTGCGGTATCGCTTCATTCCGGCGGGCACGATCGAGGCAGGCACGGGGTCGGCGGGCAGCCTGATTCCGCCGCACGAGTACCACACCATCCGCAATCCGAGCGACAAGGCGATCGCGGTCAGCCTGCACGTCTACCAGCGCACGATGGTCCGCTGCGGGATCTTCACGCCGGAGGAAGAGGCCGGTAAGGACGGCTGGCAGCGCCGCGGCGAGCGCCTGCTGGGCACCGACCAGGTCAACTGAGTCGCGGGGCGGGCCCCGCCCCTGTCGGCCGGGGGCCGGCCTCGGCTATACTCCGCGTCCGCGCCGAAGTGGCGGAATGGTAGACGCAGCGGACTCAAAATCCGCCGCCCTTAAAAGCGTGTGGGTTCGAGTCCCACCTTCGGCACCACGATCAAACCCCGGACCTCCGGGGTTTTGTCGTTTGTGGGCGGAGCGCCATTGATGGGATGGGTTGAGCCGCAGGCGGCTCTCAACGGCGAAGCCGGCCTACCCATCAATCGCGGCGTGCCGGCATGACGATGGGTATCGCTAAGCTCAACCCATCCTACGAGCTGCGTCGCGCAAGTTGGTCTGTAATGCGGTAGATGGCAGGAAAGCAGTGGGCGTGTGCATAGACGCCGGGCCAAAATGTGCGTGGTCTGTTAACGATAAGGGTGAAGTTGATGTCTGCACCGCGAACGGATGCTGGCACTGTCCATCCGCAACCAGCGAATGCGTGCCGGCGAGAACGACCCGGCCCAAGCCATCGAATCCAGTGCGGGGTACGATTGTGAGTACGAAGATCGGATGGTATGAGGTCGGAAAAAATCCAGGAATCGATAAGCTAATTCCCCCGGCCAAAAAGCCCTGACGCCTTATGTCTTTGAACTTCCCTACTGTAGTGGCCGAGAACCCGGCGTGCGCG
>NZ_LSIF01000042.1 GCF_001556105.1 Pseudoxanthomonas mexicana | reverse complement strand
CTCCGGAGGATCAGGGGAAAGGGGTGCCGGCCGTGCCGGTGGGCATCACATTCTGCATGGCGCCCGCAGGCGTCGCCATGACGAAATCGTCACTTGCGGGCGCGCTCGCGGGCGATCAGGCGGTCGACGATATTCAACATGTCGGTGGCGTTGCGGCCGCCGATCACGCGGTACTTGCCGTTGACGATGAGGGTGGGCGTGCCTTCCACGCCAGCAGCGGAGACCCATTCCCGTGCGTTGGCCAGCTGCGCCTCGACCTCTGCGCCGCGCAGCGCGGCCAGGAACTTCACCCGGTCCACGCCCTGGCTGGCATAGAAGCCGGCGATCTCGTCAGCGGACGCGTTCTGGATCGGCAAGGTACCGCCCTTGTGCAGGGCATCGAACATGGCCTGGTGGGTGCGCTCCTGCACGCCGAGTTGCCGGGCGGCGAAGAAGGCGCGCGCGTAGGGAATCCAGTAACCACCGAACGCAGCCGGGACGGGAGTCAGCTGCACATCGCGCGGCAGGGTCTTCTTCCACGTGGCCAGGGTGGGCTCAAGCCTGGCGCAATGGATGCAGGTATAGCCGAAGACTTCGGCCACCTCGATCCTGCCTTTGACCGGCGCGAACGGCTTGCCGTCCGGGATCACCACGTAGTCCTGGCCTTCGACCAGGGGTGCGGACGCTGGCGGGGCGGCGAGTGTGGCGACTGGCAGCAGGGCCAGCAGGGTGATCAGCACGGGCAGCAGACGCGACACCATCAGGACTCTCCATCTTCGTGCGCGCGACCCGACCACCGGGCGCGGCGGAAAAAGAAACGCCGGCCATGGTGGGGCCGGCGGCATGAACAGGAGCTTGCACTTCCGGCCGCGCGCAGCGGCGGACGTCCGGGAATTACTTGGCGCCGGCCTTGCCCGCCGCGAGATCGTCGGCGCGGGCATGCAGACCCTGCAGGTAGCTGGCGAGCGCCTGGATTTCCTGCTCGGTCAGTGGGCCGGCGACCTGCGCCATGATGTTGAAATGGGCAGCGTCCTTCGCCGTGGTGGTGCCGGCCTTGTACTCGGTCAGGCGGCGCACCGTGTAGTCCTGCATCTGGCCACCGATGTGCGGGTAGGCCGGGCCCGGATTGCCGGCACCGGTCGGGCCGTGGCACGCCATGCAGGCCGGTACGCCGCGCTTGGCGTCGCCGTTGCGGTACAGCTGCTGGCCGACTTCGTAGAACTTCATGTCCTTGTACGTGCCGTCGGCGATGACACTGTCGTCGGCCAGGCCGGCACCGGACTTCTGGGTGGCGAAGTAGGCGCCCACGTCGCGCATGTCCTGCGCGCTGAGCATCTGGGCGAACGGGGCCATCACGGCCGCCATGCCGGTATTGCGCTCACCCGAGGCGAACAGCGCCAGCTGCTGGGCGACGTAACGTTCGCTCTGGCCGGCGATGCGCGGGTATTGCGGATCGCTGGGGTTGCCGTCGGCGCCGTGGCAGGCCGCGCAGGCCGCCGCCTTGGTCTGGCCGGCCTTGGCGTCGCCCCAGGTGGACTTGGCCAGGTTGATGTCCAGCGGGGCGGTCTCGACCGGCGCGTTGTCCGGCACGGGAACGATCGTGGTCTGTGCAAAAGCGACTGCGCCCACGGCCAGTACGGCCAATCCGGCAAGTCCCATAACGCGAGCGTGGCGCATGCTAAAGCTCCGAAACCTTTGACTGATGGCGGCGCCCGAAGGGGCCGCGAAACCCGCGAATTATCGTCGCGGCGGCCGCTCGCGGTCAATTCAAACGGTATCCGCCCCGCCCCCGTGCGATCCTATCGCCATGTCGAACCCCCTGAATTCCGCCAGTTACCTGCTTTCCGCCCACACCCCGCGCCAGTTGCCGGAGGACGGCGGGTTCGAGGTGGCCTTTGCCGGTCGCTCCAACGCCGGCAAGTCCAGTGCGTTGAACGCGCTGGTCAACCACAACCGCCTGGCCCGGGTGTCCAAGACCCCCGGCCGCACGCAGCAGCTGGTGTTCTTCCAGGTCCAGCCCGAGCGCTATCTGGTGGACCTGCCCGGCTACGGCTACGCCAAGGTGCCGCAGGACCTGCAGGCGCACTGGCAGGCCTTCATCGACCGCTACTTCCGCACCCGCGAAGCGCTCAAGGGCCTGGTGGTGGTGATGGACATCCGCCATCCGTTGAAGGACTACGACCGCCAGATGCTGGGCTACGCCGTCCAGCGCGGCCTGCCGGCCCATGCGCTGCTGACCAAGGCCGACAAGCTGGGCCGCGGCCAGCAGGGCAACGCACTGCAGGCGGTGAAGAAGGACCTGTTTTCGTCCTTCGGCGATACCGTCAGCGTGCAGACGTTCTCGGCCGAGTCGAAGCAGGGCGTGGACGAAGCGCGCCTGGTCGTGGGCAACTGGCTGGGCCTGTAAGTCTCCGGGCGGATGCCCGTCCGCTGGCGCAGCCGTTCTTCGCATAGACCTCCACGCGGCATTCCGCCGTGAAGGAGTAAGTCATGCGCTGCATCCCGATTTCGCTGTCGACCCTCGTCCTCGTCACCGGGGCGGCCATGGCCGCTCCCCCGCCGACCCAGCCGCCGCGGGTAGCGGCCGAGCAGTTGCTGATCGAGTCGCCAGCCAACACCGACATCGGCGGCAGCGCGTCGCAGCGCTTCGCGCAGGTCTTCCAGCTGCCCGCGGACGGCTACCTCAGCCATGTCATGGTGCCGGCCAATTGCGCGTCGGCCCGGGTGCTGCGGGTCGAGATCGAACGGACCACGGCAGGCGTGCCGAACGGGGTCGTGGTCGCACGCCAGGACGTACCGGGCCCTGCGCTGAATGCGTATGGATATCCCGTGCCCGGCATGCGCATGATCGAGTTCATCCAGCCGGCACTGCTGTCACGGGGCGAGTACGCCTTCACCCTGACCGTGTCCGCATTGCGCCGCAACGAGTACTGCATGCTGTGGCTGGCGCCTCCTGGCGATACCTACCTGTCAGGCAAGGCGTACTTCATCGCCCGCGGCAATCCGCCGAACTGGATCGAGCTGTTCGATGCGGCGGGCACGCCTCGCGACCTGGCGTTCCAGGTATTCGTGCGCCCGCTCTGATGCGACGGCGCGGCCCCCATCGCGGCCATGGATGGGATGCTGCGGCGTTCCGGTGGCGATGAACGCGTGAGGGTGGTCACGTTATAGTGCCGCCCTTGCGGCGCCATCCGTCGGCACCGCACTCCCCTTGCGAGTCCTGCCCTTGTCCAGCCCCAGCCACGTCGCCGACACGCTGATCACCGACCGTACGCAGTTGGTCGACTACATCGCGTCCGGCGAGAAGCCGGTGCAGGACTGGCGCATCGGTACCGAGCACGAGAAGTTCGGCTTCCGCCTCGACGACCTGCGCCCGCCGACGTTCGACGGCGACCGCGGCATCGAGGCGCTCCTGAAAGGACTGACCCGCTTCGGCTGGGAACCGGTCGACGAGAAAGGCCGCGTCATCGCCCTGACCAAGGATGGCGCGTCGGTCACGCTGGAACCGGCCGGCCAGCTCGAACTCTCCGGCGCGGCGGTGGAGACCATCCACCAGACCTGCGTCGAAGTCGGCACGCACCTGAAGGAAGTGAAGCAGGTCGCCGACGAACTGCGGCTCGGCTTCCTCGGCATGGGCTTCCAGCCCAAGTGGCGCCGCGACGAGATGCCGTGGATGCCGAAGGGCCGCTACCAGATCATGAAGTCGTACATGCCCAAGGTCGGCCAGCTCGGCCTGGACATGATGACGCGGACCTGCACGGTGCAGGTCAACCTCGACTACGCCACCGAAGCGGACATGGTGAAGAAGTTCCGCGTGTCGCTGGCGCTGCAGCCGATAGCGACGGCGCTGTTCGCCGACTCGCCGTTCACCGAGGGCAAGCCGAACGGCTACCAGAGCTTCCGTTCGCACATCTGGACCGATACCGACGGCGACCGCACGGGCATGCTCGATTTCGTGTTCGAGGATGGCTTCGGCTACGAGCGCTACGTCGACTACATCCTCGACGTGCCGATGTACTTCTCCTACCGCGACGGCATCTACCATGACGCCAGCGGCAAGTCGTTCCGGGATTTCATGCAGGGCAGGCTGGACGTGCTGCCCGGCGCGCTGCCGACGCTGCGCGACTGGTCCGACCACCTGACCACCGCGTTCCCCGAAGTGCGGATGAAGAAGTTCCTGGAGATGCGCGGCGCCGATGGCGGCCCGTGGAACCGCCTGTGCGCGCTGCCCGCGTTCTGGGTGGGCCTGCTGTACGACGATGCCGCGCTCGACGCCGCATGGGACCTGGTCAAGGACTTCTCGCTGGAAGAACGCCACGCGCTGCGCGATGGCGTGCCGAAGCATGCGTTGAAGTTGCCGTTCCGTGGCGGCAGCGTGCGCGACCTCGCACGCGAAGCGGTGAAGATCGCCATCGGCGGCCTGCAGCGTCGTGCGCGCCTGAACAGCAAGGGTGTGGACGAGAGCGGCTTCCTCGATGCGCTGGTCGAGATCGTCGAGGCGAACGAGACGCCGGCCGAGCGCAAGCTCGCCCTGTTCCACGGCGAGTGGAACGGCGACATCGATCGCGTGTTCCGCGAGTTCGCGTACTAGCCAGGATGGCCGGCGTCACCCGCCGCCACCCCGGGCTGTCCCGCCCCGGCGCTCTTTCGCGTTGTCCTTGTTGAAGCCGTGCGGGGCCTGTTGCCTGCCTGGTGACAGGGGGCTGCGGCGGGAATGCCGCGGTGTACATCGGGTCTCGCGAGCGACACATGGAACACGTACCGGTTACCCAACTGTTGAAACGCGCGCGCGAAGGCGACGTGCGCGCCGCCGATGCGGTGTTCGCCAGCCTGTACGACGAGCTGAAGCGTGCCGCGCACCTGCAGCTGCGCCGGCACCGCGATAACCTCGACACCACGGTGCTGGTGCATGAAACCTATCTGAAGCTGGCCACCGGCGAACGCCTGGCCGCCAACGATCGTGCGCACCTGCTGGCGATGTCGGCCCGCGCGATGCGGCAGGTGCTGGTCGACCACGCGCGCATCGCGCAGGCGCAGAAGCGCGGCGGCGGCGTGGACGCGCTGACGCTCACCGCGAGGCTGGGTGGCGACGAGCGCGCGGTGGTCGAGGTGCTGGCGCTGGACGAGCTGTTGAACGCACTGCAGCAAGCCGATGCGCGTGCCGCACAGATCGTCGAGCTGCGCTACTTCGGCGGTTACGAAGAAACCGAAATCGCGCAGATGCTGGGCGTGAGCGAACGGACCGTGCGCCGCGACTGGCGGACGGCACGTGCCTTCCTGCTGGCGGAACTGGGAAAATGAGCGACGGTGACATCGAAAGCCGGCGGCGGGCGCTGGCGCTGTTCCGCGAGGCCGTCGAGATCGCGCCGTCCGAGCGCGACGCGTGGTTGTCGCAGGCGTGCGCTGAGGATGAAGGCCTGCGATCAGCCGTCGATGCCCTGCTGGCGGCGGATGCGAGCAACACGGAACCGTTCGCCGGCGACGCGCTGGCGTGGGGACGTGCCTTCCGCGACGAACACGGCGAGGTCGCGCGCGATGCGCTGGTCGGCCGCAGCATCGGGCCCTGGCGCATCACCGGACTCCTGGGTCATGGCGGCATGGGGGCGGTGTACCGGGTCGAACGCGACGATGGCGCCTACGCGCAACATGCTGCGCTGAAGCTGATCCGCGCCGGTACCGATTCGCAGGCGGCGCGCGAACGCTTCCTGCGCGAGCGGCAGATCCTCGCCCGCCTGCGCCATCCGAACATCGCCACGCTGCTGGATGGCGGCATCAGCGGCGACGGCGATCCGTGGTTCGTGATGGAACTGATCGACGGCCAGCCGATTGATCGCTGGTGCGACGCCCGGCAGCTCGGGCTGCGCGAGCGCATCGTGCTGTTCCTGCAGGTCGTCGATGCCGTTCGCCATGCGCATCGCAACCTGGTGGTGCATCGCGACCTGAAGCCATCCAACCTGCTGGTCGACGGCGATGGCCGGGTGAAGCTGCTGGACTTCGGCATCGCCAAGGAGCTCGCCGACACCACGCGCGCCGCGACCGTCGACCGCGCGCTGACGTTCGAATACGCCTCACCCGAACAGCTGCTCGATGCGCCCATCACCACCGCCACCGACCTGTGGCAGCTGGGCGTGGTGCTGCATCGCTTGCTGTCGGGTGCGCATCCGTTCGGCGTGACGCGGGAAACACCGGTGGCGCACCAGTTGCAGCAGCTCGAACGCGATCCGGAACCGCTGACGCGGGCCGCATCGCAGGCGAGCAGCGAGCAGGCCACGCAACGCGGTGGCCACAGCCCCGCATCGCTGGCGCGCGCGCTGCGCGGCAGCCTTGCGCAGATCGTGCAGGCCTGCCTGCGTCGCGATCCTGAGGCGCGCTACGCCTCGGCCGACGTGCTGGCGAACGACCTGCGCGCCTGGCTGGACGACCGGCCGATCAATGCGGTGCGCCTGTCGCGTGCCGATCGCGCGCGCCTGTGGCTGCGGCGCAACCGCGGCTTGGCCACGGCAGCGGGTCTTGTAGCGGTGGCGCTGCTCGCCGGCACCGGCGTGGCGTCGTGGCAGGCGCAGGAAGCGCGTTCGCAGGCCCGCATCGCCGAACGCGAATCGGAGACGGCGCGCGCGACGCTGACGTTCCTCGCGGACACCCTCGCGGCGGCTGCGCCCGAGCAGGCGATGAGCACGGAAGTTAGCGTTCGCCAGTTGCTCGACCAGGCGCGGGCCAAGCTCGACCAGCGCACGCTCGAGCCGCAGGTGCGCCAGCCGGTGCAGCGCATGCTGGGGCGGTTGTATCGCTCGATCGGCGACGACCAGCAGGCCGTGCGGTTGTTTGCGGCAGGCCTGAAGGGCGTGACGCCGCGGACGAGGGAAGAGGCGCTGGCGTTGGCGGACGACCTCGTGGCCTATTCCGATGAACTGGGAGATCTGGAGCGCAACACCGAATCGCTGGCGGCCGCCGACCAGGCGGTTGCCCTGCGCCAGCGTTTCGCGCCGGATGATCCCGAGCAGCAACTTCGTGCGATGGCACACCTCACGCTGGGCCACGTCGAAAAATATGGCCTGGAATGGTGCAGGAAGCGGGCCGAAGCCTCGCTTGCGTTCGCCAAGCGCATGCCGTCTCCGCCGGCCGATGTGGTGCTGGACATCTATTCGGATATCGGCACGGCCGCTAACTTCCAGAACGACCGTCGTCGCCTGTTGTCGGTCAGCCGGGAGGGTCTGGCCTATGCGGATGCGCGCGGCATCGCGGCCGATTCACCCGTGCGACGGACGCTGGTCAGAAGCCTGGTGTCCGGGTTGTTGCTGGAGGGCAGGCCGGCCGAGGCGGAGCGCGTGGTGCGACAAGCCATCGCCGATGCCGAGAAGACCGGCGGCTACGGCGGCACCAGCGCGACGGTGTGGTACCAGACGTTGGCCGATACGCTGTTGGGCCAGGGACGCTACCGCGAGTCGCGGGAAGCGGCGGACAGGAGCTATGCGCTGTCCAGTGAGCTCGGCGAGGGGCCGCGTAACCTGGCGATGGCGCTGGCGAACCTCACCGCGATCAACCTCATGTACGGCGACTACGCCACGGCGCTGGCGCGCGCCACGCAGGGCATCGCACGGCTGGACGCAGCGGGCGTGTCCCCCGACGACAGCTTCCGCCGCACGATCGAGCGCGTGCATGCGCGTGCGATGGTGGCCAACGGGAAGTTCGACGAGGCAAGGACGCGGCTGGACGATCTCCGCAAGCGCTCACTGCGTCTGGATGGTGAAGCGTCGGACGAGTATGCGCAGGTGCTGGGCGACCAGTTGAACCTCTACCTGCGTACGCGCGATGCCGCGCGCGGCGCGCCACTGCTGGCGGACCTGCGCGCGCGCATGACGCAGCGCGGCGTGCCCGACACGCATGAGCAGTTCGGCTATTTCTCCGCGATGGCGGCCACCCTGGATCGCCTGCGCGGCAACGCGGCCTCCGCCGAACAGCATCAGCGCGACGCGGTCCAGCGGTTGCAGGTGAGCGCCAGTGCCGTCGACGTGGCGGTTGCCCGCGCAACGCTGGCCGAGGATGTCGCGGCGCGCGGCGACCGGAAGGCCGCCCGCCGCCTGCTGGACGACGCGTTGCCGGTGATGCGCGACATGCTGCTTCCCGGTGAACGCAACCTTGTCGACGCGGAGGCGCTGTCGGCGCGACTCTGAAGCCCGCCTCGTCGCGCCGGCGCCGGCCTGTTAGCGGATGGAGGGCATCACGAAGGGCTGGTAGAAGACCTGGAAGCCGAGATCGCGCGATTGCGCGAACCAGATGCTTGCCGTGCTGCTGCGGTAATAGCCATCGCCGCCTGCGTAATGGTCGCCGAGGGGAGCACGGTACAGCGCGCACGTCCGCCCACCGGCGTTGGTGATCGTCAAGGCGTACGATCCTGCCGGCAGCAGATTCGGTTGGGTGAACTCGATCAGCCGCATCGCGAACTCGCCGCTGGGTAGTGTTCTTGCGTCGAGCGCCACGCCGTCGACGCGCTGGACCTGCCGCACCTGCGCGCCCGGCACGCCGTTCGGTGCATCAACGATGGCGATCTCGATCTCTATCTGGTCGCCGGTGGCGCAGGCGAGCGGCAGCATGAGGTGGCGTATCGAACCCGCGCGCGGCAGCCGGAAGACCTGCGCATACTGGCCCGCCTGCGGTACGAGCGAGTACACCACGCCGCGGTCGATCGCGACCTGTTCGGCGGCGATGCGCGGCACCTGCTGCGCGTGTGCGGAAGTGGCAAGCAGCGTAAGGACGAGCAAGGGCAGTGCGTACTGCTTCGACATGCGGATCTCCCGAGGTGGCGGATTGCCGTGGTCAGGAGATATGCGAGAGAACGCTGCCGGAGCGGACAGAGCTAGGACTCCTCGCAGGGCGGGATCGGTACCAGCGTGTAGCGCTCGGTGCCGTTGTTGCAGCGGGTGCCCATCGGGGTCTTCACGCAGCCGTTGCCGGTACCGGTGAGGGTGCCGCCCTTCTCGCTGGCATCGACGGTGTAGGTGCCGTTGCCATACACGCCGATGCCGCGCATGTTGCCCTGGTAGCTGTAGGAGCCGCCTTCCTCGTTGTTCGGCGTGAACGTCACGGTGTTGCCGCCACCGCTGATGGTGAAGGTCTCGCCAAGATTGCAGATCGTGCCGGTGCCATGGAAATCGTCGAGGCCGCCGACCGCGTTGTAGGCCTGCGGGCGCTTGGTGTCGAACTCGAGTGTCGCGCGTCCCACGCCGCGCTTGCTGCGTGCTTCAAACTTGATGGTTGCTTCCTCGTTCTTCTTGTCCGGGCCCGCATACGCGTACTTCGCATCGGCCGGCACCTTGCCGCTGGACGGCTGCAGGCTGGCGCCGCCACTCAGTGTGGCGGTCACCGTGCCGCCGGTCGGTGCGCCATCGGATTTCGCGCGTGGGATCGCCTCCAGGTCGAACGCGGTGTTCGGACGAATGCCCTTGCGCTTGCCCGGACTGCTGGTGGCCTTCAGTTCCACGCAACGGCCGCTTTCCCACGGTCCCGCACCGTTGCCCATGCCGCGCAGCATGATCTCGGCGATCAGCTGCTGGTAGATGAAGGACTGTTCTGCCAGCTTCGCCGCGTGCTTGACCTCGTCCATGCGGAAAATGCTGAAACCGCTGTAGTCGTTGAAGTCTTCATAGCCGCTGCCGGCATTGCGATCGAACCCCATCTTGAGATCGAAGGTCTGCTGTTTGCCGCCGCCCGTGCCGCCCGCCGACATCGTCATGCTCGCGTTGGTGCCGTGATCCGGGATGAGGTGCGCATCGTCGTCGAGGAAGCGCTCGAGCTTGAACTCGCTGCGCACGTGTCCGCCGACGCCCGGCTGGCCGACGACGCTCATCTGCGAATCCACGTTCAACGTCACCGTCAGTTTGCCCTCGGGGTCCGGGCAGGCGTCCATGTGGATCTTGATCTTCATCTTGCCCGACAGGCCATCGGTGGCCTTGCCCTCGAACTCCAGCGTCTGGTCCAGCGACCCGTCCGTGCCGAACTTCAGCTCCGCGCCGCCCTTGCCGTCCTTGTCCCCGCCGAGCTTGACCGGTCCGGCCTTCGCGAGTTCGGCCAGCCTTTCATCCGACATGTCCTGCACGGCGCCATTGACCATGCCGCCGGCGATCAGCCCGCCGAACGCACCGATGGCGAGACCCGCAAAGCCGCTGTCCAGGCCGCTGCCATCGAACGCCGCCGGGATCATGCGCGGCGCATCGGCCTGCGCGCCACGCAGCCAACGCTCGTTCTGGTCACCCAGCGCTTTCAGCGCGGCCACGGCTTTCGCCTCGCCGCCGAGCGCGTCGACCATGCCGGTGGCTTCCATCACGCGGTAGTGCACGAGGTAGTCGAAGGTCGCCATCTTCCGCAGCGTCGCATCGGGTCCTTCGGCAAGGATGGCGTCGATCTGCGCCTGCGTGGGCGCGCGTGGGTTGTCGTTGCCGGCGCCACCATCGCCTGCGGAGGGCGAGCATGCGGCGAGGGCCAGCACGATGGCGGCCACGAATGAGGTGCGCGGGAGGTGCATGGCGATTCCGTAGTGGTCAGTGATCGGCGGCGGCGGCCAGCAGCGAGGGCGATTCCCGTGCCTTCAGTTTCAACAACGCTGCCCAGTCCTGCCGATTGAGGTTGCAGTACGCCGGTGTGTCGGGATTGCACGATGCGCCCGTGCCGTCGCGCATCGGCAGGTCGGCGAAACGACCCTGCGCATCCAGCCGCAGCATCCGCAGCGCAACGGTCTGCTGCACGTTGCCGCCGACGAGCCACGCGATGCCGGCACCCGCCGCCACCACGATGTCGCAATGCATCGGCAGCCCGACACCCTCGCCATCCAGCACGCCCAGCAGGCCCGGATAGCCCAACGAACGCGACTGTCCGCGCACGTAGCAGAGCAGGTCGCCCGGCGCAGGGGCGGCATCCTGCGGAGAAACCAGACGATAAGGACCGGCACCGGACCGCGCTGCCGAGCGCACGTAGTCCACGTGGCGGGACGAGGCAACGAAGCCCGGCACGCGCGCCTGCCGCATCACCCACGACACGAACGCCGCCGACCACGGCGTGTCCACCACGAAGCTGCGGCAGGCCGCGCCGGGCTTGCCGCACTCGTTGCCCAATCCGCTGCCGCTCCAGTATGCGGCGACCTTGCGCCACGCCTGCGCGCCATCGGCCAGCGCGTCGTTCTCGGCTTCGTACACGGCTTGGCCGCCGGCACGACCATCGGCATCGATGAACGGGCGGAACCAGGCATGGTTCTCCTGGCAGGCGATTGCGGCGATCCGCGTCGCGACATCGGTGGCGGCCAGCTGCGTGCGCAGCTGCGGGCAGGGATCGGCCGCGTGCGCGAACGGGGCGCATGCGAGGCTGGCGAGGGCGAACAACATCAGCAGGCGTTTCATGGCGTCATCCTTGGCGGCAGAGGGCAGGAGGCGCGCCGCCTGCCCGTGACGGGGTTCAGAGGTTCCGCATCAGGCCGCGCAGCAGTTTCTTCGCGCCGCCTTCTTCCTTCTTCCCGGGGTCCTGCTTGCCGTCGCCATCGCCTTCATCGGCGGGCATGCCGTCCATGCCGCCGAAGTCCATGCCCAGCATCGCCACGGTGGTGGCCTTGGTGCGCACGCGGACGTTCCATTCCGGGTCCCACGGCTGTTTCGGGTCGGTGGGTTTCGGCGGCCAGGTGATGTTGGTCTCCGGTCCGTAGGCGATCATGTTGAGCGAGGCGAATCCACCCTGCTGCCCGCCCTTGCCCGTCGCCTTGAAGATGCCCTGCGGGATCGCACAGCTGGTGCTGCCCGGCGCGAGCAGCACTTTCTGCTTCAGCCACTTGTCGATGTACGACCCGGTCAGGTAGTTCACCAGCTCATGGCCCGCCCCGGGGACTTCGGCGCTGCTCCACATGGTGAAGTTGCGCTCGTCCTGCATGGCGATCGCGTTGAGGAAGTACGCCTTCGCGCGGTCGACGGGCTGCCAGGTCAGGCCGATGCTGTCGGTCAGCTCGCCGCGGGTCTGCAGCGCGATCTTCGGCATGAAGTCCGCATTCTGGCCCAGCTCGAACTGCAGCGAGGCCGGTACGCCATCGCCGGTGATGCGGTGCTGGCCCACCAGCGACGAGCGCTCGGCCACGCGCTTGTTGTTCTTGAGGTTGGGCCACAGCGCGTAGCTGGGATTGACGTCGATGTCGCGGTCGGGAACGAACAGGCCGGGCGCCAGCGCGCCGTTCTGCTGGAACTGCCCATTCTTGATCTTCAGCGTCATCACCTTCGGCTGTCCGGGGCGCACGGTGGCGCTGCATCCCCAGTACTGCCGGATGGTCACTTCGATGTCGCGCGTCTCGGGGTCCTGCGGTTGCTCGACGTTCTTGCCGGGCGGGGACGGCAGCAGCGACAGCGACTTGCCCACGCCGAGGCCCGCCGGCACCGCCTGGTCCGCGGGCATGCCCGGCTTGAGCCGGTTGTGCAGGGCGATGTCGAGCAGCCGACCCTGGCTAGCGGGAATGTTGCGCGACTGCGGATAGGCCTGCGGGCCCCTCTCGCCGCCCATCATCCTGCCGGCCAGTCCGCCCAGCATGCCCATGTCGGGCATGCCGGCCATGGAATGGGTGGCGACATCGATCCAGACCTGCGTTTCGGGGCCGGTGGGCGGTGCGCTGCTGGCGGGCAGGGCGACGATCAGCGCGGTGGCGAGGGCGAGTTTCAGCGGCGGTCGGCGCATGGCATGGAGCTCCTGGTGTCTGCAATGAAGGGGTATGCGAAGGAATGCCTTCGCAGGGGACACGAGCCGGATATCCCGCACCGGCCGGCGCCCGGCTTTGCCCCGACCAGCGGTCCGATCTATACTCCCCCCCACTATCAGGATGACGCCGTGCCGCACTCGCCCGCCGACAAGAAAAAGGCCTTGATGCGCGTCAAGCGCATCCGTGGCCAGCTGGACGCGCTTGAGCGTGCGCTGCAGGAAGGCGCCGAGTGCGCGCCCGTGCTGCAACAGCTCGCCGCCGTGCGCGGTGCCGTCAACGGCTTGATGTCGGAAATCCTGGAAAGCCACCTGCGCGAGGAGTTCGCGCATCCGGCCTCGACCCCCGAACAGCGCGAGGCCGGCATCGATGCCGCCGTCGCGCTGGTCCGTTCCTATCTCAAGTAAGCAGGAGTGCCCCCATGAAATCCCGTGCCGCCGTCGCCTTCGCCGCAGGCGAACCGCTGAAGATCGTCGAGATCGACGTCGCCCCGCCGCAGAAGGGCGAGGTGCTGGTGAAGATCACCCACACCGGCGTCTGCCACACCGATGCGTTCACGCTGTCCGGCGACGATCCAGAAGGCCTGTTCCCCGTCGTGCTGGGCCACGAGGGCGCCGGCATCGTGGTGGAGGTGGGCGAAGGCGTGACCAGCGTGAAGCCGGGCGACCACGTGATTCCGCTGTACACCGCCGAGTGCGGCGAATGCCTGTTCTGCAAGAGCGGCAAGACCAACCTGTGCACGTCGGTGCGCGCCACGCAGGGCAAGGGCGTGATGCCGGACGGCACCTCGCGCTTCTCCTACGAAGGCCAGCCGCTGTACCACTACATGGGCTGCTCGACCTTCAGCGAGTACACGGTCGTCGCCGAGGTCTCGCTGGCGAAGATCAATCCCGACGCGAATCCGGAACACGTCTGCCTGCTGGGCTGCGGTGTGACCACCGGCATCGGCGCCGTGCACAACACCGCCAAGGTGCAGGAAGGCGATTCGGTCGCCGTGTTCGGCCTGGGCGGTATCGGCCTGGCGGTGATCCAGGGCGCGCGCCAGGCCAAGGCCGGCCGCATCATCGCCATCGACACCAATCCGTCGAAGTTCGACATGGCGAAGCAGTTCGGCGCCACCGACTGCGTCAACCCGAAGGACTTCGACAAGCCGATCCAGCAGGTCGTCGTCGAGATGACCGGCTGGGGCGTCGACCATTCGTTCGAGTGCATCGGCAACGTCAACGTCATGCGCGCGGCGCTGGAATGCGCGCACCGCGGCTGGGGCCAGAGCGTGATCATCGGCGTGGCCGGCGCGGGCCAGGAGATCGGCACGCGCCCGTTCCAGCTGGTGACCGGCCGCAAGTGGATGGGCACGGCCTTCGGCGGTGTGAAGGGCCGCTCGCAGTTGCCGGGCATGGTCGAGGACGCGATGAAGGGCGACATCGAGCTCGCGCCCTTCGTCACCCACACCATGCCGCTCGACGGCATCAACGAAGCCTTCGACCTGATGCATGAAGGCAAGTCGATCCGCAGCGTGGTGCACTACTGAGATGACGACGTCTATGGAAATGATGGCTCTGGGCATGACGCCCGATGCAGCGGTGGACGGCATCGCCCTCGACCAGGAAGCGCGCGACGCGATTTCGCGCCTCGGCGAACACGACCTGCAGAAGATCGATCGGGCGATCCTGTCGTCGCTGGGTCGGGAGTGGAAGAAGGCGGGCTTCATCACCGCAGGCGTCATGATCGCGGCCCCGGACGAGTACGAGGATCTGCCGGAGATGTTCTACGCTTCCCGCATCCGGGCGCTTGCCGAGGCCTCGAGCATCGAGACGAAAGGCGATGCGCTTTCGTTGAAGACCTTCGAGATCCGTCTCGCAGCCGCAGCGGGAGTCGCCTGACATGACGATCGAGCGGATCGAGCACCGCGCCTGCTTCGGTGGCTGGCAGGACGTCTACGAACATGCATCGGAGCGCCTCGGCTGCACGATGCGCTTCGCGGTCTACCTGCCGCCGCAAGCCGAGCGCGGAAAGCTGCCGGTGCTGTACTGGCTGTCCGGCCTGACCTGCACCGAACAGAATTTCATCACCAAGGCGGGCGCGCAGCGGTACGCCGCCGAGCACGGCGTGATCCTTGTCGCGCCAGACACCAGCCCGCGTGGCGAGGATGTGGCCGACGCCGAGGGCTACGACCTGGGCAAGGGCGCCGGCTTCTACGTCAACGCGACACAGGCACCGTGGTCAGCGCACTACCGGATGTACGACTACATCGTCGACGAACTGCCGGCGCTGATCGAAGCGCACTTTCCAGCCAACGGTGCACGCGCGATCAGCGGACACTCCATGGGCGGACATGGCGCACTGACCATCGCGCTGAAGAACCCGGGCCGCTACCGCAGTGTCTCGGCGTTCTCGCCGATCGTCGCGCCGTCGCAGGTGCCGTGGGGCGAGAAGGCGTTCGGTGCGTATCTCGGGACCGATCGCGAAGGCTGGAAGCAGTACGACGCCGTCGAACTGGTCCGCGGCGCATCGGAGCGGTTGCCGCTGCTGGTCGACCAGGGCGATGCGGATGAATTCCTGCATACGCAGTTGAAGCCTGACCTGTTGCAGGCCGCGGCCGCTGCGGCGGGTCATCCGCTGACGCTGCGTTTGCAGCCCGGCTACGACCACAGCTACTACTTCATTGCCAGCTTCATCGGTGAGCACATCGCGCATCACGCGAAGGCGCTGAACGCGTAAGGCGGGCCAGAGCCCGCCGTCCCGGTCGTCGTTGTTGACGGGATGGCGATGGTGGGCCTGGGCCCACCCTACGATGCGGTGTCGAGCACGTAGTCGGTGAATGCGAAGCGCCCGTCGCGCAATTCGGTGTCGCCCTCAGTCAGCGTGAGCGGCGCATCGAACATGGGGCCGGCGGAAACACAAGTGTGGAACTCGCCGTTCTCGCCGCAGGGATCGACGTGTGCCGGCAAGGCGTCCCAAAGCGCGGCATCGAAGGCGTGGCCGGCGAAGCGTGTATCCAGTTGCTGTGTATCCACGCAGCACAGGTGCGCGTGCAGGCCGCCGTCGACCATCTCCCGTGCCAGCGCACCGGTGTCGGCACCGAACAGCGGCGTCATGACGTCCCAGCCGATCTTCGCCAGGTTCTGCACCCGGTAGGCGCGGATGTCCTCGAGGAACAAGTCGCCGAAGGCCATCGTGCGCAGCGTCGGCCAGCGTTGTGCCGCACGGGCCAGCGCCTCCGTCATCGCACGCTCGTAGTGGTCGTTGGTGCAGCGGGCAGCGATCATCGCCTCGATCAACGGAAGGCTGGCCGCACGTGCTTGCGCATGCAACACGCTGCGGCGGATACCCTGCATCGAGACGCGGTCGTAGTCTTCGGTCACCGTGGTCAGCAGGCTGACCACCTCGACGTCATCGCGCTGGCGCAGGGTGTGCAGCGTCCACGCTGCGTCCTTGCCGCCGCTCCAGGCGAGCAGCACGGGCATGCGCATGCCGCTCACGCGGCAGAGACGTCACGCTGACGCCGCGGACTACGCGGCGGATACATCACGCAGCTCCCAGGCATGTCCCGCCAGCAGGCGCAGGCGATGCTTCAGCACCTGGCCGGGAATCGAGGACGTGGCCACCAGCAGGATGCTGAGGTCGTCCTGCCGTCCGTTCACCATCGCGTCGTCGTCGACCACGCCGAGGCCGGGATCGACTTCATCGGGTTCTTCCTGGCGGGCGCGCCAGCGGTCGAACAGATGGCGGGTGCGCAACGCATGCTGGAGTTGCGCGGCGAATTCCTCCGCGCCATGCGCGTCGAAACTGAAAGCCGGATCGCCGCCGCGCGCGCGGCCGGGATCCGGCAAGCTGATGTAATAACGGACGGCCATGGCGCCCCCGGTAGAAACCCGGGGCATAGCGTCATCCACGGCGCGTTAGCCCGCCGTTATGCCGGCTTGAACGGGGCCGGCGGAGCGGCGAAGGCGGCGACCACGGCGCCCTTGCCGACATTGACCATGCCCGTCAGGCTCATCACGCTCTCGAACACTTCGACCTTGTTGTTCTCGCAGATGTCGCGCAGGCGCTGGTAACCCGGGAGGGCACGCAGTTCCGACAGCTCGCCGCCGTAGCTCAGGCAGACGGTCGGCGTCATCAGGCCGGCCATCACCCGGTTGCCGGTGAACTTAAACATCTGCTCCACCGCGTTCTCGAAGCCCTTGATCTTGGCGACCGGCTCGGTGTTGCCGGCGTGGCCGTACAGCACGGGCTTGATGTCCAGCGCGCTGCCCAGTGCGGCGCTGAGCAGGCCGACGCTGCGGTCGCCCTTGGTACGCGCACGGTTGCGCAGGTAGTAGAGATCGCGCGGGATCATGTAGCCGTGCGTGTTCTGCGCCAGTTCTTCCAGTCGCACACGGGTCTGCTGCACGCTGGTGCCGGCATCGCGCATGCGGACGGCCTCCACCGCGGTGATGCCCTGCGCGGCGAACAGGTTCTGCGTATCGATCACGCGCAGCGCGAACGGCGAGCTGTGGCCCGCGGCCTGCCGCACCGGCTTGTAGTCGTTGAGGATGGCGAAGCTGGCCTGCATCGCGTTCTCGTGGATCGGCGACCGCGTCTTGGTGATCGTCATGCAGAAGACATGGTCATAGTCGATCACCAGCCGCCCCAGGAACAGGTCGCGGATCTGGTTGACGGTGAACGGGGTGGTCTCGGCCTCATGCCCGCGCTCGGCCACGTGCGCGTGCAGGAAGCTCAGCGTGGCCTGTTCGTCGCGGTGGTCGGCCAGGACGGCCTCGCCGATCCGTACGGTGATCGGCAGGATGATGATGTTGTGCCGCTCGAGGTAATCCAGAGGCAGGTCACACGCTGAATCGACGACTATCCCTATGCGCATCTAGCCCCTCCCGGCATCGTCGCATCTGTATCTATCTCCGGAAAACTAGCGGAGAACGTCAGGCAAGTCGCTGGATAAACGCATGAAGTGTGAATTGAGTCACTCTTTTGTGATGTGACCCGTCGCGGAAAACGCGGCCGCCATCAGATGCGCGGCGGGGCCTGCAGCGCACAAATTGCGTGATATGAGTCACAAAAGCAGTGGCGCTGGACTTGTCGCGGGTCAGGCCGCGCCCGACACTCGCCGCGTAGGGGAAGGGGCAACATGAAACAGCGGTGGTGGAGGTTACTGCTGCTGCTCGCCCTGCTGCCGGCGGGCGCGCATGGGGAAAACATCGCGCGGATCGACCGCCTCCAGCCAGTGGCGCTGGAACAGCAGGCCGGACAGCGCGCCGGGCTATTTTCAGAACGTCGCTTCGACAGCGGCGACAGCGGCGTGCGCGTGCTCGGCAACGGGGAATGGCGTGTGCAACCCGCGCCGGGCGTGTCCGAGCCGTTGCTGGTGTTCTACCACCCCTACACCGCAAGCGTGAGCGTGCGTGACCGACCCGGCGGCGTGGCGCGTCGGCAGGACATCTTCAGTCGCGCGCTCGATCCGCAATACAGCCGGCGTGCGCTGGTGTTTCCGCTGCGTGGCGATGGGCCTGTCTACGTCAAGGTCGAGGGTGCGCGATACCCGCTGCGGGTCGCGGTGGAACCGGGCCCGGCCTACGCCGCCGCCGACCTGTGGCACATCCGCATGTTGCTGCCCGCGATCGGCGTGGTGCTGGGCGTGTCGCTGGCGGTGCTGCTGTTCTGGGCGGTACTGCGCGACCGCGTCTACCTGCTCTACGCCGGCGCCATGCTGTTCCAGTTGCTGTACGCGCTGTGTTCCTACGGCGAAGCGTACGCGTGGCCCGGTTTGTCGGTGCTGGCCCGCTTCGGTGCCCAGGGCATCTGGATCACCGGCACGCTGGCCACCATCCTGCTGGTCTACCTGTGGCTGGACTATGCCGGCCTGCGCAAGGTCACGCCGCGTCTCGCCGGCGCCATGCGTATCGTTGGTGCGTACGGCTGCGGCCTGACGCTGGTGTTGCTGTTGTCGCCATGGCCGGCCGACAAGACCTGGTTCCCCGACATCGCCAATGCCCTGTTCCTGCTGACCAACGCGATCGCGCTGGTCACGCTGGTCGTGGCGTGGCGCCGCGGCCAGCGGCATGCGGCCTACGTCCTGATCGCGTGGGTGCCTATGCTGGTCTTCACGATGACGCGCGCGCTGCGATTCAGTGCCGGCGAGCGCGCCGAACCCTGGCTGGAGTACGGCTTGCCGTGGGTGCTCGCTTCTACCGCCGTGGTCCTGGCGCTGGGACTGGCCGATCGCATGCTCACCTTCCGCCGCGAGCGCGACAGCGCCAAGGCGCATGCCGAGCGCGACGGCCTGACCGGCGTGCTCAACCGCGGCGGTATCGAACACCGCCTGGACTGGGCGCTGATCGAGCGGCAGCGCGAACAGATCCCGGTCTCGTTGCTCTTCATCGACCTCGACCAGTTCAAGCAGATCAATGATCGCCACGGTCACGCGCTGGGCGATGCGTGCCTGCGTGCGGTGACGCGCGCGGTCAGCGAACAGTTCCAGTACGGCGACCAGATCGGCCGCCTGGGTGGCGAGGAATTCGTGCTGGTGCTGTCCGGTGCCGGCCTGGTGTCGGCCGCCCGCATCGGCGAACAGGTGGTCGCGCGCATCCGCCACGACTGCGCCGTGGTGGATGGCGTCGAGGTGGCGCTCACCGCCAGCCTTGGTGTCGCCCAGGCGCGCGATGGAGACACCGTGGCGTCGCTGATCGCGCGCGCGGACCATGCCATGTACGCCGCGAAACGCGCCGGTGGCGATCGCGTGATGGACGAACGCTCCGTCGCGCTGCCCACCCATAGCACGAAGGCGCCCGAAGGCGCCCCCGTGGAGTGACGCCCGCGGGCGTCGCTTACTTCGAATACGCGCGCGGCAGCGGACCGGCCTGCTGCAGGTAACGGTCGCGAAGTTCGGTCTGGCGCGAGCGCATCGGGATCGCCCGGCCGCCCAGCCACACCTGCTCCGCGGTATTCGCCACGTCGAGTGGATCGCCGCTCCACAGCACCAGGTCGGCGAGCTTGCCCGGCGCGATGCTGCCCACGCGGTCGCCGACGCCGAACGCCTCTGCCGGCACGCGGGTCAGGCCAGCCAGGCCGTCTTCCCACGGCAGGCCGTTCGCCACTGCGTTGCCGGCCAGCTGGCGGTTCTTGCGCGCGTTGTGCGATTCGCCGGCTTGCGAGAACCCCACCGGCACGCCCGCGCGGTCCAGTCGCGCGGCGTTCTCCAGCGAGGCACCGATCTGGTCGAAGTCCGCCGGCAGGTCCGCCAGCGCATCCACGAACACCGGCACCTTCGCCTGCGCAAGTTGCGGCGCCAGCGTCCATGCTTCCGCACCACCGGCGATGGCGATACGCACGTTCTCGCGCTGCGACCAGCGCAGCAGCTGGCGGATGTCGGCCGCGCGGTTCACCGCCACCACGATGCGCCCGCCGGTGTCAGCAGCGCATGCGGTGAATCCACCGGCACGCGGCCTCGCGCCTCGGCCACCATCTGGTCCAGCAACATCCATTGCGCCGCACGCGACTTGCCGCTCAGGTCGGCCGCGCCACCACCTCCGAGCCGCACGAACAGCGCACGCGGGCCAACCGGATCAGGGCTGCCGTCCAGCCGCACCACGCCGCCCTGGCCAGCGATGAAGGAACCGCCGGTCGAGGCGGCCAGCAGGGTGAAGCCGACGCCTTCCACGCGCGTCACCGGAATCAGCACCGACGCCGGGTTGTACGCCAGCGTCACGTCGAACTCCGGCCGCATCGGCTGGTCCTGCAGCGTCACCGCCGAATCCGCGGTCGACGACTCGCCCGACACCTCTTCGATACCGATCTCGGTGATGCCGCCGAACAGCGCCGGCGTCAGCGGACGGCCGTTGGCCTCCACCACCGTCGCGCCCGGCGCGGCCAGCCCGCTACCCACGACCTGCACCACGCCGTTGCGCACCAGCACGTCGGCGTTCTGCAGCGTGCCCTGCGCACTGGCGGTGTGCACGGTGGCGTTGCGGATCAGGACGTCCTGCGCCGCCGCGGGCGAACACGCGACGGCCAGCGCCACGCACAGGGCGCGAAGCGACAGGCGGCTCATGGCGTCACCTCCTGGCCCAGCATGAAGTCCGATACCGGTTGCCTGCTGCGGTCGTTGCGGTCGTAGATGCGCGCGCCGTCGATATAGACCTGCTCGGCCTTGGCGTACACGCTGAAGGGGTTCTGGTTCCACAGCACCACGTCGGCCATCTTGCCGGCCTCCAGCGTGCCGGTGCGCTCGGCGATGCCCAGCGACTTCGCCGCGTTGCTGGTCACCCAGCGGATCGCGCGTTCCGGCGCGATCTCGCCCATGCCGGCGCGACGTGCGTTCGCCATCACCTTGGCGGCCTCCTGGTTCAGGCGCTGGATGCCCTCGTCCGAATCCGAGTGCACGATCGCGCAGCTGTTGGCGGGACGGTCGACCAGCGCGATGTTCTCCTGGATGCCGTCGAAGGCTTCCATCTTGAAGCCCCACCAGTCGGCCCACAGCGCGCCGCAGACGTTCTCCTGCGCCAGCCGGTCGGCCAGCTTGTACGCCTCCACGCCGTGGTGGAACGCGGCGATCTTGAAGCCGAACTCCTTCGCCAGGTCCAGCATCGTGGTCATCTCGTCGGCGCGGTAGCAGTGGATGTGCACCAGGATCTCGCCGTTGATCGCGCCGGCCAGCGTGTCCAGTTTCAGGTCGCGCTTGCCGCCGCTGTCGCCGCCGCTGTCGGCCTTGTCGTCGCCGCTGGCGCGTTCCCACCAGCGCTTCTTCTTCGGCTGCTGCGGCTTGGGCGCGTTCTTCTTCAGGTACTCGCTGGCATCGATGAAGGCCGCACGGTAGCCCGCCACGTTGCCCATGCGCGTGGCCGGGCCGGCCTTGCCGCCGTAGACGCGCTTGGGGTTCTCGCCGCAGGCCATCTTCAGGCCCCACGGCGCACCGGGAAACTTCATCCCCTGGTAGCTGGTGGACGGCACGTTCTTCAGCGTCACCCCGCGGCCGCCGACCAGGTTGGCCGAGCCCGGCAGGATCTGCAGCGAGGTGATGCCGCCCGCCAGCGCGGTGTGGAAGCCCGGGTCCTGCGCCCAGATCGAATGCTCGGCCCAGACGTTCGCGGTCACCGGTGCGGTCGCCTCGTTGCCGTCGCTGTGCGCCTTGACGCCCGGGCTGGGGTACACGCCCAGGTGCGAGTGCACGTCGATCAGTCCCGGCGTCACCCACTTGCCCGTCGCGTCCACGCGCGTCGCGCCGTCGGGTGCGGACAGGCCGCGGCCCACCGCCACCACCTTGCCGTCGGCCAGCAGTACGTCGGTGCCGTCCAGGCGTTCGCCGGTGCCGGTCAGCACGGTGGCGTTGGCCAGTAGCACGGGGCCGGACGCGAGCGCCCTGTAGGTGCTCGGGTACGGGTCCTGGGTGAAGCGGGAGGTGGGCGTGGCAGCAAGCGCGCTGCCGCCCAGCGAGGCCAGGATCAGCCCGGCCAGCAAGGTCGTTCGCATCGTGTATCCCCTGGAAGAGACCGAAACCTAACCGGCCACGGCGCGCCTTGCCAAGTGCGTGCGTCGCAGTCGTGCCAGAATCGCCGGTACAACAACAAGAAAAAGAGGCTAGGCATGAAGGACAAGAACGAGATCGTCGACAACTGGCTGCCGCGCTACACCGGCGTGCCACTGGACCAGTTCGGCGAGCATGTGCTGCTGACCAATTTCGGCGGCTACCTCAACGTATTTTCGCAGCTCACCGGTGCGCCCATCGTCGGCCTGGACCGGCCGATGGCCAGCGCCACCGCCGACGGCATCACCATGATCAACTTCGGCATGGGCAGCCCCAACGCGGCGACGATGATGGACCTGCTGTCGGCGATCATGCCGAAGGCGGTGCTGTTCCTCGGCAAGTGCGGCGGTCTGAAGCGCAAGAACGAGCTGGGCGACCTGGTGCTGCCGATCGCGGCGATCCGCGGCGAGGGCACCAGCAACGACTACCTGCTGCCGGAAGTGCCGGCGCTGCCGGCGTTCGCATTGCAGCGTGCGGTGTCGACGATGATCCGCGACCTGGGCCACGACTATTGGACCGGCACGGTGTACACCACCAACCGCCGGGTGTGGGAACACGACGTCGCGTTCAAGGAGCGCCTGCGCGCGATGCGCTGCATGGCCATCGACATGGAAACCGCCACCGTCTTCGCCGCCGGCTTCGCCAACCGCATTCCCTGCGGCGCGCTGCTGCTTGTCAGCGACCAGCCGATGATTCCGGAAGGCGTGAAGACCGAAGCCAGCGACGCCAAGGTCAGCTCCTCGTTCGTCGAGAACCACATCACCGTCGGCATCGAAGCGCTGAAGCTGATCCGCCGCAACGGCAAGTCGGTGCGGCATCTGCGGTTCGACGAATGATCTAAGCAACCACAATGGAAGCCAGAGGAAGGCAAAATGACAAAGTCCAGCAACGAGCGGTATGAGCTAGATTCGGATGGAACCAGAATTGAGAACGTTGGTGCATGGTCTCAAGAGAAGCATGATCGCCTTCGAAAGTACGTCGATATAACGAGAAGGACGAGAGCGAAGTTCGTCAACGCAGGATCGACGTACATTGATTTGTACTGTGGCCCTGGAAAAGTTCAGATCAAGGGTGAGGCAGAGATCAAGGATGGTGGAGCTGTTCTAGCCGTTCGGGAGGCTGTCAAAGATGTCCCATTCACCGAGGTTCATGTGGGTGATGTTGATGGCAAGAACATTGATGATTGTCTAAAGGGGATTGCTCGGATTGGAGGGACGTCAAAGGCGTTTGGTTATCCTGGCAAAGCTGAAGATACAGCGATCAAGATAGTCTCAAGGTTGCATCGCTACGGCCTCCATCTCGCGTTTCTAGATCCATACAATCTTAATGCGCTCCCATTTAGCATCATTCGAACACTAGCAGCGCTCGAGCGGATGGACATGATCATTCATGTCAGCGAGATGGATCTGAACAGGAACATCCGTCTATATAAGGAAACTGGCGTTCTGGAGGCTTTTGCTCCGGGCGCGGTTGAGAAAATCGACTGGCGTCAAAAAGATGAGATTGTCCGCCAAGGAGTCTTTGCTCATTGGCGTTCGTTGCTGGAGTCGCTCGACTACAAGGTCGGCGGTGCTGAGCGAGTGACGGGAGATAAAAATCAGCCGTTCTATTGGCTTGTAAGTGTTTCTCGCAATGATCTTGGCAAGAAGTTCTGGGATGAGATTCGCCAAGTTGAGCCGCAGCGCGGATTCAATTTCTGAGGGCTGCAGAAGTGACCACAAAATCCAGAATCGAATGGACCGAAAGCACGTGGAACCCGGTGGTCGGCTGCACCAAGCTCAGTGCCGGGTGCAAGCATTGCTACGCGGAGACCATGGCGCGACGTCTGCAGGCCATGGGCGTAGCCGGCTACGAGCAGGGCTTCAAGAAAGTTCGGACACTGCCATTCCGCCTTGATGAGCCGCTGAAGAAGAAGCAGCCGACGGTCTATTTCGTCAACTCGATGAGCGACCTCTTCCACACGGCGGTGCCGGAGAGCTTCATCGATCGCGTGTTCGACGTCATGGCGCGATGCCCGCAGCACACGTTCCAGGTGCTCACGAAGCGGGCGGAGCGCATTGCGGATTACAGCCAGGAGCGCGCGATCCCAGCGAACGTCTGGATCGGCGTCTCCGTCGAGAACAAGCGTCATGGCGTGCCGCGCATCGCGCACCTTCAATCAGCAAAGGCGAGCGTCAAGTTCCTCAGCGTCGAGCCACTGCTGGAAGATGTTGGCAAGCTCGATCTTGCCGGCATCGACTGGGTGATCGTGGGTGGTGAGTCGGGTCACGGCGCCCGGCCGATGAATGAGGCCTGGGCGCTCAACGTGAAGCGTCAATGCGACGAGCAGGGCGTGCGTTTCTTCTTCAAGCAGTGGGGTGCGTTCGGCGCAGACGGCGTCAAGCGCGACAAGAAATCCAACGGGCGCGAGTTGCTCGGTCGGACTTGGGACGCCATGCCGGAGTACGCGCACGCCTGAGGGAGCCCCACCACATCATCACTTGCTGGTGTGTACAACTCACGCTGACGCGATCGTTTCCCGTAAACGTCGACGGTACAGGACAGTTCCAATGAATCTTGAAACGATCGAGATGAAGGCCTTCGTACCCGCGCGCGATCTGGCCGAGTCCATCGCGTTCTACCAGGCGCTCGGCTTCGAGGTGACGATGGAGTCGGACGACCTGGCTTATGTCTGTCATGGCAAGACCGCCTTCCTGCTGTCGCAGTTCTACCTGCGCGAGCACGCGGAGAATTTCGTGATGCACCTGCTGGTCGAGAACGCGGACGACTGGCACCGCAACGTCGAAGCGTCCGGCGTCGTCGAGCGGTTCTCCGTCCGCCTCAGCACAGCGGATGACCGGCCCTGGGGCCTCCGCGACTTCACCCTGATCGACCCGACCGGCGTGCTGTGGCGCATCGGGCATGTCATTCCGGGTTGAGGCCCGATCCCTTTTCGTAACAGGAGACTACGCATGAACGAATCCAACGGCGTCATCACGCCCGACGTCGCGTGGGCCGACAGGCGTGGAGCGTAGTCGCATGAGTAGGCCTCTTGATCGACTGGTCGGCATGACGCTGCTTGCGGTTTCTCCGGGCGCCGACGTCTTGAGCCTGAATTTGACTGGCTGCGCGATCGCGGTCTACTCGAGCCATGCAGCCTCTCGACCGCTCAGCAGCCTGATTGCCTTGTCCGTAGAATCCGTCGACTGCTCCGATGGCGTGAGGTTGGACATCCGCTTCAGCAGCGGCGATCTCTTCTCTGTTTCGCTGCTTCCCGAGCACTATGTCGGACCAGAGGCCTTCAGCGCTGAATTTTCCGATGGCACGTACGTCGTTGTGTAGCATCGGTCATCGCACTGCACCCGAGTCGGATACATTTCATCTACCGACGTCATCAAAGCTGGAGAAATGCCCATGAACGAATCCAACGACGTCATCACCTTCTGGAAGAACGCGGGCTACGAGAAGTGGTTCGCCAACGACGATGCGTTCGATGCCGACTTCGACCAGCGCTTCCGTGGGCTGCACTTCCGTGCGGCGCGGCGCGAACTGGAAGGCTGGATGGGCGATGCCGAGGGCGCGCTGGCGCTGGTGCTGCTGCTGGACCAGTTCCCGCGCAACTGCTTCCGCCAGAGCGCGCATTCCTACGCCACCGACGGCCTGGCGCGGCACTACGCCGAGCGCGCCATCGAGGCCGGCTTCGATGCGCAGGTCGATCCGGCGCTGAAGATCTTCTTCTACATGCCGTACGAGCACTCCGAGGCGCTGGCCGACCAGCAGCGCTCGCTCGACCTGTTCCGCGCCACCGGCAACGACGAGTACCTCAAGTACGCGCAGCTGCATTACGACCTGATCGCCCGCTTCGGCCGCTTCCCGCATCGCAACGACGCAATGGGTCGTCTCTCCACGCAGGAAGAGCGCGACTACCTGGCGAGCGGCGGCTTCAAGGGCTGACCCCCTCACCCCAACCCTCTCCCCCGCAGGCGGGGGAGAGGGGGCGGATCTCTGATTCGTTCGGAGGTATCCACTCCCTGTAGGCACCGGCCCCCTCTCCCCCACGCGTGGGGGAGAGGATGCCCGCGCGTGAGCGGGGGCAGGTGAGGGGGAAACGGCGTCCTTCGATGCGCAGTGCCCGGAAATATGCCGCGTTCGCCACACAGCAACCGCCACGCGTCGCGTCCGGAACGCCAAGTGTCATGTCGCGGACGCCATGCGCCGGGTCCAGAACCCGGAACGCGGCCGCCCGAACCCGGAAAACGAGGTTCGGCAGCCCGCACGCCGCGTTCGGAACGCGGAGCGTCGCGTCCGGAACACCAGATGCCACGCCGCTAGCGCCATGTGCCGCCTTCGGAACGCCGCATGCGGCACATCGAACCCGGTGCACCGGGTTCGGCAACCCCGAGAGCCGCGTTCGGAACGCGACGTGTCGCGTATCGAGCGCGGTACGTCGAGTCCAGAGCGCGGAACATCGCGTTCGGAGCCCGGAACGCCGCCCCGTGAACCCGTCACACCGAGTGACGGACGCGGAATCTCGCATTCCGACCCTGACACGTCGGGCCCACAACGCGGAGGCCTGCGCGCCGTCCTCGACGCCAGACGCCCTCGACACCGGCATGGCGGGTCCGTCGTCGTAGGGTGGGCCTCGGCCCACCATCGCCATGCCTCACGACCGCGATGCGTCGCGGAGTCGATCCCTTTCGATGCGATCCGATACCCCGCCACGGCGGGCCAGGGCCCGACCTACGTCGCGGGCAAAAAAGAAAGCGGGCCGAAGCCCGCTTTCTTTGGATCGCCGGTGGTGCGGCAGATCAGTACTTGCTGACCGTGCCGTCCACGTCGTCGGCCCAGGCGTCGATGCCGCCGGTGATGTTGTGCACGTTGGAGAAGCCGAGCGCGCGGAACTCTTCCGCGGCCTGCTGGCTGCGGCCGCCGCGGTGGCAGAGGAACGCGAGCGCGGTGTCCTTCGGCAGCGCTTCCAGTTCGGCACGGCCGTTGCCGTCGAAGGTCTTGAAGGGCAGCTTCACCGAGGCGATGGCGCGCTCGTCGGCCGGGCGCACGTCGATGATCAGCATCTCGCCGGCGCGCGCCTTCGCGTCCGCGTCGATCGGCGACAGCGCCTGCACCGTCTTCGGCGCGTTGGGGTTGTCGATGGCCAGGCCCTTGCCGCGGATATCGTCCACCCAGTCGATGGTGATGCCGTCCGCGCGGCGCGCGCTGGCCAGGTCGAACTGCACGCGCACGCCGCTGGATTCGGCGGCAATCGCGTTGGCGTCGAACTGCGCCAGCTGGAAGTTGGGCTGGAACTGCGCGTTGATCGACAGCGCCAGCGACGCGCCCGGGCCGGCGTCGGCCACGGCGTTCTGCAGCATCTCGGCCGCGGCCGCGGTGATGGTGATCGCCGGCGGCGAGCGGTCGGGGGCCTGCAGGCCCAGCACGGTGGCCAGTTCGCCGGAGTTGGTCATCTGCTCGATGATGTCGCTGCCGCCGACCAGTTCGCCGTCGATGTACAGCTGCGGGATGGTCGGCCAGTCGCCGTAGGCCTTGATGCCTTCGCGGATCTCCTGGTCGGCCAGCACGTTGACGTGCGCGTAGTCCACGCCCAGCGCCGACAGTGCGCCCACCGCCTTCGCCGAGAAGCCGCACTGCGGCATGGTCGGCTGGCCCTTCATGAAGAGCACCACGCGGTTGGACTGCAGGAGGGATTCGATGCGCGAGCGCAGGGCGGGATCAAGGGACATGGACGAGCACCGGTAAGCGTGAAGGACAGGCAGAGGGGGATTTTACGCCCCATGGCATCATGGGGCATGAGCACGACAGGAACACTGCATCGTCCGCCGCGCCGTCCCGGACTGATATTGGGCCTGCTAGCGCTGTCGCAAGTAGGCGTGGCGTGGCTGTGGTGGCGTTACGGCTGGGCGGTCGGACTGTCGGCGATGATGGCCACCCACCTGCTGGTGGTCTGGGCCACGCTGTATCCGCGGGCCACCCTGTTCTGCCCCGCATTGTCGCGACTGCCCACCGACGAGCGCGTGGTGTGGCTGACCATCGACGACGGCCCGTCGGCCGACACCGGCGCGATGCTGGACCTGCTGGACCGGCATGGCGCGAAGGCGACGTTCTTCCTGGTCGGCGAACGCGCCATGGCGCAGCCGGACGTGGTGCAGGCCATCCGCGACCGTGGACACGGCATCGGCAACCACAGTGCGAGCCACCCGGACACGCGGTTCTGGCGCTTGGGTCCGGGCGCGCTGGAAGACGAGATCGGCCGCAACCAGTCCATCCTGACCGCCATCACCGGCGATACGCCGCGCTGGTACCGCAGCGTGGTCGGCATGACCAATCCGTTCGTGGGCCTGTCGCTGAAGCGGCACGCGCTGGCCCGCGTGGCATGGAGCGCGCGCGGCTTCGACGGCGTCGACTGCCAGCCGGGCCAGGTGCTGGCGCGCATCACCCGCGACATCGATCCCGGTGCCATCGTGCTGCTGCATGAAGGCGCGGCGCATGGGCACAACGTGGCGATCCTGGCGCAGCTGCTGGCATGGCTGGATGCGCAGGGCTATCGCACGGTGGTGCCGGAATCGGACCCCGTCGGGGATGCGGCGATAGTGACGGCGTGAGGTCCTTCTCCCGGCGGGAGAGGGGCTCAGGCGAGCAGATGATGCGCGACCGGAAACGCCAGCCGCGTCCATTCGGTGTACATCGCGGCTGACGGATGCAGTCCATCGTCGGCGAGCATCGCCGGTTCCGCGCCGCGCGCGCGGGTGACCGCGGTGATGTCGACGAAGGCGACGCCGCGTTGCGCGCAGACCTCGCGCGCGGCGAGGTTGTAGGCATCCAGTTCGCGCGCGATCTGCGCGACATCGCGATCCGATTGCGCAGCGAACGGGGTGACGCCCCAGTCGGGGATCGACAGCACCAGCACGCGGTCCGGGCGGTTGCGGGCGAAGCCGGTCGCGCGCCACAGCAGCGTGGCGAACTGCGTGCGGTATTCCGCCACGTCGCGGCCGCGGTACTGGTTATTGACGCCGATCAGCAGGCTGACGAAATCGTGTTCGCCCAGCGGCTCGGCGGCGGTGATGGCGGCGTCGAGTTCGTCGGTGGTCCAGCCGGTGGTGGCGATGATGCGCGGATCACCGAGCAGGACACCCTCGCGCCGTAGCAGCAGCGCCAGCTGCATCGGCCAGCGACCCGCTTCATCCACCGATTCGCCGATGGTGTAGGAATCGCCGAGCGCGAGGTAACGCAGCTCGGTGGTGAGGGCGGTGGTGTGCAGAGTGGAGGTCGTCGTCATGGGCGCATGATGCGCCGAAAGCCGTTGGCCGCGAACACCGCCAAAGCCCCCTCACCCCATCCCTCTCCCCCGCAAGCGGTGGAGAGGGGGCGGAAGCCTATGCCGCCGCCGGCCGCGGCTTGCCCTTGATCGGCACGACCTTGGTGGCGGCCTCGGCGCGGCGCGACAGGGCGCGGTCGATGCGGGCGAAGACTTCGCGCATCGTGTCCGCTTCCGGCAGCAGGGTGACGCGGAAGTGGTGGCGGTAGGGCACGTTGAAGCTGGAGCCCGGCACGACCAGCACGCCTTCGGTTTCCATCAGTTCCAGCGCGAACGCGTGGTCGTCGAAGGTCTTCGCCGCATCCCCAACCACCGCCGGGAACGCGTACAGCGCGCCGGCCGGGTTCACCAGGTCCAGGTGCGCACTCGCCTCGCAGGCCTCGATCACCGCGCGGCGGGTCTCGTACAGGCGGCCGCCCGGTGCGCACAGCGCGCTGATCGTGTCGGGGCCGTTGACCGCCGCATCGATCGCGTACTGGCCCGGTACGTTGGCGCACAGGCGCAGCGCGCTGAGCAGGTCCATCGCGTGCAGGAAGTCGCGCACCACGTCGCCGTGGCCGGACACCACGCCCCAGCCCACGCGCCAGCCGCAGGCGCGGTGCACCTTGCTCAGGCCGCTGAAGGTGATGCACGGCACGTCGCCGGCCAGCGGCGCGACGGGCACGAAGGGCGCGCCGTCGTACAGCACCTGGTCGTAGATCTCGTCGACCATCAGCAGCAGGCGGTGCTTCGCCGCGATGGCGACGATGCGCTCCAGCAGCTCGCGCGGATAGGTCGCGCCGGTCGGGTTGTTCGGGTTGATCAGCACGATGGCGCGGGTGCGCGAGCTGACCAGTTGCTCGATCTCGTTCGGATCGGGCAGGAAATCGTTCTCCGGATCGCAGCGGTAATACACCGGGCGTCCGTCGTTGAGGATGGTGGCGGCCGACCACAGCGGGTAGTCGGGCGACGGCACCAGCACTTCGTCGCCGGGGTTGAGCAGCGCCCGCAGCGAGAGGTCGATCAGTTCCGACACGCCGTTGCCGACGAACACGCGGTCCGGATGCGCGTCCGGCGTGCCGCGCTTGGCGTATGCCGCGGCGATCGCGTCGCGCGCCGAGGGCAGGCCCTGCTGGTGCGTGTACGGATCGGTGCGGCCCATGTCGTCGGCGATCGCGCGCTGCAGGTGCTCCGGTGCACGGAAACCGAACGCGCCCGGATTGCCGATGTTGAGCTTGATCAGCTTCTGCCCCTGCGCTTCCAGCTCCCTGGCTCGCCGTGCCAGTTCGCCCCGGATCTCGTAGCGGACTTCGGACAGGCGTTCGCGCGTGGCGAGCGGTTTGACGGGCGGGGTGGACATGGCGGCGACCGCAGGAGGGCTGGAAGTGAGAGGAGGGCCAGCTTAACGGATATTTAGCCTGCCCGGCCCCGCGCCCTTCACGCCCCGTCTAGAATGCGCGCCATGCCTGAAACCCCTGCTTCCCGCGTGTCCGATGCCACCCTTCTGCGCGCCATCGGCTGGCCGTATACGGGCGAGCCGACGGACCCCGTGTGGCGCGAGGCGATGGCCGCGCACCCGACCGCCACCCCGGCGCGGGTCAGCGAGCAGCACCGCTCCGGTTATGTGGTGGCCGATGCGCCCGGCGTGGGGGTGAAGGCCGAGTCGCTGCCGGAGTGGCAGCGCCCGCGCTTCCCCGCGCACGAGCGTCCCGCCGTCGGCGACTGGGTGCTGCTGGAAGACGCGGCGTCGAAGCGCCCGCGCATCGTCGCGCTGCTGCCGCGCCACACCGGCATCAAGCGCGGTGCGGCCGGCGAGCATTACCACCAGCAGGTGATCGCGGCGAACATCGATACGGTGTTCATCGTCTGTGGGCTGGATGCCGACTTCAATCCGCGCCGCATCGAGCGCTACCTGCTGCTGGTCGGCGGTGGTGGCGCGCAGCCGGTGGTGGTGCTGACCAAGGCCGACCGCACCGAGTACGCCGACGACGCGGTCGAGGTGCTGGCCGATCTCACCGCGCAGGGCGTGCCGGTGTTCACCGTCAACGCAAAGGACGCGGCCAGCGTGGCGCAACTCGCGCCATGGCTGGAGCCCGGTCATACCGTCGTGCTGGTGGGATCGTCGGGCGCGGGCAAGTCGACGCTGACCAACACCCTGCTCGGCGACGAGCGCATGAAGACCGGTGAGGTGCGCGAAAGCGATTCGCGCGGCCGCCACACCACGACGTTCCGCGCGCTGATCCCGCTGCCGGCGGGCGCCTGCCTGATCGACACGCCGGGCATGCGCGAGCTGAAGCCGACCGGCGAGGAAGACCTGGCCGACGGCGGTTTCGCCGACATCGAAGCGCTGGCCGAGCAGTGCAAGTTCCGCGACTGCTCGCACGACCGCGAGCCGGGCTGCGCGGTGCGCGCGGCGATCGAGCGCGAGGACCTGGACGAGGGCCGCTTCCTCAACTACCTCAAGCTGCGCGACGAAGTCGCCGCGGCGGCCGACAAGCTCGCCAGCCGCCTCGCCGAAAAATCCAGCGCCAAGGTGCAGAACAAGGCATTGAACAAGCGGCTGACGGACAAGTACGGGAAGCGCTGAGGCGCGCCATCCGGCGCGCCTCAGGCGGACTCACAGTCCGGCGTCGTCGAACGCCTTTTTCTGTTGCTGCAGGTAGTCCTCGAACGCGCGGTCGTAGGCCTGTTTCCAGTTGTCCTCGCGGCCGGTCGGCGCCGTCTTCCTGCCATAGCCGGCGGCGCTGGCACTGCGGACCGCGCCTCCCTCGAAGGTGATCGAGGTCTTGATCTTCGATTCCATCGAGACGACCCAGAAGCCCGGCGTGAGCCAAGCCCAGAATTCCTGGATGCCGACCTTTACCCGCAAGGCGTCCGCAGGCGCGGCTGCATCGGCAGCGAGCACGCGATAGCCCCGCTGTCGCAAGCCATCCGACACCAGGTCGCGGACGATGGTGGAAACGCTCTGTGGCGGCGTCAGCTGGATGTCGCCGATGGCCTTGCCGTAACCATTGCGCTTGCGTGCGATGGCTTGCAGGCGTCCTTCCGCATCAAGCGCATACGACGCGCCCTTTTTCAGCGACGGAATGCTCGGGTCACGCGGGTTCTCTTCGAACGTGCGCTGGTCGACGATGGTTTCGATGACCGCGACCTTGCCCTCCGTGGCGACCTGGCTGCCGGACGACGGTACCGCGAGCTGCACATAGCTGCGGCTGGTGGCGCAAGCGCCCAGCAGCAGAAGCGCGGGCAGCAGGAACAGGGCGCGCAGGCGCCCGGATGACATCGACATGGAATCCCCTTCCAGTAAGCCCGCACCCCGCGGGCGAGCCACGATAGCGATGCCCGTCGGCGGCTCGCAAGGGGAATTCCGGCCTCACTCCCAGAGATTGATGAAGCCGGTGATGATCAGCGCATTGGTGAAGTCGATGAAGAACGCGCCGACCAGCGGGGCGACGAGGAACGCGCGCGGGGCCATGCCGTAGCGTTCGACCAGGGTGCGCATCACCGCCATCGCGTTCGCGGTGGTGCCGAGCATGAAGCCGATGAAGCCGCCGCCCATCACCGCGGCATCGTAGTCGCGGCCCATCACGCGGAACACCACCACGCAGAACAACGCGACCAGCGCCACCTGCAGCCCCAGGTTGACCAGCAACGGCGCGGCCAGGCCGGCCAGTTCCCACAGTTTGAGGTTCATCAGCGCCACGGCGAGGAACAGCGCCAGGCAGACGTTGCCGATCAGGTCGGTGGTCGCCACCGGCAGGCCGATCCAGCCGGTGCGGTCGTCGAGGTAGCGGATCAGGGCACCGACCATCATCGCGCCGACGTAGGCGGGCAAGGTCATGCCGGTCGCGGTGAGTCCCGCGCTGACGCCGGCGCCCAGCCACATCGCCACCAGGATCACCACGATGCTCTTCAGGGCGCCGGACTCGCGCGTGGCGAAATCGGGCGTGTCGCGCGCGCCGGCGGGCTCGGCCGCGGATTCGTCCGGCGCACCCAGGCGCACGCCGCCGTACAGCTTGTAGCGACGGATCAGCACGGTGGCCACCGGCCCACCGATCAGGCCGCCGCAGAGGATGCCGGCCATCGCCGATGCCACCGCGATCGATTCCGCGCCGGTCACCCCCGCCTGTTCGAACAGCGGCGCGAACGCCAGCCCGGTCGCCGGGCCGCCCGTCAGCGTGGTGGAGCCGGCCAGTACGCCGAACAGCGGATGCAGGCCGAAGCCCACCGCCACCGCCATGCCGAGCAGGTTCTGCACCACCGCGAACGCGGTGGCGAGCAGCAGGAAGATGATCACCTGACGCCCGCTGAGCTTCAGCAGCGCCACGCTGGCGTTGACGCCGATGGTGGTGAAGAAGGCGATCATCAGCGGTGCCTGCAGGCTGGTGTCCAGCGTGAACAGGGTCACGTCGCGGCTGCGCGCGACCAGCACGGCCAGGGCCACCGCCAGGCCGCCGATCACCGGTGCGGGCAGGTTGTACGTCGAGAACAGCGGGACTACCCGGCAAAGCGCATAGCCGAGGAAGAGCGCCAAGCCGGCGAAGGCCAGGGTCTGCACTGCGTCGAGCTCCAGCATGCTGCCCCCGCAACCGTTGGATGAGTGTCGAGCATAGTCGAGCAGAGCCTGCCGTGCCGGCGATCGCGCACGCTGGGCTACAGTGGCGCCCGGGAGGACCCACATGCAGCCTGACATCGCCCATCACGCCGCGCTCGATGCGCGCCTGGTCAAGGCCGTGCGCGGCATCAAGCTGCTGAGCCTGGCCAGCTGGCCGGCCGACGTGCAGGCGCCGTTCCTCGACGGCGTCGCGCGCGGGCAACCGGTGTTGCCGGTCATCGACTATCCACGGCTCGAGTTCGGCGAGGCGCGGCGCGAGCTCGCCGCCATCGCGGCCGCCGCCGACGAGGCGCATCCGCTGGGCCGCTACCTGCGCGAGTCGGTGCACAGCTGGGACATCGCCGCGCAGTTGCTGGAATCGCTGGGTACGCCGGCGGTGACGACGCATTCGATCACCCTGTTCGGCACGCCGGAAGAGTGCCTGCCGGGCGATGGCCCGACCACGCGCGATGCCGCCGGCCACTTCATTGCCATCGCCAACGACCTCGATCACGAGCTGCTGTCGCCGGAAGAGCAGATCCCGGTGTCGGCGACCGCGCTGCAACTGCAGCTGCAGGCGGACCTGGACGATTTCTTCGACGGCCGCGTCATCACGGTGGAACTGGATCGCCAGTTGATCGCCAAGGCCGCCGCCGGCGCCACGCGCATCCGCCTGCGCCACGGCGCCGCCTTCAGCGACTACGACCGCCGCCAGTTGCTGCAGCACGAGGCGCTGGTGCATTCGCTGACGGCATTGAACGGGCGCGAGCAGGCGGTGCTGCCGAGCCTGGCGCTGGCGTCGCCGCGCGTCACCGCCACGCAGGAGGGGTTGGCGACGTTCGCCGAGCAGATCACCGGCAGCATCGACATCGAGCGGATGAAGCGCATCAGCCTGCGCATCGAGGCGGTGGCGATGGCGCTGGCCGGCGCCGACTTCATCGAGGTGTTCCGCTACTTCACCGATGCGGGACAGAACCCGGCGGAGAGCTTCTCCTCGGCGCAGCGCGTGTTCCGTGGTGTGCCGACGTCGGGGGGCGCGGCATTCACCAAGGACACCGTCTACCTGCGCGGGCTGATCGGCGTGCACACGTTCTTCCGCCGCTCGCTGCAGCAGGACCGCCTGCGCCTGTGCCGCCGCCTGTTCGCCGGCAAGATGACGCTGGAAGACGTGACCCTGTTCGAGCCGATGTTCGACGCGGGCGTGCTGGCGCCGCCGCGCTGGCTGCCGAGCTGGGTCAGCCGCGCCAACGGCCTCGCCGGCATGCTGGCGTTCTCGCTGTTCGCCAACCGGATCCGCCTGGACAAGCTGGATCCGGCCGCCTAGCGAGAAAGTGGTACGTGCCGCGTGCGTGCGCGATGGCACACTGGTGCCATGAGTTCGCCCGCCATCCTCGTCGCCGACGACCATCCGCTGTTCCGCACCGCGGTGACCCATGCGCTGCGCGGGGCGCTGCCCGGCGCCACCGTGGCCGAGGTCGCCAGCGCGGCCAGCCTGGGCCAGGCGCTGGATGCGCGGCCGGACACCGACCTGGTGCTGCTGGACCTGACCATGCCGGGGGCGCACGGCTTCTCGGCGCTGCTGCATGTGCGCGGCGAGCATCCGGAGGTGCCGGTGGTGGTGATCTCGTCGAACGAGCATCCGCGGGTGATCCGCCGCGCGCAGCAGTTCGGCGCGGCCGGGTTCATTCCCAAGTCGTCGCCGGCCGAGACCATCGGCGAGGCGGTGACCGCGGTGCTGGACGGCGGTGCGTGGTTCCCGCCGCTGACGGTCGAACGCTCGGAACAGGACGCCGCGCTGGCGTCGCGCCTGGCGCAGCTGACGCCGCAGCAGTTCCGCGTGCTGCTGTGCCTGGCCGACGGCCTGCTCAACAAGCAGATCGCGCACGAACTCGGCCTGGCCGAGAACACGGTGAAGGTGCACGTCACCGCGATCCTGAAGAAGCTGGAATGCCACAGCCGCACGCAGGCGGCGGTGCTGGTGAAGTCGCTGGAACCGGAAGGCTCGCCGGTCGAGTGACTCAGCCCAGCCAGGCGGGCAGCTGCATGACCAGCGGCACCGTCGCGGCGGCGAGCAGCGTCTGCCACGTCACCAGCGACGCCATCAGCGGCGCATCGCCGCCCATCTGCCGCGCCATGATGTAGGCGTTGGACGCGGTGGGCAGCGAGGCGTAGAAGCAGGCCGCCACCGTCACCGCCTCGCTCGCGCCCAGCCAGCGGCAGACGAGCACCGCGAGCAACGGCAAGGCGAGTAGCTTCAGCGCGGACGTCGCGCCGAGCAGCAGCGGGCGCACATGGTCGCGGTTGAACTGCAGGCCGCCGCCCACGCACAGTAGGCCCAGCGCCAGGGCGGCGTCGGCGAGGATGTCGAGCGTGGCGGCCAGCGCCACCGGCAGCGGCAGGCCGCTGAGGTTGTAGAGCAGGCCGGCCAGCGTCGCCAGGATGATCGGGTTGCGCGCCAGCGCCAGCGCGATGCCGCGCGCGCTGGCGTCGCCGCTGCCCCACACCGCCAGCGCGACCACGGCGATGACGTTGACCACCGGCAGGCAGATCGCCAGCGCCAGCATCACCATCGCGGTGGTCTCGGGCGGGAACAGCAACGCCGCCACCGCCAGCCCGAAATAGCTGCTCGGCCGCACCGCGCCCTGCACCACCGACGAGCGGCTGGGATCGGGCAGGCGCGGCGCGAACCGCAACGCCAGCAGCACCACGCCGGTCAGCAGCAGCGTGGGCAGCAGCGAGGCCAGCGCCAGGTCCAGCGCATCGGTGGCGGACAGTTTCAGGCGTGCGGCGCCGACGAACAGCAGCGCAGGGAAGGCGACGTAGAAGGAGAACCACTCCATCGCCTGGAACAGGCCATCGGGCACGCGGCGCATCCTTCGCAGCAGGGCGCCCAGCAGCACGATGGCGAGGACGGGAATGACGTAGGTCAGCATCGCAGGGCCATTGATCGATCCTCAGCGCGCGCGGCGCACGTGGAGTTGGGTCATCAGCGCGCGCAGCGCCGCGGGTTTCACCGGCTTGGCGAGGAAGCCCCAGCCGTTCTCCAGCGCGAGTGCCCGCAACGCCTCGTCGCGCTCGGCGGTGACCAGGATCACCGGCGGCGCGCTGCCCCAGCGCTCGCACAGGAGGCCATACAGCGAAGGCCCATCGGTGTCGCCCAGCCGCACATCGAGCAACAGCAGGTCGGGTGCTGCGTCCGTCGTCGCGGTCGCCAGGGCATCGGTCGGGCCGGCGGCCAGGCCGACGTCGCAGTCCCAGCGCTGCAGCAGCGCGCGTGTGGCTTCGCAGACGCGCGGGTCGTCGTCCACGCACCACACGCGACGCCCACGCAGCGGCGAGCCGTCGTCGATGTCGGCCATCATCGGCGCACTGTCGGCGACCACCGCATCGGCGACACCGCGCGGCAGCTCGACCCAGAACACGCTGCCGCACCCCAGCTGCGAACGCAGGCCGATGCGATGCCCGAGCAGGCGGCCGATGCGTTCCACGATCGCCAGTCCCAGGCCGGCGCCGCGGTCGTTGACGACGCCGTCGTTGAGCCGGCGGAACTCCTCGAAGATCTCCGCCTGCAGGCTCTCCGGGATGCCCGGTCCCTGGTCGTGCACTTCGATGCGCACGCCGTCGCCGGTGCGGCGCACGCCGAGCAACACGCGTCCGCGCGGCGTGTAGCGGATCGCATTGGACAGGAAGTTCTGCAGGATGCGCCGCAGCAGCGCTTCGTCGCTGCGGACGATCACGCGCGTGCGCACGCTGTCCAGCACCAGTCCGCGTTCCGCCGCGACCATGCCGAACTCGCGCGCCAGCGCCTCCAGCAGCGGCGCCAGCGCGAAGTCGCGCACGCGCGTGGGCAGCGCACCGGATTCCAGCCGTGCGATGTCGAGCAGGCTGTTGAGGATCGCGTCCTGCGCGGTCAGCGCGTTGTCGACATGGTCGGCGATGCGCTGCGCGTCGTCCTCGTGCAGGCGGCCGCGCAGCGCGGAGACGAACATGCGCGCGGCGTTCAGCGGTTGCAGCAGGTCGTGCACGGCGGAGGCGACGAAGCGCGTCTTGTAGCGGTTGGCGTTCTCCGCCGCCTGGGTGGCGTCGGCCAGCGCGCGGGTACGCTCTTCCACGCGGTGTTCCAGCGCGTCGGCCAGTGAGCGCAGGTCGCGCGCGGCGTGCTTGTAGCTGGTGATGTCGGCGTAGCTGGTGACGAAGCCGCCGTCCGGCAGCGGATTGCCGCGGATCTCCAGCACCACGCCATCGTCCTTCTCGCTTTCGCGCATATGCGGCTTGCCGCTGCGCAGGTGCTCGAGCCGACGCTGGATCGCGTCTTCCACCGGGCCCGCACCCAGCAATCCGCGGCGCGCGTTGTGGCGGAACACGTCCTCGATCGGCCGGCCGACGTGGATCAGGTCCGGCGGGAAGCGGAACAGGTCCAGGTAGCGCGAATTCCACGCCACCAGACGCAGGTCGGCGTCGATGATGACCACGCCCTGCGGCAGGTGTTCGAGGCTGCGGCTGAGGCCGGCGTCGGCCGAGCGCGCGGCTTCCACGATGCCGTCCTGCGCGGTGCGCAGTTCCTTCGCATGCTGCTGCAGCACGGCCTCCAGTTCCTCGCGGCTGCGCCGCTGCAGTAGCGCAATGCGACGGCGTTGCTGCATGAACAGCGCGAGGAATGACAACGCCAGCCAGCCGCCACCGGCGGCGATGGCGGCGGTGCGGCCGGCCGCGGTGATGGCCGAGGCGTCGTGCAGCAGGTGCAGCTGCCAGGCTTCCTCTGGAAGGGCCATCGACTGCCACAGCACCGGTGCGGGCAGCGTCGGGTCGCGCAGCTGCACGCGCCGCGCGCCGTCGCCCGGGGCCGACAGGTCCTGCCACTGCAGCGGACGCAGCGTCTGCCGCGCGTACTGGCGGGTGGCATCCAGCTCGCGGCGGTCGGCGCCGGTCAGCGCCCGCAGCGTGCGGTAGCGCCAGGCATCCTGGCTGGCGAGGAAGATCACCCCGTGCGCGTCGCTGACCAGCACGATGTCCGGCGTCTGCAGCCACTCCTGTTCCAAGGCGTCCAGCTCGATCTTGATGACGATCAGCCCGATGACCGCGCCGCCGTCGCCGGTGATCGCCTGCGAGAGGAAATAGCCCGGCTCTCCGGTGGTCAGGCCGATGCCGTAGAACTGCCCCTGGCCATCGCGCAGGGCCTGCTTCACGTAGGGGCGGAAGCTGTAGTCCTCGCCGACGTTGCTGGTCGGTTCGCGCCAGTTGCTCGCGGCCAGTGCGATGCCATGGCGGTCGATCAGCGTCAGCGTCGACGAGCGGGTCACGCTGTTGGCGTCCTCCAGGCGCTGGTTGAGCGCGTTGCGGCGCGCATCGCCCACCGGCGCGAGCAGCGCAGCGCGCAGGTCGGGGTCCTGCGCCAGCACCTGCGGCAGGGTACGGTAGCGGTCGATGCGCTGCTGCAACGCTTGCGCGTGCAGGTCGAGCTGGCGTTCCAGCTGCGCCGTTTCCGCGCGCTGCGCACGCGCGCCTGCCCAGTGGTAGGCCAGCGTCATCACCAGCGCCGCACCGCCAAGGATCGACAGCAGGACCAGCAGGGTCTGACGGAGGCGGCGGGTGCGCAGCATGGGGCCGCAGTGTACGGGTGCGGCGCAGCATCGGGGCGGGCTAGTACCAATAGGTTATCGGTGCGGCGGCGAAGCGGGGGTACAACATGCCGGCCGCCGATCCGGGTGGCGTCGCCATCCGTTCGGAGTTTCCCCATGCATCTGGCCGATACCCCCTTCGTGCCGCCGCCGAAGCAGCCGCTGTACAGGCAGCTGTACGTCCAGGTGATCGTGGCCATCGTGCTGGGCGCCACGCTGGGCCATTTCGAGCCGGCGCTGGCCGAATCGATGAAGCCGCTGGGCGATGCCTTCATCAAGCTGGTGAAGATGATCATCGCGCCGGTGATCTTCCTGACCATCGTCACCGGCATCGCCGGCATGACCCACCTGCGCACGGTGGGCCGCGTGTTCGCCAAGGCGATGGCGTACTTCATGTTCTTCTCCACGCTGGCGCTGGTCATCGGCATGGTCGTGGCGCACGTGGTGCAGCCGGGCGCCGGCATGAACATCAATCCGGCCGACCTGGACCAGTCGGCGGTGCAGGACTACGTGCAGAAGTCGCACGAGCTGTCGCTGGTCGGCTTCCTGATGGACATCATCCCGAAGACGCTGGTCAGCCCGCTGGTGGGCGACAACATCCTGCAGGTGCTGTTCGTGGCGGTGCTGTTCGGCCTGTCGCTGGCGCTGGTCGGCGAGAAGGGCCGGCCGGTGCTGAACCTGCTGGAGGCGCTGACCACGCCGGTGTTCCGCCTGGTGCACATCCTGATGCGCGCCGCGCCGATCGGTGCGTTCGGCGCCATCGCGTTCACCATCGGCAAGTACGGCGTCGGCATGCTGGTCAACCTCGCGTGGCTGGTCGGTTCGTTCTACCTGACCTCGCTGCTGTTCGTGGTCGTCGTCCTCGGGCTGGTGTCGTGGTGGTGCGGGTTCTCGATCTTCCGCCTGATCCGCTACCTCAAGGCCGAGCTGCTGCTGGTGCTGGGCACGTCGTCGTCCGAGTCCGCGCTGCCGTCGCTGATGGAGAAGATGGAGCGCGCCGGCGCATCGAAGTCGGTGGTCGGCCTGGTCGTGCCGACGGGCTACTCGTTCAACCTCGATGGCACCAACATCTACATGACGCTGGCCGCGCTGTTCATCGCGCAGGCCACCAATACCGAGTTGAGCCTCGGTCACCAGATCATGCTGCTGCTGGTGGCGATGCTGAGCTCGAAGGGCGCCGCCGGCGTCACCGGCGCCGGCTTCATCACGCTGGCCGCCACGCTCGCCGTCGTTCCGGAAGTGCCGGTCGCCGGCATGGCGCTGATCCTCGGCATCGACCGCTTCATGAGCGAGTGCCGCTCGCTGACCAATTTCACCGGCAACGCCGTGGCCACGCTGGTGGTCGCGCGCTGGGAGAACGCGCTCGACCGCGATGCGCTGGCGCGCGCGCTGGGCGGACCGTCCGCGCCGATCGCGGCCGCGCCCGATCCGGCCGCAGGCCCGGGCGACCCGACACGACTCACGGCCGACTGACGCTGGCCGCACCACGTCTTCAGAGGAGGGACTGAACGATGTATACCTGGAACCGACGCACCGCACCGTTGCGGAGCAGCCTGACCCTGGCCTTGCTGGCGGTGATCCATGCCGCCACGGCACAGGACACCACGCCACCGGCCGCGCCGGCACCGCCGCCGGCGCCCATCGAGGAGCCGACCACGCTCGACAAGGTGACCGTGGTGGGTTCGCACATCCAGGGCGCGTCGACCACCGATGCCTTGCCGGTGATGGTGGTGGGCGCGGAGCAGATCGACGCTGCGGGCGCAATCTCGGGCGACGAGCTGATGCGCACCATTCCGCAGATGGGCGACGTGCTGTTCGATGCGTCGAACAATCCGCAGACCAGCAACGCGGCGCGTGGCGACGTCAACTCGGTCAACCTGCGTTCGCTCGGCGTCGGCAACACGCTGGTGCTGCTCAACGGGCGCCGGCTGGTGCAGCACCCGACCAGCCAGGGCACGTCCGATACCGGCACGGTGCCGGTGCAGAGCTTCAACTCCAATGCGATCCCGGTCTCCGGCCTGGACCGCATGGAAATCCTGCTCGACGGCGCGGCCGCGATCTACGGCGCCGACGCGGTGGCCGGCGTCGTGAATACGGTGCTGCAGAGTGATTTCGACGGCGTCAGCGCCAGCACGCGCTACGGCGGCGCCGAAGGCACCGGCATGAACGAGTTCGAAGTGAACCTGTTCGCCGGCCACAACTACGATCGCGGCAACGTCTCTGCGTTCCTGAACTACGTCGACCGCTCCGAGCTGATGGCGTCGGACCAGGACTACACCGCGACCGACGACCTGCGCGCGCTGTTCGCGGACTACCCGGACTTCGCCGGGTTGGCCTCGCTGGACGGGCGTTCGTCGCATACGCCGTGGGCACGCCTGACCGTGGGGCCGCGCGCGGTGATCCGCTCCAACGGCACCGCGGTGACGAACACCGCCGGCGCGTTCCGCGTGCAGCCGTCGAGCTTCGGCTGCGGCGTCAGCCTGGGCAACGATCTCTGCCTGGCCAGCGGCAACCACAACTTCAACACCACCAACCGTGAGATGCGCTACGACACGCGGAACGGCACCAGCGTGCGGCCGTCGGTGGAACGCATCAACCTGTTCCTGACCGGCCACCACGACCTCAGCGACAGCGTCGAGGCCTTCGGCGAAGTCGGCTTCTACCGCGCGGTCAGCGAAGCCACGCAGCCGCCGGTGGTCAACCTCAACAGCCTGTGGATTCCCGCCAGCAACTATTGGAATCCGTTCGGCGCCGCCACGCTGCCCGATGGCTCGCCGAATCCGAACCGCCTGCCGGGTCTGACCGGCGTCTCCGCCGCCGGCCTGCCGGTGCAGATGAGCAACTACCGCTACGTCGACACCGGCTTCCAGCGTGTGCGCGTGGAGAACTACCAGGCCCGTTTCCTCGCCGGCCTGCGCGGCGAATGGAACGGCTGGAACTGGGAGACCGCGCTGCTGTACTCCGAAGCCGAGGCCGAGGATCGTTCGCCCAATATCAACATGACGAAGCTGCAGCAGCAGCTGGCCCTCGCCACGCCGGACGCCTACAACCCGTTCAGCGGCGGCTGCGTGTCCACGCCGACCTACGGCGACTGCTCGCCGAGTTCGCAGGCGGCGATCGACGGCATCGTGTTCGACCTGGTGCGCGAGTCGCGTACCACGCTGACGATGGCGGACTTCAAGATGAGCCGCGGCGACCTGTTCTCGCTGCCGGCCGGCAGTGTCGGCATGGCCTTCGGTGCGGAAGCGCGTCGCGAGACGCAGCGCGATGACCGCGATGCCAACCTCGACGGCACCTACACGTTCACCGACATGGTCACCGGCGAGACCAACCTCAGCAACGTGTCCGCCGTGAGTCCGAACCCGGACACGCGCGGCTCGCGCAACGTCGGTTCGGCCTATGTCGAATTCGCGGTGCCGCTGGTGTCGGAAGACATGGGCATCCCGCTGGTGCACCGCCTCGACATGCAGTTGGCCGGCCGCTACGAGCACTATTCCGATTTCGGCTCCGTCGCCAAGCCCAAGGTGGCGCTGGCGTGGGACCTGGTGGACGGCGTACGCGTGCGAGGCTCGTACTCGGAAGGCTTCCGTGCGCCGAACCTGGAGCAGACCAACGCGACGCAGTACGCGCGCCTGGCCAGTGGCATGGACCACATCCGCTGCGAAGCCGACCTGCGTGCCGGCCGCATCGCCTCGTTCAGCGCGTGCGGACAGAACACCGCCGGCGCGTCGCTGCTGGTGGCAGGCAATCCGGACCTCGCGCCGGAGGAGAGCACCAACACCTCGTTCGGCGTGGTGTTCCAGCCGACGTTCGTTCCGGAGCGCTTCGGCAGCTTCACCTTCACCGTCGACCGCTGGAAGATCAAGCAGGAGCAGATCGTCGGCCTGCTCGGTGCCCAGACCGCGCTGACGCTGGACTATCTCGGCCGTGTCGACGGCGGCAGCAATCCGCTGGTCGTGCGTGCGGCGCCGACGCAGGAGGACATCGACTTCTTCGCCGGCACCGGCATCGCGCCGGTCGGCCAGGTCACGGCGATCAACGACCGCTTCATCAACCTGCAGCCGCAGACCGCCGGAGGCCTGGACTTCGGCATGGACTGGTCGTTGCGGCGCACGCGCTTCGGTTCGTTCTCGGTGAACCTCAACGCCACCCGCCTGCTGGAATTCACCCGCGATCCGGGCGACATCGTCAACGCGCTGTACGCCGCGCGCGCCGCAGGCACCATCGATCCGCTGACGCCGCTGCCCGACTCCACCCAGCTGATCGGCCAGAACGGCCGTCCGGAATGGCGCGCGAGCGGTTCGCTGACGTGGAACAAGGCGGCGTGGCGCGTGGGCTATTCGGCGCAGTACATGAGCTCCTTCGAACAGCCGCAACTGCTGGGCCTCTCGGGTGATCCATGGGTGGTCGACCAGCGCCTGACCCACAACCTGTACGGCCAGTACCGTTTCCCCGATAGCACGGTGGTGCGCCTGGGCGTGCGCGACTTGACGAACGAAGGTCCGTCGCTGGCCGACGGCGGCTACCGCGGCTCGTTGCAGACGCCATGGGGTCGCTACTGGTACGTCAATATCAGCCGGTCGTTCTGAGGAGGATGCGGGCACGATGCGAACGATGAGCCGCCGCTGGATCGCCACCGCGCTCGCCGTGCTCGGCACGGCCGCACTGCCCGCCGGTGCTGCCGATGCCGACAGCGACGTAGCCTTCGCACCGGTCGCCTGTCCCGACTCGGTCGGCGCGCAGGTCGACTGCCATGAGGCCCGCGATGCGAACGGGGCCTGGCTGCTGGTGGCGATGCCGCGCACGTGGAACCGCCGGCTCATCGTGCATGCGCACGGCGGCCCGCGGCTGGGTGCGCCGGAGGCGGGCGATTCGGCGGAAGACCTGGATCGCTTCGCGGCGATGGTGCGCACCGGCTACGCATGGATCGGCAGCACCTACCGCCGCGGCGGTTACGGCGTGCGCATGGCGGCGGCGGACGTGGATGTCAGTCGCCGCGTGTTCTGGTCGCGCTGGGGCCGTCCGGAGCGCACGCTGCTGCATGGCCAGTCGTGGGGCGGCAACGTCGCGGCGAAAGCGGCCGAACTGTACGCACTCGACATCGATGGTCGCGCCACCTACGACGGCGTGCTGACCACCAACGGCCTGCTGACCGGCGGCACGCGCGGCTACGGCTTCCGCGCCGACCTGCGCGCGGTCTACCAGTACTACTGCCGCAACCATCCCGCCGCCGATGAAGCGCAGTATCCGGTATGGCGAGGGCTACCTGCCGGCGCGAAGATGACGCGGGACGACCTGCGCAAGCGCGTCGATGCCTGCACCGGTGTGGACCGGCCCGTGGCCGAGCGCACGCAGGCGCAGGCGACGACGCTGCGCGACATCCTCGCGGTCACCGGCGTGGCCGAGAAGCAGCTCGTCGCGCACCTCGCCTGGGGCACGTTCCATTTCCAGGACATGGTGCAGAAGCGGCTCGGCGGTCGCAATCCGTTCGACAACGCGAAGACGCAGTATCGCGGCTCGCGCGATGACGCCGCGCTCAACGCCGGCATCGAACGCTTCCATGCCGATCCTGCCGCCGTCGCCATGCTCGCCTACGATGCCGACCTGTCCGGGCTGATCGTGCGGCCCACCGTCACCGTGCATGCGCGCCACGATCCGACCGTATCGTACGAAGCCGAGGCGATCTACGCGGCCACCGTGAACGCGGCGGGGCGCAGCGATCTGCTGCTGCAGGCGCTCACGGACGAGAGCGACCACAGCCGCTTGCGGGATGCGACATACGTCAGCGCATTGCGGGTGCTCGAGCAGTGGCTGGATACCGGCGCGCGTCCTGCACCCGAGGCCTTCCAGGCCACCTGCGGCCATGTGTCGCGCCGGCGCGACGACTGCCGCTTCATCGCACGCTGAGCCTGCATCGCGCCTGCATGGCGTGACGCAGCGCCGCAATCGGCCAAGTCCGGCCCCGGCAGGGAAGGGGTAGAATCGCCACTCCCCCGCCTTCACCACAGGCACCGTTTCCGCAATGACGAACGACGATTTCAAACAGGCCGCGCTGGAATACCACCGCCTGTCTCCGCCCGGCAAGATCAAGGTCGCGCCGACCAAGCCGATGCTGACCCAGCGTGATCTCGCACTGGCCTACTCGCCCGGCGTGGCCTACGCCTGCGAGGCGATCGTCGAAGATCCGAATGCCGCCAGCGAGCTCACCGCGCGCGGCAACCTCGTCGCCGTGGTCACCAACGGCACCGCCGTGCTCGGGCTGGGCAACATCGGCGCGCTGGCCGGCAAGCCGGTGATGGAAGGCAAGGGCGTGCTGTTCCAGAAGTTCGCCGGCATCGACGTGTTCGACATCGAGATCGACGAGACCGATCCGGACAAGCTGGTCGACATCATCGCCTCGCTGGAACCGACCTTCGGCGGCATCAACCTGGAAGACATCAAGGCGCCGGAATGCTTCATCGTCGAGCGCAAGCTGCGCGAGCGGATGAAGATCCCGGTCTTCCACGACGACCAGCACGGCACGGCGATCATCGTCGGCGCAGCGGTGGTCAATGCGCTGGAAGTGATCGGCAAGAAGATCGAAGACGTGAAGCTGGCCACCAGCGGCGCCGGCGCCGCCGGCATCGCTTGCCTGGACATGCTGGTCGCGCTGGGCCTGAAGCCGGAGAACATCCTCGCCTTCGACCGCGATGGCGTCATCTACACCGGTCGCCCGAACCTGGACCCCGACAAGGCGCGTTACGCACGCGAGACCGGCAAGCGCACGCTGGCCGAGATCGTCGAAGGGGCCGACATCTTCCTGGGCCTGTCGGCGGGCGGCATCCTGAAGCCGGAGATGGTGGCGACGATGGCGGCCACGCCCGTCATCCTGGCGCTGGCCAATCCGAACCCTGAAATCCTGCCCGCCGATGCGAAGGCCGTGCGTCCGGACGTGATCATCGGCACCGGCCGCAGCGACTACCCGAACCAGGTCAACAACGCGCTCTGCTTTCCCTACATCTTCCGTGGCGCACTGGATGTCGGCGCGACCGTCATCAACGAAGCGATGAAGGTCGCCTGCGTGCACGCCATCGCCAACCTGGCGCGGCGCGAGGCATCCGACCTCGGCAGCGCCTATGGCGACGATGTGCCGTGCTTCGGCCCCGAATACCTGATCCCGCGACCGTTCGACCCGCGCCTGCTGGTGGAAGTGGCGGCGGCGGTGGCGCAGGCGGCGATGGATTCCGGCGTGGCGCTGCGCCCGATCGCCGACATGTGGGCGTACCGCGAGAAGCTGGGCCAGTTCGTCTACCGCACCAGCCTGATGATGAAGCCGGTCTACGACCGCGCGCGCGCCGACAAGAAGCGCGTCGTCTATGCCGAGGGCGAGGAAGAGACCGTACTGCGCGCGGTGCAGACGGTGATCGACGAAGGCCTGGCGTTCCCCATCCTGATCGGCCGTCCGGACGTGATCGACGCGCGCATCCAGCGCCTGAGCCTGCGCATGCGTGCCGGCGTCGACTTCGAGGTGACCAACCAGGACGACGACCCGCGCTTCAACGACTACTGGCAGCACTACCACGCACTGACCTCGCGCCGTGGCGTGACGCCGTCGGCAGCGAAGAACCTGATGCGCTCGCGGCCCACGCTGATCGCCGCGGTGATGGTGGCGCGCGGCGAAGCCGACGCGATGATCACCGGCATCGTCGGACGCTTCCACAAGAAGCTGGGCTACGTGCGCAGCATGATCCCGCTGGACCCGGGCGTGCAGTCGACCTCGGCGATGACCGGCGTGATCAACAACCAGGGCGCCTACTTCTTCCTCGACACGCACGTGCAGGACGATCCCAGCGCCGAGCAGATCGCCGAAGCCACGCTGCAGGCGGCCTACCGACTGAAGCTGTTCGGCATCGAGCCGCGCATCGCGTTGCTGTCGCACTCCAACTTCGGCAGCCACGAGACGCCGGGTTCGCTGAAGATGCGCAAGGTGCGTGAGCTGTTGCTCAAGCGCAAGCCCGACCTCAACGTCGATGGCGAGATGCAGGGCGACACCGCATGGGATGAAGTGCTGCGCAACCGCATCATGCCGGGCAGCACGCTGAGCGGCCGCGCGAACCTGTTCGTGCTGCCGAACCTCGATGCCGCCAATATCGCCTACAACATGGTGCGCGTGGTCACCGATGGGGTGGCGATCGGCCCGATCCTGATGGGCATCTCCAGGCCGGTGCACATCCTGACCACCAGTGCCACGCCGCGCCGGGTGATCAACATGACCGCCATCGCCGCGGTCGACGCGCAGATCCGTTTGCAGCGCGAAGCCGAGCGCAACGGGCCGGGTTGAGCGGTCCGGCATGAGGAAAAAGAAAACGCCCCTGCATGGGGCGTTTTCTTTGCCAGGAGATCGGTGGTTGTGGGAGCGACGTCAGTCGCGATGGGGTACCGGTAACGCTTCATCGCGACTGACGTCGCTCCCACGTCATTTCCGATCAACTCTCTTCCTCACCGTCGAGGATCCGTCGTTGCAACGCGTCGAGGTAGGCGTCGGCGTCGGCGCTGGATTCGAAGATCTCGTCCATCGGTACGGCCTGCACGATCTCGATGACCTTGCGGATCTGTTCCTGCGGGTGCACCACCAGCAGGCGGCCTTCATGCGGGGCCAGCGCCTTGCGTGCCTTGAGGATGCTGCGCACGCCGGCGCTGCTGATGTAGTCCAGGTGTGCGAGGTCCAGCACCAGCGCCTGCGGGCGTGCGGCCAGCATCGGCGCCAGCGCATCGTCGAGCTGCGCGTGGCTCTGCGTGTCCAGCCGGCCGGACAGCAGCACGTACTGGTTGCCGTTGACCGGCGGGTAGACCTCAATCTCCAGTGTCATCGGGCATCTCGGTGTAGCGGATCTGCCGGGTGGGGGAGCCCGGGGAGGCAGGGACGGGACGCTGGATCGTAAATCAAATGTGAGGCGATAGTGCGACCAGACGGAGGCGCGTCAGTCGTCGTCGCTGGCGTCGATGACTTTCCGCTGCATCAGGTCCAGATAGGCATCCGCCTCGGCCGTGGACGAGAAGATCTCGTTCAACGGCACCGCCTTGACCATGTCCAGCACCTTCTGGATCTGCGGCTGCGGATTGACCAGCAGGACCTTGCCGCCGTGCGGCGCCAGCGCCTTGCGCGACTTGAAGATGGAACGGATGCCGGCGCTGCTGATGTACTCCAGCCCCGACAGGTCCAGCACCAGCGAATGCAGTTGGCGCGTGAGCAGCGGTGCGAGCGCTTCGTCCAGGTCTTCGTAGGTATGGGTGTCCAGGCGCCCGCGGACCGCCACGCGCTGGCTGCCTTTGCCCGGGGGGGACAGCTCGATGTCCAGGCTCATGTGGGGGTCTCCTCGGTGGGTATGCGCAGGGACAGGCGCAGGACGTTGTAGTTACCCATTCGCTGATAGACGGCCATTTCGGCCACCTGGCGCACCAGATGCAGGCCCAGGCCGCCCGTCGGTCGGTCCAGGATGTCGGCGTCCAGGTCCGGGGACGGCTGTTCCAGCGGATTGAACGGCGCGCCGCTCTCGCGGAATTCCAGCGTCAGCAGGTGGTCGCGGATGGCGATGTCCACGCACAGTTCGTGCTCCTCGGCATCGATGCGCGCCACGTCGCCATGTTCGATGGCGTTGCCGGCCAGTTCCTCGACGATCAGCCGGACATCGCCCTGGATCGCGCGGCTGACGCCGTTGTTGGCCAGCACGGCCTCCAGCGAGGCATTGAGGTCGTCCACGCGGGCGTGCTCACGCGGGATGAACAGTCGCATCTGCATGTGCGGTCTCCTGGGTTGGCGGAGCTTCGGGGGAAGCGGGGGTACTGTCCAGCCGGCGGCGGATGGCGAGGGCCGTGATGTCGTCCGATTGCGGCGCCGGATCGGTAAATGCGTGAACCCGTGCGATCAGCGTTTCGCATTGTTCGCGCGCGGTCGCGCCCGGCTGCAGGGCTTCGGGAATGCGCTCCGCACCGAACGCGTGGTTGTCGCGGTCGAACGCCTCGGTGATGCCATCGGTCCAGGCGAGCAGCGTCGCGCCCGCAGGCAACTGCCCCGACCACAGCGGGAAGGCCTCGCCCACCTCGAAGCCCAGCGGCGGTCCGGGCTGCACCGGAAGTTCCTCGTGGCGACCGTCGGCATGCAAAAGCAGCGGTGCATCGTGCCCGGCGCTGGCCAGTACGCAGGCGCCACTGCGCACATCCACGCGCCCGCACAACACGGTGGCGAACATGCAGGCATCGTTGCCCTGCACCAGCCGTCGCGACGCCTCGGCCAGCACGCGCTCCGGCGACGGGTGGGCGCTGGCCGCCACTTCCAGCACGGTGACCGTGCGCGCCATGAACAGCGCCGCCGGCACGCCCTTGTCGGACACGTCGCCGATGGCGAACCACAGGCAGTCGGGATCGGTCTGGATGAAGCAGTAGAAATCGCCACCCACGGCCTTCGCGGGCTCCAGCCGTGCGTAGGCTTCCAGGTGCGCGTGCTCGCGGTCGATCATCAGGCCGGGCGGCAACATCGCCTGCTGGATCTCGCGCGCGATCGACAGCTCGCTCTCCAGCTTCTGGCGTGCCGCGGTCATGTCCTCGATCTCGCGCAGCTGCTGGCGGATCGAACCGCGCGCATGTTCCAGCGTGCGTGCCATCTGGCCGACCTCGTCACGCCGGTGCACGTGGGGCACGGGCATGTCGTAGTCGCCGTGGCCCAGTCGCGCCGCGGCCAATGACAGGCCTTCCACCGGCTGGCTGACATGGCGTGCCAGTTTGCGCACCACCAGCATGCAGACGAGGGCGAGCAGGGTGCCGATCGCGACCAGCATCCACAGTGCGCTGGCCAGGCGCTCGGTGATCAGGTCATAGGATTGCGCGACCAGCAGGCTCCAGCCGCTGTCGCCGATCGGCTCGACCACGGTGTAGCGGCGCTCGCCGCTGACCGCGTCCGCGTGCACGTACTGCAACGGCTGGCGCATGCGCACGGCCTGCGCGGCCTGGCGCAGGTCGGTGCGACCGGCGCGGACGATGTACTCGTCCAGCGTTTCCCGTTGTTCGATGCCGACCTCGGGATTCAACGCCAGCGTGCCGCCCGGGGCCACCAGCGTGACCCGCCAACCGGGCAGGTGCGCCAGCGAATCGACCGGGTCGGTCATGTTGGCCAGCGGCAGGTCCAGGCTGACCATGCCGCGGGTGCGGGCGCCGCGGCCGGGTTCGCGCAGCGGCATGTTATAGGTGACCATCCACACGCCGCCGGCGGTCTGGTTGAGGTAGGGCTCGGACCACCAGCCGCCGGGCGAGGCCACGGTGCGCTGGTACCAGCCCTGGTCGCGGAACGGATAGCCATCGGCGACGAAATCGCGGTCGTTGCCGGCCGCGGCGACGTAGCGCGCGAACGGCGCATCGCCGCGTTCGCGCGGTTCCAGCACCAGCAGCCCGCCGGCGCAGCCGGGCGTGGCCTTCACCATCGCGCGCAGCGTGGCGACCAGTTCGTCCGGCGACAGCTGCGCGCTGCCGACCAGGTCGGAAATACCGTGGGTCGTGATCGTCACCACGTGCAGCGCACCGTCGAGCCGATGCGCCGCTTCCTGCGTGGTCGCGTGGGTGTCGCGGCGCGCATCCTCCAGGATCATGCGGCGCGCGAACCACGCCGTCGCCAGCACCAGCAGCAACAGCAACACCACGTTGATGAGGCCGGCCCACAGCGCGATGCGCGTGCGCAGGCTGCTGCGCCAGTGCGCGGCACCGGCGGCATCCTTCACTGGCACGACACTGCTGGGCACTGCGTTGCGCATGCCGACCCTGATCGTCGCGTTCCCCCCGGACGCCGATGATAAGCCCACTTCATGTGTTGCATCGCAATAACCAAAAGGTCTGATTTTGGTGTTGCCACTGTCCCGGGACAGGCACGCAATGTCCTCTCCATACGCCTGCGTAGCCAGGTCCTGCGCGGGGTGCGTGCGTTACACTTCAAGGCTCTACAAGAAACGGCACGCCACGCCCCACGCGCGGCGCAACAGGAGTGGGAATGAACTGGTTGAACGAGATGTTGCAGAGCGATCCGGATCCGCAGGAATCCCGCGAATGGATCGATTCCATGCAGGCGGTGATCGAGAAGAACGGCGCCCTGCGTGCTCACCAGTTGCTCGAAGGCATGGTCGAAGTCACCCGCCGCGCCGGTGCCTACCTGCCGTTCTCGCCGACCACCGAATACGTCAACACCATCGCGCCGCAGAACGAGGCCAAGAGCCCCGGTGACGCTGCGCTGGAATGGCGCATCCGCTCGATCATCCGCTGGAACGCGATGGCCACCGTCGTGCGCGCCAACCGCAAGCCCGGCGACCTCGGCGGCCACATCGCCAGCTTCGCCTCCGGCGCGACGCTGTACGACGTCGGCTTCAACCACTTCTGGCGCGCACCGTCCGACAGCCATCCGGGCGACCTGCTGTTCATCCAGGGCCACAGCGCGCCGGGCATCTACGCCCGCTCGTACCTGGAGGGCCGCATCAACGAGCAGCAGCTCGACAACTTCCGCATGGAAGTCGATGGCCAGGGCATTTCGTCCTACCCGCATCCGTGGCTGATGCCGGACTACTGGCAGACCCCGACCGTGTCGATGGGCCTCGGCCCGCTGGCGGCGATCTACCAGGCGCAGTTCATGAAGTACCTGGAGCACCGCGGCCTGATCGAGAAGTCCGACCGCAAGGTGTGGTGCTTCATCGGCGACGGCGAGAGCGACGAGCCGGAAACCCTCGGCGCCATCGCGCTGGCCGGTCGTGAAGGCCTCGACAACCTGATCTTCGTGGTCAACTGCAACCTGCAGCGCCTGGACGGCCCGGTGCGCGGCAACGGCAAGATCATCCAGGAACTGGAAGGCGTGTTCCGCGGCGGTGGCTGGAACGTCATCAAGCTGCTGTGGGGCAGCTACTGGGATCCGCTCCTCGCCCGCGACACCAGCGGCGCGTTGAAGAAGCTGATGATGGAAACCGTCGACGGCGAATACCAGAACTGCAAGGCGTTCGGCGGCAAGTACACGCGCGACAACTTCTTCGGCAAGTACCCGGAAACGGCGGCCATGGTCGCCAACCTGTCCGACGACGACATCTGGCGCCTCAACCGCGGCGGCCACGATCCGCACAAGGTCTACGCGGCCTACCACGAGGCGGTGAACACCAAGGGCATGCCCACGGTGATCCTGGCCAAGACGGTGAAGGGCTACGGCATGGGTTCGGCGGGCGAATCGCTCAACCCGACCCACCAGACCAAGAAGCTGGACGACGAAGCGATCCGCACGTTCCGCGACCGCTTCAACATCCCGGTCACCGACAAGCAGCTGGAAGAGTCGGCACAGGTGCCGTTCTACCACCCGGGCGAGGACTCGCCGGAAATCCAGTACCTGAAATCGCGCCGCGCCGCGCTGGGCGGTTACCTGCCGCAGCGTCGCCGCAAGGCCAGCGAGTCGTTCGAGACGCCGAAGCTGGAAGCGTTCGAGCGCCTGCTGAAGAGTTCGGGCGAGCGCGAGATCTCCACCACCATGGCGTTGGTGCAGGGCCTGAACATCGCCCTGCGCGACAAGCAGGTCGGTCCGCGCCTGGTGCCGATCGTCGCCGACGAGGCGCGCACGTTCGGCATGGAAGGCCTGTTCCGCCAGATCGGCATCTACGCGCCGTTCGGCCAGAAGTACAAGCCGGTCGACGCCGACCAGCTGATGTACTACCGCGAGGACCAGTCCGGCCAGGTGCTGCAGCAGGGCATCAGCGAGCCGGGCGCGATGGCGTCGTGGATGGCCGCGGGCACCAGCTATTCGGTCAGCAACGTGCCGATGCTGCCGTTCTACATCTACTACTCGATGTTCGGCTTCCAGCGCATCGGCGACATCGCCTGGCAGGCGGCCGACATGCGCACGCGTGGCTTCCTGCTCGGCGGCACCGCCGGCCGCACCACGATCAATGGTGAGGGCCTGCAGCACGAGGACGGCTTCAGCCACGTCATCGCCGGCAGCATTCCCAACGTGCGCAGCTACGATCCGACCTTCGGCTTCGAGGTCGCGGTGGTCCTGCAGCACGGCATGCAGAAGATGCTGCAGGAGCAGGTGGACGAGTACTACTACGTCACCCTGATGAACGAGAACTACACCCACCCGGACATGCCGGAAGGCGCGGCCGAGGGCATCATCAAGGGCATGTACCTGCTGACCGACGCCGGCAAGCCGAAGAAGGGCGAGCTGCGCGTGCAGCTGCTGGGCAGCGGCACCATCTTGCGCGAAGCGATCGCGGCGGCCGAACTGCTGGACAAGGATTTCGGCGTCACCGCCGACATCTGGTCGTGCCCGAGCTTCAACGAGCTGCGTCGTGATGGCTTCGACGCGGAGCGCTGGAACCGTCTGAACCCGGAAGCGAAGACGCCGCGCAAGCCGTACGTGACGGAGCTGCTGGAAGGCCGCCAGGGTCCGGTGATCGCCGCGACCGACTACGTGCGCGCCTACACGGACCAGATCCGCGCGTTCGTGCCGGCGGCGTACACGGTGCTGGGCACGGACGGCTTCGGTCGCAGCGACACGCGTATCAACCTGCGTCGCTTCTTCGAGGTAGACCGTTACTACATCGCCCACGCGGCCATCGCCGCGCTGGCGAAGGAAGGCAAGATGACCGGCAAGGACGTCGCCCGCGCGATCAAGCAGTACAAGATCGACGTGGACAAGGCGAACCCGGTCACCGTCTGACCGTTGATACGCCCTCTCCCGCAGTCGGGAGAGGGCGCAGTGGATGCGTGCGGAGCAGGACGATCCGCTCACTTCGCAAGGAATGCGAACATGCCGCCGAAGATCCGCGATGTGTTGCAGCAGCTCAGGGATGCGGGATGGCAGCAAGTGGGCCAGACCGGCAGCCACCGTCAGTTCAAACACCCGACGCTTCCGGGCCGGGTGACAGTCGCCGGCAAGCCGGGCGATGATGTGGCCCCGGGCACGCTGGGCAGCATTCTGAAACAGGCCGGGATCAAGAGGTGACTTCCATGCGCTACGCCATCGTCATCGAACAAGCGGGCAACAACTATTCCGCTTATGTGCCGGACCTGCCCGGTTGTGTCGCCACCGGTGCCTCGAAGGCTGACGTGGAAGCCCTGATCCACGATGCCATCGCCCTTCATCTCGCCGGGTTGCGCGAGGATGGTGCGGCGATTCCGCCGCCTTCGAGCCAAGTGGAATACATCGACGTAGCGGCATGATCTTGCCGCGTCGATGAAGGACGCACTGGCCATGGGCCGCACAGCATGGCGCTGACGGGGGATCACCTGCGCCGCTATGCCGTCGCCCGCAGCCTGTTCAAACCAACGACCCTGCCGCGGGCGATCCAGCGGCTGGGCTTCGTGCAGGCGGACCCGATCCGGGCGCCGGCACGCGCGCAGGATCTGACCCTGCGCCACCGCGTCGCCGGCTATCGCGCCGGCGACCTGGAGCGGCGGTATCCACGCCTGCCGCTGGAAGAAGACTTCTTCGTCAACTACGGCTTCCTGCCACGCGCGCATCACCAGCTGATGCATCCGCGCACGGCCCGCGAGGCGTGGACGCCCGCGCGCTGGAAGCAGGCGCGTGCGGTGCTGGAGTTCGTCACTGAGCGTGGCACCGCGCATCCGCGCGAGGTGGATGCGCATTTCGGCCATGGCAAGACGACCAACTGGTTCGGCGGTTCGTCGAACGCGAGCACGCAGTTGCTGGACGGCATGCACTACCGCGGCCTGCTGCGGGTCGCGCGTCGCGAGGGCGGCACGCGGGTCTATGCGCCGCGCATCGGCGACGCGACACCGGTCGCGGCGTCCGATGCGGAGGCGCGGCTGGATGCGCTGCTCGACATCATCGTCAACAAATACGCTCCGTTGCCGGCGGCCAGCCTGTGCCAGTTGCTCGGGTATCTGCGTAGCGGTGTGCCGCAGTGGGCCGGCTTGCGTGCAGCGGCATTGAAGCGTGCGCGCCAGCGCTTGGGCACGGCGCGGGTCGACGGGGTGGACTGGTACTGGCCGACGGACGAGGATCCGCGCTCGCGGCGCTGGAAGCCGGATGACCAGGTGCGCCTGCTGACGCCGTTCGATCCGGTGGTGTGGGACCGGCGGCGGTTCGAGTTGTTCTGGGGCTGGACATACCGCTTCGAGGCGTACACGCCGGCACCGAAGCGGAAGCTGGGGTATTACGCGCTACCGGTGCTGTGGGGCGACCGGGTGATCGGATGGGCGAATCTGAGTGTGGTTGAGGGGGAGCTGCGGTCTACGTTTGGGTATGTGGGTGGGCGTGGGCCGAAGGATGCTGCGTTTCGTGTGGCGCTTCAGGAAGAACTGGGCCGTGTCCTTGTCTTCCTCGGGCTGGAGAGGTGATGTCGTTGCTTCCATCGCAGGCTTGGCTAAGACTGTTGGAAAATTCGGTTCGTGCGACCAATCAGCGCAAGATTGACGGTGATAAGGCGGGCCTGGCTAGGGTCAGATATCGAGAATTAGTTTCCTATTAGAGAGGGCGATCTCAGATGGCCCTTAACGATGGAAGGAACGCACAAAAGGGAGGTGCGCAGTGAATGCAGTGGTCGAAGAGTCTGGCAATGCTGAATTCAAACTCGAAGTGGACTTGAATGTCCTTAACCATCTAGGAATCGGGCTTTACAGCAGCACTCCTGCTGTCGTTACAGAAATCGTTGCAAATGCATGGGATGCGGATGCCACGCGCGTGGACATCAACATCAAAGATGGAACGATCGTCGTGCAGGATGATGGACATGGTATGGGGGGTAGTGAGCTTCAAGGAAGATTTTTGAAGGTCGGCTACGCTCGGCGTGAACAGCTAGGTGGAAGTAGGAGCCCTAAGTTTGATCGTCCGGTTATGGGGCGAAAGGGAATCGGCAAGCTCGCTATGTTTTCGCTCGCCAACCGAATTGACATTTGGTCAAAGAAGGAAGGCGACAAGGACGTCGCTGGCGCGGTGTTGGTGGACAAGTTGCGAGAACAGATAAGGAAGAACATCACCTACACACTTGAGCCTGTAAGTGAAAGCCACGACTGGAAATCAATCACAGGGACGAAGATTCTTCTTTCTCAGTTGAATTCGGGAACAGATAAGACTGAAGCCTTTCTTAGGCCGAGAATTGCCCGTCGTTTCAGTGTGGTTGGCGATACACATAACTTCAAAGTATTTATCAATGGCGCTGAGGTGACCACCAGGGACCGTGGCTATCACGGTGATTTGCAGTTTTGGTGGGATCTTGATGATGAGACTCGGAAAGATCAGCTTCCACTTGCGACGTCCTTGGCTAAGGATGATGTCGGCAAGCCATGCGTTGCTAGGCTAAGTAGCCTCGTTACACATGGGAACTCCGGGTACGACTTGCGGGGGTTCATAGCCACTGTCGCGAAACCAAAACAACTGAAAAAGACTGACGACAACATCAATCAAATATCGCTGTTTGCAAATGGTCGCGTTTTTCAGGAAGACATGCTTAAAGACATAGGCAATGCGAAGATTTTCAACAGCTACTTGGTTGGGGAGATTCATGCAGATTTTCTTGATCTTGATGGTGTGGACAGGGCGACCGCCAATCGCGAGGCCGTGAAGACCGGAGATCCTCTGGTTTCCGCAGTCAGGGAATGGCTAAAGAGTGCGCTTGGGGAGATATCGGATCAGTGGGACGACTGGCGGCGGCAACAGAATGTAGAAAGCGACGACGAGCAAACGAAGATTGCTCTGGAGACTTGGTACAAGTCACTAGAAGATCCCCGGGACATTAAGCTCGCCAAGAAGTTGATCACTCCAATTCTGTCCACGGAACACTCAAACGATGAAGCGAAAAGCAATGAGATAAAGCGAGATTTGGTTCGTAGTGCGATAGTGGGATTTGAGAAGCTTCGGATAAGGAAGCAACTTGATCGGCTTGAGCAGATCCAGGATGTAATGTCGGTTGAGTTCCAGAAAATATTCCACAATCTGGATGACATTGAAGCTAGCCACTATCATCAGATAACTCGCTCACGACTCCAGGTTATAGAGAAGTTTGAGAAGGAGATCGTTGATCCTGGCGCCTTGGAGAAGGTGGCTCAGAACTATTTGTTCGAACATCTTTGGTTGCTTGATCCGACGTGGGGGCCCGTTGGTGAGAGTAAGGTGATGGAGCAAACCTTGACCAAGGAGTTGAAGCAAGTTGCGCCGGATAGTGAAACTGGTGCTCGACTTGATATTGCTTATCGCACTTCAACCGGGCGGCACGTCATAGTTGAGTTGAAGAGGCCGGGCTTGAAGTCTGTCGAGGTTGAGGACTTGATCAAGCAAGGTAAGAAGTACAAGGCCGCGGTCACTCAGTATCTAAGGAATCATCCTGATATCGCAAACTATCAAGGGAGAACTCCACCCATTGATGTCTATTTTGTGACCGAGGAGTTGCCGAGGACTTCCTTCGGCGATGCGTTGGATGACCTACGTAAGCAGGATATGCAGGCATTCACTTACAAGGGAATGATCACTAACGCAAGGCGTGCTTATCAGGAGTATCTGGACAAGTCCCCGAATGTGTCTAGCATTGAGGACATCATTCGGCACATCACTTGATCCGACATGATTGAGGACGACGCCAGAGAAAAAAGAAGCTCCATCATGCGCTCCGTAAAGCAGAAGGACACGGGGGCAGAGATGGTTGTACGTCGTATCGCGCATGCAATTGGTGCGCGATATCGGCTTCATCGTCGAGATTTGCCTGGCCGTCCAGATCTAGTGTTTCCCAGCCGACATCTCTGCCTTTTTGTGCACGGTTGCTTCTGGCACAGGCATCACGGCTGCCGCTTGGCAAGTACGCCAGGCTCCAATGTCGAATTCTGGTTGGAGAAGTTCGCCCGCGATGTGGAGCGCGATGCACGAAAGGAAGCTGAGCTTCGTGCGGCTGGTTGGAGTGTCGAGACGGTTTGGGAGTGCGAGACGCGTGAGCCGGAGAGGCTGGCTGATCGTCTGCGAAGGTTACTGATTCCGCCTAGTTGACTCTGCCTTGTGTTTCAGTTTGTTCAAGATGCTTCTTGATGCTCATGGCGATCACCTCGCCAAGCCTGACAGGAACGGCGTTTCCGATGAGGCGCCCTACTGTCTTGAATTTCACGGTCTCACCCTTCGGAACAAACCGATAGCTTCTCGGAAAGGTCTGAAACAACGCGGCTTCACGTAGGCTGATAGCGCGATCCTGCTCCGGGTGCCCAAAGCGTCCGTTGCCGAATCCATAGCAGAGCGTGGTCATGGTCGGGGCTGGCTCATCCCAGCGCATCCGCCCGTAAACCGAACTGAAGCTCTTGCCGGAATCACGACGGTGGCAATCCGCCACTAGTTCTTCGTCCCAATCCTCCCAAGACCCACCCGGCTGCGACTGGCGAATTCGCTCAAGGTTTAGGTCGCTCATTCCCGCAGCTACGTGGAGAGGATCGTTCCAGTGAGCAGTCCCAGCGTTGATGTCGGGCAGGTAGCGGATCGTATCTGCCACGGTGGGGTGCCGATTCTTGTGCGTTGGTGGAATCAGCGAGATGGGTCCTAAGCGTGAAGCCAAGAACACTAGCCGGCGCCGTTTCTGCGGAATTCCGTAAGCTTCGCACTCTACGATCCCTTGCCAGGTGTCATATCCGTCGAACGCCTTAAGGAACTCGTTAAATATCGCGTGCTTGGGTAGTTGAGGTACGTTCTCCATAGTCACTAGGTCCGGTTGAACCTTCCGAACCATCTTGGCGAACGAGCGCAACAGGCTCCATTTTGCGTCGCCGCTCGTATCTTTGCCCTTCGCATAAGTCGAGAACGGCTGACATGGCGCGCACCCAGCCAGCAGGCTGTACTTGTTCTTCGGGAAGAGGCGAGAAATCTCCTCAATCGTCAGAGATTCGACATCTCGCTCCAGGAACTTCGCACCTTTATTGTTTGCCTCGTAGGCAAAACGGCAAGCAGGATCTACGTCTACGCCGGCCTTGACCTCAATCCCCTTCCTGAGCAGCCCATGGGTGAGGCCGCCAGCTCCACAGAACAAATCGACACACGCGACTGGCAGGATCTGTTTCATTGATTGAGGAGGCGTCTATGGTCTATGGAGCGTGGAGGCGCACTGGTGCGCACTTACGCGGTTGCATCGGATTCTAGCGACTTTGTGCACCCGTGATAAGGACTGTTTAGCCCTGCCAACATGCCCGGAATTCCGATCCAAGTGAAGGACTTCTCCTGGCGTTATCACAACACTCCTTGGAGGCTCCACGAAGGCGTGTCTTCTTTCTGGTAACGCTCGTATCCCATACAACAGACGTTAGAATCCAGCCGCCAGCGAGCGCCGCAGCCGCCATCGCATCCGGCATCCCTCACTGGAGTTCCTGCATGTCCCGTCCCCTCGCGCCCGCCGGGCGTCTGTTCGCTGTCGCGGCCTTCCTGGAAGGCTTCACCTGGGCCGGTCTGTTGATCGGCATGTTCCTCAAGTACGGGCCGGTGGCCAACGAACTGGGCGTCAAGATCTTCGGGCCGCTGCATGGTGGCGCGTTCCTGTTCTACGTCGTCGTCACCGTGCTGGCCGCGCTGCGCCTGCGCTGGCCGTGGTGGGCCACGCTGCTGGCCGTGATCGCCGCCGTGCCGCCGCTGGTGACCGTGCCGCTGGAGATGTGGTTCCGCCGGATCGGATTGCTCAGCGCACGCGTCTGATGTCTGGACCGGCCAGAGTTCTGTAGACACTCAGTCGCCGCTCTGCGCGTAGCGCCTTT
>NZ_LSIF01000041.1 GCF_001556105.1 Pseudoxanthomonas mexicana | reverse complement strand
CCGCCGATGCGCCCGCCGCCGCGGCGAGCGGCACGACCGCGCCCGCTGCGGACGCCCCGGCAACCCCCGCCGATGCCACGGCCGCCGCGCCCACCCCGCCCACCGCAGGCGCCGAGACGCCCGCCACCAACACCAACCCGATCGTGCCGCCGCAGGGTCCGGCACCGGTCGCAGGCAAGGACTACGTCGAGATCCCCAATGGCCAGCCGTATGCGCCGCTCAACGGCCAGGTCGAAGTCGTCGAGGTGTTCGGCTACGTCTGCCCGGCGTGTGCGCGCTTCGCCCCCGAGATCGCCTCCTGGAAGAAGAAGCAGCCTGCCGACGTGCGCGTGTCCTACGTGCCGGTCGTGTTCGGTAATGTCTGGGCGCCCTATGGCAAGGCGTTCTACGCAGCGCAGGCCAAGGGCCTGGTCGACCAGACCCACGATGCGGTGTTCATCGCCATCCATCTGCAGCGCGCGCTGCCGGGCGAAGGTCAGCCGCCGGCGGATCCCGCACAGATCGCGCAGTGGTATGCCAAGTACGGCGTCGATGCGAAGGAATTCGTCTCGCTGATGAACGGTTTCAGCACCAACGCTCAGATCGCCCGCGGCATGCAGTTCGCCAAGAACAGCGGCGTGGAAGGCACCCCGACGATCATCGTCAACGGCAAGTACCGCGTCACCGGCGGACAGACCTACGCCGACGTGCTGCGCATCGCCGATCACCTGATCGCGATGGAACGCGCGCAGCCCTGAGCGAAGCGGAAGCCCCCACTTCCATGACCGACTCCCCCGCCACGCGGCGGCTGCGACTGCTCAGCGCCAACATCCAGGCCGGCTCCAGCACCCGCCGCTACAGCGACTACGTGACACGCAGCTGGTCGCACGCGCTGCCGGCGGGCAACAAGCGCGGCAGCCTGGATGCGATCGCGCAGCTGGCCGGCGAGCACGACATCGTCGGCCTGCAGGAAGCCGACCCGGGCAGCCTGCGCTCGGGCTTCACCAACCAGACGCACTATCTGGCCGAGCGCGCCGGGTTCGATTACTGGACCCACCAGCCCAACCGCAACGTCGCGCGCGTGGCCGGCAGCGCGAACGGTTTGCTGAGCAAGCTGGAACCCGTGGAAGTGACCGACCACAGCCTGCCCGGCCGCATCAGCGGCCGCGGCGTGCTGATGGCGCGCTTCGGCGAAGGCGACGAAGGCCTGACCGTCGCGGTGGCGCACCTCTCGCTGGGCGCCACCTCCCGCCGCTCGCAGCTCGCCTTCATCGGCGAACTGCTGTCGGACCACCCGCACGCGGTGCTGATGGGCGACTTCAACTGCGCGCCCGATACGCCGGAAATGGAACTGCTCTACAAGCGTACGCGCCTGCGCCCGCCGGCCTTCCGCGTACCCACGTTTCCCAGCTGGCGGCCGCAGCGCGCAATCGACCATATCCTGCTGAGCGAAGGGCTGCGTGGCGACAATGCGCGCGCGATGCCCGCCGCCAACTCCGACCACCTGGCGCTGGCGATGGATATCGACGTGCCGGACAGCGCACTGCGCTGAGTGCACAGTCGCGGGCGCTTCAAGGCGTCGATGCGATGCGCTGCTTGAACGCATCCACGTCCATCGGACGCCCGAACAGGTAACCCTGGAACAACCGGCATCCCTGTTCGCCCAGCAATGCGAACTGGTCCTCGTGCTCGATGCCTTCGGCGATCACGTCGATGCCGAGGTCGCGCCCCAGCTGCAACAGGTTGCGGGTGATCGTGGCGGCCTGCGCATCGCGGACGATCCCGCGGGTGAACGCACGATCGATCTTCATCTCGGCGAAGGGCAGCTCGCGCAGGTAGGACAGCGAGGAATAACCCGCGCCGAAATCGTCGAGCGACAACCGCACGCCCATCGCGTGCAAGGCCCGCATCTTGGCCACGGCGTCGTCCATGTCGTGCACCAGCACGCTTTCGGTCAGTTCGAGCGTCAGCAAGCCGGCGTCGATGCCGCTGCGCGTCACAGCATCGTCCACCTGCTGCACGAAGTCGGGTTGCCGCAACTGCAGCGCGCTGACGTTCACCGACAGACGCAACCTGCGCAGCGCGGGTTGCGACTGCCAGGCCGCGAGCTGCCGGCAGGCTTCGTTCAGCACCCACTGGCCCAGCGGCAGGATGAAGCCCGTGTCCTCTGCCGCCTGCATGAAATCGGCCGGGCGGATCAGGCCGCGACGCGCATCGTGCCAACGCAGCAGCGCCTCCGCGCCGATGATGCGACCGCGTGCGTCGACTTGTGGTTGGTAGAGCAGCATGAAGCGACGTTGCGACAACGCGTCTCGCAGAGCCCGGTGCAGTGCGCGATGCTCGGCAACGTCGGTTTCCGCCAGACGCAGCACGACCAGGAAACTCGCCATCGCCGTGGCCAGGTTGACCCAGATGCCGACGCGCCGTACGTCTTCGGCGATGGCGAACGAGTACGGCAGGCGTATCGGAGCCCCTGCGAATACCGCGAACAACACCAGCAGCACGACGACCATGCCGTAGCGCAGCCATGGCCGCTCGTCACGGAATACGTGGTGTGCGCAGAGCGCGAGCACCAGCAGGAAGACATGGCTCGTCCGCGGAACGGCGTCGGTCGACACATCGAGAAACGTCGAGAAAAAGCACAGCAGCATCGACAGGCCGGCGAATGCCACCCATGAGGCGGCGCGTGGACGATGAAGGCGCGCCATCACGATCACCACCAGCCCCAGCAGCGCGATCGCCAACTCGACGGCCACGATCGGCCATGCGCCCCGCCAGGCAAAGAACGTGGCCCAGCCCAGCCCCAGCAGCAGCATGATCAGGCCGGTCGCCAGCAGCAGATAGAAGGCACGGCGACGACGCCGGCGGTCCATCATCCCCGGCCAGCCCACGGCTTGTGCGTTGTCGATCGGCGCGTCCATACGATGAGCGTCCTCCCGCCAGCCCGCATCGTACTCCTGCCATGACCGAAGTCACGGCGGGCACGGCCGCCTGCACACGCCATCGATCAAGCGATGCCGGATGCCGCCGCGACGGCGTTGATCCAGCGTCAGCGCCCTGTCGTACGAACGCGCACCCACGGCGCCAGCCAGCGCAGCCAGCGCGGCTGCCAGGCAAGCGTCATCGCCACGCTGACGGCGCCGGCCGTCATCCCCATCATCCAGACCAGGCAGGCCATGGTGGCGTGGTCGACCGCCAGGCAAAGCGCCAGGGCAGCGACCAGTGCCAGAATGCCCGCGACACGCAATGCGCGCCCCATTCCTGCAGAAAGTGCCGCGCCCCACACCTGCTGGGCATGAACGGGCATCGACAACGCCAACCACCCCATGCCGGCCACGCTGGCCAGCAACGCCGCCAGCGACATGACGGCCGCGGGGATGGACTCATGCATGGGTCGTCTCCGCGTTGGCGGGGTGCGAGACTGGCAGCGTGGCGGCACGACGCGCCAGGGTGCGTGCGGTCAACGCGGCCAGTACACCGCCGACCAGGAGCGTCAGATCCACGCCCGCCACCGGCCAGTAGCCCACGCCGATCGTGCGCAGCAGATGGTCGCCGGTGGTGATCCAGTTCAGCAGCACCGCCGCCAGGGCCAGCACCGCGATCATGCCGCACTGTTCGCGCCACGCTGGATTGGCAAGGCCGCGAGCGACCGGTGCGCTGCGCCATGCGGCATGCAACAGCGCCAACAACCAGGTGCCCCAGAACGCAGAGCGCTCCCAGTCGCCGCGGGCAGGCAGGTCTTCGGGCAACAGCCGGTTGGCGACGAGGATGCCCAACGCCGCAAGCACCATGCCGGTCACCGTGGTCACCGCCAATGCGTCGACCACGCGTGCGCCCTGCTGTCCCTGTCGCGCATGCTGGCGCTTGCGCTTTTCCACGAAGAACAGGAAGCCGGTGGCGATGCACACCGCACCCAGCAATCCCCCCAACACGTACATCCAGCGCAGCAGCCAGTGGCGGAAGTGCTGCAGGTGCAGGCCGGTGAGGAATTCGGCGACCCGGCCTGCCGTCGTGGGCGCGGGGTCTTCGTGGATCAGTTCGCCCGTCGAGGCCTTGAAGTGGATGCCGTCGCCGACCAGTGCGATGCGATCGGTGCCGGCGCGGTACACGCTCACGTAGCCATTGGCGTCGCCTACGTGCTGCAGCACCAGGAAGCCGACCTCGCCCGCCTTGTCGTTCGCCTCCCAACGGCGCTGCGCCTCGGCCACCATCGCGTCGACATTGGCCAGGCCTGCGGGCACGCCGGCGCGCTCGTGGGGAAGGCCGGTTTCACGCGCCTCCACTTCCGCATTCAGGTCGTGCAGTTCATTCAACTGGGTATGGCCAAGCGGGAAGTAGTACGCCGCCGCGAAGATCAGCAGGCCGGTGAAAGCGAAGAAGAAGTGGAACGGCAATGCCACCACGCCGGTCAGGTTGTGCAGATCCAGTACGCTTCGCAGCCCTCCCTTCGCGGGCCGGAAGGTGAAGAACTCGCGGAAGATCTTGCGATGCATCACCACGCCGGTGACCAGCGCGACGAGCATCATCAGCGCGGAAAAGCCGACGATCCAGATGCCAAGATTCTTCCAGTCCAGCGTCAGTCCGTAGTGCATCGGATAGAAGAATCCACTGCCGACTTTCAGGCGGTCGTTGGGCAGCGGCGTACCGTCACGCGGGTCGATGGTGCTGTCGGCCCAGATCGCCTCCTCGGGATCTTTCGCGTTGGGCACCTCGTAGCCGGCGAATACCTGCAATACCGGATCTCGGTGCGTGGTGTACGCACTCCAGCTGACCACGGTATCGAAGCGCTCCGGCATCGGCCCGTTCACGCGCGGACGCATCGCGTCGACCGCGGCTGGCAACGGCTGCATGCGCTCGAACGCGGGGCGAAGGACCCGTTCGTACGACGGCATCGGCTGCGGCTCGAAGCGCGTGGACGGAATCGCCCAACGATCGATTTCGCGGTCGAACACCGACAGCGCACCGAAGAAGAACGCCGCCATCAGCACGAAACCGAGGACCAGGCCGAACCAGGTGTGTAGCCAGGCCATCGCCTGTCGGAAACTCTGCATCACGATGGCGTCCTCCGCCTCAGACCAGCAGCGATTGCACGAGCGAGCCGGTGGCGGCCAGCAGCGCCCCCCCTCCTGCCAGCGCTGTCCACACCACCCACAGGCGGCGTGCCGCGAACGCCCACAGGAAGGTCGTCAGGAACGCGAGCACGCCGAACAGGCTGGCGAGGAATTCAGCGTCGTGGAAACCCATGCCGGCGGCGAACATCAAGCTCGCGCCAGCGGCCACCACGCCCCACGCGAAGGCATAGCCGCCGAACACGGCGGCCGCGACGCGTGCCGTCAGGCGCAAGCGCGGTGAACGGGGGATCGCAGTCGTGCGGGACATGGCGATGGCTCGTGTCTCGAAGGAAATGGGCCGATGCCTCAAAACCGCCAGTTCAGGCTCAACGTGTAGTTGCGCGGCGCACCGTAGTAACCGCTGTAACGGAGCGTGTTGATGTACTTCTCGTCACCCACGTTGTTCACGTTCAAGCGCAGCGTCGCATTGGGCTGGAAGTCCCACGCCACGAAGCCATTGACCACGGCATAGCTGCCCTGACGCACAGTGAAGCCGCTGGTTTCCGTGTTGGAGATGTCGCTCTGCCAACGACCGCCGATGCCGTATGAAAGCGCGGCGTAGCTGGGCAGGCGACCGCTCACCACAATGTTGGCGGTACGTCGCGGCACCCAGGAAAAGGTATCGCTGCCGTCCACGCCATCCAGCTTCAGCGTGGTGTAACCGAATACGACATCCAGGTGGTCACTGACCTTGCCCGTGGCTTCGAACTCAACCCCCCTGGATTCGACATACCGGCCTTCGTAATAGAACTGCCCCAGATCGTTGTAGCCGATACCGGTCGCGAAGTTGTCCTGCTCCGCGCGGAACACCGCCACTGTGGTCAGCAGACGCTTGTCCCACCAATCCGCTTTCACGCCAAGTTCGTAGTTCGAGCCCTTGGTCGGATCCAGGTAGACCCCATCCGCATCCGACTGGCTCTGCGGCTGGTAGATGTCCGAGTAGCTGATGTAGCCGAGTATGTTCGGCGTGAAATCGAATGTCAGGCCAGCGTACGGACTGGTCTCCTTCTCGGTCTGGTTGAACGGCTGCGTGTAGTTGACGCCGTCACGCTGGTATTCAACCCAGTTGAAGCCGACCACCGCCTTCAAGCGATCGGTCAGCGCCAGTCGAGTGGCGCCGTAGGCGCGCTTCAGGCGCTCGTTCAACGTGCTGTAGACCGACAAGTCGCCCCACACGGGCTCCGAGATGTAGTCGCCCGGCCAAGGGAACGCGGGCATGGGAACGTAGCCGCACGCCACGCCGTCGCACATCGCGCCGGCATACTGGCTGCTGACGCTTTCGCTCTTGGACCAGCTCACGCCCAGCATCACTTCCTGCTCGCGACCGAGCATCTGGAAGCGGCCGTTGACCGTGGCCGCACCGAGATCGGCGATAAACGTGTCCGCACCGCCCCACGGATAGCCATACAGACCCAGGCCCGTCACCGGATCCATGCCGGCACCCACGAGGTCGGTGGCATAGAACAGCTTGTCGTCATTGCGGATATCGCGACGGTTGTAGGACAGCTTCAGCTGCCAGTCCTCACCCAACTGGTGGGCGTATTCGATGAAGCCGGTTTTGGTGGTCGTGTCCCAGTAGGTCCAGTCCTGCGTGGTCGACGCGCCGCGATCCCATTCGGCCTGCGTGCCGTCGCTGTACGTGAAGCCCAACGCGCCCCACATGTTGCCGTTGGTCTTGCCTTTCTGCCAGGAGTATCCCAGCGTCAGCGTGCCGTTATCGCCGATCTGGCCGTCGACGACGCCGTAGAGGAAATCGCGCTTGTCGTCCTTGCCGCGCAGATAGGAATCGCCTTCTTCGTGCGCAGCGACCACACGACCCGCCCACGTGCCGCCCTCGGTGAACGGCGTGGAGTAGTCCACTTCGGCACGGCTCGTGCCCCACGTGCCGTAGCTGATGCCTGCCGAGCCTTTCGTGTCGTTGGTCGGACGCTTGCGTACGTAATTGATCGTGCCCGCGGCATTGCCTACGCCCGTCAGCAGGCCATTGGCGCCGCGGATGACTTCCAGCTTCTCATAGCCGAACGTGTCCTGCGTACCCGTGACGATGCCCCAACTATTGGGCAGGCCCACGCCGTCGATCTGCGTGTTGGCGATGTCGAAGCCGCGCGCGGTGAAGTTGGTACGGTTGGTTTCCCACTCCTCCACCTGGATACCGGTCGCCATGCGCAGCGCTTCATTGAGGCTGTCGGCGCCGAACTGCGTCATCTGTTCGCTGCTGACCACGCTGATGGACTGCGGTGTTTCCTTGATGGCCAAGTCCAGGTTGGTCGCACCATTACTCACGCGGTTGGCACGCTGGCCGACCACCATGACCGTGTCCAGATCCGTGGCGCTGGCATCGCTGGCCACCGGCACGGCGGTCGCCGTCTCCTGGGGAGCGGCCAGCACGGCACCGGACACGCACAGCAACGACAGCCCGATGGCCGCCTGCAGCCGGCTCTTCAAGGGAGGGAATGGACCAGCCTGGACGAACGGCCGGGGGGACGAGGACAAACGACGCATGGGAGAAAGCCTGAGGCAGGAAGGAGGGGGGTGCGATCCATCGCCCGCACGTCGATTGCACGCCAATGGGCGCCTGGAGATGACGTCGCGCGGCGACGCCAGGCTTGTCAGGCCCGGCGCGCAGCCCCGAATTAAATGCGAATGAGTCTTATTTTTCAAGCTCAGGCATGCCATCCGACCTGCGACCGATCGTCGCGGCCGCTGCCTCAAAGGCATTTTCTGCCGGGCATCCGCCTCGCCGCCGCCATCGGATGGAAACAAAGAAGCCGGCTTTCGCCGGCTTCCTGCTCCACCTTCTCTACGCGGTCAGAACCTCAGATTCGCCCGCACGTAGAAGAAGCGCCCGCCCGGGATGTCGTAGGTCGAGGCTTCGTACCCGTTGAGCGAGCACGAGGTACAGACCGGCGGATCCTCATTGAACAGGTTGTTGACGCCACCGATCAGCTTCAGGCCCTTGAACCATGCCAACTCGTAACCCACCTGCAGGTCGTGGTACGTCGTGGCCGCCAGCGTGTTGGTGGTGGCCGTGCTGCAGAATTCTGCCGGATCGGCGGCCAGGCAGGCTTCCTCCATCGCTGACAGATGACGGATGCTCCAGGCGGCATTCCAGTTACCGAGCCTCCAGTCAAGCGTGGCGGTCGACGTCCATTCGGGGATCGCGCTGTCGTTCACCACGATGCCGGGACCCTGCGGCTGCACCTGACCACTGGCGTCGCGCGCTTCGTAGCGGGTGACGAAGGTGTTCTGCCAGATCAGCTTGAAGCGGCCCACATTGGTTTCCGGCAATGTCCAGAACACGTCGGCATCCCACCCATCGGTCTTGATCGAGCCGAGGTTGATCAGGAAGTTGGCGAAGGTGTCGATCTCGCCCGACGCCAAGCGATTGATGCCGCTGCAGTACTGCGGATCCTGTGTGGTGGCGCACAGGTCCAACTGAACCTGCGCATTGATGGCCTGGATCGCACCCTCGAGGTTGTGCCGATAGTAAGTGACCTCGATGTCGAGATTGTCCGACCACGCCGCGTTCTCGGCGAACGAAGGACTGAACACCAGACCCGTGCTGAAGCTGCGCGCGGTCTCCGGTCGCAACGCAGGATTGCCACCGGTCAGCACCGGGATCTGCGGGTCGTTCTGCCGTGCGCCGGCGGGCACGCCCGGACATGCGACGGGTGCGAGCGAGCCGGCCGGCGCACTCGGTGGTACCAGGCAGGGATCTACCAGCAACGCATCGAAGCGGCTCTGCGAGCCGAACAACTCACCGATTGAGGGTGCGCGGAATCCTGCAGCGTACGTCGCACGCAGCAGCAGGTCTTCGGCGACCTGCCAGCGCAGGCCATACTTCGGGGTGAACTCGCCGCCGTAGGTGGAGTAGTCGGAGTAGCGACCAGCCAGGCTCAGGTCGAGTTTGCCCGGGCCATCCTGCTGCGCATACAGCGGCACGTTCAATTCCAGGTAGACCTCGTTGACGTCGTACTTGCCCGAGGTCGGCGACGACGGCACGCCGTTGTACTCGCCAGCGACGGTCTGTGGATCCGGGTTGTAGCTACCTTCGTACTTGCGGTACTCGTAACCGGCGGCGAACTCGACATCACCCGCCCACGCCGGGAAGAGCGCACCGCTGACGTTGGCAGTGACCTGCGTCAGCTTCTGCTCGCTGCGGTCGCGGAACAGCGGACTGATGTAGGCGAGCATCGCCGGCGAAATGGTGTCGAAGCCGAAGATGTCGAGCGGCGTGCAACCCGTCGTCGCCGCGCACACGGCGGGATCGCCCAGCGCGATGGCGATGTTGCGCGCGTTGTAGCTTCCGTGGTTGGTCTGCTCGGCCTCGTTCTTGCTGAAAGCCGCGTTGACGTCCCAGAAGAACTGCCGTTCGCCGCCGAACGAGCCCTCCAGGCCGGCCGCCACGTACTGCGTATCGACTTTCTGCTCGAAGATGCGCGGCCCTCCTTCGATCGGGCGGCGACGAATCGTGCTGATGTTTCCACCGGGTCCTCCGGTCAGGGCGAAGCCGAACGGATTGAAGGGATGGTTGGCCGGGATCGTCAGGTTGGCGGTGTAGCTGGTGCCGGCGCCAGGTCCGAGATCGATGGGCTCCGGCGCGGCCTGGTTGGTGGATTCCCGGGTGTTGTACAGCGCCTTGGCGTAGAAGTTCAGCTGTTCGGTGATCGAGAAGCGGTATTGCGCGAACACGCCCATGCGCTTGGACGGCGTCATCAGCAGGTTGTAGGGTGCGTAGTTGAACGCATCGCGGCCGAAGTCGAAGCACTGGAAGCCATCCGTGCGCGTCACGCCCGAAGCGCAGCCCGGCAAACCCGGGGTATAGGTCGGATTGGTCTGTCCAGGCTTCACCGACAGGTCGTAAGGGTTGCCATTGGGATCGGTAAAGGAGAAGCGTCCGCCCAGGATGCGCGAGCTGCCGCCCTGGATCGGAATGGCCGAGATGGCGCGGCTGGCCGAGCTGACCTCCTTCTGTTCGGTGTAACTCAGGCTGAGGAACAGGTTGCTGCGATCGTTGTCGAAGCCCCAGGCGAGATCCGCGCCGGTGACATCGCCGTCACCCTTGTCGAACTGGCCGTAGTTCAGCGTGAGCTGTCCGCCGTCGACGTTGCGACGGGTGATGATGTTGACCACGCCGGCGATCGCATCGGAGCCGTACAGTGAGGACGCACCGTCTTCCAGCACCTCGATGCGTTCGACCAGGGCCAACGGAATCGTGTTGAGGTCGACCGCTGCGCTGACGCCAGACGCGGAGGACTCGTTGACCCAGCGCATGCCATCGACCAGCACCAACACACGCTTCGGCCCCAGGTTGCGCAGGTCCACCTGGGCGGAGCCCGCCCCGACGCCATCGCCGTTCGGTGAGAAGCCGAAGTTGCCTGACGAATTGAACTTGGTGTTGAGTGCCGACCCGGACCCCGTCAGCTTCTGCAGGATGTCGCCGATGGACGTCAGGCCCGTGCGTTCGATCTGCTCGCGCGACAGCGTCTGCACCGGGACGCGACCTTCCATTTCAGCGCGCTTGATGCGGCTGCCGGTGACGGTGAGGGTATCGAGGGTGGTCGCTTCCTGCGCGACGGCGGTGGCCGGCAGGGTCAAGAGCACGGCAAGTCGAATGGCCGAAGCCAGGGTGTGGCGGCGCGAGTTCATGGATTCTCTCTCCGGAAAGGGGCAGGTCGCACGGCGGATGCCTAAAGCGGCCTGCCTTTCGTTGTAAAGAATCTGTAAAACGCCGACAACGGAAACAAGTCACCGTTCTGAAGATGGTAACGACGATTATCGTGGAGTAAACGCAATTACCCGGAGTTTCTACACGCGGTCGTCACGAGCATTAATAACTAAACACGTTTAGATAATCCGGCATCAGCCGCTGGCGATGATGGCGATGCCCATCACCACCATGAAGATGGCGAACACGCGCTTCAGCGCTTTTCCACCGATCCGGTGCGCCAGCCGCGTGCCGTAGGGCGCAGAGAGCACGGAGGCGATCGCGACGCCGATGGCAGCCGGCAGATATATGTAGCCCACCGCATGCGATGGCAATGCGCCGGGCGGTGCATGCAATGCGTAACCCAGGGCGCTTGCGATACCGATGGCCACGCCACAGGCACTCGACGTACCAACCGCGCGCACGGGTTGCACGCCGCGCCACACCAGCAACGGTACGGTCATGCTGCCGCCGCCGATGCCGACCACCGCCGACACCGCGCCGATCGCGGAACCCGCCACGCTCATGCCAGGGCCGCGCGGCGCAGGCACACCGCGTCCTTCCGGATGCGCGTTGCCGCCAAAGATCATCTGCGCGCCGGCAATGAAGCAGTATCCCGCCACGATCCAGCGCAGCACATCGTCATCGAGGTAGACCGCCAGGCCACTGCCCAGCCAGCCACCGATCAGCAGCCCTGGCACCATCCACGCCACGGTAGGCCACAGCACGCTGCCACGGCGATGGTGCGCGTAGGCCGACGACGTCGCCGTCAGCACGATGCTCGCCAGCGAACTCGCCAACGCGGCATGCATCGCGGCCTCTTTCGGAATGCCGTGCATCGGCAGGATCCACGCCAGTGCCGCGACGAGCACCAGTCCGCCACCGATCCCGAGCAGGCCCGCAAGGATGCCGGCCAGCACGCCGAGCACCGGAAATATCCACACACCTTCCACGCACCACCTCACTGTCATGGCCTGTCTACAGGGAGGTTCAGCCGGCATGGGTATAGTCCCGGCATGATCCGAATCCCCCCTGCCATCGTACTCGCTGCCTTCGCCAGCCTGTGTTCGGCACCGGTCGCGCACGCGCAATCGCTCGATGCACAGCGCCCAGCGATACGCGATGCGCTCGCCGCCGCCGAAGCCGGACGCCTTGATACCAGCACCGCGTCATCGCTCGCCCGCCATCCCTTGTACGGCTGGGTCGAACTCGCAGTCCTGCGCCGTGATCCGGATGCCGTGTCCACATCGCAGGCGCACGCGTTCCTGCAGCGTTACGACGGCCAGGCGGTGGCGAACCAGTTCCGTCCGCTGTGGCTGGCAGCCCTCGCGCGCCGGCAGGACTGGCCGACGTTCCTCGGCGCATGGAAGCCCTCCGACAGCATCGCCCTGCAGTGCGCGCACCTGCAGGCCCGCCAGGCCACGGGCCGCATCGATGCGGCATGGACCGAGCAGGCGCAGGACCTCTGGCGCAAGGGCGCGAAGTCGCTGCCCGGCGGCTGCGACACGGTGTTCAACGTGCTCACCGCGCAAGGCACCTTGTCCTCCGCATTGCGCTGGGAGCGCATCGACGCCGCCGCGGGTGAGCGCCAGACGGCAGTCATGCGCAGCGCCGCGCGCGGGCTGCCGGGCGATGAGCTGGCGCTGGCCAACGACTACGCCGCCTTCATCGACGCCATCCATCCCCGCGCGCTGAACTGGCCAAAGACCGACCGCAGCCGCCGCATGGCGGCGCAGGGCCTGGCGAAGCTGGCGCAGAACGATCCCGATACCGCCGAGCGCCTGCTGCCGCAGTACGCGGACGCGCTGGGCATGGGTGAAAGCGAGCGCGGGCACGTGCTGTACCAGATCGCGCTGTGGACGGTCGCATCGTACGGACCGGATTCCGCGCGTCGCCTCGGCAACGTACCGGAATCGGCCTACGACGAACGCCTGCACGAGTGGCGCGTCCGCGAAGCGCTGTCGCGCGGCGACTGGCCTGCGGCGCTCGCCGCACTGAAGAAGATGCCGCCCGCGCAGCGCAATGACTCGCGCTGGCGCTACTTCGAAGCACGCATGAGCGAGAAGACCGGTGACCGCGCCGCCGCGCAGCGCCTGTTTCGCGAAACGGCAGGCAGCCCCACCTTCCATGGCTTCCTGGCGGCCGACCGCCTCGAGCAGTCGTACGCGCTCTGCGCCTGGATTCCCAACGATCCCGCGACGGCGAAGCAGGCCATCGCGCGCGACCCGGCCATCGTGCGTGCGATGGAGCTGTGGCAGCTGGAACGCCCGGGCTGGGCGACGGCCGAGTGGAACGAGGCACTGTCGCGCTTCGACGACACCCAGCGTCGCATCGCGGTGGAGGTGGCGCAGGACAACGGCTGGTTCGACCGTGCGGTGTTCTCGCTGGGCAGCGTGCGCGGCGAGAGCCGGCCCGACGAGCAGCGCCTGTACCAGCTGCGCTTTCCGCTGCACCACGGCGACACCATCAAGCGCGAAGCGGCGAAGCACAGCATCGACCCGGCCTGGGTCGCCGCCGAGATCCGCGCCGAAAGCATCTTCAATCCGAAGGCGCGCTCGGGCGCGAACGCGATGGGGCTGATGCAGGTGCTGCCGACCACCGGCGCCGGCGTCGCCAGGCGGCTGGGCATTCCGTATGCCGGCGCGGCGAGCCTGTACGACCCGGACACCAACATCGCCATCGGCACGGCCTACCTGCGCGAGATGGAAGACAAGTACGGGGTGCCCTACGTCGCCATTGCCGCCTACAACGCAGGACCGGCGCCGACCGCGCGCTGGCAATCGCAGCGTCCGGGCTTCGATCCGGATATCTGGATCGAGACGATCAGCTACAAGGAAACCCGCGAGTACGTGGCGCGCGTGCTGGCCTTCAGCGTGATCTACGACTGGCGCCTCAACGGTAACGCGCTGCCGGTCAGCGACCGCCTGATGGGGCGCGTGCAGGCCAGGCGCAAGGCCTTCACCTGCCCCACCGCGCAGATGCCGAAGAGCTGACGGCGCCACCGGTTCGCATACGCCGCTTATCATGGCGGCATGAAGACCTATCTCGTCGGCGGCGCGGTACGCGACAAATTGCTGGGCCTGGCGCCCGGCGACCGCGACTGGGTCGTGGTGGGCGCCACCCAGGTGCAGATGGAAGCGGAGGGCTTCAAGGCCGTGGGCCGCGACTTCCCGGTGTTCCTGCACCCGCGGACGGGCGAGGAATACGCCCTCGCACGCACCGAGCGGAAAAGCGGCCGCGGCTATCGCGGCTTCGTCGTCGATGCCGATCCGTCGGTAACGCTGCAGGAAGACCTGCAGCGACGCGACTTCACCCTCAATGCCATCGCGCAGGACGACGACGGCACGCTGGTCGATCCCTGCGGCGGCGCGCGCGATATCGAGGCGCGCGTCCTGCGCCATGTCGGGCCGGCCTTCATCGAAGATCCCCTGCGCGTGCTGCGTGCGGCGCGCTTCATGGCGCGCTTTGCGTCGCTGGGTTTCACGATCGCCCCCGAGACGATGGCGCTGATGCGCGACATGGTCGCCAGCGGCGAACTCGATGCGCTGGTACCCGAGCGCGTCTGGCAGGAGCTGCGCCGCGCGCTGGCGTCGGCCACGCCGTCCGCGTTCCTTTCGACGCTGCGCGCCTGCGGTGCCCTTGCCGTCGTGTTGCCGGAAGTGGACGCGCTGTACGGCGTGCCGCAGCGCGCGGAGTACCACCCGGAAGTGGATACCGGCATCCACCAGCAGATGGTCAGCGACATGGCCGCGCGCCTGGCGCCGGGCGACGCATTGATCGGTTTCGCCGCGCTGGTGCACGACCTTGGCAAGGCGCTGACGCCCGCCGACGTGCTGCCCAAGCACATCGGCCACGAGCATGCGGGTGTGAAGCCGGTGCAGGTGCTGTGCGAACGGTTGAAGGTGCCCGCCGACCACCGTGAGCTGGCGATCATGGCGTGCCGCGAGCACCTCAACGTGCATCGCCTGGCCGAACTGCGCGACGGCACGGTGATCGAACTCTTCACGCGCTGCGACGCGTTCCGGCGTCCCGAGCGCATCGCGTGGCTGGCCACCGTGTGCGAAGCGGACAAGCGCGGCCGCGGCGGCAACGAAGAGACGGACTACCCGCAGGGCCGGGAGCTGGTCCGCCTGCACGCGGCGGCATGCGGCGTCGGCGCGCGCGACGTCGCCCGCGACGGCATGACAGGGCCCGAGATCGGCGCCGCGGTGCAGGCCGCTCGGGTCGCGGCCGTGCATCGCGCCCGTCACAGCGACGGGTGATCGACCACGCCACGGCATCGAGGTGATGCCGACCCTCAGCGCGACAGTCGCAGGCGGCTGATCGTGCCGCGTCCCGGCGCCGACTGGATCGACAATGTCCAGCCCAAGTGTTCGCACAGGCGCGCCAGCAGGTCGAGTCCGATGCCGCCGCCATCGCGACTACCGCCACGCGCCATCTGCGCGTAGATGCGACTGATGTCTTCCGGCGTCATGCCATGTCCGGGATCTTCAAGGGTGACCGTTGCGTTGGCCTTCAGGCGCACGTGGATCTCGCCACGATCGCTGTTCTCGATGGCGTTGCGCAGCAGGTTGCCGATCGCGGCCTGCACGATGTGCAGCGGTGCGGACACGCTGCTGGGCTGCAGCTCATCGATGACGACGGACAGGTCCTTCCCCACCATCATGTGCCGGTGGTCGTCGATGATCTCGGGCAGCAGTTCATGCAGCACCACCACCTCGTTGCTGCGCGACAGCCGTGCGGGATCCTTGGCCAGTGTCAGCAGCAGGGCGATCAACCGCTCCACGTCGCGCGCGGTGCGATGGATGCGCTGCACCTGCTGGCGTGCCGGCGCCGGCAATCCGGGCTGCTCCAGCGCAAGTTCGCTGGCGCCGGCGATGACGGCGATGGGGGTGCGAAGTTCATGGCTGCTGGTGTCGATGAAGACGCGTTCGCGCTCGACGAAGGCCTCGTTCCTGCCCAGGTAATCGTTCAACGCACTGGCGATGACGACCAGTTCCGCGCTGGCCTTCTCACCCACCGCGATGCGCTGGCCCATGCGATCCGGCGCGAGCGCGCCGATGTCGCCCGCAAGTTCCTGCAATGGCCGCAGGGTACGACGCAGCCCCCACGCGACCAGCGACCCCATGCTGACCACCAGTGCCGCCGCCAGGCCAAGCACGGTCAGCGTGAGCGAGTCTTCCTGCGATTCCAGTTCGGTGATGTCCAGCACCAGCGTGTAGCGAACGCCCTGCTGCGCCTGCACCAGGACCAGCACTTCACGATCGTCGAGGACCAGTTCGTCGTGGATGCCGTCCTGCAGGTCCGCGATGGCGGCCGGTGGTGCACGACCGGGCACGCTGTAGAGCTGCAGGTCGTCGGTGTCGCGCCACGTGTAACGCGGGTCTTCGTTCAACCGCTCCACGTGGTGGACCAGTTCGGTGCGCATCAACGAATCCCATACCAGCCGCTCGGCCGCCTCGTTGAGGATGTAGCCGTGCACCACTACCACCACGGTCAGCAGCAGCGCGTAGCCGGCCAGCCACATCAGGATGTGCGAACGCAGGCTGCGACGCGGCGTCACGCGGTCGTCGCTTCGTGCGGCACGGCAAGCCGGTAGCCGGTGCGCGGCAGCGTCTGGACCAGCTTGACCGGGAACGGGCCGTCGACGCTGCGGCGTAGTTCGTAGATGTGCGAACGAAGCATGTCGCCATCCGGCGGATGGTCGCCCCACAACGCGTGTTCCAGCTGTTGGCGGGTGACCACGGCGGGGCTGGCCTGCATCAGTGTTTCCAGCAACGTGCGGCAGGCGGGATACAGGTGCAGGGGCTGACCGGCGCGGGTGACCTCCAGGGTGGCCAGGTCCAGCTTCAGGTCGTGCACTTCCAGCACCTTGCGCCGCTGCCGGCCTTGCGTGCGGGCCATCAGGGCTTCCAGCCGGACTTCCAGTTCCGGCAGCGCGAACGGCTTGGTCAGGTAATCGTCGGCGCCGGCGCGGAAGCCGGCGATCTTGTCGGGCAACTCGTCGCGCGCGGTCAGCATGATCACCGGCAGGGTTGAGCCGTGCTCGTCGCGCAGCCGGCGCAGCACGTCCGGACCTTCCAGGCGCGGCAGCATCCAGTCCAGCACGAGCGCGTCGTAGGACTGGGTCGTCGCCAGGTGCAGGCCGGTCACGCCGTCGGGCGCCGCGTCCAGCGTATGGCCGCGCGCCTCGAAGTAGTCGAAGAGGTTCGCCACCAGGTTCCGGTTGTCTTCGATCACCAGCAGCCGCATCATGAGCCCCGTGCGGGAGGAGGACCGGCAGCATCGCAGGCCGGGCGTCGAAGCGACGTCGGAGTTCCGACGATTCTCTTGTGCCGCATGATCCACGATCGCGCGCTCCCTTGCAGGCAACCCAGAGCCCCCGATGACCCCGATGCGCTTTCGCCACGCGCCCCGCTGGCAGGCACCGTTGCTGCTGACCTTGATGGTGTGGGCGCTGCTGGCGGGCCTGGGCCTGCGCGAGCCCATGCCGGCGGACGAACCGCGTTTCGTGCTGGCGGCAAAGACCATGGTGGAAACGGGCCAGTGGCTGTTCCCGCACCGGGGCATCGAGCTGTATGCCGAGAAGCCGCCGACCTTCATGTGGCTGCAGGCGGCCAGCTACCTGCTGGTGCGCAACTGGCACGTGGCGTTCCTGCTGCCTTCGCTGCTGGCCGCGCTGCTGACGCTGTGGTTGTCGGGCGATCTCGCGCGCCGGCTCTGGGGGCGACGCGCCGTGCCGTATGCGGTCTTCGGCCTGTTCGTGTGCCTGCAGTTCGCGCTGCAGGCCAAGCGCGCGCAGATCGACATGGTGCTGGTGGGCATGACCACGCTGTCGCTGTGGGCCTTGCTGCGCTACCTGCTGGAAAAGCCGAGCCCGTGGTTGCTGCTGCTGGGCACGTTCGCCGCCGGCCTGGGCACGGTGACCAAGGGCGTCGGCTTCCTGCCACTGCTGGTGTTCCTGCCGTGGCTGTGGGTGCGGTGGACATCGCGCCGGACGCTGCCCCCGCATCGCGGCGTGCATGCGTTCGCAGGCGTAGCGGGCTTCCTGCTGGGCACGGGCGTCTGGCTGGTGCCGATGCTGGCCACGGCATTGGCTTCGGGCGATCCGGCGCTGCATACCTATGCGCGCGAAATGCTGTTCAAGCAGACCGGTACCCGCTACGCCAATGCGTGGCACCACGTGAAGCCGTTCTGGTACTACCTGCAGACGATGCTGACGTTGTGGCTGCCGGGCGCGCTGCTCACGCCGTGGTTGCTGCCCGCCTGGTGGCGGCGCCTGCGTCGGGCGGATGCGCGTCATGTCCTGCTGCTGGGCTGGGCGGTGCTGGTACTGCTGTTCTTCAGCGCCAGTCCCGGCAAGCGCGAGGTTTACATCTTTCCGATGCTGCCGGCGCTGGCCGTGGCCGCGTCGCCGCTGCTGGTGGGTCTGCTGCGACGTCGCGGTGTACGCGCGACGTTGTGGTCGTACATGGCCGTGCTGGTCGTCGTTACCGGAGCACTGGGCCTGTGGCTGGTGACGGCGTCGCCCGAGCGGCTGCATGCCCTGGTCGATGGCCGCGGCATGGACATGACGACGGTCGCTCGGTTCAGCCGCTGGCTGCTGGGGTTTGCCGTCGTGGCGGCGCTGCTGATGGTCGCGGCGCGACGACAGGTCGCGGTGGCGCTGGTCGCGGTGACGGCCGCACTGTGGACGGCCTATGGCATGGGCTTCATGCCGGCGATCAGCCCGGACAGTTCCGCCAAGGTCCTGATGCAACGCGTCGGTGAACGGATCGGACCGGATGCCGACCTGGCCATGCTCGGTTGGCGTGAACAACACCTGCTGCAGGCCGACCGGCCGGTCACCGACTTCGGCTTCAAGCAGCCATGGGTGGACCAGTGGCAGCACGCGCACGCATGGCTGCTGGAGGCGCCCGGCAAACGCTGGCTGTTCCTGCGCAAGGAAGCCATCGGGCCGTGCCTGGATCCGGCGCAGGTGATCGACATCGGCGCATCCAACCGGCGCGACTGGATCCTCGCGCCCGGTCGCGCATGGATCGAGGGGTGCGACGTGCCGGCGGACTGGTCGGCGGACGTCAGCGAAGACTGAATCACCGGCAACACGATGCGCGATCGCGTGCATTCCGTTGGCGGATTAACGCGGCTCCGACGCAAATCCGACCGCGTTACGACGCCTCGGCCACCAGCATGCGCGCACTTCCCTGTCGTCGCATGCCGCATGTCGCCTGCTCCTCTCCGTCTTCTCTCCCGCCCCATCGGGCAATCGTCGCCGTGGCTTCCGTGGTCGCTGCCGGTGCTGCTGCTCGCATGGCTTGCCGCGCAGCACGTCGACATGGCCCTTGCCCGTGGGCTTTTCCATTGGCAAGGCGATGCCTGGTCGCTCAAGCGCAGCCTGTTGCTGGAAAACGGCCTGCATCGCGGGGGTCGCCTGCTGGGCCAGGCCGCCTGGACGGGCGTGCTGGTCGCCACGCTGCTGCGCTGGCGATCGCCTTCCTCGCGCACGTGGACGCGGCCCGCGGCACGACTGCTGCTGTCGGTGCTGGCGTCGGTCGCATGCGTCGCGGCGCTCAAGGCGGTTACCCATATGGACTGCCCGTGGGATCTGGCCGGGTTGGGCGGCGATCGTGCCTTCATCGGCTTGTTCGAAACACGGCCCGCTTCGCTGGGGCCGGCCGCATGCTTCCCGGCGGCACATGCGGCGGGTGGTTTCGCCTGGGTCGCGCTGTACTTCTTCTTCCTGCACACCGCACCGCGCTGGCGCCATGCAGGCCTCGCCGTCGGCCTGCTGGCCGGCGCGCTGTTCGGCCTGGCGCAGCAACTGCGTGGGGCGCACTTCCTCTCGCATGACGTCGCCAGCCTGATGGTGTGCTGGACCATCGCATGTGCGGTGGAGGCGGTCGGCGCGCGCTCCCCGGTGGAGGCGCACGCGTGAACGCGTCCGCCCCCGATCGTTCGTCCACGCCATCCCGTTGGCGGCGCGCCCTTGCGCTGCTCGCCGTCCGCCCCGAGGTGGGGAGCGAGACACTCATCGTCGTCGCCAGCCTGTATTTCAGCCTGTTCGCCAACGCCGTGTTCTGGCAGGCCGCCGCACCGCTACCGTGGTCGCAGTGGGCCTGGACGCTGTCGCTGTTCCTGCTGGTGACCGCGGTGCATGGTGTGTGGCTGTCGCTGCTGGTGTGGCGCGGCACGGCCCGCATCGTGTTGTCGGCGCTGGTGGTGCTCGCAGCACTGGCCGGTCACTACATGGCCAGTTACGGCATCTACATCGACGCCGACATGATCCGGAATGTGTTGCATACCGACTGGCGCGAAGCCAGTGACCTGGCAGGCACCGACGCGCTGCTGCCGCTGCTGGCCGCGTTGCCTGCGCTGGTGGTGGTGTGGCGCGTGCGCGTGCGTCCGCGCACGTGGTCACGCGTCCTGCTGATGCGCGCAGCGTTCCTCGTCGGCACCGTCATCGTGGGCCTGGTCGGCGTGCTGCCATCGACGCAGCAGCTCACCGCCTTCCTGCGCAACCAGCGCGAAGTGCGCTATCTGGTCACGCCAGCCAACGTGCTGGTCTCGCTGGCGAAGGTGGTCAGCGAAGATCCGCCGGGGCGCACCCGCGTGCAGCTGCCGATCGGCGAGGACGCCGTGCAGTCGCCCGCCGCCGCCGTGCGCCGGCCGCGCGTGCTGGTACTGGTCGTCGGCGAAACCGCCCGGGCCGCCAACTGGGGACTCAACGGCTACGAACGCCAGACCACGCCGGAACTGGCGAAGCGCAACGTGCTCAATTTCCCGCGCGTCACCGCCTGCGGCAGCAGCACCGAAGTGTCGCTGCCGTGCATGTTCTCGCCACTGGGGCGCAAGCAGTACGACGAGAAGGCGATCCGCAGCCAGCAGTCGCTGCTGCACGTGCTGCAGCGCGCGGGCGTGGAAACGCTGTGGCGTGACAACCAGTCCGGCTGCAAGGGCGTGTGCAACGGCCTGCCGGTCGAAGACCTGCACGCCCGCACCGACGCCGGCCTGTGCGACGGCAAGCGCTGCCACGACGGTATCCTGCTGGTAGGCCTGGGCGACGCGATCCATCGTCATCACGGCGACCAGGTGATCGTCCTGCACATGCTGGGCAACCATGGGCCGAACTACTTCGAACGCTATCCGCCTGCGTTCAAGGTCTACCAGCCGGTCTGCCAAACCTCCGACCTCGGACGCTGCTCGCGCGCGCAGATCGTCAACGCCTACGACAACGCACTGCGCTACACCGATCGCGTGCTGGCCGACGTGGTCGACCAGCTGGCCGGCATGAAGGATCTCGACACCGCCATGCTGTATGTCTCCGATCACGGCGAATCCCTCGGCGAGAAAGGGCTCTACCTGCACGGCATGCCGTACGCGATCGCGCCGAAGGAACAACTGGACGTGCCGATGGTGGCGTGGTTCTCCGATGGCTGGCGTGCGTCCACCGGCCTCGACGATGCCTGCCTGCGCCGGCAGACCGGCGGATCGCGCAGCCACGATGACCTGTTCCATACGGTCCTGGGCCTGACCGACGTGAAGACGTCCCTGTACCGGCCCGACCACGACATTTTCCTTGCCTGCCGGGGCGGGCGATGAGCACGGCCTCCCCTGCAGGCATCGCCATGACGCGCCTGTCCGTCGTCGCCACCGAACTCGGAAAACTCGTCTGGCCGGGGCGGACCGGCCTGCACAGACGTCATGGAGGCGGATCGACCTGTTCGGCACGCGGCGGCAGGCGCAGGTCGCCGGCGCGCATGACGCGCAGTGATATTCCGCGCGATGATCAGCTGGGGTTCGGCGTGAGCTTCAGCAAACGCCCACCGCTGCCATCCTCCAGCAGCCACAGGGCACCGTCGGGTCCCTGTTCGACTTCACGGATGCGCTTGCCCATCGGATAGCGGCGCGCTTCGCGGGCCTGCTCGCCGGCAAATTCGATTTCGACCAACGCCTGCGATGCGAGCCCACCGATGAACCCCCTGCCGCGGAACCACGGGAACAGGTCGCCGGAGTAAATGATGAAACCTGCCGGCGCGATCACCGGCGTCCAGGAGACTTCGGGTGCATTGAACTCTGGCCTCGTGGAGTGATCCGGGATCGGTGTGCCGTCGTAGTTGTCGCCGTTCGAGACGACGGGCCAGCCGTAGTTGCTGCCACGTTCGATCAGGTTCAACTCGTCGCCTCCCTTCGGCCCCATATCGTGCGCCCACAGGCGACCCGCGCCATCGAATGCGATGCCCAGCATGTTGCGGTGGCCCAGGCTCCACACCTGCGCGGCAATGCCGCCCTGCGCCGCGAACGGATTGTCGGGCGGCACGCTGCCGTCGTCATTGAGCCGGATCAGCTTGCCGAGCGCCGACTGCAGGTCCTGCGCCGGCGTCGATGCCTGGCGGTCGCTGGAGGTGATCCACAACTTGCCGTCCGCGCCGAACGCCAGCCGGTGCCCGTAATGGGCATCCCCGTTGACCTTGGGCAACTGACGCCAGATCACCTGCAGGTTGGACAGGCTGCCGCCATTGCCACTGGCATCCAGTACCAGCGTCGCGCGCGCCACGGCCGCACCGCGGGTGCTGCCGCTGCCGGCTTCCGCATAGCTGAGGTAGACCAAGCGGTTGTCGGCGAACTGCGGATGCAACAGCACGTCGCCGAACCCGCCCTGCCCGCCGTAGGCGACGGCCGGCACTCCGACCACTTCACCGACCTGCCGGGTGATGACATTGGCCAGCCTCAGCTTGCCGGACTTCTCCGTCACCAGCAGGCGACCATCCGGCAGGAACGTCATGGCCCATGGCTCGTTGAACGTGGCGATAGGCGTGCTGGTGAACGGCGGGTCCGGGACGACACGTGCGCGTGACAGGCCTGCCATGACGCGGCCTGTGCCCGGTGCCGTTGCATCGGGTGAAACGACGAGTGACGGCACGATGGCGGGGGCCGGCGCACTTGGCGTGGCGGCGCCACGTGCCATCACGACGGTGGCCCCCTGGTCTTCCACCGTCACCCGCTGGCAGGCGGACAGGCACAGGCAGCAGGCGAGCACGATCGGCATCTTCATGGCAGGCGGCATCCGGCGGGTGACTGGCTGCCGTTGTACCCCACGCGACGAAGAAAAGCGTGACGAAACCGCTGCATCAGACTTTCAGGTACCAGCGGCGGCGATCCATTCCCCATACGACGCACCACCACAGGGCAACGAAGGCCACCGCGAAGGCCAATGACGGCAGGTACGGGCCGAATCGTGGCGCCATCCAGCCGGCGAATCCGATCCCGTAGATGGGCGCCATCCAGCCTGCGGCGAGTACCAGATAGGTCATCACCGCCGCCCCCACGTAGGCCGCGATGGCATTGATGCCGAAGCGGCGGCCGATCGCCGGCCATCCACGGCGATCCACGAGGACGTGCGCGGCGGCGAGTGCCAGCATGGCGCAGCCGGCGGTGAACAGCGCGTAGGACGAGGTCCAGAGGGCCTTGTTCAGCGGCATTGCCTGCCCCCACAGCAGCCCGAGCAGCAGCGAGGCCGCGCCGCCGCCGAGCACCGCACGCAGGTCGCCCGCGCGCAACCACGCACCCGCCCGCACGCCGAGCAGCGTGGTGGCGATGGCGGGCAGCGTACTGAGCAGGCCCTCGGGATCCTGCCCGCGTCCCAGCGCCGCATTCCACTGGTAGAGCCACGGCGCGAACAACACGGTGTCGATGCGTGCGGCGAGGTTGGTGTACGGCGCGTAGCCCCACGGCGCCATCAGCACCCAGTAGCCGAGCAGCAGCGCCACGATGAGACCCCATTGCATGCGTGGCGTCACGTACAGTGCGACCACGCCGACGATGGCGAAGCACAGTCCGATCCTCTGCAATACGCCCCAGGGGCGGAACGATGGCCGGTCCAGCAGCAGGAAGGCGAGCAGGTGCAGCGCCAGACCGAGTGCGATGATCTTCGCTGCCCGCCACAGCACCGCACGCCGCAACACCGCAGGCGGCACGCCGGCCTCCATGCGCGGCACGACGCCTAGTGCGACCGATACACCAACGATGAAAAGGAAGAACGGAAACACCAGGTCGGTCGGCGTCACGCCGTGCCACTCGGCATGCAGCAGCGGCGCGTAGACGTGTGACCAGTCGCCCGGCGTGTTGACCAGCAGCATCGCCGCCACCGTCAGCCCACGCAACGCATCGACCGACGCGAACCGGGCCGGCACAGCGGTCATGCGAACGTCACTCGCCACCTATCCAGGTGCCGACCACCTGCAGGTCCGAATCCAGGGCAACCAGGTCGGCGCGCCAGCCGGGCACGATCCTTCCGTACGTGTCGCCCAGGCCGAGGAACTCGGCCGGATAGGTCGACGCCATGCGCGCGGCTTCCTCCAGCGGCAGGCCGACCAGGTGCACGCTGTTGCGCACGGCGGTCGCCATGTCCAGCGCGGAGCCGGCCAGCGAGCCGGCGGCATTGCGTACCACGCCATCGACGGCGGTGATGGTTTCGCCATAGAGATCGAAGGACGGATCGTCGGAGCCGACCATCGGCATCGCATCCGTCACCAGGAACACCTTGCCGCGTGGCTTGGCCGCCAGTGCCACGCGCAGGCTGGCCGGATGCACGTGCACGCCATCGACGATCACGCCGCACCAGCAGCCATCGTCTTCCAGCGCCGCGCCCACCGCGCCGGGCTCGCGCCCCTGCAGCGGCGACATCGCGTTGTACAGATGGGTGAAGCCGGACACGCCGGCGTCGATGCCGGCGCGGATCTGTTCGTACGTGGCCGCCGTATGGCCGGCGACGACGATGGCGCCGCGCGCCACCATCACGCGGATGGTATCGGCGGGCACCTGCTCCGGCGCCAGCGTCAGCAGCGTCACGCCATTGTCGAGCGACGTCGCCATCGCCACTTCGCCGTCGTCGGGCACGCGGAACTTCGCCGCGTTGTGCGTCCCCTTGCGCGCCGGCGCGATGTACGGCCCTTCCAGGTGGATGCCGAGCACGCCCGGTACCGCTGCCTCGATGGCGGCGCGCGTCGCCTCGACCGCGCGCGCCATCACCTCGGCATCGTCGCTGATCAGCGTCGGCAACAGGCCGGTAGTGCCGAACCGGCGATGCGCTTCCGCGATGGTGCGGATCGCGTCGACGCTCGTGTCGTTGTTGAACAGCGCGCCGCCACCGCCGTTGACCTGCGCATCGATGAAGCCGGGCACGAGCGAGGCGCCCTGCAGATCCTGCCTGACAGCATCGGCAGGCAGCGCTTCGACAGCGATCAGGTCGACGATGAGGCCGTCCTGCATCAGCACGGCGAGCCCCTCGACGAAACCGTCCGGCGTCAGCACACGGGCATTGCAGAGCGCGGTGGCGGCAGGCAGCGCATTCATACCGTTTCGGTGACCTTGTTGAGGTGAGGCGGCACGTCGGGATTGTGTCCGCGGCGCAATGCCAGCGCATTGATCGCGCGGTAGAAACTCTGGACGGTCAGCAGCGGCGCGCAGGCAGGATGCGGCGCTTCGACCAGCGGCAGGTCGCCCTGGCGCGAGGCGACCCATACCTGCGCACCGCGGCCGCGGAACTCCTGTGCCAGCGCCAGCGTGCCCGCTTCGGTTTCATCCGGTTGCGCGAAGCACAGCACCGGGAACCCAGGGCCGACCAGCGCCATCGGCCCATGCTTCACTTCAGCCGAACTGTACGCCTCGGCATGCAGGCCGCAGGTTTCCTTGAACTTGAGTGCCGCCTCCTGCGCGGCGGCCAGGCCCAGGCCACGGCCGAGCACGAACAGGTTGTGCGCGCCGACCAGTCCCTCGGTCAGCGGCGACCAGTCGGCTTGCCATGCGCGTTGCAACGCTTCGGGCAAGGCGCGCGCCGCGTCATGCAGCAGTGCTTCGTCTTTCCAGTACGCAGTCAACTGCAGGATCGCGGCCAGCGAGCCGAGATAGCTCTTGGTCGCGGCCACGCTGCGCTCCGGCCCGGCATGCATCTGCAGCACCGTGTCGGCCAGCTGGGCCAGCGGCGAATCGGCCACGTTGACGATGGCGACGACGCGCGCGCCGGCCTCCTTCGCCGCGGTCGCGTTGCGCAGCAGGTCGGGACTCTTGCCCGACTGCGAGATCACCACATAGAGCGCGCCATCCAGCCGCTGCCTGGCTTCATAGACCGAACCGACCGACGGCGAAGCGGAGGCCGTGACCACGCCGAGCTGCGTTTCGAACAGGTACTTCGCGTACGTCGCGGCGTGATCCGAACTGCCACGCGCGCAGGTGACGACGAAGGGCGGCGGGTTGCGGCGGAGATCGGCTGCCAGCGCCTTCACCGTGTCGGCGTTGCGCGCGTACTGGTCGGCGATGATGGCCGAGGCCTGGGCGGCCTCCTGGTGCATCAGGGTGTCGGCGGGAGCGGGAAGCGATGTCGTCATGTCGAAGGCGATTCAGGTCGTTCCGCGCGTGGGCGGACCGGTGCGGTGGAACCGCGCACGACCAGTTGCGGCACGAAGCCCTGGTTGTGCACGGGCGTGGGATTGTCGTCGTAAGCGTCGGTGCGCAGCCCGGCGATCAGCAGGCGTGCCGCCTGTTTCGCGATGTCCTGCGTCGCCTGCTTGGCGGTGGTGAGCGGCGGCCATGACTGCTTGGAGAACGGACTGTCTTCGAAGCCGGCGATGGACAGGTCGTAGGGCACGTTCATGCCGGCCGACTTGGCCGCGGCCAGTACGCCGGCCGCGATTTCGTCGTTGGAACCGAAGATGGCGGTGGGTGGCTCACGCAGCGCCAGCAGGCGGCGGGCACCACGGAAGCCGTCATCGAACGTGTAGTCGCCCGGCACCACGAGATGCTTGTCCAGCGTGATGCCGTAGTCCTTCAATGCCTTCTCATAGCCGGCGTAGCGTTCGGTGCTCGACCGGTGTGCCAGCCCGCCCCACAGGAAGCCGATGCGCTGGTGTCCGAGCTGGATCAGGTGCTCGGTGATCTCGTAGGCGGCGTCGCGGTCGTCGACGTAGACGCAGGGCAGCCCGTCTTCCGGATCTTCGGTCGCCGCGATGATGCGCACCAGCTTCACTCCCCGCGCGGCGAGTGCGGTGACCAGGTCCGCACGTTCGGACATAGGCGCGGTCAGTACCAGCCCGGCCAGGCGCGAGCGCTGCACGAACTCCACCAGTTCTTCCGCCAGCAGTGGCGAGGTGGAATCGACGGGATGGATCTGCAGGCCGAAGCCGGTCTCCTTGCACGCCGCCAGCACGCCGTTCTGCACGCCGATGATGTGGTACGGGTTGGGGTTGTCGTAGACCAGCCCGATCACGAACGGCGTGCCGCTGCGCAGGTTGCGCGCGGACTGGTCCGGCTCGTAGTCCAGCTCGGCGATGGCATGCAGCACCCGCGCACGCGTGCCCTGCAGCACGGAGGGCTCGTTGTTGATGACCCGGGACACGGTCTTCAGCGAGACCTTCGCGCGTTCGGCGACGTCCTTGATGGTGGGTCGGCGCATGGGCGTTTCCGTCATGGAGGCGAGTCCGCCATGATGCCGCGTTCCGGCACCGCCGTCGCCGCCCGCTTCGACGCGCCTACCCGGTGCCCGACCAGCGCGTAGTAGAGGATGTAGAGATAGCCCGGGATGGCCAGTCCTGCGAACACCAGCTGGAAGTCGTAGTGCTGCTTCAGCACCGCGAACGCCTGCGGCAGGATCGCGCCGCCGGCGATACCCATGATCAGCAGCGCGGAGCCGGTCTCGGTGTGGCGGCCCAGTCCCTTGATCGCCAGCGGGAAGATCGCCGGCCACATCATCGCGTTGGCGAAGCCGAGCGCGGCGACGAAGCCGACCGACACGTAGCCGTGCGTCAGCAATGCGCCCAGTGCGAACAGCACGCCGAGTGTGGCGGAGATGGCGAGGTAGCGCTCCTGCGAGATGAAACGCGGGATCACGGCCAAGCCGACCAGGTATCCCGCCAGCATCGCGAACAGCGTGTACGTCGTGAACAGCTTGGTCTGGTCCAACGGCAGTCCGAAGCCCCTTCCGTACGTCCCGATCGCATCGCCCGCCAGCACCTCAACGCCCACGTAGAGGAACAGGCACAGCACGCCCAGCCACAGGTGCGGGAACTGCGACAGACCGCGCCCGTCGTCGGGCGCACCGGCCGTGACCGCGGCGTTGGCTTCGGACGGCTTCACGTCCGGCAGCGGCGAGAACAGGATGCCGATGGCGACCACCACCAGGATGCCCGCCATGGCCAGGTACGGCAGGTGGATCTTCGCCGCGAACGCATCGAGCAACACCGCCCTGCCGGCCGCATCGGCCACTTCGACCTGCGCGGCCAGGTCGCCTACGCCGTGCAGCACCAGCGTGCCGAGCACGAGCGGTGCCAGCATGCCGGCGACCTTGTTGCAGATGCCCATCAGCGCGATGCGCTGGGCGGCGCTGTCGATGGGGCCGAGGATGCTGACGTAGGGGTTCACCGCCGTCTGCAGCAGCGCCAGGCCACCGCCGATCACGAACAGGCCGGACAGTGCGCCGGGATACCAGCGCTGGGTGGAGAACTCGCCGAACATCGCGGCGCCCACCGCCATCACGAACAGGCTGGCCGCCAGGCCCTTCTTCATGCCGGTGCGCTTGAGCAGCGCCGCGGCGGGCAGGGCAAGGAAGAAGTACGACAGGTAGAACACCATCAGCACGAGGAAGGCGTTCACCTCGTCCAGGTCGAAGGCGAGCTGCACGAACGTGATCAGCGGCCCGTTGATCCAGGTGAAGAAGCCGATGATGAAGAACAGCACGCCGACGATGGCGAGCGAGCGGAGCGGGCTGGACCCGGCTGCGGTGGTCATGGAATCCCCTTGGACTGGCGATGCCAGGCGCCAGAGCGTCGGACATCGGGAACAACGTTGTCAAAGCCAATCGGTTGAACCGGGAAATACTGCCGGCGCCGCCACGCTGAAACCATCAATGTGATAGCAGCGGCGTCGTGCACTGCAGCATCAAGTCCCGCAGGACTTGCCCGGATTCCCCCTTCCAATTCAACAATTAAAGCCATTAATGCGAGAAATGATTCGCTGAATACGGAGATCGTTTCCGTTTTGCGATGCCTCCGCGCCTGCTGAACGGCTATTTCATGACAGAGCCTTGACAACGTTGTCAAACACTTTCCACACTCCGGCCATATCGGGGTGCGGGAATCCCGGCCGCGAACATGTGGGGAAACGTGTGGTCGCCATCGCCAATCCAATGCCGACAGATGCCATCAGCGGGGCGCACGACGCCTTCATCGCGGCGGATGTCGGTGGCACGCACGTCCGGATCGGCCTCGTCCGCGGCAGCCGCGATCCGGGCGAACCGGTCAGCGTGCTGGAGTACCGCAAGTACGCCTGCGCCGAACACGCAGGCCTGGGCCACATCGTCGCGGACTTCATCGCCGGCCTGGGCACGACGCGGGTAGCGCGTGCGGTCATCGCCAGCGCCGGCTACGCGCTCGAAGACGGCACTGTCATCACCAACAACCTGCCGTGGCGCCTGTCGCCGGCCGGGCTGCGCGCACAACTCGGCTTCGACGACGTCCGCCTGGTCAATGATTTCGAAGCGGTGGCGCACGCCGCCGCACAGATGGACGCCAGCGAGGTGCTGCAGCTGACCGGGCCGGCCATCGCGCCGAAGCACGGTCCCACGCTGGTCCTCGGCCCGGGCACCGGTCTCGGCGCCGCCGTCTGGATCCCCGCCGGCAGGCGCGCCGTCGTGCTCGCTACCGAAGCCGGCCAGGCCGCGCTGACCGCCGGCAATGCGCTGGAAATGGCGCTGCTGGACGAGATGCTGAAGACGCGCTCGCACGTGCCGGTCGAACAGGCGCTGTCGGGCCCCGGACTGATGAACCTCCATGCCGCGCTCCGCGCCGTGCGTGGCGCGCCGCCCTCGCCCTACACCCACCCGGGCCAGATCACCGCGGCCGCGCAGTCGGGCGAAGACGCGCTGGCGCGCGAAAGCCTCGACGTGTTCTGCGGACTGCTGGGTAGCGTGGTCGGCGACATGGCGCTGCTGTACGGCGTACAGGGCGGCGTGTACCTCGCCGGCGGCATCCTGCCGAAGATCCGCGACTTCCTGATCGGCAGCCGCTTCGTGCCGAGGTTCCTCAACAAGGGATCGATGCGCGAGGCACTGGAACGCATTCCCGTGAAAGTCGTGGAGCACGGGCAGTTGGGTGTGATCGGTGCGGCCCGGTGGTACCTGGACCGCGACGAAGGCAATTGAGGGGAAGCGCCGGGACAGGCGCGGGCATCAAGGGGCGGGGTGCAGGGGATACGTGCAACGCCAGGCAACACCGAAGTACCAGGCACGGCGGAACAGCGCGAGCGATGGCTGCCGGAATTCAAAACAATGATGGGAGAGACATCATGAAGTACCGCACCTCGATCCTTTCGGCCTCGATCGCCGTAGGCCTCGCGTTTTCAATGCAGGTCAGCGCGCAGGAAGCCACTACCCCCAGCACCGCAGAACAGGCTACCGACCTGGATGCAGTCATCGTCACCGGCATCCGCGGCAGTGTTGAAAAGTCGCTGGACGTCAAGCGCGATGCCAAGAGCCATGTGGAAATCATCACCGCCGAAGATATTGGCAAGATGCCCGACAAGAACGTCGCTGACTCCCTTCAACGCATTCCGGGCGTAACCGTCAGTTCGGCGGGCGCCAATGAGGGCGGCTTCGACGAGAACGACCGCGTTTCCATGCGAGGCACCAATCCCAGCCTTACACAGACGCTGTTCAACGGTCACAACATCGCGTCTGGCGATTGGTTCGTCTTGAACCAGACAGGCACGGTCGGCCGCAGCGTCAGCTACACCCTGCTGCCCTCCGAGCTGGTCAGCCAGATCGTGGTGCACAAGTCTTCGCAGGCCAGCCTGGTCGAAGGCGGCGTAGCAGGCTCTGTCGACATCATCACGCGCAAGCCGCTGGAGTTCGCCAAGAACTTCACCGCCGAAGCTTCGATCGGCGCGGTCTACTCCGATCTTCCCAGCAAAACCGAACCGCAGTTCAGCGGACTGCTGAACTGGAAGAACGACGCCAACAATTTCGGCGTGTTGCTACAGGTGTTCTCGGAGGAGCGCAGCCTACGGCGCGACGGCCAGGAACTGCTCGGGTACGAACGCATTCTGCCGGGAAGCACAGTGGCTACCAGTAATCCTGACCTGGCGAATGTGTGGTATCCGACTATGATCGGTTCGGCGCTGTTCGAGCAGAAGCGCGAACGAAAGGGCGGCTTGCTGGAAGTCCAGTTCAAGCCGTCGGATGACCTTACGCTCGGCGTGAACGCTTTCGTATCCAACCAGAAAGCGGGCAATTACAACCGCAACTACCTGCTGTGGGTGACTCATTTCCTGGCGCAAGGCAATGGCCAGGCGCCACTGCCGGGCTACGTGGTTCGCAATGGCACGCTGGTGCAAGCCAACTTTGCCGGCGTCCCCGGGACGACCTACGGCGTGTACGACCAGATCTCGCGACCTGATGCGAGTGCGGATTCTTCGTTCGTCGCATTCGATGCCAAATGGCAGGCGAGCGACAGTCTGGTCTTCAAAGCGCAGCTGGGCACCTCCGAAGGTACCGGCAAAACGCCCACTCAGGACGTGGCCGAGTGGAATGTCGGCATCGGCGCGGGTGGCGGGTGGGGCCTCAATGGCGTCGGCGCGGCCAACTGGACCATCGGCGGCAATCCCGCCAGTCCGACTGCGGACACGCTGGGCTGGATCTTCGGCTACCAGGACGTGAAGGTGGAGGACAAAGAAAAGTGGGGGCAGCTGGACGGAGAATACTTTATCGACCGCAGCAACATGACCTCGCTGCAGTTCGGCGTACGCTACGCCGAGCACAGCCGCGAATCCCTCGGTGCCACGGGTCAAGGCCCCGCCTGTAAGAATTCCAGCGGCAACACCGTGGCCTTCGACTGGAGTCAACCCTACTTCTGTCCGGTGGGTACGCAGTCGCCGTTCGACCCCGCCAACTATCCGACTGGTGGCTATACCAACTATCCGGGTGACTTCGCGAATGGCCTGGGCGGTAGCTTCCCGCGCGACATCTGGTACTTCTCGCCGCAGCAACTGGCCGCGTTCAACGACCGTTTCACCAACCGTGATCCAAGCACGCGCACCGACTGGGCCGGTCTGTACGGCATCCAGGAAGAGACGTCTGCCGGTTATGCACAGCTGAACCTCGAAGGCGATCGCTGGAGCGGTAATGTCGGCCTGCGCTATGTGCGTACGCAGCAGCGCATCCGCAACAATGTATCGGGTACCGGTTCGCCGGATGCGCTCACTGGCTCGGACTTTGGACCGTACCTGCCGGTGGTCACCGAGAACACGTACACCGACCTGCTGCCCAGCGCCAACCTGAAGTTCAACCTCACCGACGACTTGGTGGCGCGCGTCGCCGCCTCGCGCACGATGACACGTCCGGACTACTCCGCGCTGGCCGGTGCCGTATCGCTGAGCCCGCCAGCATCCCCGGGTGCGCCGGGCTCCGGCAGCGGCGGCAACCCTGATCTTAAGCCGATCCTGTCCACCAACTTCGATGCGTCGCTGGAATGGTACTTCGCCCCCCGGGCTTTGCTGGCCGCCAGCGTGTTCTACATGGACCTGAAGGACTACGTGTCTTACGGTCAGGAAACGCGTCAGTACATGACCTATAGCACGACCAACCCGCAGGGTTTCTTGGCGGACTACGTGCTGACGGTGCCGGTGAATACAAATGGCAAGGTGAAGGGCGTCGAACTGACGTACGAACAGCCCATCGGCGAGAACTTCGGCATCAACGCGAACTACACGTTCGCCAACGGCGAGCAAGATGACGGCCGTGATCTGGTGGGTACTTCGAAGAACACGTACAACATCGGCGCATACTTCGAGAATGACCGCTTCAACGCACGCATCAACTACACCTATCGCTCTGAGTTCTACAGCGGCTTGGATCGCGCCACGGCGTTCTATCAGGACGAGACCGACGTGCTCTCCGCCTCGCTGGGCTACAGGGCCTCGGATTGGCTGTCGATTACCCTGGACGGCCTGAACCTCAACGAGCCGAAGCTCAAGTACTACGCGCTCAACCGGGACCAGCCGCGCTCGATCTATCAGAACGGCCGCCAGTACTACCTGAACTTCCGCTTCAAATTCTAAGCACTACGATGTAAGGGAACGCTCTCCCTCTGCGGGCCTGGACTTGTCCGGGCCCGCCTTTTTTTGGGCATGCTGTGCCCTTCGCTATCGAGGACTCCGATGAAACGATCCTTCGCCCATCGCGCCCTGGCCGGACTGGCCTTCACCCTGCTGGCGCTTGTGGGTTGCAAGAAGCCGGCCGGTGACACGGCCGCCGATGCTGCCGCATCCACGCCGATCACGCCGTCGCTGATCCCGGCCCCCGCTGAGCTGCAGACGAGCGATGGATCATTCGCTATCAGTGCCAAGACCCGCCTGTTCGCCAGTGGCGAGGCGGCGACGCGCGTCGCGCAGCAGTTCGCCGCCTACCTGCAATCGGCGGGCGCGCCGGCGCTGGCCACCACGCAGGAGGACGGCAAGGGCGTGATCCGCTTCGTGCTCGAACCCGCCAACACCGCGCCATCGAACCCGGAGGCCTACACGCTGGACGTAACGCCCGATGGCGTCACGGTGAAAGCGCAGGACGAGCGCGGCCTGTTCTATGGCGCAGTGACGCTGTGGCAACTCATCACGCAGGGCGACAAGGGCCGCGTTACGTTGCCCGCCCTGCACATCAACGACGCACCGCGCTTCGGCTGGCGCGGCTTCATGCTGGATCCGGCGCGCCATTTCCAGCAGGTCGATGACGTCAAGAAGATCATCGACGCGATGGCGCTGCACAAGCTCAACACCCTGCACTGGCACCTGACCGACGACCAGGGCTGGCGCATCGAGATCAAGCAGTATCCGAAGCTCACCGAGATCGGCGGCTGCCGCATTCCCGCTGGCGACGGCGGCAAGGATCCGAAGACGGGCGAGCCGCGCCCGTACTGCGGTTTCTACACGCAGGACCAGATCCGCGACGTGGTGAAGTACGCCGCCGAGCGCCACATCACCGTGGTGCCCGAGATCAATGTGCCGGGCCATGCGACCGCTGCGATCTCCGCGTATCCGGAACTGGGCTCCATCGATACGCCGCTGGTGCCGTCCAACGAGTGGGGCGTGTTCCCCAACCTGGTCAATGTCGAAGAAGGCACCATCACCTTCCTCGAGAATGTGCTGGGCGAAGTGGTCACGTTGTTCCCCGGTACCTACGTGCACGTTGGCGGCGACGAAGCGGTCAAGGACCAGTGGGAAGCCTCTGCGCGCGAACAGGCGCGCATGCGCCAGGTCGGCGCGAAGACCGAGATGGACCTGCAGGGGTACCTGGTCGAGCGCCTGGAGAAATACCTGTCCACCCACGGCAAGCGCCTGATCGGCTGGGACGAGATCCTCGAAGCGAAGTTGCCGCCCGAAGCCACCGTGATGTCGTGGCGCGGTATCGAAGGTGGTCTGCAAGCGGCACGCCAGGGCCATGACGTGGTGATGTCGCCCTCCAACAAGACCTACCTGGACTACCTGCAGACCGCGTCGCCAAACGAACCGCCTGGTCGCCCGGCCCTGATCACGCTGCAGGATGTGTACGGCTTCGAACCGGTGCCGGAGGAGCTGGAAGCGAGCCAGCGCCACCACATCCTCGGCATCCAGGCCAACCTGTGGACCGAGCACACCCGCACGTTCGCCCGCCTGCAGCACAACGCATTCCCACGCCTGGCCGCGGTGGCGGAAACCGGCTGGACGCCGGCGGCGAAGAAGGACTTCGCCAGCTTCACCGCCCGTCTGCCCACACAGCTGAAGCGCTACGACGCCATCGGCCTGGGCTACGCGAAGACGCCGTTCGAACCGCTGATCGCCACCGAGGACGACCGCAAGGCCGGAACCGCCAAGGTCACGCTGTCCAATCCGCTCGACTACCCGGTGCACTACACCACCGACGGCAGCGAACCGACGCAGGCCTCGCCGACGTTCGCCACGCCGCTGGACGTGAAGCTGCCAGCCACCGTGCGTGCGGCCGCGTTCGCCGACGGCCGCGCGCTGGCGCCGGCGTCCACGTTCGAACTGACGCCTGCCGCGATGCTGACCCGTACCGACGAAGCGATGGGCGTGTGCCCGGATGCGGGACGCCTGCTGCTGCGGCTGGAAGATGACGGTCCGCTGGAAGGCGAGCGCGCGATCTTCAACGCGACGATCTTCTATCCGTGCTGGCAGTGGAACCAGGCCGACCTGGACGGCATCGCATCGATCAAGGTGCGGGCGGGCCGCATTCCGTACTACTTCCAGCTGGCCCACGACGAGCCGGCCCGTACCTTCGAACCGGCGAAGTCACCGCTGGGCGAACTGGAGATCCTCGGTGGCGGATGCAAGGGCCACACGCTGGCGACCGTGGCATTGCCTGCCGCACCTAACGCCGACGGCTTCCTCGACCTCGAGGCGGCGCTGCCGGCCGGCACCACCGGCAAGCAGGACCTGTGCGTGCGCTTCACCGGCGATACGCGCCCGCAGATGTGGGTGCTGGACCGCATCACGCTGCAACCGCGCTGAGGCGCCGTTCGGCAGCAGGAGAAAGCCGGGCTTATCCCGGCTTTTTCTTCTTCAGGGCCGCGCGGGCGCCAGGCGGGCGTCGATCAACAACAGGAGGCGGCTCAGTGGCGTCAGCCGCGTCGCAAAGCCTGCCGACACCCCCAGCGCATTGGCCAGCGCATCGTACGCATCGGCCATGCGCGTAGATGTCAACGAGCCCTGCGCGAGTTCCAGCACGATCCCGAGGGCGACCAGCAGCAGCGCCACCACGACACATCCTCGGCGTGCGGCGAACAGCTGCATCGCCGATGCCGACAGCAGCGCGTACGCAAGGAAATGCTCCACCTTGTCGCCGCCCTCCGGCACAGGCGGCAAGCCACTCAGGTTGACCAACGACAACACCGCCACCGTTACAACGGCGAGCAGCCAAAGCCCCAGCCACAGACGCGGCCGGCGGAAAGGCTTCAATACGAAAATGCCGCTCACAGGCGCCAGCTCAGGTCGTTGAACAGGAAGGCGGTGCCGAACTCGACGTCGCTGGAGAACCCCATCACCTGGAAGCGCTCGCCCATCTCGCTGGGCAGGGTCAGCCGCTTGGCCTCGTTGCGAAGGCGCAGCAGCGTGGTCTCGTCAGCACGCGCCTCGGCTTCGTTCAAACGCTCCTGCAAACCGTTGCCGAGCAGGAAGTTCGCCTGCGTCGTGTAGCCGGCCAGGTCGAAGCCCGCCTGCGTGCCGGCTTCGGCCAGCGCGGTGAAGTCGACGGACGCCGTGATGTCCTGCAGTCCCGGCCACAGGTAGGGATCGTTGTGCACCCGGTGGCGGTAGTACGCACGCAGCGTGCCCTCGTCGCGATCCGGCTGGTAGAACTCGCGGCGGGTATAGCCGTAGTCGGCGAACAGCATCGCACCGCGATCCAGCCCACCCATCACCGCCTGGATCCAGTACGGGAGCTGTGGCAGCAACTCGGAGCGATAACCGTCGGGGAATGGCTGCTCCAGATAGCGTTCGACATGGCGCACCGCGGCGGCCAGCAACGCATCGGCCGGACGATCGGCGCGCACGAAACGGCCATCGGCCTCGACCGCCACGCCCTCCTCGAACACCTCGCCATCGCGCAGTGTGAAGCGCGGCGTCGGCAGGGCATCGATCACTTCGTTGGCGAACAGCACGCCATTCCATGTCTCGGACGGCGGACCGTCCAGCCATTCCACGAGGTCAAACACCGGCGGAATCAGGCGTTGGCCGAGCCGCTCGCGCTGGCGCTCGCGCAGGTCGGCGCTGGGCTCGAGGATGGCATAGCGCGCAGGCAGCGCATCCAGCTCCAGCAACCGCTTCAGCATGATCTCGGCGAATGCACCGCTGCCACCGCCGATCTCGACGAACTCCGCTTCAGGACCGATCTGCTGCAGCACCGGCGCCACCGCCTGCGCCACGCAACTGGCGAACAGCGGCCCCAGTTCCGGCGCGGTGGTGAAGTCGCCAGCCTCGCCGAATTTGGTGCTGCCCGCGCTGTAGTACCCCATGCCGGGCGCGTACAGGCTGCGCTCCATGAACCGCGAGAACGGCAGGCTGCCGCCCTCGGCCGCGATCTCGTTGCGGATCAGTGCGGCGAGCCGCGCGCTGTGCGCCTGCGCGGCGTCATCGGGAAGAGGGAGGTCGGCCTGCATATCGCACCAGAAGCGGGAATCTCCGCCATTGTACGGGCCGTTTCACACTGGGGCGCCGGCTCTAGCCAACCCAGGAGGGCACGCATAGAATCGTGATGCACAGCAGCAACGGACACGCCATGACCTATTGCGTCGGCATCGAAGTCAACGAAGGCCTGGTCTTCGCCGCGGATACCCGCACCAGCGCCTCCTTCGACGACGTGCGCGTGTACCGCAAGATGCACGTGTTCGAATGGCCGGGCGACCGCGTGTTCGTCATCATGTCGGCCGGCAACCTGGCCACCACGCAGCTGACCATCTCGCGGCTGCAGCGCGACGCCGACGATCCCAACGCGAAGCAGAGCCTGCGCACGTTCTCGCACCTGTACGAAGTGGCGGAATACGTCGGCGACACGCTGGTGGCAAGCCAGGTAAAGATGAGCGACGAAGCACAGCAGAGCGGCGTCAACGTGCAGTCGACGCTGATCCTCGGCGGACAGATCGCCGGCGAGCGGCCCGGCCTGTACATGATCTACCCGCTCGGCAACTGCATCGCCACCTCGCCGGAAACGCCCTATCTGCAGATCGGCGAATCCAAGTACGGCAAGCCGATCCTGGACCGCATCATCCGCCCGGAAACGCCGCTGGAAGACGCCGCGCGCTGCGCGCTGGTGTCGCTGGATTCGACCATCCGTTCCAACCTGTCCGTCGGCATGCCGGTGGACATGGCGCTGCTGCGCAACGGCGACCTGAAGATCAGCCAGAAGATGCGGCTGGAAGCGGACACGCCGCTGTACTCGGAGATCCACGACACCTGGTCGCGCAAGCTGGAGGCTGCGGTGCACAGCTTGCCGAGATTTCCATGGGAACCGCAGCGCGAAGCCGAGCCGGCGACCGGTCCGCTGCCGGTGATGCCGCCGCGTCGCGCGCCGTCGCGGCAGGATCCCGGCGACGCGCAAGGACAGCAGTAGCCCTGCTGCTTTCTGTAGGAGCGACATCAGTCGCGACCACGCACTTGAAGACCGCTGAAACCGCGGCCCTACAAGAGCATCGGCGGACGACTCCTGCGCATGCTTCCAGCGTCGGTTAACGCATCGACCGTGCGGTCGCGACTCACGTCGCTCCTACAGGCAAGCCCATCAGCCGTGGAAGTAGCCTTCCGCGATGGCATCGTGCAACGCGCCCAGATGCACCTGGATCTGGTCCATGAACTGCGCGGGATCGCGCGTCGCCAGCACGGCCGGATCGGCGTTGCGGGTCAGGCCGATCACGCGGTTGAGGTGGCGGTCCACGCCGGGGCGCGGCGGCATGGTCGGCAGCACGCTCTGCACGCGCGACAGGCAGAAGTGCACGCTGCGCGGGAATTCGTTGTTCTGCAGCAGGAAGCGCAGCGCCAGCTCGGCGGTCACGCGCTGGCGCACGTGCCGGCGGAACATCTGGTAGCCGGCCAGCGAGCGCAGCACGCTCATCCACTGCATGTTCTGGAACGCCTCGCGGTCGTCCTCGTTGCGCGGCGTCACCAGTCCCGAGGCGCCAGCATCCATGATGCGGGTCGTCATGTCGGCCTGCTCAAGGCCGGTGCCCAGGCGCAGGAACTGGTAGCCGATGTCGCGGCTGACGTTGGCGCTCAGCAGTCCCGACACCTTCAGGCAGCCGTCGACGATGCGCTGCAGGAATTCCAGCCGGTAGCGTCGGCTGAGGCTGCGCTCGCCCTGCGCACCGATGTAGAGGTGCAGGTCGTTGATCGCTTCCCACACGTCCTGTGGCAGCGTATCGCGGATGCTGCGCAGGATTTCGCGCGCCGAATCCACGGACGTGCGCAGCGACGACGGATTGCGTTCGTCCAGCAGCAGGAAGCGGATCACGTCCGCATCGCCGGCGGCGTCCGCGGTCTCCGGGTAACACTGTTCGAAGCACTCTCCGGCGCCCACCGTATCGATCATCGGCCGCCACGCGAAACGGACGGAACGCGGCATGTCGAGCTGCAACTGGCTGCCGACGCCGACCAGGCGCGCGGTGTTCTCGGCACGCCGCACGTAGCGGCTGAACCAGTAAAGGTTGTCGGCGACACGGGAGAGCATCAGGCAGCCTCCTCGTCGTCGGACAGGTCGACCACCCAGGTGTCCTTGGCGCCGCCGCCCTGCGAGGAGTTGACCACCAGCGAGCCCTTCACCATCGCCACGCGCGTCAGCCCGCCGGTGGTGACGTAGGTGTCCTGGCGCGACAGCACGAACGGGCGCAGGTCGATATGGCGCGGCGACGGCCCCTGCTTGGTGACGATCGGCGCGGTGGACAGCGCCAGCGTGGGTTGTGCCATGTAGTTGCGCGGATTCGCCTCGATCAGCGCCTTGAATTTCTCGCGCTGGCGCTTGGTCGAGCGTGGGCCGATCAGCATGCCGTAACCGCCGGATTCGTTGGCCGGCTTCACCACCAGCTTCTCGATGTTCTCCAGCACGTACCTGCGCTCCTTCGCGTTATGGCAGAGGTAGCTGGGCACGTTGGGCAGGATCGGATCCTCGTCGAGGTAGTACTTGATCATCTTCGGCACGTAGGCGAACACGACCTTGTCGTCGGCGACGCCCGCGCCCGGCGCATTCGCCAGCGCCACCTTGCCGGCGCGCCAGCTGCGGATCAGCCCGGGCACGCCGAGCACGGACTCCGGATGGAACGCCTCGGGATCGATGAACAGGTCATCGACGCGCCGGTAGACCACGTCGACCCGCTTGGGGCCGTACACCGTGCGCATGTAGGTGCAATCGTCGTCGGCGACGAACAGGTCGTTGCCCTCGACCAGTTCGATGCCCATCGCCTGCGCCAGGTACGCGTGTTCAAAGTAGGCGCTGTTGAACACGCCCGGCGTCAGCAGCGCGATCACCGGCGTGTTGCCCGGCCGCGGCGACAGCGCGGCGAGCGTGTCGTACAGCTGGCTGGGATATTCGTCGACCGGCAGGATGGAACTGGTTTCGAATAGCTCGGGGAACACGCGCTTCGCCACCATGCGGTTTTCCAGCATGTAGCTGACACCACTGGGGATGCGCAGGTTGTCTTCCAGCGCATACAGCGTGCCGTCGCCGTCGCGCACCAGATCCGACCCGCAGATGTGCGCCCAGACGCCCAGCGGCGGCGTGATGCCGACGCACTGCTCGCGGAAGTTCACCGAATCCTTCAGCAGCATCGCCGGGAACACCTTGTCCTTGACGATCTGCTGCTTGCCGTAGATGTCGCCGATGAACAGGTTCAGCGCGCGCATGCGCTGCTTCAGGCCCGCTTCGGTGCGCTGCCATTCGCTGAGCGGAATGATGCGCGGGATCAGGTCGAACGGCAGCGTGCGGTCGACGTTGCGGCCGTCGGAGTACACGGTGAAGGTGATGCCCTGCACACGGGCCACCACGTCGGCGGCCAACTGGCGTTCGGCAAGTTCGCGACCGGACAGGCCGGCGAGGTACTCGACCAGACGACGCGCGGCCGGCCGCGGCCGTCCATCGGCCTGGATCAGTTCGTCAAAGGTCGTGGTGCGGTACTTCGCCCAGTCCATTCGCCCTTTCCGCTGTCCTTCGCCGGCACATCCGGCGAGGGGTGATGCGTCGCAACATGCACGGTCGATGTGCGCGCCGTCAAGCATGGGCGCGGCACGCAGCTCGACTCACGTTTTCGGCGTCGCGCTGCGCCATTCCGGTGCAAAGCGGGGACAATGCCCACTCCCGCCCCGGAGTCCACCATGTCCACGCCGCGTCGTGTCGTCCTGATCACCGGTGCTGCCCGCCGCATTGGCGCGGCGATCGCGCGCCGGCTGCATGCGGACGGCTACGATCTGGCGCTGCATTACCGCGGTTCGGCCGTCGACATGCGCACGCTGGTCGACGAGCTGGAGGCCGCTCGCCCTGGCAGCACGCTGATGCTGCAGGCCGATCTGGCGACCTTCGACCGGTTGCCGGAGCTGGTGGCGAAGACCGTGGGTCATTACGGTCACCTGGACGCACTGGTCAACAATGCGTCGGCGTTCTATCCGACGCCTGCCGGCAACGCCACGCCAGCGCAATGGGACGAACTGTTCGCGGTCAATGCGCGCGCACCGTTCTTCCTGGCACAGGCGGCAGCGCCCCACCTGCGCGCCGTGCATGGCGCCATCGTCAACATCGCCGACGTCTACGCCGACCTGCCGCGTGCGGACCTGGCGGTCTATGCCGCGTCCAAGGCCGCCCTGCTCGCTGTCTCGCGCGGACTGGCGGTGTCGCTGGCGCCCGAGGTGAGGGTGAACGCGGTATCGCCCGGCGCCATCCTGTGGCCGGACGGCGGCATCGATGCGGAGGTACAGTCAGGGCTGCTGGCACAGACGCCGCTGGGACGCGTCGGCGAGCCGGACGACATCGCCGGCACCGTGGCGTGGTTGCTGGGCGATGCGGCGGGTTACGTCACCGGCCAGGCGATCCGCGTGGACGGCGGACGCGGGATCCGCTGACCCCACTCAGGTGAAATCGATCGCCACCACGCCCGGTGGCGCATCGCGATCGGCATGCGCCTGCCACAGCGCATCCAGCCGCTGGCCGCTGCGTGGATCGACCATGTCCGGCGCGATGTCGGCCAGCGGCAGCAGCACGAACGCATGCTTCAGCTCGTCGCGTGGCAACCGCAAGTTGCCCGGCCCCTGCATCACCCGGTCGTCGTAGAACACGATGTCAATGTCGAGCGTGCGATCGGAGAAGCGCGGGCCGCTGCGGTCGCGGCCGTGCGCGTCTTCCAGCGCATGCAGCCAGTCGTTCAGCGCGAGCGGATCCAGATCGCTGTCGATCACCGCCGCGGAATTCAGGAAATCGGTGCCGTCGAAGCCGACCGAGCGCGTGCGATAGACCGGCGACAGCAGCACGTCGCCGAAGCGCTCGCGCAACGCCGTGACGGCGGCGCGCAGGTGACGCTCGGGTTCCACGTTGCTGCCGAGGCTGAGGTAGGCCTTTCCCATGGGTCAGTCCGGGCGCACGCCGCGTTCGATCAGCACGCCGACGTTGCGTGCGCCGGTGACGGCGCCGGGCTTGCTCAGCTTCAGCCGCACCCAGGCCACACCGAAGTCTTCGCGGATGATCTCGGCGCAGCGTTCGGCGAGCGTCTCGACCAGCCCGAAGTTCGCCTCCTCGACGAACGAGATCAGTCGCTTCGAGACCGCCTTGTAATCCAGCGTGTGCGCGATGTCGTCGCTCCCGGCCGGCACGCGGTTGTCGAACGCCATCTCCACGTCGAGCGCCACGGTCTGGCGGATCCCGCGCTCCCAGTCGTAGATGCCGATGACGGTCTCGATGCGCAGGTCTTCGATGAAAACGATGTCCATGGCGGGCTGCTGATGACGGAGTGCGCGCATGGTAACGGCAAACCGTGGCAGCGCCCGCATCACGCGTTCGCGTTCACCTGAGGCAACGTGGCCATGTCCCAGCGCGGCGTGACCTTCACTTCCGCCGTTTCGTGCTGGCCCGCTTCCAGCCGCAGCGCACCGGCGAAGGCGATCATCGCGCCGTTGTCGGTGCACAGCGACGGCCGCGGGAAGCAGGCGCGGCCCCCGCGCTTCGCCGCCATCTCATGCAGCTTCGCGCGCAGGCGCTTGTTGGCGCCCACGCCACCGGCGATGACGATGACGTCGCTGCCGGCTTCGTCCAGCGCGCGCTCGCACTTGATCGCCAGCGTGTCGACCACCGCATCCTCGAACCCGCGCGCGATGTCCGCGCGGGTCTGGTCCGACTGGTCGCTGTCGCGCCAGGCCAGCAGCACCTGGGTCTTCAGGCCGCTGAAACTGAAATCCAGGCCCGGCCGGTCGGTCATGGGCCGGGCGAACTTGAACCGGCCCGGGGCGCCCTTCTCGGCCAGCGCCGCCAGTTGCGGACCACCGGGGTATGCCAGACCCATCATCTTGGCGGTCTTGTCGAAGGCCTCGCCGGCGGCGTCGTCCAGCGTCTCGCCGAGCAGGCGGTAGCGGCCGATGGCGTCCACGGCCAACAGCTGGGTATGGCCGCCGGAGACCAGCAGGGCCACGAACGGCGCCTCGGGCGGGTCGTCTTCCATCAGCGGCGCCAGCAGGTGGCCTTCCATGTGGTGCACGGCCACCGCCGGCACGTCCAGCGCCCACGCCAGCGACCGGGCCACCCCGGCCCCGACCAGCAGCGCTCCGACCAGGCCCGGACCGGCCGTGTAGGCCACCCCGTCCAGGTCGCCGGTGCCCAGGTCGGCCTCGGCCAGGGTCTGGCGGATCAGCGGCAGCAGCTTGCGGACGTGGTCCCGGCTGGCCAGCTCGGGCACTAC
>NZ_LSIF01000040.1 GCF_001556105.1 Pseudoxanthomonas mexicana | reverse complement strand
GCGAGCAACAGTTTGGGCAGGGGGCGCATGAAATTCTCCGGAGCGGGGGATCAGGGAGCGGCGTGGGGGAGGGATGCGTCGGTGGCGACCTGTGCGGGCCGGGGCGTGCGTTCGCCGGCCAGGCGCAGCAGCGCTGGCACCAGGATCACCGTGAAGAGCAGGCTCAGCGCCACGCCGCCGACCGACACCGCAGCGAGCCCGCGATAGATCACGGCGCCGGGCCCCGGATTGATCGCCATCGGCAACGCGCCCAGCACGCCGGTGAGCGCGGCGATCAGGATCGGACGCAGCCGCTGGTCGAGCGCCTGCCTCAATGCGGCGTCCAGGGACGCGCCGCCGGCCTGCGCCTCGCGTGCCTGCGCGACCAGCAGGATGGTGTTGTTGATCACCATGCCCAGCAGCATGATGAAGCCGATCATCGACAGCAGGTCGAGCGTCTGCCCGGCCGCGAGATCCAGCACGCGCAGGCCGGCGACGCCGCCCAGCACCGCCATCGGCAACGTGGCCATGACGAAGGCGCTGTCGCGCAGCGATTTGAACATCGCCGCCATCAGCATGAACAACACCACCAGCGCCAGCGCGAAGTTCGTGCCCATGCTGCGCACCACTTCGCCCAGCCGGTCCGCGCTGCCGGAGATGCGGATGGCCGCGTCGGGCGGCAGCGTGCCGCGCAGCGACGGCACGATCTCGTCGTTGACGATGCCCAGCGCTTCTTCCAGCGACATCGTTGCGGGCGGATCGACCGTCAGCGTCACCGTGCGGCGGCGGTCGATGCGGCGCAGCTGGTTCGGCGCCAGCACGGTGTCGACCTGCGCCAGATCGGCCAGGCTCAGCACGCCACCTTGCGGTGTCGCCAGAGGCGCGGCAGCGAGGCGCTCGACGTCTTCGCCGCGGTTGCTGCGCAGGATGATGGCGAGGCGACGGTCGCCGTTGAAATACTCGCCGAGCCATTGACCATCGCCGAGCGCGCGGACGACGGTGCCCAACTCGGGACGGCGCCAGCCGACTTCAGCCAGGCGCCTGTCGTCCGGGGTGATGCGCAGCTCGGGCGTGCCTGCATCGGCGTTCGGCCAGGCTTGCACGTTGGCGCCGGCGAAGCGGTCCGACAGCAGCTTGCGTCCCGCTTCGGCGGCCCGTGCCAGCGCATCGCCGTCGCCATGCTGCAGGTGGATGGCGATGGCCCGTGCCGATCCGCCGAAGCTGCCGAACAGCTCGCCTTCGCTGGCGAACGCGCGCGTATCCGGGAAGCCGACGACGATCTCGTCGCGGACGATACGTTCCAGTTCGCCGATATCGTCCGGATCCACCACGCGCGCGCCCAGCGTGCCGCCGCCGGGCCACAGGTTGAGGTACCAGTTGCTGAGCTGCGGGCCCTTCCTGCCGTCCATGTAGGGCCGCATGCGCTCCAGCAGCACCGGTGCGATCTCGCGGTTGACGCGCTCCGGGCTCATGCCGGGCGGGAAATTGAAGAACGCATCGACGGCGGCGCGCTTCACCGGCGGCAGGTAATCGATCTGCGGCACCAGCAGTACCACCAGCAGTGCCGGCGCCAGTACCAGCGCGCAGACCCAGGCCCACTGGCGCTGGCGGCCCTCGGTGGTGCGCATGGCCCAGTCGCTGATGCGCGACCACGCGCGGTGCTGTTCCACGTCGTCCGGTCGCGTACGCAGCCAGGTGCCGGCGGCGGCGGGCAGGACGGTGACCGCCACCAGCAGCGAGATGCCGACGGCGATGGAGATGGTCAATGCGAGGTCGGCGAACAGCTGGCCTTCCACGTCGTCCATGAAGATCACCGGCAGGAACACCGCCACCGTGGTCAGCGTGGACGCGACCAGCGCGCCGCCGACCTGGCGCGTGCCTTCCAGGGCGGCGCGGCCTGCCGGCAGGCCGTCCTCGCGCAGGCGCACGATGTTCTCCGCCACCACCACGGCCGCGTCCATCACCATGCCGACGGCGAAGGCGAGGCCCGCCAGCGAGATGACGTTGAGGCTGCGGCCGGTGAGTTGCAGCACGATGAAGGTGGCCAGCAGCGAGATCGGAATCGCGCAGGCGATCAGCGCGGTGGCGCGCACGTCGCGCAGGAACCACCACAGGCAGCCGATGGCCAGCAGCACGCCGGCGGTCAGGCTGCCGGACAGCAGGCCGAGCGCACGGTTGATGAAGACGGAGGCGTCGAAGCTCTGCGCGATATCCAGGCCAAGCGGCTTCAGCTCTTCATCGCGCACCTCGGCGACGACGCGCTTTACCTCGTCCAGCGTATCCAGCACGTTGGCGCCGTTCTCGCGCAGGACGCGCAGGCCGATCGCCGGATTGCCGTTCTGGTAGGCGAAGAAGCGCTGCTCCGGCCGTTTCACTTCCACGGCGGCCACATCGCCCAGGCGGACGGGACGCCCCTCGCGCCAGGCGAGAATCAGCTCGCCCATCGTGTCCGGTGAATAGCGACCGGCGAAGCGCAGCACGTACTCGCGGCGGCCCGCTTCGACCACGCCGCCCGAGACATCGGTGGCGCGTGCCGCGACCGCCGCGACGTCCGGCACCTGGATGCCGAGTGCGGCGGCGCGTTCCAGGTCGAGGGTGATGGTCAATTCGTCCTGGGCACCCCCGTTGATCTCCACGCCGGCCACGCCATCGACCGAGGTCAGGCGCGGCACGATGCGGTCCTCGATCAGCTGCCGGTAGTCGAGGATGTCGCCGCTCGTGCCGGGCAGTTTCTGCACGAAGAAGAACGTCAGCGAGTTGTTGGCGTTGTCCGCGCCGGCCTGCACGACCGGCGGCGTCGCATCGCGCGGCAGCGGTTGCAGGCGGTTCATGCGCGACAGCACTTCCACCAGCATCGCGTCCATGTCGCTGCCGACGGCGAAGGTCAGGTTGATGAAACTGTTGCCGGCGTTGACGTTGGAGGCGATCTCTTCCAGTCCCGGCAATCCCTGCATCACGGCTTCGATGGGTTCGGCGATTTCCGATTCCATTTCCTGTGGCGACGCCGCGCGCCACGAGGTCTCGATGGACATCTGCGGCCGTTCGATATCGGGGAACAGCTGCAAGGGCAGCTTCATCAGGCTCAGCAGGCCGAACGCGCAGACCATCGCCACGACGACCGCGACGGCGGCCGGATTGCGCAGGGAAGCATCGGTGAGTTTCATCGTGCGGGTCCGCGTGGTGGTCGGCGGTGCGCACGATGCGCGCGTCTTCTCGCGCGGCTATGGCCCGGAAGTCATGCGATGCGCCGGGTTGCGGCGAGTCGTGAAGGCGGTACGGCGAACCGAGTGTTGAGAATCCGCGTTACGTGCGGTTGCCGAAGCCGTCGTGGGAGCGACGTCAGTCGCGATGGACGCATCAAGGTCCTTCATCGCGACTGACGTCGCTCCCACAAGAAAGGTCCGAGGCTGCCTACAGCAGCATCGCCAGCTTGTCGCGGTGGCTGCGCGACAGCTTCAGTTCCTGCCCGCAATCGAGCAGCAGGAAGCTTTCGCCGTTGGTGTGCGGACGCATCTCGACCACGCGGCGCGCATGGACGATGGTGGAGCGGTGGATGCGCGGGAAGCGTTGCGGGTCGAGCTGCTTTTCAAGCTCGCGCATGGTGGCGCGCAGGATCAGGGTGTTGCCGTTCGGCGCGTCGCCGTCGGTGTGGATGCACATGTAGTCGCCGGCCGCGTCGATCCAGCGGATGCTGTGCAGGTCGACGCGCACGGTGCGGCCGCCATCGCGCACGGCGAGTTTTTCCTCGCGGCGCAGCAGGTCCAGTGCATCGGGTTTGAGCGCTTCGTCCAGGTCCAGCGGCGGCCGGCCGCTGAGTTCGCCCAGCAGGCCGAGCAGGTGCGCGCAATGGCCGCTGGCCTCGCGCTGCGCGCGGGCCTGGCGCACGCGCACCAGGGCCTGAGCCAGGCGCGACTCTTCCACCGGCTTGAGCAGATAGTCGGTCGCCGAGGCCTCGAACGCACGGATGGCGTAGTGGTCGTAGGCGGTCACGAAGACCACCAGTGGCATTTCGCTGGCGGGAATCGCGCGCAGGGTCTGGAAGCCATCCATGCCCGGCATCTGCACGTCGAGGAACATCAGGTCCGGGCGCTGCGCGCGCAGGCCGGCGATGGCCGATTCGCCGTCGCCGTAGTGGCCCACGATCTCCACGTCGGGATGGGCGGCCAGGCGGATCTCGAGGCCGCGACGGGCCAGCGGCTCGTCGTCGACGACGATGGCGCGCAGCGGTGCCAGGGCGTTCGCGTCCATGCCTCAGTCCGCCAGCGTCTGCGCGGTGTCGAACGGCAGGCGCAACGTCACCTCGATGCCGCGTTCGAGATTGCGCACGGAGAACCCGCTGGCCTCGCCGTACAGCACGTGCAGGCGCTCGCGCGTGTTGCGCAGGCCCACGCCCTTGCCGGGCGGGAGCTGGTCGCCTTCGAGGGCGCTGCAGCCGGGGCCATCGTCGGTGACCCGCAGCACCAACTGGTCGCCGTCGCGTTCGGCCGTGATCCGCAGCAGGCCGCCGGCGATCTGCTTGGCGACCGCGTACTTGATGGCGTTCTCCACCAGCGGCTGCAGCAGCAGGCTGGGCAGCAGGGCACGCCAGCAATCCTCGTCGATGGCGGTCTCGATGCGCAGGCGTTCGGCGAAGCGGATCTTCTCGATGTCCAGGTACAGCGTCAGCGCATCCAGCTCCTGCCGCAGCGTGACGCGCTGCATCGGGTCGTTGTCCAGCGAGTGGCGCAGGAACGAGGACAGGCCCTGCACCATGCGGTTGGCGGTGGCGTTGTCGCGGTCCAGGATCAGCGTGGAGATGGCGTTGAGCGTGTTGAACAGGAAATGCGGGTTCAACTGGTAGCGCAACATCTTCAGCTGCGCCTGGTGCGCCATGCTGCGGGCGGCGAGCGCGCGCGCGGTTTCGTCCTGCAGCTGCTGGTAATACTTGATGCCCATGTACGCACCCACCCAGGCCAGCAGCACGTAGATGTAGCCCAGCGAATAGGCGATGAACTCCAGTTGCGTGGTCGGCTTGCAGGTCTCGCAGAAGTCGACCAGCACTTCGCGGGTGACGAAATCGATGACGGCCGAGCTGACCAGGATCAGCGGCACCATCAGCACCAGCAGGCGGCGTGGCGGCAGGCTCCAGCCGCTTTTCAGCACGTAGCGCAGGCCCAGCGTGACCAGCGCGCCCATGGTCGCGGCGGTGGCGGGCACCACCCAGTATCCGGACGGTTTGCCGTGTGCAACCGCATACAGGCAACCCTGGGCGACGTACGCGCCCCAGCCGGTCAGGTGCAGCAGCCAGAAGACGTGCTGGCGCGGCAGGGCCAGCGGATGGGAGGTGGCGATGGCCATGGTGTCGATCAGGACGCAGGTGGCGCCATGCTACCGCCCCCTTCGTTGCGTGCCTGCACGGCTTGTCGGCGTCCGGGCACGCTTCGGCGCATCGACGCGCTACTTCAACGGCCCGGGTGGTTCCCCGTCGCCACCCGACTGCAGGGCGACCGGCAGGTGCCAGCCGTAGGTGACCGCCATCATGCGCAGGCCGAAGCACAGTCCAGCACCCACTAGGGCGCAGGGCAGAGCGGGAAGCGACAGCCAATGACCGAGCGCGACGATCAGCGCGCCGGCCAGTGCCGCCACCGCATACAGCTCGGCGCGCAGCACCAGCGGCACCTGCGCCAGCAGCACGTCGCGGGCGATGCCGCCCCCGATGCCCGTCAGCATGCCCATCCCGGCGGCCATCGGTGGCGAGATGCCGTACTCCAGTGCTTTCTGCGTACCGGCTACGGCGAACAGCGCCAGTCCCATGGCGTCGAACAGGCGAACGGGATGGTGGAGTTTCTCGATCTGGGGCGCGCGGAAGAACGTCACGATACCGGCGGCCAATGAGGTCACCGGATAACGCCAGTCGCTGAGCGCTGCGGGTGGCGTGGCGCCGATCAGCAGGTCGCGGGTGATGCCGCCTGCCGTGGCGGCGATGAACGACAGCACCAACACGCCGAAGATGTCCAGGCGCCGGCGCACGCCCAGCGTGGCGCCGCTGAGCGCGAACACGAAGGTGCCGACCAGGTCGAGGATGAGGACGAGGGTATCCATGCCGGCATTGTGCCGCCGGCATGGCGGGCCTGCGAGCCTCGACCGGTCAGGCCAGAATCGGCTGCATGCCTACGCCCAGGCGGTTCCAGGCATTGATGATCGCCACGGCCATGGTCAGCTCGGCGATGCCGTGTTCGTCGAAGTGCTCCTTCAGGGCCTCGTACGTGCTGTCGTCCGGTGCGCCGGAGGGCAGGGTGGTCAGCTGTTCCGCCCATGCCAGCGCGGCGCGCTCGCGCGCATCGAAGAAACGGCTGTCGCGCCAGCCGGCCAGCGTATGCAGCTTGCGCGACGTCACCCCGGCCTTGACCAGGGCACTGCTGTGCATGTCCATGCAGTAGGCGCAGCCGTTGATCTGGGACACGCGCAGGAAGACGAGTTCGAGGAACTCCTTCCCCAGCACGCCGTTGTGCACGGCGGCGCTGGTGGCGTACAGACCGCGGATGGCGTCGGGAACGTGCTTGGGATAATCGACGCGATGGAACTTCATGTTCATGGCAGTGGCTCATGGGTGGCCAACATGGCCACCTTCATTACCAGGACGCGCCCGCGTCGCCGGCCGTGACATTCGCGCCCAACTTGTCCGGATTGATCACCGAGTACAGCTCGATGATCCGGTCGCCGTCGCTCACGGCCACCATCACGGCCACGAGCCGGCCGTTGCGGTAGCGCAGGATGGCCGGCTCGCCGTTGACCCTGCCCATGCGCCACGTGATGGCCGGATCCTGCCGGCGATACGCCGCCCAGAACAGGCGTGCGATACGCACGGCGCCGAGCAGTGGACGGGTGACCGCCTGCGCCTTGCCGCCGCCGTCGGAGACCAGTTGCGCGTCTTCGCGCAGCAACGCGGTGATCGCCGGCTGGTCGCCGCGACGCGCGGCGTCCATGAAACGCTCCAGCAGGCGCCGATGATGTTCGGGGGCCACCTCGAAGCGCGGCCGCCCCGCCTGCACGCGTTCGCGCGCGCGGTGGACCATCTGCCTGCAGTTCGCCTCGCTCTGTCCCAGCAGCGGCGCGATCTGCGCGTAGTCGTAGTCGAAGGCTTCCTTCAGCAGGAAGGCGGCGCGTTCTTCCGGGCCAAGCCGTTCCAGCACGGCCAGGAACGCCAGCGAGACCTGTTCGGCGACGTCGGCGGAATGCTCGGGCGTGGGGGATTCGTCGATCTCGGACGGTTCGGGCAGCCACGGGCCGATGTAGCGTTCGCGCTGCGTGCGCGCGGCGCGCAGCCGATCGATGCCCAGGCGGGTGGCCGCCGTGACCAGCCAGGCTTCGGCATCGCGGATGCCGGCCTTGTCCACCTGCTGCCAGCGCAGCCAGGTGTCCTGCAGGACGTCCTCGGCATCGCTGCGGCTGCCGAGCAGGCGGTAGGACAGCCCGAACAGGCGCGGACGGTGGGTTTCGAAGGTGGTTTCGGCGTTCATGCGACCAAAGACGGGGCAGGGCGACGGGGCGTGACAACCGGGCAGGGAGTCACTTTGGCCTAAAATGGGCGCTTCCGCCCGCTACCCCACCGGCAGCCCCCGGCCTTACGTCCCATGACCTCGATCAAGCAAGAAGACCTCATCCAGTCCATCGCCGACGGCCTGCAGTACATCAGCTACTACCACCCGGTCGACTACATCAAGAGCCTCGCCTCCGCGTACGACCGCGAGGAATCGCCGGCGGCGAAGGACGCCATCGCCCAGATCCTGATCAACTCGCGCATGTGCGCCGAGGGCCACCGTCCGATCTGCCAGGACACCGGCATCGTCACCGTCTTCCTCGAGATCGGCATGGATGTGCGCTGGGACGACGCCACGATGGGTGTCGAAGACATGGTCCACGAGGGCGTGCGCCGCGCCTACAACCATCCTGACAACAAGCTGCGCGCCAGCGTGCTGGCGGACCCGGCCGGCAAGCGCACCAATACGAAGGACAACACGCCGGGCGTGGTCAACGTCAAGGTCGTGCCGGGCAACACCGTCGATGTGATCGTCGCCGCCAAGGGCGGTGGCTCGGAAGCGAAGTCGAAGTTCGCCATGCTCAATCCGTCCGATTCCATCGTCGACTGGGTGCTGAAGACCGTGCCGACGATGGGCGCCGGCTGGTGCCCGCCGGGCATGCTCGGCATCGGCATCGGCGGCACCGCCGAGAAGGCGATGCTGCTGGCGAAGGAATCGCTGATGGAGGCCATCGACATCACCGACCTGCAGGCGCGTGGTGCCAGCAACCGTGCCGAAGAGTTGCGCCTGGAGCTGTACGAGAAGGTCAATGCGCTCGGCATCGGCGCACAAGGTTTGGGTGGCCTGACCACGGTGCTCGACATCAAGGTCAAGGATTATCCGACCCACGCGGCCAACCTGCCGGTCGCGATGATCCCGAACTGCGCCGCCACGCGCCACGCGCACTTCACCCTCGACGGCAGCGGCCCGGTGATGCTGGATCCGCCGTCGCTTGAAGACTGGCCCGAACTGACTTACGACGCCTCGAAAGGCCGCCGGGTCGACCTCGACACGCTGACCCCAGCCGATGTCGCCAGTTGGAAGCCCGGTGAAGTGCTGCTGCTCAACGGCAAGCTGCTGACCGGCCGCGACGCCGCGCACAAGCGCATGGTCGACATGCTCAACAAGGGTGAATCGCTACCCGTCGATTTAAAGGGTCGTTTCATCTACTACGTGGGCCCGGTCGATCCGGTGCGCGACGAAGTCGTCGGTCCGGCCGGCCCCACCACCGCCACCCGCATGGACAAGTTCACCGAGCAGGTGCTGGCGCAGACCGGCCTGCTGGGCATGGTAGGCAAGGCCGAGCGCGGCCCGACCGCCATCGAGGCGATCCGGAAGCATCAGTCTGCCTACCTGATGGCAGTGGGCGGCGCCGCGTATCTGGTGTCGAAGGCGATCAAGGCAGCGAAGATCGTCGGTTTCGCTGACCTCGGCATGGAAGCGATCTACGAATTCACCGTGCAGGACATGCCGGTGACCGTGGCCGTCGATTCGCAGGGCACCTCGGTGCACCAGACCGGCCCGAAGGAGTGGCAGGCGCGGATCGGCAAGATTCCGGTGGTGGTCGGCTGATCCATCGCATCGACGCCACGCCATGATCACGATCAGGCCTGCCACGACCCGCGATCACGCGACGTTGCTGGCCGTGTGGCTGGCATCGGTGCGCGCGACGCACGGCTTCCTGACCGAGGCCGACATCCAGTCGCTGCTGCCGGTCGTGCGCGACGTGGCCTTGCCGGGACTCGAGGTGTGGCTCGCGGAACTGCCCGACGGCATTGCGGGCTTCGTCGGTCTGACCGATGCGCACGTCGAGGCGCTGTTCGTCGATCCGCGCTTCTTCCGGCGCGGCTGCGGCCAGGCCCTGCTGGCGCATGCACGCTACCGCAAGGGTCCGTTGACGGTGGACGTCAACGAGCAGAATCCTTCCGCACTTGCGTTCTACCAGGCCAATGGTTTCGAGGTGGGCGGACGCTCACCCGTGGACGCCAGTGGAAACCCCTTCCCGCTGCTGCACCTGCACGAGCGTCATTCCGCTCCTCACCTGTGATCGTTCCGGAGTCCGTCATGCCGAACACCACGCTCTACTACTCCCGCAGTACCGCCAGCCTGGTCGTGCACTGGTTGCTGATCGAGCTCGGCATTCCGCATGAGCTGCACGAGCTGGACTTCGACAAGCGCGATCAGAAGTCGGATGACTACCTGAAGCTCAATCCGGCCGGCGTGGTGCCCACGCTGGTGATGGACGGGCAGGTGATCACGGAAACAGCGGCGATCCTGATGCACCTCGCCGACACGCATCCGCGCGCGGAACTGGCGCCGGCGATCGCGAGCATGCAGCGGGCGCAGTACTACCGCTGGATGCTGTTCTGCGCCAACACGCTGATGCCGGCGTACCGCGCATGGTTCTATTCGGACGAGATCGCGGGCGAGGCCAACATCCAGGCCGCGCAGGATCATGCGCGGGCGAAACTGGAAATGGCGTGGGGGCAGGTCGCCGACCACCTTGGCGCGCACGGCCCCTACCTGCTGGGTACGCAGCGCAGCGCGGCCGATTTCCTGTTGACCGTGCTGATGCGCTGGTCGCGCAACATGCCGATGCCGACGGACGCGTGGCCGGTGCTGCAGGCCTACGCGCAACGAATGAAGGCGCTGCCGAGTTTCAGGGAAGTCTATGCCCGCGAGGGGCTGACGGACTGGACGTGATCGCGCTTCGTGTTGTGGGAGCGACGTAAGTCGCGAAGGCCCCGCGATTGAACCCAAGCGGGCCGATGGAGAAAGCTCGCGACTTACGTCACTCCCACAGCGATCATCGCGTTGTATCAGTCCACGTATTCGTCGAACTTTTTCCCGCCCTGGAACGGCATCAGGTGCTGGCGCAGGATGCCGCGCGGCACCGTCTCCAGCTTCATCACGCCGTACTCCTCTGGCCAGTCTTCCTGCCTGGACGGCAGCTTGAACGTGCCCATCAGCATGTCCACCAGCGGCAAATGGATGGCGTAGTTCACGTCCAGGTAGTCCTTGTGCCGTGCGTGGTGCCAGTGGTGGTAGCGCGGCAGCACCAGCAGGTACTCCAGCCAGCCGAAGCGGACGCCGAGGTTGGCGTGCGCCAGCACAGCCTGCAGGCCGACCAGGATCACGTACGCATTCACCGCCGGCGTCGAGAAGCCCAGTACCAGCAGCGGCAGCAGCACCGCGCTGCGGGTCAGCACGATCTCGACGATATGGATGCGCGAACCGGCCAGCCAGTCCATCTCGCGGCTGGAGTGGTGCACGGCATGGAAGCGCCAGAGCCACGGGATGTTGTGGTACGCACGATGCAGCAGCGCCTGCGCCAGGTCGGCGACGAACACCGCGATCAGGAACTGTGCCCACACCGGCAGCGACTGGATCGCGGCCTTGAGGGCGGGGAAGGCGGCCAGCCCGGCGATCGTCGAGGTCGACGCGGTCACCATGATCAGGATGAACTGCACCAGCATGTGGCTCATGAAGAAGTAGGTGACGTCGGTGCGCCAGCCCGGACGCAGCGGCGAAATCCGGCGCTTGCCCAGGTAGTGCTCCATCGGCACGAACACCAGCGCCGAGAAGAACAGCGAGATGACGAACCAGTCCAGTCCCAGCGAATACGGGGTCTTGCCGATCGCATCGAACTGCACGTTGGTGCCGCCCAGCAGCACGGCGAGCGTGGCACTGACCACGCCGATCATCGCGATGCGCTTGTTGCGGTCGCGCAGGATCGCCCACGTACCCATGCCGAACGCGGCCGCCAGCCCCACCAGCAGCAGGTGGCGGGCGAACTGTTCGTTGTAGGCCGCGCGGAATTCCTTGCTGGTCAGCAGTTCCGGAAAATGGAAGCAGGCCACGGCCATCAGGCTGAGCAGGCCCAGCAGCGCGGAGGAGTAGGCGAAGAACGAACGGCGTTGGCGTGGCATGGAGCTTCCTTGGCAGGCGATGCGGGTACCTGCGCGGGATCTTACGTCAGGCGATGCGATTTCCGTCCGCATCGACGACCGGCTCGCCGTCTTCCTTGCTGAAGGCCCCGCGCTGTGGCTGGGGCAGGATGTCGAGCACCTCTTCCGAGGGGCGGCACAATCTCGTTCCCAGCGCGGTGATCACGATCGGCCGGTTGATCAAGACCGGATGCGCCAGCATCGCATCGATCAGCGACGCATCGCCTGCGTCGGCGAGGCCGAGTTCGGCGTAGAGGGCTTCCTTCGTGCGTACGGCATCGCGGACTGGCACCTGCATGGCGGCGATCAGTCCCTGCAGCGTGGCGCGGTCGGGCGGCGCCTTCAGGTACTCGATGACGTGCGGCTCGATACCGGCATTGCGGATCAGTCCCAGCGTGTTGCGCGAGGTGCCGCAGGCGGGGTTGTGGTAGATCGTCACGTCGTCCATCAGTACCAGTCCAGCAGCGAGATGCCCAGGCCCACGTAGGTGGCCTTGTGGTTGTAGTCGATCAGGCTCTCGCCATAGCCATGGAAGACCTGCACGTGGGCGCGGAAGGCGCGGCTGATGGGGAAGCCGTAGTCCAGCTGCAGCGCCCCGTACGACTCGTCGCCGCCACGCAGCGAGTGCCGGCCGAGCACGGTGAACACGTGGCCGTCGCGCGTGTAGGTCAGCATCGCGTCGCCGCGGCCGATGTAGTTCTCGATGTCGGGATTGTCGTCGTCATTGCCGTCGGGCACGCGGTACCACGAGCGCAGCACGAGTGCCCAGTTCTCGCGATCCATTCCCACCGTGCCGATGACGCGGTTCCAGCTACGCGACAACGGATCGCTGCGGCCGTTCGACTGGTGGTTGAAGGCGATGCCGGTCATGCGTCCCTTCCAGCCGGCGATGCCGTAGTTGCTGCGGAACACGAGCATCACTTCCGGCTCGTAGTTGGTCTCGCGGAACGGACGCGACTCCTCGCCGTTGTAGACCTGCCAGCGCGAACTCTGCGTATAGGCACCCCAGATATCGCCGTTGTCGCCGAACACGTTCTCCGCGAACTTGGTCTTGAAGCTCAACTGGAACTTGGCCTCGATGTCCTGCAGTTCCTGCGCCTCGGTGACCGTATTGTCCGGATTGGGCGAAGACGGCATTTCATTGACCCGGCTGGTCCAGAACGCAGGCAGCAGGTACATGGGTTTGTAGGCGCGCAGTTGGAACACGCCCAACTTGGAATCCTTGGCCAATTCCCAGCGGCTGTCGAGCAGCGAGCCGCGGCCGGCGTTGGCGATCAGGTCGGCTTCCGCCGCTTCGTCGACACGGAACCATGCGCCCATGCGTCGGCGTGCGCGCTGGCTGAGTGGTAGATCCTGGCCGGCTTCGGTTTCCGCTGTGGCGCGTGCTTCAGCTCGGGCCTGGGCACGCGCTTGTGCTTCGGCTTCCTTCGCCGCCAACGCCTGCGCGTCGGCATGGCGGGTGTCGGCCGCGGTTCGACCCAGCGCGGCGTCGTAGCAGGCCAGGCGCGCGGCATCGTTCTCCAGCAGGAAGCACGCCTCCGCTGGTGTCGCTTGGCTCGAATCCGCATCCTGGGCCTGGGCGCCCAGCGGAAAGGTAACTCCGATTACCAGCGGCAGCAGGCGGATGCGATGCGTCATGCAGGAACTCGAACGGTGGGGGCGCCGCCATTCTGCCAGCCGGCGACGGCCTGACGAAGCAGGACCGGGTCAGAAGATCCAGGCGAACACGAACAGGCCGAGCATGGCGAACGCCAGGCCCAGTTTCAGCACGACGCCCAGGACGATGCCGAGCCACGTACCCAGGCCCACCTTCGTTGCCTGTCGCAGCTCGCGGCCGTGCCACAGTTCGCCCACCAGCGCGCCCACGAACGGACCGGCGAGCAGGCCGATGGGCATGAAGAACAGGCCGGCGAACGTGCCGATCACTGTGCCGACCAGCGCCTTGCGGCTGGCACCGACCCGCTGCGCGCCGATCGTGGTGGAGAAGATGTCGGCCGCGAACGACAGCGCCGTCAACAGGCCCAGCACCACCAGCGTCACCCAGCCGATCTGCTGGAAGTCCCCCGCCCATGCCGCCAGCAGCATGCCGGCGAACACCACTGGCAGGCCGGGCAGGGCGGGCAGGATCACCCCCGCGATGCCCACCAGGATCAACACCACGGCCAGCGCGTAGTACAGCATCTGGATGTCCAATAAAATCTCCTAGCAAATCAAAGGGTTGGAGGGGGGTTGACTTTTTCTTTCGCGCGTTTGCATTTTGCCAAATGCCGGGTTACTGTGCGGCCGCTGCCGTTGCCAAGGTCACCGTGAATCGTGGCCTGATGGGGTAGATCCATGATCCGCTGCATCCTTGTACCTCGCTTCCTCCTTGCAACCAGCCGCCCAGCAGGACGTATCCACCACCCGTTCCAAGGAGCAAGTAGATGCCTGATCGTGAAACCGGAACCGTGAAATGGTTCAACGATGCCAAGGGGTTCGGCTTTATCAGCCGCGAAAATGGCGAGGACGTGTTCGTGCATTTTCGCGCCATCCAGACCCAGGGCTTCAAGAGCCTGAAAGAAGGCCAGAAGGTCAGCTTCACCGTCGTGCAAGGCCAGAAGGGCCTGCAGGCAGATGCGGTGGAGCCGGTCTGAGGTCGTCGGCGGCACCGTGCGCCCGCGCGGATCCCGCAAGAAAAAGCCCGGCAGATGCCGGGCTTTTTTGTAAACGCATGCCGGGAACGATCAGCGGATCACCACGCGACCATTCTGGATGCGGACATAGGTGTTCTCGCGAACGCCGCCGAGGTCATGTTGGCTGATCGTCACGCGGCGACCATCGTCCATGCGCACGGTGACGTTGTAGGTGTCGCCGGTGGTGCGGTTCTGGATCGCATTGCCTGCTGCAGCGCCGGCGACCGCGCCGGCCACGGTCGAGACATTCTTGTTGCCCTCGCTGCCGCCGGTCCGGCCGGAAATCTGGCGGCCCGCGACGGCGCCGACGATCCCGCCCAGCACGGCGCCCGTGGCAGACGGGGCGTTGCGGCCCGACGACACCACATCGATGCGTTCTACGATGCCGCAGTCTGCGCAGTAGCGGTTTGCCGGCGCGCTGTTGTAGCCACCGCTGCTGCTGTAACCCGGTGAGGTGCTGGCGCAGCCGGCGAGGGCGACGGTGGCGGTCAAGCCGATGGCGAGCAGACGCATGTTCATGGGAGCCTCCTGTGGGTGGTGGTGTGGCCCGACGTCATTGCGCGGTGCCTTGGCAGCGCATGCTCCACATGGGTGCGTGAACACGACGACAATCGGGCCGCTTGCGCAGCCCGGATGTCAGGTTCGATTCAGATGCGCGGCCCCACCTAGCCGCGGAAATCCTGATGGCAGGCCTTGCAATCGCTACCGATCTTTTCGACCAGCGCGCTGGCCGCACTGCATTGCGTAGGCGGAGCACTCAGCGCGGCGTCGAGGTCTGCGCGGAACTGACTGGTGTGGTTCTTGAAGCGCTGGTCGTCGGCGATGCCGGGGAAGGCCATCTCCAAGTCGTTCGCCATGGCTCGCAGCGTGCGCACATGGGGGATGGTGTCGGTGGCGGCGCAGCGGTTCTGCTTGACCTTGTCGGCCAGTTGACCGGAATGCTTGGCCATCACGTGCATCACGCTGTCCGGGAACGGATCCTGGCGTGCCTGGATGGCGCGCAGCGCCATGACCGTACAGATGGCGCCCACCACCAGCCCGATCAGGAACAGGAAGAAGTACCGGGATGCGGCGGAGGGCTTCTTGGTCTCGGGTTGGCTGGCCATGCGGCGGGCTCCTTGTAAGTGACGCCGCGATGGTACGACGCGCGTCACGGTTCGCGCCACGGCTTACACTGGAGACATGAAGAAAGAACTCAGGGACCGGTTCGCCGGAATCGACCGCCTGTATGGCGTGGGTGCGGTTGAGCGTCACGCGGCCGCGCGCGTGGCCGTGGTGGGCATGGGCGGCGTGGGCTCGTGGGCGGTCGAGGCGCTGGCGCGCTCCGGCATCGGCCATCTGACGCTGATCGATGCCGATGACATCTGCGTGTCCAACACCAATCGGCAGCTGCCCGCGCTGGAAGGTCACTACGGGCAGAACAAGGCCGAGGCGATGGCCGCGCGTTGCCGGGCGATCAATCCGCTGATCGAGGTCGACGTCGTGCCGCAGTTCCTCACTCCGACCAACATGGCCGATCTGCTCGATCGCCGGTTCGACCTCGTGCTCGACGCCTGCGACAGCTTCCGCGTCAAGGTGGAGATGATCGCCTGGTGCCGCCGGCGCAAGCTGCCGATCGTCGTATCCGGCTCGGCCGGTGGTCGCACCGATCCCACCCAGATCCGCCTGCGGGATCTTTCGCGCACCGAGCACGACGCGTTGCTCGCGCTGGTGCGCAAGAAACTGCGTGCGGAGTTCAATTTCCCGAAGAACAAGGACCGCTACTTCGGCGTGCAGGCCGTGTACTCGCTGGAGAACGTCAAGTATCCGCAGGCCGACGGCAGCGTTTGCGGCCTGCGTCCGCAGCTGGGTGCGGACGCCGCGCTGAAGCTGGATTGCGGCGTCGGCCTCGGTGCGGCCACCCACATCACCGGCGCGTTCGCGTTCGTGATGGTGGGCAAGGCGCTGGAACTGCTGGCCAAGCCGTCGAAACCGGCCGTCAGCGCAGCGGCAGGCTGAAAAGACGCTCGGCGTTGCGCGTCGTCGCCGCGGCGATCTCGCCAGGCGACTGGGCGCGAAGCTCCGCGATCACGTCACGGACCGCGGTAAGCCGGGATGGCTCGTTGCGCTGCCCGCGGATACCCGCGTCGGGCTGGTCGGGCGCATCGGTTTCCAGCAGCAGAAACTCGAGTGGCATCGTGCGGGCGAGGGTGCGCAGGCGGTTCGCGCGCTCATAGGTCACCGGTCCGCCCAGTCCGATCATGAAACCCAGCTGCCACAGCTGTCGGGCCTGCTCCGGGCTGCCGGAGAAACTGTGCACCACGCCGCGCAGGCGGCCGATGCGTTTGACCGACGCGATCACTGCATCCACCGCGCGCCGCGCATGCACGATCAGCGGCAGGTCGAACTCCCGCGCCAACTTCAGTTGACCGTCGAAGTAGCGCTGCTGTTCGTCGGCATCCAAGCCGTCGACGAAGAAGTCCAGCCCGCACTCGCCGATGGCCACCGGTCGCTCGCGCTCGATCCAGCCGCGCAGATCATCGAGGTGCGCGGGACGGTGGTCGGCGAGGTACATCGGATGTAGTCCGTAGGCAGGGAACAAGCCCTCATAGCTCGCGCACACTTCGCGCAGCTTCGACCAGGAAGCCGCGGTGATGGCGGGTACCACCTGCCGGGTCACGCCGGCCGCACGTGCTCGCGCCAACGCCGCATCGCGGTCGGCGTCGAACTCCGGCGCGTCGAAATGACTGTGGCTGTCGACCAGCATGCGTCAGCGCTTGGACGGTTCAATCGCCGGCGGCGGTTCCTTGCGCCGCTTCCAGTTGGCCAACAGCAGGGTGCCGAGGCCGAACAGGATCTCGTCTACGAGCGGGAACGGATCGGGCACGAACAGGGTGACCAGGAACAGCGCCGCCGTCACCTTGAACAAGGTCGGGTAGCGCAGTTTTCGTGCCCACTCAAGCAATGGCAACAGCAGCGGGTTGGGCATGGCGGGTTCTCTGTTTGGGAGATGGAACGCGCGCAACGCTAGCATGATCGGCGCGTCGTTGAAGCGTTCATTTTTTGTTCGTTTTCGTGGGCCTCGGCGGGTGCTTTGTTCAGGTTGGCAATGGTGCAATGATGACCAAGATGAATCGGGGACCGCCCGACTTGGAGGCAGCGATGAAGAGCAATACCACTACGATCCTGGTCGCCGTCGGCGCGCTGCTGGTAGGCGGTGTCGCGACCGCAGCCTTCCTGAAAGGAAGCGACAAGAGCCCCGCCGCCCCGGATGGCCTTGTCACGGCAGCGGACGGTGCGCTGGTCGCCGACGATGCGGCAGGCACGGACAACCAGATCCCCGTCGGCACCCTGCAATATGCCGAGGTGGTGAAGGCAGACCCGATCACCAGTTCCGAGAAGCTGTACGCCACCGTGATCGGCACCGAAGCCGTTCGCGAGACCACCACGACCAGTACGCCGCGCGAAGTGTGTCAGGACGTCGCGGTGCAGGAACGCTTGCCTGAGCGTGATGGTAATGTCGGCGGCACCGTGGCAGGTGCCGTGATCGGTGGCCTGCTGGGCAACCAGGTGGGCGGCGGAAACGGCAAGAAGGCCGCAACGGCGGCGGGTGCGGTGGCCGGTGGTGTCATCGGCAACCAGGTCGACAAGCGCCACGTAGGTGGTCGGGTCGTCAACCGTACCGAACGGCAGTGCCGCACCGAGAACGCGACATCCGAGTCGTCACGTGTCACCGGCTACAACGTGACCTACCGCAATCCGGATGGCACCACCGGCACCATGCGCATGGACAGCAAGCCGGGCAACCGTATTGCCATGGGCACGACCGACAAGGTCATCGGTTACGACGTGACCTACCGCTTCGAAGGCAGTGACAAGACGATCCGCCTGGATCAGAAGCCCGGTGATCGCTTGCCGGTCATCGATGGCCAGGTGGTGACGCAGACCGCCAGCGTCGACGCGCCTGGCAAGGGCTGAGGCACCGGTCCCGCACGGGCCTGCGTTTCAACGTGGCACCCCGCAAAGGCCGGCGTTTCGCCGGCCTTCGCTTTGCGGACTGGCGCTTACCGGGTTCGAGGAGCACCGCATACAATGCGGTGAATGACTCCCTCCGGTTGAAGCGCAATGGCCCTGAACCCGTATGACCTGTTCGATGTCCGTTCCCTCCTGAGCGAAGAGGAGCGCGCCGTGCAGGACGCGGTGGCCCGCTTCACCGATGAGCGCGTACGTCCCATCATCGGCGACGCCTTCGACCAGGGCCGGTTTCCGAAGGAACTGGTGGCGGAGATCGCCGAACTGGGCCTGCTGGGCTCTTCGCTGCCCGAGAAGTACGGCTGCGCCGGCCTCAACGCGGTCAGCTATGGCCTGATCTGCCAGGAACTGGAGCGCGGCGACAGCGGCATCCGCAGCTTCGTCAGCGTGCAGTCCTCGCTGTGCATGTACCCCATCTACGCCTACGGCAGCGAAGCGCAGCGCCAGCGCTGGCTGCCCGACATGGCCGCCGGCAAGGTCATCGGCTGCTTCGGCCTGACCGAGCCGCATGGCGGCTCCGACCCGGCCAACATGAAGACCCACGCGCGCCGCGATGGCGACGACTGGGTCATCAACGGCTCCAAGATGTGGATCACCAACGGCAACCTGGCCGACATCGCCATCGTCTGGGCGCAGACCGACGAGGGCATCCAGGGCTTCCTGCTCGAGAAGGGCATGGCCGGGTTCACCGCGCAGGAGATCAAGCACAAGATGAGCTTGCGCGCGTCGGTGACCAGCGCACTGTTCTTCGACAACGTGCGCTTGCCGGATAGCAGCCGCCTGCCCAACGTCAAGGGGCTGAAGGGGCCGCTGGGCTGCCTGACGCAGGCGCGTTACGGCATCACGTGGGGTCCGATCGGTGCGGCCATCGCCTGCCTGGACGAAGTGCTGGCCTACACGAAGGAGCGCATCCTGTTCGATCGCCCCGTGGCGGCGACCCAGAGCGCGCAGATCAAGATGGCCGAGATGGCCCGCCGCATCACCCTGGCGCAGTTGCTGTCGTTGCAGCTGGGTCGCCTGAAGGACGCCGGCACCATGGCGCCGTCGCAGGTATCGCTGGCGAAGTGGAACAACTGCCGCATGGCCATCGACATCGCGCGCGAGTGCCGCGACCTGCTCGGCGGCGCCGGCATCACCACCGAGCACGCTGCCATCCGCCACGCACTGAACCTGGAGTCGGTCATCACCTACGAAGGCACGGAAACCGTGCACCAGCTGGTGATCGGCCGTGAGCTGACGGGCATCAACGCGTTCTGAGGTCGGCAGCTCCCGTTACGGGAGTGAGGTGCAGGGAGTCGAGCGTTGCCGCTCGTCGTGTCCGGTCTCTGACGGGTGGTATCGATGGACCTTGCCAATTTCCAGCTCGAAACCCCGCGCCTGCTGCTTCGCCTGCCGCGGCGGGAAGACTACGAAGCCTGGGCGGCGTTCGGTGCCGATGAGGAAGCGATGCGCTACATCGGCGGTGCCCAGGCCCGTTCGCCTGCATGGCGCAGCCTGGCGGCGACGCTGGGCAGCTGGCACCTGCAGGGCTTTGGCATGTTTTCGGTCATCGAGAAAGCCAGTGGTCGCTGGATCGGCCGGGTAGGACCGTGGCAACCAGAGGGCTGGCCCGGCACCGAGGTCGGCTGGAGCATCGCCCGCGAGGCGTGGGGGAAGAGCTACGCGCCGGAAGCTGCGATTGCCAGCGTCGATTGGGCGTTCGAACATCTCGGTTGGGATGACGTCATCCACACCATCGATCCGGACAACGTCAACTCGAAAACCGTCGCAGCCAAGCTGGGTTCGACCTACCTGCGCATGGATCGCCTGCCCGAGCCGCACCACGAGAAGCCGGTTGAAGTCTGGGGCCAGACGCGCGCGCAGTGGCAGGCGCGCAGGGCCGCGCATCCATGACCGAATCCTCCGCGCTGCACGCAGGCCTGCACATCGCCTTGCCTGAGCTGGCGCGGACGTTCCGCGATCCCTGGTGGATCATCGGCAGTGCTGCAATGGCGCTGATCGGCGTCCCCGACATCGTGCCGCAGGATATCGACGTGCTGTGCAGCCGCGACGATGCGCTCCGGTTGCAGGCAGCATGGGCGGCTCATGCCGATGGGGTTTATCGGCCACAGGACGAGGCACGCTTCCGGTCCACGTTCGCGCGCTTCACGCATCTGCCGATGCCGCTGGAAGTGATGGGCGGCCTGGACGTGATGACGCCGGAGGGCTGGCGCCCGTTGCGGGTGCTGGAGGATGCCACCGTCGATGTGGGCGGTCACGCCATCCGCGTGCCGACACTCGCCGAGCAGCAACGCATCTTCCTCCTGTTCGGGCGCCCGAAGGACCTGGCCAAGGCCGCGCGCGTCGCCGCCTTCCTGGAGGACCGTCATGTCGCCTGAGTCCGTCACCGTCCACGGCATGTCGACATCCGGCAACTGCCACAAGGTGCGCCTGTTGCTGGAGCAGTTGGGTCGTCCCTACGCATGGATCGAGGTCGACAGCGCGAATGGCGCGACGCGCACGCCGGCGTACCTGGCGAAGAACCCCAACGGCAAGGTGCCGATGCTGGAACGCGCCGATGGCGGCGTCCTCGTCGAGTCCGACGCGATCCTGTACTGGCTGGCAGAAGGGACGCCGATGCTGCCCGCCGATGCCTGGCAGCGGGCGCAGGCGTTGAGCTGGCTGTTCTTCGAGCAGTACAGCCACGAGCCGTACATCGCGGTAGCGCGCTTCATCCGCGGCTGGACACCCGTGGATTCCCCGCGCAGGGCCGACCTGCCGCGCCTGATCGAGCGCGGAGAACAAGCGCTGGAAGTGATGGAGAAGCACCTGCGGCGCGCGGCGTGGTTCTCCGGCGACACCTATGGCGTCGCGGACATCGCGCTGTTCGCCTACACCCATTGCGCGGAGGATGGCGGTTTCGACCTGCTCGCCTACCCGCGTATCACCGACTGGCTGGCGCGCGTGCGCGCCACGCCTGGTTTCGTTCCCATGCCGGGGGTGAGCGACGACGTCGCGGCGCGCCTGGCGTTTTCCCGAACCTGAGCGAACACATGACTGCCAACCCGATTCCGGCCCGCATGAAGGGCCTCAACCGCGCTGAGATCTGCGACCAGAACTTCATCGAGTTCGTGAAGGAGTGGAACGGACGGGTCGGCACGACGCCGGCGGCCGGCGACGCCATCCTGCCCGGCAGCGCGCTGGATGCGACCGGCTTCATCGAGTTGCTGGAATCCCAGCTGATCTCGCGCCACCTGGACCTGATGGCGCGCGTACTGCGCGTGCAGAACAAGGTCTTCTACACCATCGGCAGTTCCGGCCACGAGGGCAATGCGATGGTCGCGCGGCTGACGCGGCATACCGATCCCGCCTTCCTGCACTACCGCAGCGGCGGCTTCATGGCCGAACGCTTCCGCAAGCTGCCGGGCATGGACCCGGTGATGGATTCCGCGCTGAGCTTCGCGGCGAGCGCAGAGGATCCTGCGTCCGGTGGCCGCCACAAGGTGTGGGGCAGCAAGCCGTTGTGGGTGCTGCCGCAGACGTCCACCATCGCATCGCACCTGCCGAAGGCATTGGGCACGGCGGTGGCCATCGAGCAGGCGCGCCGCATCGGCCATGTATCGCCGATTCCGGAGGACAGCATCGCGATCTGTTCGTTCGGCGACGCTTCGAGCAACCACGCCACCGCGCAGACCGCGTTCAATGCCGCGGCGTGGACCGCTTACCAGAAGCTGCCGGCACCGGTGCTGTTCGTCTGCGAGGACAACGGCATCGGCATTTCGGTGAAGACGCCGGAGGGCTGGATCGGCCGCAACTTCCGCGACCGCAAGGACCTCGACTATTTCCACGCCGATGGCCTGGATCTGGCGACCGGCTACGGCCAGGTGCAGGCGGCGGTCGAGCATTGCCGTCGTACGCGTCGCCCCACTTTCCTGCACCTGCGCACCACGCGGATCATGGGGCACGCCGGTACCGATTTCGAGATCGAATGGCGTCCGCTGGAGGAGCTGTGCGCGGTGGAGGCGACCGACCCGTTGCTGCGTTCGGCGGCGATCGCGCTGGAATCCGGCCTGCTGTCGAAGGAGGCGCTGCTGGCGCTGTACGAAACCACGCGCAAGCGCTGCTTCGCCGCCGCCGAGGACGCGGACCGTCGTCCGCGCATCAGTACGCTCGAGCATGTGATGGCGCCGCTGGCGCCTTACACGCCTGATGCGGTGGCGGCGGAGGCGGCGCGCGTCGCACCTCACGAGAAGCGGGTGGCCGCGTTCGGCAGCGAGGACAAACTGCCGGAAAAGCTGCCGCCGCGCCACTTGGCCATCCAGATCAACAATGCGCTGCACGACCTGTTCTGCAAGTACCCGGAGACGCTGCTGTTCGGCGAGGACGTGGCGCAGAAGGGTGGCGTCTACACCGTCACCAAGGGCCTGCAGAAGGCGTTCAAGGGCAACCGCGTGTTCAACACGCTGCTCGACGAGACGATGATCCTCGGCCTGGCGCAGGGTTACGCGAACCTGGGCATGTTGCCGATCCCGGAGATCCAGTACCTGGCGTACTTCCACAACGCCTGCGACCAGATCCGTGGCGAGGCGGCCAGCCTGCAGTTCTTCAGCAACAATCAGTACCGCAATCCGATGGTGGTGCGGATGGCCGGCCTGGGCTACCAGCGCGGGTTCGGCGGCCACTTCCACAACGACAACTCGATCACCGCGCTGCGCGACATCCCCGGCCTGGTGGTCGGCTGCCCGTCGCGCGGCGACGATGCCGCCGCGATGCTGCGCACGCTGGCGGCACTGGCGAAGGTCGATGGGCGTGTCAGCGTGTTCCTGGAGCCGATCGCGCTGTACATGACCAAGGATCTGTACGAGGCCGGCGACGGCCAATGGCTGTTCCCGTATCCCGTGCAGGACGAGGCGATGCCGCTGGGCGAAGGCCGCGTCTACGACGCGGATGCGGACGATCTGGTCATCTTCACCTACGGCAACGGCGTGCCGATGAGCCTGCGCGCCGCGCGCAGTGTCGGCAAGAAGCACGGCTGGAAGGTGCGCGTGGTCGACCTGCGCTGGCTGGTGCCGCTCAACGCCGCCTTCATCGCCGAACAGGCGAAGACGGCGAAGCGCATCCTGGTCGTCGACGAGGGCCGGCACGCGGCCGGGGTAGGCGAGGGCGTCATCACCGCGATCACGGAGGCGGGTTATCGTGCGCGCCCGTTCCAGCGCGTGGTGGGTGCGGATACGTACACGCCGCTGGCCGGCGCGGCCTTCCTGGTGCTGCCGGGTGACGAGGACATCGTCGCAGCGGCCGACCGGCTGGCATGATGACTGTCCCCACCCGCTGAGAAACGGTCATGTCCACGCCCCGCATCGGCCTCATCGTCGGCAGCCTGCGCGCCGGCTCGTTCAACCGCCAGTTGGCCGGCGCCGTACAGGCGTTGGCGGGCGACCGCTTCGTGTTCGAAGAAATCGGCATCGCCGACCTGCCGCTGTACGACCAGGACGACGATGCGGACTTCCCCGCCGCAGGCTTGCGCCTCAAGCGGCAGGTGGAAGCCTGCGATGCGTTGCTGTTCGTTACCCCGGAGTACAACCGCTCCATCCCGGGCGTGCTGAAGAACGCCATCGACATCGGATCGCGCCCGGGCGGAAGCAACTCGTTCGCCGGCAAGCGCGCCGGTGTGATCGGTACATCGCCGGGCGCGCACGGCACGGTGTCGGCGCAGCAGCACCTGCGCAACGTGCTGGCGGCGGTGGATGTCGCGGTGCTGCCGCAGCCCGAGATCGCTATCCAGTATCGCGAAGGCCAGATCGACGCGGACGGCGTTATCACCGACGAGCGTCTGCGTCGGCGCCTGCAGTCGTTCCTCGACCGCTACGCGGCCTGGCTGGACTGAGCGTCAGCCAGGCCGCAGCAGCGCGATGCCATCGCGCAGGCGTTGCAGGGGATTCCGATCCAGGGGACGCTCGTCGGCCAACGTGCGCGCCAGCACGCGCCGGAATGGGGTGAGTCGGCGACCGGCGCGCAGTACCGTTTCGCGCACGACGCGAGCCGGCGCCCGATCATTGGTGTAGAGCTCCACGATCGCGCGCGTGGCGAGATACAGCGGGCGTGATCCTCGCCGGTGGCGGCGTTCGTAGCGGGCCAGCCCTTCCACGCCCCCCAGGTCACCGCCACAGCGCAGTGCTTCGCGCGCCATGTCGGCCAGCCGTTCCACGCTGCCGAGCCCCAGGTTGAAGCCATGCGCCGTCACCGGGTGCATGCCCACCGCCGCGTCGCCCACCAGGGCGAAGCGGCGTCCGACGAAGCGGCGTGCGTAAACACCCACCAGCGGATACACGTGCCGGCTGCTCTCCAGTCGCATGTGGCCGAGACGATGCCCGTAGCGCTGCTCGATCTCGCGGGCGAAGGCCTCCACGTCGAGCGCGGCGAGTCGCTTGGCGGCGCTGTCGGGAAGGGTGACCACGACGGAGGCCTGGTGCTCCTGCAGCGGCAGCAGCGCGAGCGTCTGGCCGTGGCCGAACCACTCCCACGCCACACCCTGGTGCGGTTGTTCGTGATGCATGCGGCAGACGAGCATGCTCTTGCCGAAATCGTACTGGTCGGCGCCGATACCCATCGCGCGGCGCGTCTCGGAAAACCGGCTGTCGGCCGCCACCAGCAGCGGCGCCTCCAGCCGCAGGCCATCGCCCAGGGTCACGCAGGCGTGGTCGTCGGTGGTGCGGACCGCATGGATGCGCGCGCTGTCGAACAGGTCCAGGCCGGGCAGGTCGCACACGGCCTTCCATGCGGCTTCGCGGATGCGGTGGTTGGGCACCAGCATGCCCAGCTCCGGCGTGCCGGCCAGGTCGGCATCGATGCGCATGTCGTGCAGGCAGTCGCCCTCAATCACGCGCGCCGCGCGCAACGGCGAGCAGGCGTCGTCCGGCAGGTGCTGCCAGATGCCGAGGTCGCGCAGCAAGCGCATCGAGGCGTGGGTCAGCGCGATCTCGCGGCCGTCGAAGGCGGGTTCGGCGATCGCGGCGCGCGGCTGGCGCTCCACCACGGCGACCTTCAGTTCGAGGTCGCACAGGGCCTTGGCCAGGCAGAGACCGGCCGGTCCGGCGCCGATGATGATGACGTCATGGTGCATGCGCATGCCTCCTGCTCGGGTATCGGGGCAGTCTAGGTCTGCGCGCGCGCGCGTCATTGACGTGGATCAATCGACGCGCGGAAAAGGATCAGCGGCGCAGGCCGTCCAGCAGAGGCTGCCGTGTCAGCAGGTGGCCATCAGCAACTACATCGTGACCCGCATGCTCCAGCGGCATCACGGCCAGCATCACGCTCCCCGTGCTATCGGGCGCCGCGCAGGCGACTTCGCCCACATCGCGGTCACCTTCGCGCACCGGGGTGCCGTCGGCGATCACGCCGGCGGCGGAGAAACATTGCAGCGAGCGCTTCGCCTTGCCGAGGAAATGCGTGCGCGCGACGATTTCCTGGCCGGGGTAGCAGCCTTTCTTGACGCTGTAGGCGGCCAGGCGGTCGAGCGCGAGTTGCTGGGGTGTCCACTGTTCGCGCTGCGAAGCCGGCAGGCGGGGCAGGCCGTGTCGCAGGTCCGCGACCTGCCATGCCGACTGCGATGCCGCATCTGCGGCCACGGCGGGACCGATACGCCATGTCCGTGGTCCGCCATCGCCACCGACATCCAACTCGAGCACGCCATCGGCGTCATCGAGCGCGGCGCCGCGTGCATGGGCTGGTTGAGCGAATAGGCCACTGACGGCGACGCCGGCCGGCACCTCGATCTCCAACTTTCGTCTAAAGACGAAGCGGCGCAGCGCTTCGACGAACGTGTCGGCAGGATGGTCGGGTAGCACCAGCCAGAGACTGTCCTGCGTCCGTTTGGCCACCGCGAACACCGCCATCACCCGCCCCTTGGGCGTCAGCCACGCATTCCACTGCCACCGTCCCGGCGCCAGCGTGGCGACGTCGTTGGCGAACTGGGCCTGGGCGAACGCCACGGCATCCGGGCCTTCCAGCACCACCAGGGCGTGGTCTGGCAGGGCGAAAACCGGCGGACTGGTACGGGAAAGGTTGTCAGCCAAGGGGGTGAGGATTAAAATTTTGTGCGTTGCGAGATCCACATGATAGGTCAAACTTCCCCGCCCCCCGACCCCGATCCCGGAACACAGCCACCCGAAACCTCGCCGCCTTCACTGGGCGCAGGTGACGGAACGACGGCCGTGCAGAAGGAGATCGGCGGCCGCGACGGGCCTGAGCCCACGCGTTACGGGGATTGGGAAAAGAACGGGCGCTGCATCGATTTCTGACGCGGCCCCAGCACAGCCAACGCGGTCCTGACCGCCCAGCCGAGACAACGAGCGCAACGAATGGCGACACCACAACGTCCGCTTTCCCCCCACCTGCAGGTCTACCGCTGGCAGATCCAGATGGCGACGTCCATCCTGCATCGCGCCACCGGCATCTTCCTCGCCGCGGGTGCCTTGCTGATCACTGCAGGCTTGCTGATGCTGGTGATCGGGCCTGACGCCTGGAACTGCTTCACCGCGCACGCAGGCGCCTGGTATGGCCAGGTCTTCCTGTTCGGCTGGACCTGGGCTTTCGCTTACCACCTGTGCAACGGCATCCGCCACATCGTGCAGGACTTCGCCATCGGCTACCGCATCGCCACGTTCGTGCGCAGCAGCTGGCTGTCGGTGATCGCCAGCCTGGTCATCACTGCGCTGGTGTGGGCCTATGTGCTGCTGGGAGGTGGCGCGTGAGCAACTTCCGTACCCCCATCAAGAATGCGCGTGGTCTCGGCTCGGCCAAGACCGGTACCGAGCATTTCGTGCACCAGCGCCTGACCGCCACCGCGCTGGTCGCCTTGACGATCTGGTTCCTCGTGTTCGTGCTCAGCCTGATCGGCGCCGACTACGTCACCGCGACCGCCGCGGTCGCCAAGCCCTGGAACGCGGTGCTGCTGGTCGGCTTCCTGGTTGCCATGTTCTGGCACGCCCAACTCGGCCTGCAGGTCGTGCTGGAAGACTACGTGCATAACTCGCTGCTCGCCCTTGCGGTGCAGACCACCGTCAAATTCATTGCTGTGCTGGGCGCGCTCGTGAGCGTGTTTGCCGTAGCCCGCATCGCATTGGGGAACTGAGCATCATGTCCGCTTACAAGATCACCGAACACAAGTACGACATGGTCGTGGTGGGTGCCGGCGGTGCCGGTCTGCGCGCGACCTTCGGCCTGGCCGCCAAGGGCCTGCAGACCGTCTGCCTGACCAAGGTCTTCCCGACGCGCTCGCACACCGTGGCGGCGCAGGGCGGCATCTCCGCCGCGCTCGCCAACATGGGCGAAGACGACTGGCGCTACCACTTCTACGACACCATCAAGGGCTCGGACTGGCTGGGCGACCAGGACGCGATCGAGTACATGTGCCGCGAGGCCATTCCCGCGATCATCGAGCTGGAGCATTACGGCGTGCCGTTCTCGCGCACCGAGGAAGGCAAGATCTACCAGCGCCCGTTCGGCGGCATGACCACCAAGTACGGTGAAGGTCCGCCGGCCCAGCGCACCTGCGCCGCGGCCGACCGCACCGGCCACGCCATGCTGCACACGCTGTACCAGCAGTCGCTGGCGCACGATGCGCGCTTCATGGTCGAGTATTTCGCCCTCGACCTGATCTTCGACGAAGAAGGCGCCTGCCGTGGCGTGCTGGCGCTGGACATGGCCACGGGCACGCTGCACCTGTTCCGCTCGCACGGCGTGGTGCTGGCCACCGGCGGCTACGGCCGTGCGTACTTCTCGGCGACCTCGGCCCACACCTGCACCGGCGACGGCGGCGGCATGGTGATGCGCGCCGGCCTGCCGATGCAGGACATGGAATTCGTGCAGTTCCATCCCACCGGCATCTACGGTGCCGGCTGCCTGATCACCGAGGGCGTCCGCGGCGAAGGCGGCATCCTGCGCAACAGCAACGGCGAGCGCTTCATGGAGCGTTACGCGCCGCACTACAAGGACCTTGCCTCGCGCGACGTGGTCAGCCGTTCGATGACCATCGAGATCCGCGAAGGCCGCGGCGTCGGCGAGCACAAGGACCACATCCTGCTCGACCTGACCCACCTGGGCCCGGAGGTGATCAACGAGAAGCTGCCCGGCATCGCCGAGAGCGCCCACATCTTCGCCGGCGTGGACGTGACCAAGCAGCCGATCCCGGTCATTCCGACCGTGCACTACAACATGGGCGGCATTCCGACCAATTACCACGGCGAAGTCGTGCGCAAGGTCGGCGACAACCCGGATGCCGTCGTGCCCGGCCTGTACGCCATTGGCGAAGCGGCCTGCGTGTCGGTGCACGGCGCCAACCGCCTGGGTTCCAACTCGCTGCTCGACCTGGTGGTGTTCGGCCGCGCGGTGGCCAACCGCTGCGCCGAGACGATCAAGAGCGGTTCGTCGCACAAGCCGCTGGCGGGCGATGCCTGCGACAAGGCGCTGTCGCACCTGGACAAGCTGCGCAACGCCAACGGCGACACGCCCACCTCGGTGATCCGCGACAACATGCAGCGCACGATGCAGGCCGATGCTGCCGTCTTCCGCACCAGCAAGACGCTGAAGGAAGGCTGCGACAAGATGGCCGACATCTTCTCCAGCTTCCAGGACGTCAAGGTCAGCGACCGTTCGCTGGTCTGGAACTCCGACCTGATCGAGACCTATGAGCTGCACAACCTGCTGCTCAACGCGGTCGCCACGATCAACTCGGCCGAACAGCGCCACGAGAGCCGCGGCGCGCATGCGCATGAGGACTTCCCGGACCGCGACGACGTCAACTGGCACAAGCACACGCTGGTGAACGTCGCCGACGACGGTGCCTGCAGCTTCGATTCCCGCCCTGTGCACATGTACACGCTCAGCAAAGACGTGGAAGTAGTGCCGCCCAAGCCACGCGTTTACTGAGCCAGGGAGATCTGACACATGGCCGAATTTTCGCTCCCGAAGAACTCGCGCGTCACCAAGGGCAAGCACTTCCCCGCGAAGGGCGCCAAGAACGTGCGCACCTTCAAGGTGTACCGCTGGAACCCGGACGACGGCGCCAATCCGCGCACCGATACGTACGACGTCGACCTCGACAAGTGCGGCCCGATGGTCCTGGACGCGCTGATCAAGATCAAGAACGAGATCGATCCCACGCTGACGTTCCGCCGTTCGTGCCGTGAAGGCATCTGCGGTTCCTGCGCGATGAACATCGACGGTACCAATACGCTGGCCTGTACCAAGGCCATCGAGGACTGCAAGAAGTCGGAAGTGCCGATCTATCCGCTGCCGCACATGGACGTGGTGAAGGACCTGGTGCCGGACCTGACCCACTTCTACGCGCAGTACGCGTCGATCAAGCCGTGGATCCGCACGCAGACGCCGGCCCCGCCGGACCGCGAGCGCCTGCAGTCGCCGGACGACCGCAAGAAGCTGGATGGCCTGTACGAGTGCATCCTGTGCGCGTGCTGCTCGACCAGCTGTCCGAGCTATTGGTGGAACGGCGAGCGCTACCTGGGCCCGGCGATCCTGTTGCAGGCCTACCGCTGGATCATCGACTCGCGCGATGAGGACACCGGTGCGCGCCTGGACGATCTGGAAGACCCGTTCAAGCTGTACCGCTGCCACACCATCATGAACTGCGCGCGGACCTGTCCGAAGGGCCTGAATCCGGCGCTGGCGATCGCTGAAATCAAGAAGCTGATGATGGCGCGTCGCGCCTGATCGCATGAGCGACGCACCCGCCACGGCGATCCTCTGGCCCGCGGTGGCCATGGCCGGCCTGACCTTCCTCGTGTGGGCCAGGCTGTACCAGCTGCGGCTCGGCGAAATGGCGCGCAAGCGCATCGATGCGCAGGATCTCGCCAGCGTGTCCGATTCGGTGCGCCTGCTGGTCGACACCCGTGCGTCGGACAACTTCCGCAACCTGTTCGAGCTCCCCGTGCTGTTCTACGCCGGCGTGCTGCTGGCGGCGCAGCTCGGCGTGGCGGATACCGTGTCGCTCGCGTTGGCATGGGCCTTCGTCGCGTTGCGTGCCGTGCACAGCGTGGTCCACTGCACCTGGAACCATGTCATGACCCGCTTCGTGGCCTACGCATTGGGCACGCTGGTGCTGATCGCGTTCTGGATACGGCTGGCCGTGGCGCTGGCGACCGCATGACGGACGATCCCGAACTGAAGCGCGTCCGCTGGCACTGCCGGCGCGGCATGCGCGAACTGGACCAGTTGTTCGGTCGCTATCTCGATCGCTGCTGGGCGACCGAATCCGAGCCGCAGCGCGTGGTTTTCCTACGCCTGCTGGATTGCGAGGACGATAAGCTCTGGCGCTGGTTCATGGGCTACGAGCAGTGTCCCGATGCGGAACTCGCCGCGCTGGTCGAACGGATCCGTCAATTGCCGGCTTGAGTGGCGGCCGTCGCGCCTGCTGCAGGCGCTGCTGATCCTGCTAGGTGTGCTGGGCGCGATATCCGTCCTCGCGAGCGAGATGCCGCGTCCATTCGCCTTGCCCATCGCCATCGCCGCACTGGGCTGCGGCGCGTGGCAGGCGAGGCGGGAAGGGCGCAAACCCCGCCTTGCGTTCTGGTTTCCCGGCAATGACCGCCCGCCGACCGCCGATGGTGCGCCGATGCGCGATACGCGCCTCCACTGGCGTGGCCCGTTGGCGTTCCTGCGCTGGCGCGAGCAGCCAGGCGGGCACTGGCGGCATGCGGCCTGGTGGCCCGATACGCTGCCTGCAGCGCAGCGGCGTGAACTCCGGCTTGCTGCGGGCGACGAGGGCGCTGGGCGGCATCGGAGGGATCGGGCACCATAGGCCCATGTTCAAACCCCTTCCTGTCGCGATCGGCCTGCGCTATCTCCGCGCCAAGCGCCGCAATGGTTTCATCTCCTTCATCTCGCTGGCCTCGGTCGTCGGTATCGCGCTGGGCGTGATGATCCTGATCACCACGCTGTCGGTGATGAGCGGATTCCAGCGCGAAATCCGCGACCGCCTGCTGCAGGCCACCGCGCACGCCACCGTGATGGGGGCAGGCGAGGCCATGCAGGATTGGCCGCATGCGACGAAGATCGCGATGGCCGATCCGCGTGTCGCCGGCGCCGCGCCTTTCATCCATGTGCAGGCCATGCTGTCCGGCAACGCCGATCCGCAGGGGGCGCTGGTGACCGGCATCCTGCCGGGCGAGGAGCCGAAGGTCTCGGTGATCGGCGACAAGATGAAGCAGGGCAAGCTGGATTCGCTGCAGCCGGGCGAGTTCCGCATCCTGCTCGGGCAGGAACTGGCGGCCTGGCTGCGTGTCGGCGTCGGTGACAGCGTGGTCGTCACGGCGGGCGATTTCCAGGGCACGCCGATGGGCGCGATGCCCAAGATCAAGCGCTTTACCGTCAGCGGCATCTTTGCGGTCGGCCACAACGACGTGGATCGCAACCTGGCGCTGGTCCACATGGGCGACCTGCAGCGCGTGCTGCGGATGGGCGAAGGTGTCACGGGCGTGCGGCTGAAGCTGCACGACATGTACCAATCGTGGAACGTGGCACGCGATCTGGCGCTGCGTCTGCAAGGCCCCTACCGCATCAGCGACTGGACCAGAGAGAACGCCAATCTCTACCACTCGCTGAAGATGGAGAAGACGGTGATGGGCATCCTGCTGTCCTTCATCATCCTGATGGGCGCGTTCTCGCTGGTGAACTCGCAGGTGATGCTGGTCACCGACAAGCAGGCGGACATCGCCATCCTGCGCACGCTGGGCCTGACGCCGCGTGGCGTGATGCAGGTGTTCATGGTGCAGGGCGTGCTGATCGGCGTGATGGGCACGGTGCTGGGCGTGGTCGGCGGCATCCTGCTGACGATCAATCTGGAATACATCCTCGCCGCCATCGAGGCGGTGTTCAAGGTGACGCTGCTGCCGCCCGATGTGTACTACATCACCGGCCTGCCTTACGAACTGAGCGCTAGTGAAGTCGTGACGATCGCCGCCGTGGCGTTGACGATGAGCTTCCTCGCCACGCTGTATCCCGCGTGGCGCGCCGCCCGCACCCAGCCCGCGGAGGCGCTGCGCTATGAATGACGTCATCCGGTCGGCCGTCGTCCACGCCGAGGCGCTGGGCAAGACCTACGCAGAAGGCTCGCTGCGGACGCCGGTCTTCGATGGGCTGGAACTCAACGTGCAGCCGGGTGAGACCGTCGCCATCGTCGGTGCGTCCGGTGCGGGCAAGAGCACGCTGCTGCATTTGCTGGGTGGTCTCGATACGCCGACCTCGGGCGAGGTCTACGTCGCCGGGAAGAAGATGTCCTCGCTGTCGGATGCCGCGCGTGGCCAGTTGCGCAACCAGGCGCTCGGCTTCGTGTATCAGTTCCATCACCTGCTGCCGGAGTTCACCGCGCTGGAGAACGTCATGATGCCGGTGATGCTGGGCGGTGCCGCTGCCAACGATGCATCGGGCAAGGCGAGGGCACTGCTGGAAGCCGTGGGCCTCGGCCATCGCCTGGCGCACAAGCCGGGTGAACTGTCCGGTGGTGAACGTCAGCGCGCCGCCGTGGCGCGCGCACTGGTCAATCAGCCCGCCTGCGTGTTGGGTGACGAGCCTACCGGCAACCTGGACGAAAAGACCGCCGCCATCGTGTTCGACCTGATGCTGGACCTCAACCGTGCGCAGAAGACCAGTCTCGTCCTGGTGACCCACGACCGTCGCCTGGCCCGCAAGCTGGACCGCGTGCTGGAACTGCACGAAGGCAGACTGCGTGAGCTCGCCCGCGACGCAGTCTGACCTGCTGCCGCGGGTTCGGCCCGCGTGAACGGTCAGGTCGTGACCTGCATGCGTTCCGTGCCCCGGTGACGGTCGGGCCTGGCGCGGGGAACGAGGTCGATGGTGATCAGGCAGGGATAGTCGTTCCGACCATCGCGTGATGCCTGCTACGGTCGCCAACAGCGGAGCCGGACAACAAAAAAAGGCCAGGCATTCGCCTGGCCTTTCGTGTTGGATGGTGGAGCCAAGGAGGATCGAACTCCTGACCTCGTCGATGCGAACGACGCGCTCTCCCAGCTGAGCTATGGCCCCACAAGAGCGGGATTATTCTAGCCCGCAGGAATCGCCTGTGCCAAGCCTCAGGCGCCCAGGATCGGGGCCAGCACCGGCTCCAGTTCACCACGGCGCCAGCCCGAGAGGGCCGCTGGCCATTCGCCGGACTCCTGCAGTGCCTCCAGATAGCGGCGTGAGGCCAGCACGCCGTCCGGCAGGCCCAGCTCTGCGCTGCGTGCGGACACGGCGTCCTGCAGGCGCTTGAGCTGCGTCTTGTCAGCGTCGGACGCGGCGCGAGCCACAGGCATGTCGGCAGCGTCGTCCAGCGGCGTGGTCAGCGCCTGCCAGATCGCATCGGCCAGTTTCCTGGGTGCCTTGGGCTGGGTATCAAACAGGCGCAGCAGGGCGGTCTTGTCAGCCGGCGGCGTGCGCGCCAACGCCACCGCCAGTTCGTTGTCCAGGATCCAGCTGCGCGGCTTGTCGCTGCTGCGCGCCTGGACATCGCGCCAGCGCAGCAGTTGCACCAGCCGTTGCTGTGCAGGGGCATCGAGGAACTGCGCGCTGCGCATGGACTGGTGCGGCCAGCGCTCGCCGTCGTCCTGTGTGGCGCTGTCGACGAAGCGGGCGCAATCCTCTTCCAGCCAGGCGAGGCGACCGGTGGCGATCAGGTCCGCCCGCAAGGCGTCGTGCACGGCGAACAGGTAGCGCACGTCATCGGCGGCATAGTGCAGTTGCGCGTCGCTCAAGGGCCGGCGCAGCCAGTCCGAACGCGTCTCGCCCTTAGGCAGGGCGACGCCGGTGATGCGTTCCACCAGCTTCTGGTAGCCCATGCCGCTGGCCACGCCGGCGATCGCGGCCGCGATCTGTGTATCGAACAGCGGTGAGGGCAGGGCGTCGCAGGCGAACTTGAAGGCCACCAGGTCTTCGCTGGCGCTGTGCATGACCTTGGTGATCGACGTGTCCAGCAGCCACGACCGCAGCGCATCGGTCATGCCGGGAACCAGCGGGTCGACCAGCAGCACGTCGTCATCGATGGCGATCTGCACCAGGGCGAGTTGCGGCCAGAACGTGCGTTCGCGCACGAACTCGGTGTCCAGGCCTATCCGCGCAGGCCGGCGTTGCAGCTGCGCGTCCAGCGCGGCGGGGGTGTCGATCCAATGGGGCACGTGTTCTCCGCGTGATGCGTCGTTTGCTCAGTCAGGCGACAATAACCCAAGGTCCGGGCTCAGCCAGTATCGTCTGCCCGTATTGTCCGCCGGCATTCTCTCATGAGGCGCCGGCGGCGCCCTTCATGGAGGCTGTTTGCGCGCGATTCCCGCCGCCTTGCTGATGTCGCTGCTGTGGCTTGCCGCGTGTTCGCGCGATGCCGCCCCATCCGGTGACGCGGACGATGCGGACGATGCCGTGCGCATGCCCAGCGTCACCGTCAGCGGCGACGACAGCGGCGTGGAAGAGTTGAACTGGCGCGCGCCGCCGGTCGTGCTGGCGGCAGAAGACGCCGCGGACGCGCACCAGCGCGCCACGCGCGCGTTGTCCGAAGGTCGGTTGTTCGAAACCGCGGACGATGCGATTCCGCTGTACCTGGCGCTGCAAGGCATCGATCCTGCCGATCCGCGCGCGAAGAGCGGCCTGCGCCGCAGCCTCGATCGTCTGCTCGACCAGGGTGCGCAGGCACTGCGTCACGCCGAAGATCGCACCGAAGCACTGCGCCGTGCGCGGCAGATCGCGGCGGTCGCGCGCACGTTGGCGCCGGGCGATGCTGCGGTCACCGGCTACCTCGCTCGCGTGGACGAGGTCGACCAGCTGGCCCGGCTGAACGTGGGCAGCGAACGTGCGCTGCGCGAGGGGCGTTTGGGTGAGGACGGCGGTGGCGCCCTGGCGGGCTTTCGCGAAGTGCTGAAATGGAAGCCGGGACAGGCGCGCGCGATGCAGGGCATCGCCGCCATCGAGAGCGCGATGATCCGGCGTGCCGAAGAGGCTGCGGACGCCACTGATTTCGGTACCGCGCAGACGTGGCTGGACCGCGCGGGGACCGTGCGTGAGGACGCCCGGACGGTGGCCGATGCACGCGTTCGCGTGGAGGCCGTCCGCATGGCGAGGATCATCGAACTGCGCGATGCCGGCGTGCGCGACATGGCCACGCCACTGGGGCTGAAGGATGCGCGGATCAAGCTGACGGAGGTGCTGCGCATCGCCGAGCCGGGCAATCGCGTCGCCGCCGATTTCCGCCTGCGCATCGACCTGGCCACCCACTACGGCCTGTTCCGCCCGGGACAGGCCTTTACTGACGCGCTGCATCATGGCGGTCGCGGGCCGGCAATGGTCGTGGTCCCGCACGGGGGCTTCAGCATGGGCGCCGCCGCCGACGAGGCCAATGCGGCCGATGCCGAAAAGCCCGCCCATTACGTGCGCTTCGATCGCGGCTTCGCGATGGCGCGGCACGCGGTGACGGTGGGCGAGTTCCGCCGGTTCGTCGAGGCCACCCAGTATCGTCCACGTGCCACGCGTCGTGGCCATTCGGTGGTGTACGACGAGCGCAGCGGCAACTTCGTGCGCCGCAGCGGCGTGGACTGGCAGTCCGATTACGCCGGCCAGCCCGCCAGCGACGACATGCCCGTGCTGCATGTCAGCGTGTACGACGCTGAAGCCTACGCCGAATGGCTGGCGGGGCAGACCGGCCACAGCTACCGCCTGCCCAGCGAGGCCGAGTTCGAGTACGCGCTGCGCGCCGGCGAACAGGGCCGCTACCCGTGGGGCAATGGCCAGCCGCCGCGCGGGTTCGGCAACCTGACCGGCGGCAACGACGCCTCGCCCAGCGGGCGCACCTGGAACAACGCCTTCGTCGGCTATGGCGATGGCTACTGGGGGCCCGCGCCGGTAGGCCGCTTCCGCGCCAATGCGTTCGGCCTGAAGGACCTGGGCGGCAACACCAGCGAATGGGTCGGCGACTGCTGGCACGCCAGCTACCGGCGCGCGCCGGCCGATGGCGCGGCGTGGTTCAATCCCGGCTGCCGGTCGCGGGTGGTGCGGGGCGGCTCCTGGGCCAGTTCGCCGGCGCAGGCGCGCGCCGCGTGGCGTTCGTCCTCGGATTCGGATATGACTAATGCGCGGGTGGGCTTCCGCGTCGTTCGCGGCATCTAGCCGCCAGGGAGAGGGTGATGAGGCAAGATCCTAACGGGCGCTCGCAATACGGCCAGGGCGGCGGGCGTCGCGGTGGCGGGCTGGGCAACCTGCGCTGGCTGATCCTGTTGGGATTCCTGGTCTACGGCGGCTGCTACTACCTCAACAACCGCGTGGTCGACCCCTACACCGGCGAGAAGGTGCTGATCGACAATTCCATCGGCGTGGAGGAGGAAAAGGCGCTGGGCCTGCAGGCCTACCAGGAGATCCTGCAGCAGGAGCGTCCGGTCGATCCGAATTCGCAGGTCGCACAGCAGGTGCGCACGATCGCCCAGCGGCTGATCGCCAGGATTCCCGAGGTCGAGGCCGCCATCGCGGCGGAGAAGGGCACCCAGCCCAGCGGCAACTGGAAGACCTTCGACTGGGACGTCAACGTCATCGAGTCCGAGCAGGCCAATGCGTTCTGCCTGCTTGGCGGCAAGATGGCCGTCTACACCGGCCTGCTGCCGGTGGCGAAGAATGCCGATGCCGTGGCGGTGGTGATGGGCCACGAGATCGCCCATGCGCTGCTGCGCCACGGTGCGCAACGCATGTCGCAGCAGAAGCTGACGCAGATCGGCCAGATGGCCGGCGCGATGAGCGGCATGGACCCGCAACAGCAACAGATGGTGATGTCCGCGATGGGCTACGGCTACCTGCTGCCGTATGCGCGCGAACACGAGACGCAGGCCGATGAAGTCGGCCTCATGCTGGCGGCGGCGGCCTGCTTCAATCCGGAAGAAGCCGTGCCGCTGTGGCAGCGCATGAGCGAAGCCAGCGGTGGCCAGGCGCCGCCGGAGTTCTCGTCGACCCATCCCAATCCCGGCACGCGCATCCAGAACCTGACCGCGCTGATGCCCAAGGCGAAGGAGTATCGCCAGCGCTTCTGTACCACGCCCGCGGGCGGCTGAGCCTCGGCGAGCGGAAGCCCGATATCGGAGGTCGCGTACTCGCGCGTGGCGCCCTGTTGCCTACGCGTGTCCCTTGGCGCGTTCATTCTTCGTTATGGAAGGTAGCGGAACACGACCGCTACCACCTCTTTCCTTCTGGAGCTCTCCTATGACGTCGTTGACTGTCCGATCTGCTCTGCTGTTGGCATTTGCCCTGCCGTTGCATGTTTCAGCCCAGTCGCGCACCGCTGCTCCTGGTGTTCCCGCTGCAACCGGAAAGGCGGTAGCCCAGCAGGCGGTACGGACGGGGAGCAGTGCATCGCCCCAGGAACGCGCAGCGCTGACGCGCGCCTTCGTCGCCAAGTGGGGCAACTACGTGGAGCGCGTCTACGGTGTTCCGGTGAAGGTGTGGGCTGGGCGCATGGGGCCGAACTTTGGCCTGGTGGATGGCGACAATTTCCGCAACGCCCTGAAGCGCGATACGTTCGAAGGTGCGATGGCGGAGCTGGGTGGCAATGGCGTAGAGGTCAGTGATGACCAGATGATCACCAAGCTTGCCCGCAACCAGGATGTCACGCCGAAGGTGCTGGGCGCCCTCAACAACGATCTCGTGTATACGCCAGTCGCGCCATGCCGCATCGTCGATACGCGCAGCACGTCGGCAGGTGCCATCAACGCGAACGCGACGCGCAACTTCCTTGGCGTCAATGCGAGCAATTTCAGCGCGCAGGGCGGCAGTGCAACCAACTGCGGTACGCTGGGCCTGGTGGCGACCGCCATCGCGGTGAACGTCACTGCGGTTGTACCGAACGGGGCCGGCTACGCCACGGTATATCCCTACGCTACGACGCAGCCCTCCACCGCCAGCGTGAATTACACGGCGGGTGACGTCGTCAACAACGCACTCATCGTGCAGATTCCGAATCCGCTGGGTTCGTTCGACTTCAGCATTTATTCGTTGGCGCAATCGCACTACGTGGTCGATATCGTCGGCTACTTCGCACCCCCGCTTGCCACGGCGCTGCAGTGCGTGGATACGACGAGCACGATCACCAGCGTGGCAGCGGGCGCTACCGCCAATTCCGTCGCTCCCGCTTGCCCCGCCGGCTACACCCAGACCGCTACGAACTGCGAATCGCAGACCTGGCAGATGCCCTTCGTTTTCTTCAAGAACGGTACTTGTTCGGCACAGAACAACTCGGGCGGTGCGGCCGAGTTGCGCGCGTCACGCACCTGCTGCCGCGTGCCGGGTCGCTGATCGCCTGAAGCTTCAGTACGTTGCACGGGGGCCGCTAGCGGCCCCCGGGAGTTAATGGAGGGCGGCCCACGTCGCCGAATACAGGCGGGCCTGCTTGCACAGTACGGAACAAACGGGTCGAATGCCTGATGTTTCCTCGGCATCGATGCACGGCAGCCAATGAAAGTGATCTTCACTACCGCACGCTTGGCGTTGTTGTCGGTTGCGGTCGCAATGCCGGCGTATGCCGAGGTCAAGGATGCGAGGCCCCAGGGCTTTACCCTCGAGCATTCGGCGTGGGTCCCGGCCACGCCGCAGGCGGCGTATGCCGCGCTGGTGAACGACGTCGGTCGCTGGTGGCCGGCGGATCACACGTGGTGGGGCGATGCCTCGAAGCTGTCGATCAGCGACAAGGCCGGCGGCTGCTTCTGCGAGATCAACGGCGCGCAGCAGGCGTGGCACATGACGGTGACCTTCACCGATCCCGGCACGCTGCTGCGCATGACCGGCGGCCTCGGCCCGCTGCAGGGCATGGGCCTGCACGGTGCGCTGGAATGGCGCTTCGCCGAAGAGAAGGGCGGTACCCGCATCACCCTGTGGTATCGCGTTGGCGGCTATACGCCCGATGATCTGGGTAAATTCGCGCCGGCCGTCGACAAGGTGCAGGGCGTGCAGCTGGGCGGCCTGGCGACGTTCCTCGGCGCACCACCGCCGGCATCGACCCCGTCGCGTTGAGTTTCATCACATCCCTCAAGGAGAGCAGGACCGCATGAGCATTCGTCTGACGGAAAAGGACAGTGGCCGTACGCTGGGCACGATCTCGCAGGAAGACTTCCAGTTGCTGGTCGACCACATGGAAGAGGAGTCCTCGACGGACCAGGACTACTACGTCGAGCACACCGCCATCGACGCGCTCGAAAGCCTCGGCGCCAGCGCGGACTTCGTCGCCCTGCTGCGCACGGCGGTGGGTGAATCGGAAGGGATCGATGTGGTGTGGGCCGAGGTGTAAGGCGGACGTTTGGTTTCGCAGGCGCCATGTCCAACCAGCTCGCCGGGCACTGCCGGAATGTCGGAGTTCCTGGTGCTCTGCATTGGGGTCCTGCAGATCGTGGCCGGCATTATCGTGTTGGTGTGGGCTTGGCCTCTGTTTGCTGACCCGCCGTTCCTGAGTCAGGGATTGGTCAAGGAGTATCACGACCTCAGGCAGATGCTTCCCCGTGATGACGCGACACTGGCGACACTGAAGGGTCTGCGCTGGAAGCTGGAATGGTTGTTCCTTCAGCAGACCGAGGGTGTGTTCTTCGGCATGGCCTCGGGCGCCTTGCTGGTGATGTGCGGATCGGCCCTGGTGGGAGTGGCATGCTGGCCGCGCGTATCGCGAACGCTGTGCAGGAAGAGGTGAGCGGGAGAAGGGATATGGACGCGGTGCTCAGGTCCACTCGCGGTGTATCCGAACTCACGCTGCGCCTGAACCTGTGCAGCGATGCCGAGTGGGAATGCACGCTCGCGTTCGTGGATCAGGACTGGAACAGCGCACGCGGTCAGCCGTTCACGGGAGCTGTGGAGGGCTTCCTCCTGACGACGGCATCGCTTGAGGCATTGCACCGCCATCTGGTGGCCTGGCTGGATGGCCGCCTGGAAGCACTTGTTTCTTCGCGCCTGGACGCTGTGTTCGAACTGGCGGTACCAGGACAGCGGTTGTGTCTCCGATTCGGTCCTGTCGAGAACGTGAATTTCGACGTCGGAAAACCTGTCGCGAGCATCCGCTTTTCCATCGGCGCGTTGACGGGCAATCTGCACCTTGTTGCCGACCCGTCGTGCATCGCCCTGTTTGCCGAAGCGTTGGGGCAAGCCTTGCAAACCGGCGGAACGTAGGGGCTTTTGTAGGATGGGTGGAGCCGAAGGCGATACCCATCATCTCGGACGACGATTTTCTTGACGATGGGTATCGCTTCGCTTAACCCATCCTACGTAGGAGCACGCCTGCATGTCCCCACGCATCATCCCCATGCAACCCGTCCGCCATCTGCCGCGGGCGATCGCGTTCTACGAGCAACTGGGTTTCACCGTCGAGGACCGGCGTGACGATTGGGGCTGGGCGAAGCTGCGCTGGGGCGAGTGCCGGGTGATGCTGGACCAGTCGATCAACGTGAATCCAGACGCGCCGCGCGGTGCGGTGCATCCGGACGACATCGCGGCGTTCCACCGGCAGGCGCGCGAGAACGGCCTCGACGTCCCCGACCTGGACGACACCTTCTACGGCATGCGCGAATTCCGCATCGACGACCCGGACGGCAACCGTCTCTGGATCGGTCAGCAGGCGGCGGGCTAGGGCGTTACTGCCCCACGGTCGCGACGGACCGTCGTCCGGTCTCACATCCATCGGTGCGGATGGCATTCCGAGCTCCATCGATCGCGTTCGGAGCCCGGCGTGTCTCACGTTGAAAGCCATCGATGGGTTTCCGAATGCCATCGATCGCTTTCAATGTGCCATCGATGGCTTTCTGATGGTCATCCGTCTCACAGTAGATCCCGTCGATCGCCCTCCGAGTGCCGGGTATGGCCCTCGGCATGCCATCGATGGCTTTCCGCGCCCGACGCGTGACATTCCGAGCCTTGCGCGAGGGATTCCGGGCTCCATCGATGGGGCTCGACAGGCCATCTCGCCCCCCGAATGTCACTTTGTTGACCTCCGGCACGGCGTCTCTGCGTTGGAAAAGAGGTCGGCGGCATACCTGCGCCGGCCTTCCTCCCTCACATGGAACCTGCCCATGGCCGTACTGCGTGACCGTCCGTATGCCGGAATGAATTTCCTCGTCGACCTCGGCACCGGGGAGGACGGCGCCCAGGGCGGTGTATCCGAAGTGACCTTCCCCGATGCGCGGCTGCAGCTCAACGAATACCGCAACGGCAACGACAAGACGCTGGAAGCCACCAAGCTGTCCACGCTGACGCACTACGGGCATCTGGTGCTGCGGCGGGGCGTGATCGGATCGCTGGCGTGGTACCAGTGGTGGGACGAAGCACGCAATGGCGGCGACGCACGGCGCAGCATCAGCGTGACGCTGCTGGACGAGCAGGGCAATCCGGCGATGCGCTGGCGCTTCCTGCGCGCCCGGCCGGCGGCCTACCAGACCTCGTCGATGGATGCGGCGCTGGCGGAGGCCTTGTTCGAAACGCTGGAGATCGCGTTCGACCGCTTCGAGCTGGAGTAGGGATCAGTCCAGCGGACGACGCAGTGTCAGAGCTTGCTGAAAAGCGTTGCCGCCACCAGCAGGCCGAAGCCGGCGACCACCAGCCAGAAAGCGTGCGGGGCCAGTACCGGCACGTAGCCGAACTTGGCGGCGATGCCGCCGCTGCCGAGCAGCAGCGCGATCAGCCAGACGCCGAACGTGGGAGGGGTCAGTTTCATCGGGATTCCTTGTCGTGTCGGTGAAGCGCCGGGAACCGACGCTCAGAAGCTCATGAACAGGCCGCCGTTGACCGGCAGGTTGGCGCCGGTGATGTAGCTGGCGTCGTCGGCGGTGAGGAAGGCGACCGCGCGTGCGATGTCGTCCGGCTGGCCGATGCGGCCGACCGGCACCGAGGCGACGGTGCGGTCGCGCACCTCGTCGGGCATGGCGCGGGTCATCGGGGTTTCCACGTAACCGGGCGACACGCTGTTGACGGTGACGCCCTTGCGTGCGACTTCGCGCGCCAGCGACATCGAGAAGCCGTGCAGGCCGGCCTTCGCCGCGGCGTAGTTCACCTGGCCGAAGTTGCCGGTCTGGCCACTGACCGAGCTGATGTTGACGATGCGGCCGAAGCCGCGTGCCTGCATGCCGTCGACGACATGGCGGCAGAGATTGAACACGCTGTCGAGGTTCACCCCGATCACCGCATCCCACTGCGCCTTGTCCATCTTGCGCAGGGTCGCATCGCGGGTGATGCCGGCGTTGTTGACCAGGATGTCGAGCGCGCCATAGCGGGCTTCGATGTCGTGCACGAACGCTGCACAGGCGTCGAAGTCGGCCACGTCGACGGCCGCGGTTTCGATGTTCAATCCGGCGGTGTGCGCGCGAAAGCGGTCCAGTTGTTCGGTGGAAGCGGGCAGGTCGGCGGCGATCACCGTGCGTCCGGCTTGCGCCAGTGCGCGGCAGATCGCCACTCCCAGGCCACCCAGCCCCCCGGTCACCACGGCGATGCGTTGCGTCATGCGTATTCCTGCGTCACGAGGTCAAAAAAAGGCCCGCGCAACGGGGCGCGGGCCGGGTTTCACTACGAGGTGGTTAGCGGGCGCGCGTCTTGGGCGTCTCGCGCGGCTCGTCCTTCGGCTTGACCGTGGTCGGTCGGCCCATGCCACCGGTGAGGTTGCGCTGGAATTCCTGCCACAGCTCCATGTTGCGCTCGGTGAGCTGGTTCATCATGGTCCACGGCGTCTGGCCGAGCAGGTTGCCCATCTGGCTGCGGAACTGCTGCTGCTGTTCCATGAACAACTGCATGCTCCGCTCCAGGTAGTTGCCCATGAAGCCCTGCAGCGAGTCGCCGTAGAACCGGATGATGTGGCTGAGCAACTGGGTGGACAGGATCGGCTCGCCGTCCTGTTCCTGCTCGCTGATGATCTGCAGCAGCACGGTGCGGGTCAGGTCGTCGCCACTCTTGGCGTCCCGGACCTCGAAATCCTCGCCGTCGACGATCAGTTGGCGCACGTCCTCAATGGTGATGTAGCTGGAGATCTCGGTGTCGTAGAGACGACGGTTGGGGTACTTCTTGATGATGCGGATCGCAGCCATTGAGTCTTCGCTCTAAACGCGTATACGGCCAGCATGACGCAGCGCAACAGCCCTTGCAACAGGCCACAAGGCAGGGAGGCCCTGTTCAGCCGCGGGAACATGCTGCGCCGCATGCAGGTACGACGACGCCCCATGCGGGGCGTCGGGAAACGGGTGTAAACGTGCTGGGTTTACCAGCCCATGTGGTGGCCGCCGTTGATGTCCAGGTTGGAGCCGGTGATCCAGCTGGCCTGTTCGTCCACGAGGAATGCCACGGCGTAGGCGATTTCCTCCGGCTTGCCGAGGCGACCGGTCGGGATGTCGGCGGCGATCTTGGCGCGGACTTCCTCCGGCACGGCCATCACCATGTCCGTGGCCACGTAGCCAGGCGAAACGGTGTTGACGGTAATGCCGAGCTTGGCGTTTTCACGCGCCAGCGAGATGGTGAAGCCGTGCATGCCGGCCTTGGCCGCGGCGTAGTTTGCCTGGCCGTACTGGCCCTTGAGGCCGTTGATCGAGCTGATCTGGATGATGCGGCCCCACTTGCGGTCGCGCATGCCGTCGATCACCGGGCGGGTGACGTTGAACACCGAGTTGAGGTTGGTGTTGATGACATCGCCCCATTGCGAAGACGACATCTTGTGGAAGGTGCCATCGCGGGTGATGCCGGCGTTGTTGACCAGCACCTCGACCGGGCCGAGCGACTGCTCCACGTCCTTCACCATCGCCTGCGCTTCGTCCGGCGATGTCACGTCGCCTTTCACCAGCACGAAGTCGTAACCGTCCGCCTTCATCTGCGCCTGCCACGCACGCGCCTTTTCCTCATTCCGATAGTTGGTGGCGACCTTGTGGCCCATGTCGGCCAGCTTCTTGCAGATGGCGGTACCGATACCTCCGGTGCCGCCAGTGACCAGGGCGACGCGCGATGTCATGTGGGGAATCTCCTTGGACCGCCGCAAGCCGACGGCCACCCGATTCTAGACAGCGCCTGCGGCAGGATTGTTGTGCGCTGCAGCGAACGTCATTGATGTCACTTTTGGCAGGCGATCCGGCTGGAATTCGCGTATCGCGAGCCGAAGGGCGGCAGTGACCGTAGGCGCGCCGTCGAGGACGGTGGCCGGTTGCCCCAGCGCCTGCCAGGCGACCCGCAGGGCCGGTAGCGGCGCGTCGTCGTCGATGGGCAGGGATGCCATCGATTTCGACAGTTTGTTGCCGTGCGCATCGACGATCAGTGGCAGGTGCAGATGGCGCGGGGTGGGCAGGCCCAGGGTGCGCTGCAGCAGGATCTGCCGGGGCGTGGAGTCGAGCAGGTCGGCGCCGCGCACGACATCGGTGATGGCCTGGTCGGCGTCATCGACGACGACGGCGAGCTGATACGCCCAGAAGCCGTCGGCGCGGCGCAGGACGACGTCGCCCACCTCGCGGTCGATGTGCTGTTCGACCATTCCCTGCAGGCCGTCATCGAACGACACGCGGGTACCCTCCGGCACGCGCAGGCGAATCGCCGGCGGGCGTCCGGGATCCGACGCGACGCAGGCGCGATGGATGCCGCCTGCCGCGGCGAGATCGCTGCGACTGCACCGGCATTCGAACGCATGGCCGTCGGCCAGCAAGCGCGCGAGCGCGTCGGCATACCGCGCATGACGCGTGCTCTGCCAGACGATGGGAAGGTCCGATTCCATGCCGAAGGCGGCAAGCGTGTCCACCTGCCATCGGGCAGCGCCGGCGATCTCACGGGGCGGGTCGAGGTCCTCCACGCGGATGAGCCATTCACCGCCGTGGTGACGGGCCAGCAACCAACTGCCCAGTGCGGCGACGAGCGATCCGATATGCAGTCGTCCGGTGGGTGAGGGCGCGAAACGACCGCGGTACGGGGAGGGAACGGTGTCGCTCATTCGTCAGTAGGGAGGAAAGCTGAACCACGTAGTCAGGAAGTCGCTTGAATTCAAGCGGTCACAGCCGCAATTCTGCGGTCGTAACCGTTTGCATACCACCCATCCCGGAGATCCCTGTCGTGTTCACGCGCGTCGCCTTGTTCCTCGCTACCAACCTTGCCGTGCTGGCCCTCGCCAGCGTGGTCATGTCCCTCCTGGGCGTCAATTCGGGCCAGATGGGCGGGCTGCTGATCATGGCGGCGATCTTCGGCTTCGGCGGTTCGCTGATCTCGCTGTTGACCTCCAAGTGGATGGCCAAGCGCGCGACCGGTGCGCAGGTCATCACCCAGCCCCGCAATGATGCCGAGCGCTGGCTGGTCGCCACCGTGCAGCGTCAGGCGCAGGCGGCCGGCATCGGCATGCCTGAAGTCGCGGTCTACGACGCGCCGGAGATCAATGCGTTCGCCACCGGCGCCAATCGCAACAACGCGCTGGTGGCGGTGTCCACGGGCCTGCTGCGTTCGATGACCCAGGACGAAGCCGAGGCGGTCCTGGGCCATGAGGTCGCGCACGTCGCCAATGGCGACATGGTGACCATGGCGCTGTTGCAGGGCGTACTGAACACCTTCGTCATCGTGCTGGCCCGCGTGGTGGGCGGCATCGTCGACAGCTTCCTGTCCGGCAACCGTGAAGGCGGCGGCCGCGGGTTCGGCTACTACATCATCGTGATGGTGCTGGAAGTGGTGTTCGGCCTGTTCGCCACGATGATCGCGATGTGGTTCTCGCGTCGTCGCGAGTTCCGCGCCGACCAGGGCGGTGCCACGTACGCGGGTCGCCAGAAGATGATCGCCGCACTGGAACGCCTCAGCCAGCAGCAGCGTCCCAGCACGCTGCCCGCGCAAGTGGAGGCCTTCGGCATCGCCGGCGGCATCGGCCAGGGCATGAAGAAGCTGTTCCTCAGCCACCCGCCACTGGAAGATCGCATCGCCGCGCTGCGTGCGCAGCAGGGCACGTTCGCCTGACAGGCAACCGCGACGAAAAGGAAACCCGCCGGAAGGCGGGTTTCCTGTTTCAAGGGAGGAGGCAGCCCGTCAGCTGAAGTCGTAGTGCATCGCCGGGCCGGGTGCGGCCAGGAAGTTGCCTTCGACGTAATCGAGGCTGGCGGTGAACAGGAACGACATCGTGGCGGCGTCCTGCACGTGCTCGGCCACCGTCAGGATGCCCAGCGCCTGCGCGCGCTCGGCGATCTCGCGGATCTTCTGCTGGTGCTCGGTGTTCTTGCCCAGGTCCTCGCTGAAGACGCGGTCGATCTTGAGGAAGGTCGGCTGGAAGTGCGACAGCAGCTGGAACGAATCCAGCCCGGCGCCGAAATGCTCCAGCCCCACCTGGCAGCCAAGCTTGGCCGCCGCGGACTGGAAGGCCTGCGCCTGCCGCAGGTGAGTGAACACCTTGGCCTCCGGTGTCTGCAGCCACAGGCGGTCGCCGGGCACATCAAGGGCGGCCAGCTGCCTGGCGATCAGGTCCAGCAAGCGCGTGTCGGCAAACGACGCCGGGCTGACCTTCACGACGAGGCGGGTATCGCGACCGGCGCGCTTGCGCTCGGCCAGCACTTCGATGGCGCGGTTGACCACCCAGCGGTCGATGGCATCGAGCAGGCCGTTGTCCTCGGCGATGCCGATGAAGGATTGCGGCAGCACCACTTCGTCGTTGGACTCCAGCCTCAGCAATGCCTCGTACACTTCGCCGGGCTCGCCCTGCAGGCTGACGACCGGCTGGTAGTGCAGGCGGAAACTGCCGTCCTGCAGGGCTTCGCGCAGGCGCTGGATCCAGTTCTGCACGCGTTCTTCCTCGGCGCGATCCACGGCGCCGGGGTCGAAGATCTCGATGCGGTTGCCGCCCAGGTTGGTGGCCGTCTGCAGGCCATCGGTGGCACGCGTCAGCACCGGTCCGACACTGGCGATCTTCTCGCCGATCTGCACGCCGCCGATGCTGGCGGTGACCGAGGCCGAGCGCTCGCCCACGTTGAAGACGTGCGATGCGTAGGACGCACGCAGCTTTTCCGCCAGCGCGGCGGTCTGCGCATGGTTGCCGCGCAGCAGGACCGCAAACGTGCGCTCCCCGAAGCGCGCGGCGAGGGTGCCCTCGTCGAGCTTCTCGGACAGGCGCGCGGCCAAGGCGGCGGCCAAGGCGTCCGCCGAGTCGATGCCGATGTCCTGCAGCAGGCGCTGGTAGTGGTCGGGCTCGATCAGCAACAAGGCGTACTGGTCTTCGCCGTGGGCGACCTTGGCCACGGCGTTCTCCAGTTCGCGCAGGAACGTCGGGCGGTTGAGCAGCCCGGTGACCATGTCGCGCTGGCGCAGGTCTTCGACTTCCCGGGCCAGTTCGGGGTCGAACTCCTCGCGGCGGCGGAACACCACCTGTACGCAAGCCTCGCCTTCGTAGGTCGCCGTGGCGAATTCCAGCGTGGCGGGGAAGCTGTCGCCGTCGATGCTGCGGGCTTCCAGTTCGAAGCGCGGCGGCGGCGCTTCACCCTTGCTGAGCTTCTTCAGCAGGGCCTTGAAGTCGTTGACGTACTGCGGCGCCACCAGGTCGAGCAGCGAGAGGCCCTCCACGTCTTCGAACGACTCGAAGCCGAACATCTCGAGATAGGCGTCGTTGGCCCGGATATGCATGCCTTCGTGGATGTACGCGATGGGATCGCGGGAAGACGAGATCAGGGCATCGCAACGGCGCTCGGTCTCGCGCATCTGGCTTTCCAGCCGGCGCTGCGAACGACGGGCGTCGAGATCGGCCCACTCGCGGCGGAGGACGGTCAGTACGTGTTCGGGTCGGCCGCGCAGCGCCGTCGCACGCGCGCCGGCCGCCTGGTCGGCGAGCAGGTCGGCCTCGCTGATCGCGTCAGCCAGCACGATGACCGGGATGTCCTTGCCGCTGGCATCGACCTGTCCCAGTACGGTCGCCAGCGGGATGCCCTTGGCCGATCGCGACGCGAGCACCATGTCCATCGGCTGCGCGCTTACCATCTGCCCCAGTTCGCCTGCGTCGAGTGGTCGCAGCGGGCGCACGGCGATGCCGCCGTTGCGCAGCGTCGAGACGATGACCTCCGCGTCTTCCGCACTGTCGTCCACCAGGGTCAGTCGTAGCGTGGTGTCTTTGCCGATCTGCATGCAACGTGTCCGCGAGGGGTGCGCGTTTAATACCCGAACGTGTGAGACGAGTCCAATGCAACCGTCGCAGATGCTGACACCGCCCCGCTTGAGCGGCCGTCAGAGTGGCCGCTTTCCGGTATCGCCGGCGACTTCCCGCACCAGCCGCGGCACGAGGTAGCCGGACAGGCGGGCGGCCAGCGCCGCGTGCAGCGTCCTGGCCCGCGCGTCGTCCACCTCGAAGTGGGCCGCGCCTGCCACCCGGTCGAGCTGGTGCAGGTAGTACGGCAGCACGCCGGCCGCAAGGCCCCGTTCGCTGAGCGCGGCAAGGGCGTCGACGTCGTCGTTCACGCCCCGCAGCAGCACCGCCTGGTTGAGCAGGTGCACGCCGGCACCGCGCAGGCGTGCGAGCGCGGCGTCGACCGCGGCATCGAACTCGTTGCCATGGTTGGCGTGGATGACCAGGGTCGCCGGCCACCGCAGGCCCGTCAGCCAGGCCAGCAGGCCGTCATCGATGCGCTCCGGCAGTACGACCGGCAAGCGGCTGTGGATGCGCAGGCGACGGACATGCGGGATGCCGGCCAGGGCATCGGTCAGCTCGGCGAGCTTGGCGTTCGACAGCGACAGCGGATCGCCGCCGGACAGCAGGATTTCCTCGACACTGCTGTCGTCGCGGATCAGGTCGATGGCCTCGCGCCAGCCCTCGCGGGCAGCGGTCTCATCGGAATAGGGGAAGTGGCGGCGGAAGCAGTAACGGCAGTTGATCGCGCAGCTGCCGGTGGCCACCAGCAGGGCCCGGCCACGGTACTTCTGGATGACGCCGGCCCCGGTCTTGGCGGCGCCGTCGCCGACTGCGTCCAGGCCGTAGCCGGCGACCGGCCGCATTTCATCGTCCAGCGGCAATACCTGCCGCAGCAGCGGATCATGCGGGTCCCCATACCGCATGCGGGCGACGAAGCCGCGCGGCACCCGCAGCGGGAATTGCGTCGCGGCTTCGTCCGACACCCGCTCCATCAGTGCGTCCAGTCCCAGCAGCGCCAGCAGCTCGCGCGGATCGCGCACGGCATCGCGCCAGGCCTGCTGCCAGCGG
>NZ_LSIF01000004.1 GCF_001556105.1 Pseudoxanthomonas mexicana | reverse complement strand
GGTGAGGGGGCGAACGGAGCTGGGGTCGCTTCCAGGCTTGGCGCTGCTGCCGCGTCTGGCCCCCTCACCCCAGCCCTCTCCCCCGTGCACGGGGGAGAGGGGGCAGAAGCAGGGCGACGCTTGGCTTTCTCTTCTCCCCCGTTTACGGGGGAGAGGATGCCGAAGGCAGGTGAGGGGGAGAACGGAGCTGGGGTCGCGTCGGGGTCTTGCGCTGCTGCCGCGTCTGGCCCCCTCACCCCAGCCTTCTCCCCCGCATGCGGGGAAGAGGGGGCAGAAGCAGGGCGACGCTCGGCTTTCTCTTCTCCCCCGCTTGCGGGGGAGAGGATG
>NZ_LSIF01000039.1 GCF_001556105.1 Pseudoxanthomonas mexicana | reverse complement strand
TGGACCGGCCAGCCTTTCGTAGACATCCGGTTGCCATAATTGATGGCAATGACCGAGGTGTTTATGAGCAACAGCAAGCAGTACACGGATGAGTTCCGGGCCGAAGCGGTGAAGCAGGTGATCGAGCGTGGCTTCACGGTAGTGGACGTCGCCTCCCGGATCGGGATTCCCAAGCACACGTTGTATGGCTGGGTGCAGGCGGCCAAGAAGACGATGCCGGCCGCTGGAGCCACGGTTGCGCCGAGCGACTCAGCCGAGATCCGCCGGCTCAAGGCCGAGCTGCGGCGGGTGACCGAGGAGCGCGACATCCTAAAAAAAGCCGCCGCGTACTTTGCCAAGGGGTAAGGGCGAAGTACGCGTTCATGCGTGCGCACGTCCGGGAGTTCCGTCTGGTGGCGATGTGCCGGGTGCTGGGCGTGCAGCGCAGCGGCTACTACGCCTGGCTGCGCCATGGCGCCAGCGCTCGCGAGCGTGAGGACCAGCGTCTGCTGGGGCTGATCAAGCACCACTGGCTGGCCAGCGGCACGGTGTATGGCTATCGCAAGATCACCCTGGATCTGCGCGAGGCCGGCGAGCAATGCAGTCGGCACCGCGTCTTGCGGCTGATGAAGGCCGAGGGTCTGCGTGCCCAAGTCGGCTATGGCCGCAAGCCGCGTCATCGCGGCGGCCCGGCGGGCGTGGTGGCCAATGTGCTCAACCGGGACTTCACGCCACAGGCGCCGAACAAGGTCTGGGTGACGGACATCACCTACATCCGGACCTACGAGGGCTGGCTGTTCCTGGCGGCGGTAATGGACCTGTACTCGCGGCAGATCGTGGGTTGGGCAACCGCTTCGACGATGACCAGCGATCTGGTGCTGCAGGCGTTGGTGGCGGCGGCTTGGCGGCGCAAGCCTGGCCCAGGCGTGCTGGTGCATTCGGATCAGGGCTGTCAGTTCACCAGCGGCGATTGGCAGTCGTTCCTGAAAGCGCACCGGATGGTGCCGAGCATGAGCCGACGCGGGAACTGCCACGACAATGCCGTTGCCGAGAGCTTCTTCAGCGTGCTGAAGAAAGAGCGGATCAAGCGGCGGATCTACCCGACACGCGCCATGGCAGCATCGGACGTGTTCGACTACATCGAGATGTTCTACAACCCGATCCGCCGGCATGGTTCCGCTGGCGGACTGTCACCGGTAGAGTTTGAAAGGCGCTACGCGCAGAGCGGCGACTGAGTGTCTACAGAACTCTGGCCGGTCCA
>NZ_LSIF01000038.1 GCF_001556105.1 Pseudoxanthomonas mexicana | reverse complement strand
ATACTAGACTACCCGGTTCGATATTTATACTATACCGCCAAGTCTACTAATTGAAATCGCAACGGAGCGGTCATGCGCCAGACGCGCTGGAACGGAGTGTTCGGAATCGTGCTGGTCGGCCTGGCCGGCTGCAGTGCGGAACAGTCAGTGGAAATCCCGCACCCCGCGCTCGTGGTGCAACCGGGAGGCGGCGCAGGGGCCGCACTCTCCGCGTATGCCGGCGAAGTGCGCGCGCGCGAAGAAAGCCCGTTGTCGTTCCGTGTCGGCGGCAACCTGGTCCGCCGCAACGTGAACGCCGGCGCGCGCGTGCGGAAGGGAGAAGTGCTGGCGGTGCTCGATGCGGGCGATTTCGCCTTGCAGGCGCAGGCGGCACAGGCCCAGCTGGCTGCGGCCGAAGCCGACCTCGTCCGTGCACGTGGTGACCGTGACCGCTATGCGACGCTGGTCGGCGACAAGCTGATCAGCCAGTCCGCCTACGACGCGCAGGTCGCGGCCTACCGCGCGGCGGAAGGCCAGGCGCGCGCCGCGCGGGCGCAGATGGACGTGCTGCGCAACCAGCAAGGCTATTCGCAGCTGCGCGCACCGCGCGATGGCGTCATCGCCAGCCGCCTGGCTGAGGCAGGACAGGTGGTGGCCGCCGGCCAGGCTGTCTTCACGCTGGCTGGTGACGATGGCCGTGAAGTGGCGATCGGTCTGCCGGAGAACCGCATCCGCGAGTTCAGCGTCGGCCAGCCGGCCGTCATCGAGTTGTGGAATGCGCCCGGCCAGCGACTGCCCGGCGCCATCCGCGAGATCGCACCGGCGGCGGACGCGCAGACGCGGACCTACGCTGCGCGCGTCACCCTGGTGGGCGAGGCGCAGCGGCAGGTCGAACTGGGCCAGAGTGCCCGCGTCTACGTGCAGGAGAACAGCAGCAAGGCATCGCTGAAGCTGCCGCTGTCGGCCATCCAGCGCGGCGACGACGGCAGGACGACGGTGTGGGTCGTCGATCCCGCGAGCGGCAAGGTGCGTGCGCAGGCCGTGCAGCTCGGCCCCTATGGCGAAGCCTCCGTGCCCGTGCAGGGTGGCGTGAAGGCCGGCGACTGGGTGGTGGCGGCCGGTGGCCACCTGCTGCGCGAAGGCCAGGTGGTCGCACCCGTGGACCGCAACAACCGGCCGCTGAAGCCGACCGTCGCCGGCGGTACCGCCAACGTCGCCTCGCGCTCGGAGTGACCGCATGCGCCGCTTCAACCTTTCCGAGTGGGCGCTGACCAACCGCAGCCTCGTGCTGTTCATGATGATCCTGCTGGGCATCATCGGTGCATGGTCGTACAAGCACCTCGGCCAGTCCGAGGACCCGCCCTTCACCTTCAAGGCGATGGTGGTGCGCACGGTATGGCCGGGTGCGACCGCCGAAGAAGTGTCGCTGCAGGTGACCGAGCGCGTCGAGAAGGCGCTGATGACCACCGGCAACTACGAGTTCATCCGCTCGTACTCGCGCCCGGGCGAGTCGCAGGTGATCTTCATGGCGCGCGATTCGATGAAGTCGAAGGACGTGCCGGGCCTCTGGTACCAGGTGCGCAAGAAGGTCGGCGATATTCGCGCCACCCTGCCCAGCGGCGTCATCGGCCCGTTCTTCAATGACGAGTTCGGCGACACCTTCGGCAACATCTACGCGCTGACCGGCGAAGGGTTCGACTACGCGGTGATGAAGGACTATGCCGACCGCATCCAGCTGGAACTGCAGCGGGTGGACGACGTCGGCAAGGTCGAACTGGTCGGCCTGCAGGCCGAGAAGATCTGGATCGAGCTGTCCAACACCAAGCTGGCCACGCTGGGCATTCCGCTCAACGCCGTGCAGCAGGCGCTGGAAGAGCAGAATGCGGTCACGCCGGCCGGCTTCTTCGAGACGCAAAGCGATCGCGTGCAACTGCGCGTCAGCGGCGAGTTCACCTCGGTCGACGAGATCCGCGAATTCCCGATCCGCGCTGGGGGCCGCACGGTCAAGCTGGGCGACATCGCGGAGATCACGCGCGGCTTCGCCGATCCGGCCGCGCCGCGCATGCGCTTCATGGGTCAGCCGGGCATCGGCATCGCGGTGGCGATGAAGGACGGTGGCGACATCCTCAAGCTCGGCGCGACACTGGAAGGCGAGTTCCAGCGCCTGCAGAAGACGCTGCCGCTGGGCATGGAACTGCGCAAGGTCTCCGACCAACCGGCTGCCGTGGAGGATTCGGTCGGCGAATTCGTCCGCGTGCTGGCCGAGGCCGTCGTCATCGTGCTGCTGGTGAGTTTCTTTTCGCTGGGCCTGCGCACGGGCCTGGTGGTGGCGGTGTCGATCCCGCTGGTGCTGGCGATGACGTTCGCGGTGATGCACTACTTCGGCATCGGCCTGCACAAGATATCGCTGGGCGCACTGGTGCTGGCGCTGGGCCTGCTGGTCGACGACGCGATCATCGCGGTCGAGATGATGGCCATCAAGATGGAGCAGGGTTTCGACCGCTTGAAGGCGGCCAGCTTCGCCTATGAGTCCACCGCGTTCCCGATGCTCACCGGCACGCTGGTGACGGCGGCAGGCTTCCTGCCCATCGCGACCGCGGCGTCCAGCACCGGCGAGTACACCCGCTCGCTGTTCCAGGTGGTGACGATCGCGCTGGTGGTGTCGTGGATCGCGGCGGTGTTGTTCATTCCCTACCTCGGCGACAAGATGCTGCCCGACCTGGGCAATCCGCAACCACCGAAGCCGGGATCGCTGGCGGCGCGCTGGCATGGGTTCCGTGCAGGACTCGCCGATCGCTGGCCGCAGTACGCCGGCATGCTGGCGCCGAAATCCCATGATGCGCACGACCACAATCCGTACCACACGCCGTTCTACCAGCGCTTCCGTGGCTGGCTGGCGTTCTGCCTGCGCCACCGCTGGCTGGTGATCGGCGTGACCGCGGCGGCCTTCGTGGCGTCGATTGCGCTGTTCCGCTTCGTACCGCAGCAGTTCTTCCCGGATTCCGTGCGGCCGGAATTGATGGTGGACCTGGAACTGGCGGAAGGCAGCTCGCTGAAATCCACCGACGCGCAGGCGCGCAAGCTGGAGAAGCTGCTGGCCGCGCGCGATGGCATCCAGAATTACGTGGCCTACATCGGCACGGGGTCGCCGCGCTTCTACCTGCCGCTGGACCAGCAACTGCCACAGGCGAACTTCTCGCAGTTCGTGGTGTTGACCGACGACATAGCCTCGCGCGAAGCCACGCGCCATTGGCTGATCGACGAGGTGGCACCGCAGTTCCCCGACCTGCAGTTCCGGGTGACGCGCCTGGAGAACGGCCCGCCGGTCGGTTATCCGGTGCAGTTCCGCGTATCCGGCGAGCACGTCGACCGCGTGCAGGCGATCGCACGGCGGATGGCCGACAAGGTGCGCGCCAACCCGCACGTCACCAATGTCAACCTGGACTGGAGCGAGCCGAGCAAGATCGTGCGGTTGCAGATCGACCAGGACCGCGCCCGCGCCCTGGGCGTCAGCACGGCGCAGGTGTCGCAGTTCCTCTCAGGCTCGCTGTCGGGGCTGAGCGTCAGCACGTACCGCGAGGGCAACGAGTTGGTCGAGATCCTGCTGCGCGGGCCGGAAGATGAGCGCACGCGGCTCGACCTGCTGGGCAGCCTGGCGGTGCCGACCAGCAATGGCGGCAGCGTGCCGCTGTCGCAGATCGCCAATCTGGAGTACGCCTTCGAGGACGGCATCATCTGGCACCGAGACCGCCTGCCGACGGTGACCGTGCGCGCCGACCTCAACAGCGACGTGGTGACCGCGCCGACGGTGGTGGCGCAGATTTCGCCGACGCTGGACGGGATCCGCTCCACGCTGCCGCAGGGGTACCTGCTGGAAACCGGCGGCACCGTCGAGGATTCGGGGCGCGGGCAGAAGTCCATCGCCGCCGGCATGCCGCTGTTCCTGCTTGCGGTGACCACGCTGCTGATGCTGCAGCTGCGCAGCTTCTCGCGGATGGCGCTGGTGTTGCTGACCGCGCCGCTGGGCCTGATCGGCGTGACGCTGGCGCTGCTGGTGTTCCGGGTGCCGTTCGGTTTCGTCGCCATGCTCGGCACCATCGCGCTGGCGGGCATGATCATGCGCAACTCGGTGATCCTGGTGGACCAGATCGACCAGGACATCCGCGCGGGTCACGACCGCTGGCACGCGATCATCGATGCGACCGTGCGTCGCTTCCGCCCCATCGTGCTGACGGCACTGGCGGCGGTGCTGGCGATGATCCCGCTCTCGCGCAGCGCGTTCTTCGGGCCGATGGCGGTGGCGATCATGGGCGGCCTGACCGTGGCCACCGTGCTGACGCTGTTCTTCCTGCCAGCGCTGTATGCGACCTGGTTCAAGGTTCGGCCCGAAGAGCGCGGCACGGCGTCATAGCGGCCACGCAGGGGGCTTCAGGAAGCCCCCCGCCGCAGCCGATACTGGGGCGGTCGAAGCCCTCCGGACCCCGTGCCCGCCGTGCGCTGCCTGTCCCGCCTGTTCACCACCGGCCTGTGCCTGCTGGTCCTGCTCATCGGCGCCCCCGCGTGGGCGCTCGACCCTGCGCGCAAGGTGGACGAATACACGATCGCGCGCTGGACCATGGAAGACGGCTTGCCGCACAACCTGGTGCACACCATCAGCCAGGACCGCGACGGCTACGTCTGGACCGGCACCTGGGAAGGCGCATCGCGTTTCGACGGGCGTCGCTTCACGTCCTACGGCGCCGGTGCCGTGCCGGGCCTGGAGATCGAAGGGGTACGCGCGGTCACGCCGCATCCGCAGGGCGGCATGGTGCTCAGCCTGGGCCGGGTCGGACCAGGTGTGCTGCGCTTCCACGAGGGGCGCTGGCAGCGGCTGGCGGGACCGGCCGGCACGCTGGCGGACGTGTCGGTACTGCGGTTCGGCCCCGATGGGGTGCTGTGGATCGGCACCGACCACTCCCTGTTCCGGATGGGCGCTGCGGGCGACCTGCAGGAGATCGGCAGCACCCATCCGCGGCTGGCGAACGAACGCGTGCTGGCGATCCTGCCGCTGCCCGACGGGCAGGCGCTGGTCGGCAACCGGCACGGGCTGTTTCGCGTCGAGCGCGACCGCGCGACGGACTGGGGCGACCGGACAGCACTGCCGCATACCTCGGTGCTCGCCATCCAGTCCTCGCGCTGGGGCGGCATCCTCGTCGGCGGAAGTGCAGGCGTATGGCGGATCGAAAACGCGCGTGCCCAGCAGATCACCGGCGAGCGCGCAGAAGCCATGCTGGAAGATCGCAATGGCAACCTGTGGATCTCCACGCTCGATGGCCTGCGGCGCTACGCGCAAGGGGGCCATGAAACGCTGGGCGAACGTAATGGCCTGATGGGGCGGCTGGCGCCGGCGCTGTTCGAGGATCGCGACGGCCTGCTGTGGGTGGGAACCACCAACGGCCTGTATCGCATCTCCGACGGACCGGTGTTCGGGCTGGCGCGCAGCAGCGGCCTGCGCGACATCTATGTGCGCGCGATCATCGAACGGCCCGGACAGGGCGTATGGATCGGCCATCCGATGGGCGTGGACGTATGGCAGGCAGGCCAGAGTCGCGCCGTGCCCCTGGCGTTCGATGGCAAGACGGATCCTTCCGTCCTGTCGATGGCCAATGCGCGCGACGGCGGGCTTTGGATCGGTACCTACGACCAGGGCGTGATCCACCTGCCTGCCGCCGTCGACGGTGTGCAGGGGTCGCCGTGGCGCATCGACGAGACGGATGGCCTCCCGTCCAGCCATGTGCGCGCGCTGCTGGAGCGTGCGGACGGCTCGCTGTGGATCGGCAGCAATGAAGGCGTCACCGTGTATCGCGATGGCCGCATCGCACGCCATTACGACGCGGACGACGGGTTGCCGGCCGGCAACGTGTACATCCTCTACGAAACCGCACAGGGCGTGTTGTGGATCGGCACCAGCAACGGCATGGCGATGATGCGTCGCGATGGCACCGTGCAGGCGTGGATGCCGATGTCCGATTTCCCTGCCGTGGCGGCGTTCGACTTCCTCGCCGACCCGGACGGCAGCCTGTGGATCGCGTCCGACCGCGGCCTGCTGCACTGGCGCAACGGCGTCTTCATGCAGTTCGACCATCGCCAGGGCCTGCCGAACAACCGCCTGTTCCGGTTGCTGGAAGACGACAACGGCGATTTCTGGGCCTCCAGCAACCGCGGCGTGTTCCGCATGTCGCGAGCGGCGCTGACGGCGGTGGAAAACCGTCATCTGGCGCGCCTGCCGGTGGAGGCGTTCACCCACGCCGACGGCTTGCCCAGCAGCCAGGCCAATGGCGCGTCTGCGCCCGCAGGCTGGCCGATGCGCGATGGCAAGCTGTGGTTTGCGACGGCGAACGGGATTGGCGTGATCGATCCCGACGATGCGCGGCGCCAGCGCGCGCAGGGCGTGACGCTGGTGATGGAAGCGGTCGAGGTCGATGGCCGCGTGCTGCCCCTGCAAGCGCGCTATGCGCTGGCGGCAGACACGCGGCGCGTGGTCATCCGTTTCACCGGCCTGAACCAGCGTGCGCCGGAACGCCTGCGCTATCGCTACCGGATGGTCGGCTTCGACCGCGACTGGATCGAGACGGACAACGGCATCGCCCACGACGCGGTCTATACCAACCTGCCTGCCGGGAAGCTCCGCTTCGAAGTCCAGGTGATGAATGCGCCGGCCGACTGGAGCAAGCAGGACGGCGTCGTGACGCGCACGATGGACCTGGACAAGGCCGCGCCGTGGTGGCTGCGGGCCTGGGCCGTGGCGATCTACGTCGTGTTGCTGGGCCTGGTGGGCTGGGCCGTGCTGTTGCTGGCGATGCGTCGCCACCGGCATCGCCAGCGCCGGCTGGAGGCGCTGGTGGAGGCGCGGACTTCGGAACTGAGCGACAAGAACGCGCAGCTCGAACAGGCGGGCGAAGCGCATGCACGCCTGCTCGAACAACTGGCCTACCAGGCGCGCCACGATCCGTTGACACGACTCGCCAACCGGCGTGCCGGCGACGCATTCCTTGCCGAAGCCCTGGAGGTCAGTCGTCGCGAAGGGCGTCCGCTATGCGTCGCCCTGCTGGATATCGATCATTTCAAGGCGGTCAATGACCGGTATGGCCACGCGTTCGGCGACGACGTGCTGTCGCAGGTGGCTGCGCTGGCGGAACAACTGGCAGGTGGCCACGAAGACGTGCTGATCGCACGTTACGGTGGCGAAGAGTTCCTGGTCTGCCAGCAATTGCCATGGTCCATCGCGCGTGCGCGCCTGGAGATCCTGCGCGAAGGCATCGCCGAAGCCGACATCGACACGCCGGATGGCGGCAGCCTGCGTTGTACGGTCAGTATCGGCGTGGCCGAACTCGGCGCCGGGCAGGACCTGCGCGACCTGCTGCGGATCGCCGACGAGCGTCTTTATCGCGCCAAGCAGCAAGGGCGCAATCGCCTGGTATCGGGATAAGCCGCCGGTTGGCTGCGTCAGCGTCCCGCGAAGCGCGGGACGCTCGTCTCGTCTTCGCCAACCGTTTCGGTATCGGTCACCAGCGCGTTCCCGAAGCCACCTCTACTGCGGTTGTACAGCAGGTACACCGGCGTCACGTTGCGCAGCAGGTCGATCGCGTTCTGGAAATCATCCAGGTGGTAATGCAGCTGCGGTTGCGTGCCGTTCGATCCGTCCTGCGGCAAGACAGCGCCATCGGCATGCAACCCCCGCGGGCCGATGCGCGCGCCGCCCGTCAACGGGCCGATGCAACGGCGGAACGTCTTGGCCGAATGGATGACGCGGCATTTCTCGATCTGCGTCCTCGGCATCGTGCCGGTCCTGTGCGTGCATCCCCTGCTTCTCCAACAACACAGGCGATGCTGCGATCGGGTCGCACGCGCCTCAGTCGCGCAGCTCCGCCACGTAGCAGCGCGCCTGCATCTGCTCGAGCACGGCCTGCGTCGCCACCTGCGTGGATACACCGCGTCCGGCGGTCGCCAGGTCGTTGGTGAACACTTGCGCATTGAGCGCGCCGTCGACGGCGCGCTCAATGCAGTCGGCCTCTTCATGCAGGCCCAGCGAATGGCGCAGCAGCAGTGCGCAGCTGAGGATCGTCGCGTAGGGATTGGCGACGCCCTTGCCGGCGATGTCGGGCGCCGAGCCATGGATCGGTTCGTACAGGCCAACCTTGCCGTCGCCCAGCGACGCCGACGGCAGCAGGCCCAGCGAGCCGGCGAGCATCGAGGCCTCATCGGTCAGGATGTCGCCGAACATGTTCTCGGTGACGATCACGTCGTACTCGCGTGGCTTGGCTAGCAGGTGCATCGCCATCGAGTCGACCAGCTGGTGCTCCAGCGCGACATCGGGGAATTCCTCACGGCCGATGCGCGTGGCGACATCGCGCCACAGGCGCGAGGTTTCCAGCACGTTGGCCTTGTCCACCGACACCAGCTGGCTGCGGCGCTGGCGTGCCAGCTTGAACGCGCTGCGCACCACGCGCTCGATCTCGGTGACGCTGTAGCTGCACAGGTCGCTGGCACCGCGTGCATCGCGCGTCTTCTCGCCGAAGTAGATGCCGCCGGTCAGTTCGCGGACCACCACGATGTCGACGCCGGTCAGCAGGTGCGGTTTGATTGGTGAGGCATTGAGCGCAGCCGGATGCGGACGCACCGGGCGCAGGTTGGCGAACAGGCCCAAGCCCTTGCGCAGCGCCAGCAGGCCCTGTTCCGGGCGCACCTTCGCGTTCGGGTCCGACCACTTGGGGCCGCCCACGGCGCCAAGCAGGACGGCATTGGCCTGCTGGCAGCCGTGCAGCGTGGCCTGCGGCAACGGCTCGCCGTGCTTGTCGATGGCTATGCCGCCGATGTCGTATTCGTGGAAGTCGAAGGTGTGGCCGTGGCGCCGCGCCAAGGCGCGCAGCACGGTGACGGCGGCGGCGGTGACCTCGGGACCGATGCCGTCCCCGGGCAGGAGGGCGATGTCAGCGTGCATGGCGGGTGGCCTCGTAGCGTTCGATGTCGGTGTGGCGGGCCAGCAGGTAGCCCAGTTCGTCGACGCCCTGCAGCAGACAGGTCTGCGCGAAAGCGTCCAGCGGGAAAGCGTGGGTTGCGCCGTCGGGCGTGCGCAGCACCTTGGCGGCGACGTCGACGACCAGTTCGTCGTCCGGCCGCTGCATCAGCGCCTGCACGGTTGCCTCCGGCAGCACGACCGGTACCAGCCCGTTCTTCAGGCTGTTGTTGCGGAAGATGTCGGCGATCTCGCTGCTGACGATGGCGCGCAGGCCCAGGTCGGTCAGCGCCCAGGGCGCGTGCTCGCGCGAGGAACCGCAGCCGAAGTTGCGGCCAGCGAGCAGGATCTTGCGATCCGCGTTCTCCGGCTGGTTGAACGGGAAGGTCGGGTTCGGCGAGCCATCGGCCTGCCAGCGCCAGTCGTTGAAGGCGTTCTTGCCCAGTCCGGCGCGTTCGGTCGTCGACAGGAAGCGGGCGGGGATGATCTGGTCGGTATCGATGTTGGTCTGCGCCAGCACCACGCTCTGCGAGCGCACTTCGTTGAAGCCGGCCATCACGCCACCGCCTTGTGTGCGCCGAACAGGTCGCGTGGATCGCTGACGCGTCCGTTCACCGCGGCCCATGCCGCCGTGAGCGGCGAAGCGAGCAGCGTGCGTGCCCCCGGTCCCTGGCGGCCTTCGAAATTGCGGTTGCTGGTGCTGACGGCCAGTTGTCCCGGCGCGACCAGATCGCCATTCATCGCGATGCACATCGAACAGCCGGATTCGCGCCATTCCGCACCCGCTTCGCGCACGATCCGGTCGATCCCTTCGGCTTCGGCCTCGCGCTTGACGATCTCCGAGCCCGGCACGACCAGCATGCGCACGCCGGCGGCGACCTTGCGGCCGCGCAATACCTGTGCAACCTCACGCATGTCGCGCAGGCGACCGTTGGTGCACGAACCGACGAACACCACATCGACCGGCGTGCCTTCCAGTGTGTGGCCGGCGCTCAGGTGCATGTAGTCCAGGCCCTTCTGGTCGGCGGCGTCGACAGGCGCGGGAATCGGCGCGTCCACCGCGATCGCGGTGCCGGGATGCGTGCCCCAGGTCAGCGTCGGACGGATGTCGGCGGCGGCGACGCGAACGTCGGCGTCGAAGGTCGCGCCCTCGTCGCTGCGCAATGTCGTCCAATAGGCCACCGCGCTGTCGAAGGCATCGCCCTTCGGTCCACGCGGCGTCTTCGCCACCCAGTCGAAGGTGGTCCGGTCCGGCGCGACCATGCCGGCGCGTGCGCCGGCCTCGATCGACATGTTGCACAGGGTCATGCGCTGTTCCATGTCCAGCGCTTCGATGGCGCTGCCGCGGAACTCGATGACATGGCCGGTGCCACCGTTCACGCCGATCACGCCGATGACGTGCAGCACGATGTCCTTGGCGCCGACGCCGGCTGCCAGCGCGCCGTCGACCGTGATCGCCATGGTCTTCGGCTTGCGCTGCAGCAGGCACTGCGTCGCCAGTACATGGCCGACCTCGCTGGTGCCGATGCCGAACGCCAGCGAACCGAAGGCGCCGTGCGTGCTGGTGTGGCTGTCCCCGCAGACGATGGTCATGCCGGGCAGGGTGAAGCCCTGTTCCGGCGCGATGACGTGGACGATGCCGCGGTTCGGCGACGCCATGTCGAACAGTTCGATGCCGTATTCGGCGCAGTTGCGCGCCAGCGTCTCGACCTGCGTTTCCGCAGCCCGCGTGTAGTACGGCAGCTTGCCGTCCGGGCCGGCGGGCAGGGTCGGCGTGGAGTGATCCATCGTCGCCTTGGTGCGATCGGGGCGGCGCGGCGACAGCCCACGCGCCTTCAGTTCGGTGAACGCCTGTGGCGAGGTGACCTCGTGGATCAGGTGCAGGTCGATGTACATCACGGCGGGTGCCGCGTCGGTCTCGGGGACGACGACGTGGGCGTCCCACAGTTTGTCGAACAGGGTGCGTGGCGCGGTCATGCGGAATCCGGAGCTACGTGGAAGAGGGGAGTGGCGCACGCAGGTCAGGCGGCGGCCGCTTCCTGTTGTTCGGTACGGCGCTGGCGCAGCAGGCGGTTGGCCACGTCCAGCCAGGCCAGCGCGCTGGCCTCGATGATGTCCTTGCTGGTGCCGGTGCCTTCGTACTCCTCGCCGTCGCAGCGCACCGACAGGCTGGCCTCGCCGCGCGCATCGGCGCCGATCCCGACGCTGTGTACCTGATAGCTCTCCAGTTGCAGCTGCACGCCGGTGGCGGCCGACAGGGCACCGAACAGCGCATCGACCGGTCCGTTGCCCTGCGCGGTCTCGGAGATGCGGTTGCCGTCCGGATCCGACAGTTCGACCAGTGCATTCGCGCGGCTGCCGACGTCGCTGATCGTCATCGAGGCCAGGCGATAGCCGTCACTGACGGCAGCGTCCTGCATCAGCGCCTGCAGGTCGGCGTCGCCGACCACGCGCTGCCGCTCGCACAGGGCCTTGAACTGCTCGAACACCAGCTTCAGCTCGTCCTCTTCCAGCCAGTAGCCGAGCGCGCGCAGGCGCTGTTCGACGGCGGCGCGCCCGCTGTGGCGGCCCAGCACCATCTGCGACGACGGCCAGCCGACGTCCTGCGGCTGCATGATCTCGTAGGTGCCGCGGTGGCGCAGCATGCCGTGCTGGTGGATGCCGGACTCGTGAGCGAAGGCATTGGCGCCGACGATGGCCTTGTTGCGCTGGACCGGCATACCGACCAGCCGCGACAGCAGCTGCGACGTCGGCACGATGCGCTGCGTGTCGATGCGCGTGTCCAGGTTGTAGAAGGCGTTGCGCACCTTCAGCGCCATCACCAGTTCCTCGATGGCGCAATTGCCCGCGCGCTCGCCGATGCCGTTGATCGAGCCCTCCACCTGCCGCGCGCCGCCTTCGATGGCGGCCAGCGAATTGGCGACGGCCAGGCCGAGGTCGTTGTGGCAGTGGGCGCTGAAGACCACGCGATCCGCACCCGCCACCTTGGCGATGGCGCGTTCGAACATGGCGCGGATTTCCTCCGGCGTGGTGAAGCCGACGGTGTCCGGCAGGTTGATGGTGGTGGCGCCGGCGGCGATGGCGGTCGCGATGGCCTCGTGCAGGAAGTCTTCCTCCGTGCGGGTTGCGTCCTCGGCCGAGAACTCGATCTCATCGACGTGGCCGCGCGCCAGCCGCACGTGCGCGTCGATGGACTGCAGGACCTGCTCGCGGCTCATGCGCAGCTTGTGCTCGCGGTGCAGCGGGCTGGTGGACAGGAACAGGTGCAGGCGCGGCCTGGCGGAGGCGGACAGCGTACGCAGCGAGGTCTCGATGTCGCCGGGCAGGCAGCGCGACAGGACCGCCAGCGTGGTCTCGCGCAGGTCGCGCGCGATCAACGCATGCGCTTCGCGGTCGGACTGCGAACTGGCCGGGAAGCCCGTCTCGATGATGTCCACGCCCAGGTCGGCCAGGCCGCGGGCCATCACCACCTTCTGCTGCGGCGTCATGCTGCAGCCGGGGGATTGTTCGCCGTCGCGCAGCGTGGTGTCGAAAATCCGGATCTGCGCGGGGGCGGAATGGGTTGGTGTATTCACCAGATGGTTTCCTCGTGTACTTCTGTTGCCAGGGTGGCGGCCGGGTGACGGCGCGCACCGGTCTTTGCGGGGGATTTCGGGGTGGCCACGCGTGGTGCGGCGCGGCCGGTGGCAAGGGCGGGCTCGCCCTCCAACGTGCGCCGGCGTGGCTTGCGCGGTGGCCGCGGGCGCACATCGGACAGCAGTTGCGCCAGCACGGTGGCGTCAATGTTACCGCCTGACACGACGGCGCACTTGCGCTTGCCGGCCACGCGGCGACCGGCGGCCAGCGCCAGCGCGCCCGCCCCTTCGGCGATCAGGTTCTCTTCCAGCGCCAGCCGCACCAGCGTTTCGCGCAGCTCGGCCTCGCGCACGGTGACGACATCGTCCAGCAACTGCGTGCACAGGCGGCGGGTGATGAAGCCGGGCACCTTCACGCGGACGCCGTCGGCCAGGGACGCCACGGGATCGACGGGCGAGACATCGCCCTTCATCGCCCGGATCATCGAATCCACGCCTTCGACCTGCGCGCCGACGACGCGTACACCCTGCGACTTCAATGCCAGCGCGACGCCCGACGCCAGGCCGCCGCCGCCGATCGGCACGATCACCACATCCGGCGCGTGCGGCGCGATCTCGATGCCGACGGTACCCTGGCCCGCGATGACATCCGGGTCGTCGAAGGCGGACAGGAAGCGGTAGCCGTTCTGTTCGGCGAGTTCCCTGGCGAACGCAAAGGCTTCGTCGTAGCTGTTGCCATGCTGGCGCACGGTGGCGCCCCAGTGGGCGACGCCGGCGATCTTGGTTTCCGGCGCGCCGTGCGGCATCACCGTGATGGCCTGTACGCCCAGCCGGTACGCCGCCCAGGCCAGGCCCTGCGCATGGTTGCCGGCCGACGCGGCGATCACCGGGCGATGGTCGCCGCGCTCGCGCGCGGCCAGCAGCGCGTTCAAGGCGCCACGCACCTTGTACGAACCGGTGCGCTGCAGATTCTCCAGTTTCAGCATCACGCCGAAGCGCTCGGCATGGTGCATCGGCGTCGGCGGCAGGTACCGGCGCAGGCGCGCCTGTGCCGCCAGCACGTCGGCCACGGTGACGATGACGTCGCCTACGTCCGGTTCGTTGCTGGCGCGGGCGCGACCGGCATCAGGCATCGCGGCACGCGAACGGCTGATATCGAAGAAGACGCCTCCGGACCACGACGCCCGCGTTGGCGGGTGCGGCCTTCATGCGGCGTGGTCCTGCTGGCGACGGTCCCGGCTCAGTTCCTGCACGGCACTGAAGGACAGTTCCTCGACATCGTAGATCTTCAGCAACTGCTGGCGCAGGGTTTCCGGCGCACGGGTACTGTCGATCACGATCGCCAGTGCCCAATAGCCTTCGCTGTCGTGGGTCGCGTGTACCGCATGGGGCGGAAAACCGCGCCGCTCGATCATGCCCAGCACGCGCAGCAGGGCACCCTCGGCAGGTTTGAGCTTGAGTTCAAGCCGGTAACGCATTCTTCTTCTCCGGACCGTCGGCCGCGGCGGCAGGCTCGGTGACTGGTTTCACGGGATTGGCGTCCAGCATCGAGCTGTTGGCATGGTTCGGCGGCACCAGCGGCCAGACGTTCGCCTTGATGTCGATGGTGACGTGCAGCAGGGCAGGACCCGGCGTTGCCAGCAGGTCGGCCAGCGCGTCCTCGATCTGGTCGCGTGCGTCGATGTGGCGGGCCGGAATGCCGAACACGCGCGCCAGTGCAGCGAAGTCCGGGTTGTCGGACAGGTCGATCTCGCTGTAGCGCTCGGCGAAGAACAGCTCCTGCCACTGCCGCACCATGCCCAGCGCGCTGTTGTCGATCAGCACGATCTTCACCGGCAGCTTGCAGCGGGCGATCGTGGCCAGCTCCTGCACGTTCATCATGAAGCCGCCGTCGCCATTGACCAGGATGACGGTGCGGTCGGGGCACGCGAACTGCGCGCCCATCGCCGCCGGCAGACCGAAGCCCATCGTGCCCAGGGCGCCGCTGGTCAGGTGGTTGCGCGGATGGATGAACTTGCAGTGCTGAGCCACCCACATCTGGTGCTGGCCCACGTCGCACGCGATGATCGCGTCCGCCGGCGCCACTTCGCTCAGTCGCTTCAGCAGGCCGGGCGCGTAGATGTCGGTGCCGGGCGCGTCGTAGCGGAAGCCGAAACGCTCGCGGTTGCCCACGCAGCGCTTGCGCCATTCGTCGCAGGTGCTGCGTGCCGCCGTCAGCGCCTTCAGGCTGGTGGCCACGTCGCCGGGCACCGCGATGTCGGCGGTGCGCAGCTTGCCGATCTCGTAGGCGTCGGCGTCGATGTGCAGCACGCGCGCGAACGGCGCGAACTCGGCCAGCTTGCCGGTGGCGCGATCGTCGAAGCGCGCACCCACCACGATCAGCAGGTCGGATTCCTGCACCGCCATGTTGGCGGCGCGGGTACCGTGCATGCCCAGCATGCCCAGGTAGTGCGGATGGTGGGCGGGCAGCGCGCCGAGGCCGCGCAGCGTCAGCACGGTGGGGATCTTCGTGGCGTCGACGAACTGGCGGAATGCATCCACCGCATCGGCCAGGCCGATGCCACCGCCACCATAGATCACCGGCTTCTCGGCGCCGGCGATGGCGGCCAGCGCGTCGGCCAGCCTCGCGCTGTCCGGCGCCGCGATCGGATCGACACTGGCGGGCACGTGGTCGGGCAGGTGCGAGGCGTCGGACATCTGCACGTCTTTCGGCAGATCGATCAGCACCGGCCCGGGACGGCCCTCGCGCGCGATGCGGAAGGCTTCGCGAACCATCTCTGGCAGGTCGTCCACGCGCCGGGCGACGAAGCTGTGCTTCACGATCGGCAGGGTCAGCCCGAACACGTCCAGTTCCTGGAACGCATCGGTGCCCATCAGCGTGGTGGCGACCTGGCCGGTCAGGCAGACCATCGGCACCGAATCCAGCATCGCGTCGGCGATGCCGGTCACCAGGTTCGACGCACCCGGACCGGAGGTGGCCACGCATACGCCCACCTTGCCGCTGGCGCGTGCATATCCGTTCGCGGCCAGTGCCGCGCCCTGCTCATGGCGCACCAGGATGTGCTTGAGGCTGGAATCCACCAGCGCATCGTAGAACGGCATGATGGTGCCGCCCGGATAACCGAACAGCGTGTCCACGCCCTCGATTTCCAGGGCGCGGGTCAGCCAGCGGGCGCCATTGCGTGGGGCAGTGGCCGCAGCGGCGTTCATGCGGCGGCCTGCTCGTCTGTATCGGGTTGCGCGGCATTGGCCTGCAGCCACACCATCTTCGCGCGCAGTTCCTTGCCGACCTTCTCGATCGGGTGGTCCTTGTCGGCCTGCTGGAACTTCTTGTAGTTCGGCAGGCCGGCGTCGTACTCGGCCTGCCAGTTGCGGGTGAAGGTGCCGTTCTGGATGTCGGTCAGCACGTCCTTCATGCGCGCCTTGACGCTGGCGTCGATGACGCGCGGGCCGCTGACGAAGTCGCCGTACTGCGCAGTCTCGGAGATGAACTCCAGCATGCGGGTGATGCCGCCTTCGTAGAACAGGTCGACGATCAGCTTCAGCTCGTGCAGCACTTCGTAGTAGGCGATTTCCGGCTGGTAACCGGCTTCCACCAGCGTTTCGAAGCCGGCCTGCACCAGCGACGAGGCGCCGCCGCACAGCACGGCCTGCTCGCCGAACAGGTCGGTCTCGGTCTCTTCCTTGAAGGTGGTCGAGATGATGTTGGCGCGCGCGCCGCCCAGGCCGCCGGCGTAGGCCAGCGCGAACTGCTCGGCCTTGCCGCTCTTGTCCTGGTGCACGGCGTAGATGCAGGGCACGCCGCGGCCGATCTCGTATTCACGGCGAACCAGCGCGCCCGGGCCCTTCGGCGCAACCAGCACCACGTCCAGGTCGGCGCGCGGTTCGATCATGCCGAAGTGGACGTTGAGGCCGTGCGCGAACAGCAGCACCGCACCCTGCTTCATGTTCGGCGCCAGCACGTCGGCGTAGAGCTTCTTCTGCACCATGTCCGGCGTCAGCACGGCGACCAGCTCGGCGTCCTTCACCGCCTCGGCCGGCGCCTTCACCACGAAACCGTCGGCCTTGGCCTTCACCTCGGTCGGGCCGCCCGGGCGCAGGCCGACGACGACGTCGAAACCTGAGTCGCGCAGGTTCAGCGCATGCGCGCGGCCCTGGCTGCCGTAACCGATGACGGCGATCGTGGGATGCGGGAGAGCGTTGGCGGTGGTCATGTCGCGGATTTCCTGAGGGTTGAGGTGGAAGTAAAGGCTCTTAAACAAAAAAACCCCGCACTTCTCAGTGCGGGGTTTTGCGAATCTGGCGTTGCTTGTTGCTTACACGCCGGTCCGTCCCGCAGTTGTGGGCGAGGTAATAAGGACGAGTACGAGGACGGGCGCCGCAGCGGGTGCGGTCAGGTCGGTCCTCGTGGGCGTGTGGCGATGCAACATGCGGCAAGGGAAACATGCCGCTCGGAAGTGTGTCAAGCAATTCGGCAGGCTTTTCGACGATCGGATGATTTCACTCGATATCGTTGCAACTGAAACCGTGGAAAGCCAGCAGAATCAAGGCTTCCCACGTCGTCGCAGCACCGCTGGTTTTCATGCCCGAGTATCGTTCCAAGACCTCCACCCACGGCCGCAACATGGCCGGCGCCCGCGCGCTCTGGCGCGCCACCGGCATGAAGGACGAGGACTTCCACAAGCCCATCGTCGCCATCGCCAACTCGTTCACCCAGTTCGTCCCGGGCCATGTGCACCTCAAGGACCTCGGCCAACTGGTCGCGCGCGAGATCGAGCGCGTCGGCGGGGTGGCGAAGGAATTCGACACCATCGCCGTCGATGACGGCATCGCGATGGGCCATGACGGCATGCTGTACTCGTTGCCGTCACGCGAGATCATCGCGGACTCGGTCGAGTACATGGTCAACGCGCACTGCGCCGACGCGCTGGTGTGCATCTCCAACTGCGACAAGATCACCCCGGGCATGCTGATGGCCGCGATGCGGCTGAACATTCCGACGGTGTTCGTGTCGGGTGGTCCGATGGAAGCCGGCAAGACCCGGCTGGCCGACCACGCGGCGGAACAGAAGCTCGATCTGATCGACGCCATGGTGATGGCGGCCGATCCCAACGCCTCCGACGAACAGGTCGCCGCCGTCGAGCGGAGCGCCTGCCCGACCTGCGGTTCGTGCAGCGGCATGTTCACCGCCAACTCGATGAACTGCCTGACCGAAGCCCTGGGCCTGGCGCTGCCGGGCAACGGCACCGTCGTCGCGACGCATGCCGACCGCGAGCGGCTGTTCAAGCGCGCGGGCGTGGTGGCGGTGGAGCTGTGCCATCGCTGGTACGGTGGCGAGGACGCGTCGGCACTGCCGCGCGGCATCGCCACGTTCGAGGCATTCGAGAACGCGATGACGCTGGACATCGCGATGGGCGGTTCCACCAACACCATCCTGCACCTGCTCGCCGCCGCGCAGGAAGGCGACGTGCCGTTCGACATGCGCGACATCGATCGCCTGTCGCGGCGTGTGCCGCAGCTGTGCAAGGTGGCGCCGAACACGCAGAAGTACCACATCGAAGACGTGCACCGTGCCGGCGGCATCATGGCGATCCTCGGCGAACTGGCGCGCGGCGGACTGCTGCATACCGAGGTCGCGACCGTGCATGCGAAATCACTGGGTGAGGCGATCGCCAAGTGGGATGTCGCCACGGTCGACGACGAAGCCGTACACACGTTCTACAAGGCCGGCCCGGCCGGCATTCCCACCCAGGTCGCTTTCAGCCAGGCTACCCGCTGGCCGTCGCTGGACACCGACCGCGCCGAGGGTTGCATCCGCAGCGTCGAGCATGCGTTTTCGCAGGAAGGCGGACTCGCCGTGCTGTACGGCAACATCGCCGCCGCTGGCAGCGTGGTGAAGACGGCCGGCGTGGACGAATCGATCCACGTCTTCGAAGGCAGCGCCCGCGTGTACGAAAGCCAGGATGCGGCGGTTGCCGGCATCCTCGGCGACGAGGTGAAGGCGGGGGACATCGTCGTCATCCGCTACGAAGGTCCGAAGGGTGGGCCGGGCATGCAGGAGATGCTGTACCCGACGAGCTATCTGAAATCGAAAGGCCTCGGCAAGCAGTGCGCGTTGCTGACCGATGGGCGTTTCTCCGGCGGCACCTCAGGTCTGTCGATCGGCCACGCCTCGCCGGAAGCAGCGGCGGGCGGCGCCATCGGCCTGGTGCATGACGGTGATCGGATCCGCATCGACATCCCGCAGCGCTCGATCAGTCTGCTCGTGTCCGATGAGGAACTCGCCGCACGTCGTGCCGCCCAGGACGCGAAGGGGTGGAAGCCCGCGCAGACGCGTCCGCGCAAGGTCAGCACCGCGCTGAAGGCCTATGCCTTGCTGGCCACCAGCGCCGACAAGGGCGCCGTGCGTGACAAGGCGTTGCTGGATGGCGTCTGATAGGCGGATGCCATCCCGCTCCCTGTTCGTCTGCCTGTTGATCGCGTTCGCATCGCCGGTCTTCGCGGAGAAGACCGCGCCGACGCCGTGGGTCGTCGCCACCTACGCGTACCCCGAGCGTGACCGCATCGCGGCGATCCAACCGCTGGCCGACTACCTGGCAAAGCGCGGTCGCCATCCGGTGCAGGTGAAGCTGTTCCCGTCGCCGACGGCGCTGGTGCAGGCGATGCGGGAGGGCCAGGTCGATGTCGCGGTGCCCAACCTGCATGGCTACCTGCAGGCACGGCGCGACATCGCGCAGGTCACCACGCTGCCGGTACCGCAGGTGCCGGCGTTGCAGGCGGATCGCTATCGTGCGGTGCTGGTGGCGCGCGATGTCGCATCGTTCGCCGAGGTGAAGGCGAAGGCCGGCAGGCTGCGGCTTGCGCTGGTCGGTGGCGACTCCGCATCCGGCGGCTTCGTGCCGGCGCGGTATCTGCGCAGCCAGACACTGGATCCCGCCAAGGCATTCGCATCGGTCATCTATTCGGGTTCGCACGCGGCCGCGTTGCAGGCTGTCGTCGAGGGGCGTGCCGATGTGGCCGCGCTGGCGGGCGATGTCTACGACGCATCGCGTCCCGACGGTGTCCGTGAACTGTGGCGCTCCGATCCGATCCCGCCGGGTCCGTTGTTGTGCCGCGCGACGACCGACGTGCCGTGCCAGGCCATGGCAGCCTGGCTGCTGGATGCGCACCGGGAAGATCCGGGCGTGATGACCGCCCTGCGCGTGGGCTGGCCCGAATTCGGCGACGCCACCATGTTCGTTCCTGCCGACGCTGCAGAGCTGTCCGAGGTGGCATTAACCCAGGACTGAGCACCGGTCCCGCCTGAACAGGCCTCTCAACTCACATCTCTTCCGGCCGCTACCGATAGACGGAGGAGGGGGCATGGCAGCGATCGAAGACAGACAGGCCGACAGCGTGGCCGGAGAGGGCGTCCTGCCGGACGCGCCGGTGGGACTGGTGCGCCTGGACGCGGCAGCCCGGGTGGTAGCCGCCAATCGTGCAGCCTGGGATCTGCTGGCCGTGTCGCCCGACGCGTTGCTGGGCCAACCCTGCGAGCAGCTGTGGGGCTTGCCGGCCGAGGTGTTGAACGACGAAGAAGGCAGCTGGTGCGCGCCCGGCAACGATCCTGCCCGCCGCATCCGCTACCAGGCCGACCGCGATGGCGGAGGCTGGCTGCTGTCGCTGCCGCATCCGGAGACCGCCGCGCTGCTGCGTGACGCCATGCGCCTCGCGCAGGGAGAGATTCCCGCCATCACCACGCCGGCCCTGCGCGATGTCGCGCAACGCCTGGCCGACGCCGCCACCGAGCGCGCGCTGCTGGAGCGCATCGGCGGCCTGCTCGGTGGCTGCGACCTGGATCTGGCCTTGCCCGATACGCAGGCCGCGCACCCGCTGTCGCGGCAGATCGCGGCCGGTTTCGGCAACCTGGCCGAGGCGATCCGCCAGGCGGTGGCGCTGTCGGTGCAGGTGGCCGCGGAAGTGCCGCACCTGGTCGGCGACAACGATGAGCTGCTGACCCAGTCGCAGGCGCAGGTGAGTGCGCTGGATACCGTGCTGGATTCGACCCGTCGTCTTCTGCAGGGCCTGAAGGGCGCAGGCGAAGAACTGCAGGCGGTCATCGCCGTCGCCGCCAGCGCCGATGCCAGCGCACGCCAGGGCGTCGCGGCCGCACGCCAGCTGGGCGATGCGATGCGCGAAGTCGAGCGTCGCTCCGCGCGCGCCGGTGAAGTCATCGAAGTCATCGACGCGGTCGCGTTCCAGACCAACATCCTGTCGATCAACGCCAGCATCGAGGCCGCGCGCGCGGGCCCGGCCGGGCGCGGGTTCGCCGTGGTCGCCACCGAGATCCGTCGCCTGGCCGAACAGGCTGCCACCGCGGCACGCGATGTCCGCGTGATCCTCGACGAAAGCGGTCGTGCGTTGAACGAGAGCGCGGCCTCGGCCGAAGCCACCGGGCAGGTGCTGGGCGGCATTGGCGACCTGCTGGCGCGCGCCAGCCAGGCGATGGAATCCGTGGTCGAGCGCGTCTCCGCGCAGGACCAGGAAGTCATCGCGATCGATGCCGCCGTCGATCGCGTGGCCGCCCTCAGCCGCAGCAATCTTGAACACGCGGACCAGGTGGCCGCGCGTGGCACCGCGCTGGCGCAGGGCACGGACACGCTGCGCGATTGCGTAGGCCTGTTCCGGTTGCCGGTCGATCCGCTGGGCCACCGCCGCCATGCCCGCGTGCGCGATCTTGCACAGGCCGCCGCCTCGCGCATCGGCGATGCGCTGGAGGAAGCGGTGCAGCAGGGGCGCCTCGATGAGGCGGCGCTGTTCTCCCGCGACTACGCGCCGGTACCGGGCGTCGAACCCGCCAAGTTCACCACGCCGTTCGATGCGCTCTGCGATGAACTGTTGCCGCCACTGCAGGAACCCGTGACCGCGCGCCATCCGTGGATCGTGTTCGCCATCTGCGCGAATCCGGATGGCTATGTGCCCACGCATAACCTGCGCTTCACCCAGCCGTTGACCGGTGATCGTGCGAAGGACCTCGTCGGCAACCGCACCAAGCGCATCTTCGCCGACCGCGTCGGCCGCAGCGTGGGTGCCCATACCGATCCGTACCGCCTGCAGGTCTACCGGCGCGACACCGGCCAGATCATGTTCGACCTGTCGGTACCGGTCTTCGTCGGCGAGCGGCACTGGGGTGGCTTCCGCGTGGGCTACACGCTGGAGTGACCTCGCCGCCCCGGCGTTTGTGGTCTAATTCGCGGCGAAGCGGGGGTATCGCCGGCCTGGCCGGCGATTGAGACAGACCCTTCGAACCTGATCCGGTTGAGACCGGCGTAGGGAAGCTTCGCAGGATGCGCCGTGTTGCCGTTCCGCCCGCCAAGGGCCCGCAATCCGTCCGCCGCCGCGCCGCCGCTTCGTCCCGTGACGCGATCCCTCGCGTCCCGTTATGCGAATCCCTCGCAAGAGCCCGCACATCCATGTGCGGGGATTCAAAAAGGACGAAGCCGATGAATGCCATTCCCAAGCCCGCCACCGACCTGCTGCAGCAGACCGGCCAGCTCTCCGAATCCGTCACCCGGCCGATCCCGGGCTCGCGCAAGATCTTCGTCGAGGGATCACGCCCGGACCTGCGGGTGCCGATGCGCGAGATCGCGCTGACCCAGACGCCGACGATCTTCGGCGGTGAATCGAATCCGCCGGTCACCGTCTACGACCCCTCGGGCCCGTACACCGATCCCGATGCGCACATCGACCTGGCATCGGGGCTTGCAGCACTGCGCACGAAATGGATCGAAGAGCGCGGCGACACCGAACAACTCGATGCACTGAGTTCAACCTTCGGCAGAGGGCGCGAGCACGATCCCAAGCTCGACGCGGTGCGCTTCCCCAACCGCGTGCTGCCGCGTCGCGCGAAGGCCGGCGCCAACGTCAGCCAGATGCACTACGCCCGGCGCGGCATCATCACGCCGGAGATGGAGTACGTCGCCATCCGCGAGAACCAGCGGCTGGACGCGGTGCGCGAGGCGCACCTGCTGGCGCAGCACCCGGGCGAGAGCTTCGGTGCAAGCATCCAGACGTTCATCACGCCGGAGTTCGTGCGCGACGAGATCGCGCGCGGTCGCGCCATCTTGCCCAACAACATCAACCATCCCGAAAGCGAGCCGATGATCATCGGCCGCAACTTCCTGACCAAGATCAACGCCAACATCGGCAACAGCGCGGTGTCGTCGGGCATCGCCGAGGAAGTGGAGAAGCTGGTGTGGTCGATCCGCTGGGGCGGCGACACGGTGATGGACCTGTCCACCGGCAAGCACATCCATGAGACGCGGGAGTGGATCATCCGCAACTCGCCGGTTCCGATCGGTACCGTCCCGATCTACCAGGCGCTGGAGAAGGTCGACGGCCGCGCCGAGGCGCTGACGTGGGAGATCTTCCGCGACACGCTGATCGAACAGGCCGAGCAGGGCGTGGACTACTTCACCATCCATGCCGGTGTGCTGCTGCGCCACGTGCCGCTGACGGCGAAGCGCGTGACCGGCATCGTCTCGCGCGGCGGTTCGATCATGGCCAAGTGGTGCCTGGCGCATCACAAGGAGAACTTCCTCTACACGCACTTCGAGGACATCTGCGAGATCATGAAGGCCTACGACGTGGCCTTCTCGCTGGGTGATGGCCTGCGTCCGGGCTGCATCGCCGACGCCAACGACGCGGCGCAGTTCGGCGAACTGGAAGCGTTGGGCGAGCTGACCAAGATCGCGTGGAAGCACGACGTTCAGTGCATGATCGAAGGCCCCGGCCACGTGCCGATGCAGCTGATCAAGGAGAACATGGACAAGCAGCTGCGCGAGTGCGGCGAGGCGCCGTTCTACACGCTGGGTCCGCTGACCACCGACATCGCGCCGGGCTACGACCACATCACCAGCGCGATCGGCGCGGCGATGATCGGCTGGTTCGGCACGGCGATGCTCTGCTACGTGACGCCGAAGGAGCACCTGGGCCTGCCGAACCGCCAGGATGTGCGCGACGGCATCATGGCGTACAAGATCGCCGCGCACGCCGCGGATCTCGCCAAGGGCCATCCCGGTGCGCAGGTGCGCGACAACGCGCTGAGCAAGGCGCGCTTCGAATTCCGCTGGGAGGACCAGTTCCACCTGGGCCTGGATCCGGAGAAGGCGAAGGAGTTCCACGACGAGACGCTGCCCAAGGACGCGCACAAGCTGGCGCATTTCTGCTCCATGTGCGGGCCGCATTTCTGTTCGATGAAGATCACCCAGGACGTGCGCGACTACGCGGCCGAACACGGTGTCGAGGAGCAGGCGGCGCTGGAGGCCGGCATGGCGGAGAAGTCGGCGGAATTCCTGGCCCAGGGCGCGCAGGTGTATCGTCAGGGCTGACCGGGCAGGGGCGGTCGCATCCGTTCCGGGCCTGCTGCCGTACAGTTCACGGGACGTCCGCCATGATGGCGGTGTCCCGACAGGAGCACGATCATGGCCCGTTTCGCCCGCAATGCCGGCCGCTGGATGGCCGCCGCCGCTGTCCTCCTGCTGGCGGCCTGTGCCACCGGCCCGCGCGTCACCAGCGATGTGGATCCGTCCGCCAACTTCGGCCAGTACCGCAGCTTCGCCTTCTATTCGCCGCTGGTGATCGAGGGGCAGGGCTACGCCACGCTGACCAGCGGCCGCACCAAGGAGGCCGCGCGCAGGCAGATGGAGTCGCGCGGCTACGTGTACGACGAGAAGGCGCCGGACCTGTGGGTGAACCTCAACGCCTACATGCAGGAGAAGACCGACGTGGTCAGTACGCCGGACGTCGACTACGACTACTACTACAGCTACCGCGCCCATCGCTACGTGTCGGTGCCCCACTGGCGCGACCGCACCGACGTCTACAAGTACACCGAGGGCACGTTGAACGTGGACCTGGTGGACGCCAAGCAGAACCGCCTGGTCTGGACCGGCGTGGCGGTCGGTCGCGTTGGCCGGACGACACCCGAAGAACGGGGTGCGAAGATCGATGCCGCAGTCGCCGACATCTTCCTGCGCTATCCCTATCGCGCCGGTGCCGGCGCGCCGGTGCCGGTGGCGAAGTGAAAGGAACCGGCGCTGGCAGCGGCATCGCGAAGGCGGGCATCGGCTTCGGCACGGCGCTGGCCATCACCATTTCGTGGAGCGCGAACAAGTCGTTGTTGTGGGCGGTGATCCACGGCCTGCTGTCGTGGATCTACGTGGCGTATTACGCGCTGGTCCACCACTTCAAATGAGATGCGCATGACCACCTGGGCCCGATTGCGCTGGATGGTGACGGCGCGGCGGCATCCCTGCGCGTTCCTGCTGATCGTGCAGCTGGCCGGCATCCTCCTGTACCCGGTGATGGAAGACACGCAGGCGGGGCGCGCGCTGTTCGGTGCGTTCGGCATTCTCGTGCTGGCGCTGGCGTTGTGGGTGGTCAACCGCGGCACGGCGGTGAACTGGATCGCGTGGTCGCTGGCAGTGCCGTCGGTGCTGCTGTCGGTGTCGTCGGCGCTGTTCGACCAGCCTTCGCTCGGCATCTATGCGCACGTGCTGGAAAGCGGTCTGTACTTCTATACGGCGGGCAGCCTGATCGCCTACATGCTGCAGGACCATTCGGTCAGCAGCGATGAACTGTTCGCCGCCGGGGCTACGTTCACCCTGCTGGCATGGGCGTTCGCGTTTTCCTTTTCGGTCTGCCAGCAGTGGTACCCCGGCAGCTTCACCGCGGCGGTCGACCCGCAATCGCCGCGCAGCTGGATGGAACTGTTGTTCCTGAGCTTCAGCCTGCTGTCCGGCGTCGGCCTCAGCGACGTGGTGCCGATCCTGCCGCAGGCCCGCGCACTGGTGATGCTGGAGCAGTTCGCCGGCGTGATGTACATCGCCGTGGTGGTCTCGCGGCTGATCGGACTGACGATCCTCAAGCTGCCCGCGCGCAAATCCGAATGAGCGCCCGCGGCACATAAAAAATTCGCGCCTTGCGGCGCGAATGTTGGAGCTTGTGTAGTAGGACGTCGGCGGAGAGAGAGTTTGCCTGTGATGCTCCCATTCAGGGCGAGCATGGCCATCACTGTAAAATGCACCGCGACGGTGCGCTTTCCCCATGCTGCCCCTGCACTTTGCCGAATTTGTCCGATTCCCTGATTCGGTCTGCGGTAGGTATTCAGGCACATGACGAAAGCTGGGCGCCGGCGCAGCATCCGCCGCACATGCCACGATCTATCGACACTCCCTCCCCGTTGCCCGCTGACCGTCTGAAGGTAGGCGAATGCCTTGTCGACATTCCGTTGCGCGAAGTCCGCGCGCCGGGTGCGCGCCGGGCCATGCGCATCACGCCGAAGTCGATGGGCGTGTTGCGCGTGCTGGCGGAGCATGCTGGCCGCGTGGTAACGCGCGATACGCTGCTGTCGACGGTGTGGCCCGATACGCTGCCCACGAACGACGTGGTCACGCAGGCCATCACCCAGCTGCGCAAGGCGTTTGGCGAGGGCGGCGATGGTCCGCGCTATATCGAGACGATCGCCAAGAGCGGTTATCGCCTGCTGGTCGAAGTCGAACGGTTGCCGGGTGTCGGCCCGCCACAAGGGGAGCCCGTGGCATCGGTCGGCGAAGCGGGGGCCGACGATGCGGTACCGCGCGCACCTGCGACGGATGTCGATGTCGCAGCTCCCGTGCCGAAGCGTCTGCCGCTAGACGGCCGTCTGTTCCGCCGATGGGCGTGGGGCGTTGGTCTCGGCATCGTGGCGCTGGCGGGCGCTGGCGCCATCGCCTGGAAAGTCGGGCGGGTATCACCTGCCGTTGCGGACCATGACAAGGCGCAGACCCTGGTGCCGGCACCGAAGGCGTATCGGCTGATCACGTCCGCGCCTGGTTTCGAGATGTCGCCGTCGCTGTCGCCGGATGGCTCGCAGGTGGCGTATCTGTCCAGCCAGACGGAAGAGCTGGCGGGCACTGCCATCCTGGTACAGACCACCGAGCCCGCACAGCCGCGCACGCTGACGACGCCACCGGCGGGCGCGTGGGACAGCAACCCGGAGTGGTCGCCCAACGGCCGCGAGATCGCGTTCCTGCGCCGTTTTCCTGGCCAGGACTGCCGCATCATGGCGGTGCCGGCCAGTGGTGGAGAACCGCGGATGCTGGGGGCTTGCGATCCGCACAACCGACCGACCTTCGACTGGATGCCGGAGGGTGACGGCCTGGTGTTCAGCAGCCCGCTCGCGGGAGGGGGAGAGCCGGGCCTGCATCTGCTGGACCTGGGCACCGGTCGCTGGCGCGCGCTGGATTACGGCGCCAACGCGCAGGACGTCGACACGGCACCACGCTATTCGCCCGATGGCCGCTGGATCGTGTTCGTCCGCAACACGCCACTGGGGGACCTGTGGCGTGTCCCCGCGACAGGAGGCACTGCGGAGCGGCTGACCCATCAGCGCGCAGAACTGCGCGGCTGGGACTGGACGCCGGACGGCAAGGCGATCGTGTTCGGTCGCCGGGTCGACAATCACACGCGGCTGTACCGACTGGCGCTGGACGGTCGCACGATCACCGACCTGGGCATCGAGGACGCACAGGCGCCTGCGATCGCGTCGCGTGCCGCGCTGCTCGCTTTCGTGCAGCGCAAGCCGCAGTTCGGCCTGTACCGGATCAGCAACGAGCCCCTGCCGGATGGGCAGGAGGCCGTGCCGGAGCGGCTGTTCGCATCGACGGGTCGCGATACCTTGCCCTCGGTCGCGCCGGATGGCCGGCACATCATGTTCACCTCAGACCGGTCCGGCGACTACGCACTGTGGTGGGCCGACATGTCGCGCGCGGGTTCGCTTCGCGTGATCGAGGGCTTCCATCCTGAGTCGCGGCATCTGCCCGCGTGGTCTCGGGACAGTACGCGGTTGCTCGTCGTGGGAACCGATACCAAAGGGCACTACGGTCTCCACGAACTCGAGCCGGGCAGCGGCCAGCTGCAGATGCTGCCGGTTCCGGTGCCGGAAGAAGACCTGCTGTTCGCGGCGTATCTGCCCGATCCTTCGCGCATCATGGTCGTGGCCGGGCGAGGGAACGGGCAGCAACTGGTGGTCTTCGACCGCAGCCAGACGCCGTGGCGTCGCGTCGCGGCCATCGATGGCGTGTCGTTCGCGCGGCCGGACGGCGTGCAGGGGCGCATCCTGTTCACCCGGCTGGGTCGTGATGGCCTGTGGCAGGCCGATCTTTCGCTGGCAGCCGGCAGCGTCCGCCAGGTGGATGGCAACCGTCCGGCGAGCCAGCGCTACCGTACCTGGACCGTGACCGAGGACGGTCAGATCGAGTACCTGGAACAACTGCCGGGCTGCTATGTCAGCCTGCGACACATCGGTGCCGGTCGCTCCCATCCATCGCCCCGTTGCCTCGAGCGGACCCACCTCGCCACCATCAACGGGTTCAGCGCACATGCGCGTGATCGTGTGACCTACGTCTCGATGGCGATCAACGACGGCTCGGACATCGGCTTCATGTCGCTGGGCGAAGCGCCCCCGGCCGGCGTCGGCGGCTTCTGGTAAATCGTTGTTTCCCGGAGCGAATCTGCTTTCGTAACTTCATCGGAAGCGCGATCACGAAGATTTCGGCGCGTTCTCCCGCGAATTTCCTGTCCGCGCGAGTGGTTTCGGGCACATCAACTGCCATTGATCAGCAAAGTGGATGGACCGATGGAGCACATGGTGTGGGCCGACCGCGGACACGTCGTCCGGGTCGAAGCGGTGGACGGCCAGGATCCCAGCGGTTGCGTGGCGGTTTCCCGGCTCGGTGCCGCGCAGGCAAGCGGCGACGTGTTCACCGTATGGATGCAGCTGCGGGGCGCCTCGTGGGTGGAGGCCAAGGAGGGGCGGTTCCGCCTGCGCCGTGGCCATTGGATCGCACTCGAGCGCGATTCCAAACCGCTGGTGCAGAGTGATCGCTACGCCTTGTGCGTGGGCGTCGCGTTGAGCGCGGAGGCACTGCGTGGCATGGCGCGTTTCGCCGACAGCCCGCTGTATGCGGGTCGCGGTCGCCTGGGCCATCGCGATGCGCTGACGCTGCTGCGTCTCTGGCGCGCGGCGTCACGCACACCACAACAGGGCGAGGAGATGTCCGCGCTGCGGCCGTTGCTTCTGCACCTGGGCGCCATCCAGCAGGAATTCTCCGACTACATCCCGCGCTGCCCGGGACGTTCGCGTAGCCGCAAGCGGCAAGTGTTCGGACGCCTGCAGCGCGCGCGCCTGTATCTCGAGGGCAACTGCGATCGCGTGGTGCGGATCAGCGAGCTGGCCGAACTGACCAGCTTCTCCAGCTGGTACTTCTCGCGCACGTTCTACAGCCTGTACGACGAAAGTCCGCAGGCGGCGGCCGCGCGCATGCGACTCGAACATGCGGCGGAACTGCTGCGCAGCACTTCGATGATGGTGGGCGAAGTCGCCGCCGCCTCCGGTTTCGACAATTGCTGCAGTTTCGCGAGGGCGTTCCGTGCGCGCTTCGGCACGTCGGCCAGCCGGTACCGCGCCTCCTCCGTGACGTCGAGGACAGACTCGGCAAAGTCATCGGCCGTCGCCCGCAAAGCGGCGGTGAAGACTGGAACGTAAGTTTGCAAGGCGTTTTAACACGCCCATAACGCAACACGTTCCTCTGAGGAGAGATTGAATGAACCACCGCAATTCGCGTCGCGCGATGCGGGTCGGCATGCTGCCGGCCGGTATCGCCATCGCATTGATCCCGGCGTTCGCCAGCGCGCAGGAGGCCACGGAGGCCACCAGCACGACCACCCTGGATCGCCTGGAAGTGACCGGCTCGCGCATCCGCACCGTCGACACCGAGACCCAGCAGCCCGTGCTGACGATCAGCCGCGACGACATCGAGAAGCAGGGCTTCAAGTCCGTTGTCGACATCCTGCAGAACGTCACCGCTGCCGGTTCTCCGGCCATCAGCCGTTCGGAACCCCTGTCCTCGGGCGAAATGGTCGGTGGCGCCTACATCGACATGCGCAACCTGGGCACCACGCGCACGCTGGTGCTGGTGAACGGCAAGCGCCTGGGTGCCAGCGTCAGCGGCTGGCAGGACATCTCGCAGATCCCGGCCGTGATGGTCGAGCGCATCGAAGTGCTGAAGGACGGCGCTTCGTCGATCTACGGCTCCGACGCGATGGCGGGCGTGGTGAACATCATCACCCGCAAGAACTTCGAAGGCGCAGAAGCGAACGCGTACGTCGGCCAGTACAACAAGGGCGACGGCCAGAAGGAAACCTACGATTTCATCATGGGCTTCTCGGGCGATCGCGGCTCGTTGACCCTGGGTGTCGAGTACTCCAAGGAAGAAGGCGTGTGGGCGAAAGACCGCTGGTATTCCTCCAGTTCGCGTACCAACCGCAATCCGACCCAGGGCTGGACCCCCGTCGGCCAGTGGGGTTCGCTGAGCAACGGCGACGTCGATGCCGACGGCAACCCGATCTTCTATTCGCTGGATCGCGGCGCCAATCCCTACGCCTTCGGCAACTTCCACGAGCAGGACCTGACGCCCGTCACCGGTGATGTCAGCAACTCCAACGAACAGATGCACCTGGTGACCCCGACCGAACGCCGTTCGGTGTTCGTCAACGGCATCTTCGACATCACCGACAACATCCGTTTCAACACCGACATGCTGTACTCCCGGCGCGAAAGCCAGGCGCAGGTGGCGGGCTACCCGCTGCAGTCCGGGGCCTACGGCATCACCATGTCGGCCGACAGCTATTTCAATCCGCTGGGCAATCAATGGAACCCGGGTGCAGGCCAGGAGGTCGGCTTCAACCGGCGTGGCTGGGAAGTGCCGCGCGTTTCCAACAACCAGCTGACCACGTACCGCTTCACCGGCGCGCTGGAAGGCAGCTTCCAGATCGGCGAACGCTACTTCGACTGGGATGCGGGCTATCTGTACAACAATGCCGAGCTGGTCCAGCGCCAGACCGGCAACTTCCGTATCTCCGCTGTCAAGCAGGCCACGGGTGAGTCCTTCTACAACGCCACCACCGGCCGCGTGGAATGCGGCTCTGCCGCGGGCCTTGCTGCGGGCACCAACCCGGCCTACGGCGCGGGTCCCGGCGCCTGCACGCCTTGGAATCCCTTCATCCCCTACGGCCGCACCGGCGACGGTGGCCTGACCGGCAATGCGGACCTGGCCGCGTTCCTGTTCCCCACCTCGCATGCCACGGGCGAAGTGGAGACCACCAGCTATTTCGCCAACATCTCCGGTTCGGTGCTTGAGCTGCCGGCCGGCGACCTGGGCTTCGCGCTGGGCTATGAATACCGCAAGGAAAAGGGTTCGTTCCAACCCGATGCACTGGCGCAGACTGGCGACTCCACCGACCTGGCTGCCGGCCCCACCGGCGGTGGCTACGATGTCAACGAGGTCTACGCCGAGTTCAACATCCCGGTGCTGTCCAATCTGCCGGGTGCGCAGGAACTGAGCTTCAACGTGGCGACGCGCTACTCCAACTACAACACGTTCGGCGACACGCTGAACAGCAAGTTCGGCTTCAAGTGGAAGCCGATGGAGTCGCTGCTGGTGCGTGGTACGTGGTCTGAAGGGTTCCGTGCGCCGACGATCGCCGACCTCTATGGCGGTAGCTCGCAGTCGTTCGAATACTTCACCGATCCGTGCGACACCCTGTTCGGTGATGCGGCCACCAATGCCGCCACGCTGGCGCGCTGCTCGCAGGACATCGCCAACGCCGCCACCTACCGCCAGCTGAAGCAGGGCTTCGTGGTGGCGGAAGGTCCGGACGAGCAGAGCCCGGTGCCGTTCACCGCCGGCTCCAACCCGAAACTGACGCCGGAAACGTCCACCTCCAAGACGCTGGGCGTGGTCTGGAGCCCGGGCTTCGCGCAAGGCCTGAACATCGCGCTCGACTGGTGGGCGGTCAAGGTGGAGAACACCATCATTGACGATACCCCGACCGACCAGCTCAACGACTGCTACATCCTCGGCATCGCCGAGCGCTGCGGCACCTTCACGCGCGATGCTGGTCGCGGTTATGTCAATGCCCTGTCCTACGGCAGCCGCAATGCCGGTTACCTCGACACCGAGGGCTACGACATGGAAGCCACGTACCGCTGGGAGACGGACGGCTTCGGCCGCTTCGACTTCAACTGGCAGACCACGTACGTGTCCAGGTACGAGCTGAAGACCACCAACGATGCCAACCTGCCGGTCAACATCGAGAACGGCTTCGGTGCGTACTTCCGTGTCCGTTCGAACCTGAGCACCAACTGGACGATGGGCAGCTTCGGCATCGGCTGGAACATGCGTTATTACTCCGGCACCAAGGAGCGTTGCTACTACGCCGATCGTTGCTCCGAGCCGGATTACGTGTCCGGGGATCCGACCAAGAACTACGAGATGAACCGCATGGGTTCCAACACGTTCCACGACCTGCAGATCCGCTGGAACGCGCCCTGGAACGCCGTCATCTCCGTGGGTGCGAACAACGTGTTCGACCGCTACGCCGCACCGGCGTATTCGGCGCCGAACTCGCAGTTCTCGTATTACGGCGGCTTCGACATTGGCCGTTTCATGTACATGCAGTACAAGCAGCGCTTCTGATCCACGGATCACGCACTGTCGTTACCTGCCACGGCCCCGAAAGGGGCCGTGGTGTTTCATGCGCCTCACGATGCTGGATCAGCAAAAAAGAAGGCCGCGCAAGGCGGCCTTCTCGTCCACGAGCGCGGTGACGCGCCGAGGCTCAGAACTTGTGCTTCTCGTCGTCCGGCTGGGCGGCCTGGCGCGCGATGGCGTCGAGCAGCACGGCCTTGGCTTCGGCGGCGTTGCCCCAGCCGTCGAGCTTGACCCACTTGCCCTTCTCCAGGTCCTTGTAGTGCTCGAAGAAGTGGCCGATGCGCTCCAGCCAGTGCGGGCTGACCTGGTCGATATCGCTGATATGGCTGTAGCCGGCGAACACCTTGTCGACCGGCACGGCCAGCAGCTTTTCGTCGCTGCCGGCTTCGTCGCTCATGCGCAGCACGCCGACCGGGCGGCAGCGGATCACCGAACCGGGGATCAGCGGCAGCGGCAGCACGACCAGCACGTCGGCCGGGTCGCCGTCGCCGCATAGCGTGTGCGGGACGTAGCCGTAGTTGCAGGGGTAGCGCATGGGGGTGGAGAGGATGCGGTCGACGAAGATCGCACCGCTGGCCTTGTCCACCTCGTACTTCACCGGCTCGGCGTCCTTGGGGATCTCGATGATGACGTTGATTTCGTCCGGCGGGTTCTTGCCGGCGCTGACCAGATCCAGGCCCATTGAATGCTCCGAGGGGGTACGGTGATTGAGGGCCGGCATTTTACGCGGTTGGCTGCTGCGGCGCAGCAGGACCATCGGCGCACTGGCCGACTGTCGGCATCGGCCGCGCGGTTCAGGTTGAACTTCACGGTCCGGGCCTAGAATCCGCCGCCCATGCCCCTCCATCGATCCGCCGCCAGCCTGCTGCTGATGGTGCTGGCCCTTGCCAGCGCTGAGGCGGGGGCGCGCACGGTGTATCGCTGCGTGCAGGGTGGGACGGTCAGCCTGGCCACGGCGCCGGAGCCGGGTTCCAAGTGCACGGCCAAGGAGATCGACGACAACGCCGTCAGTACGCCCAACCTGTGGGGCTCGATGGGCGTCTTCAGCGGCACCCTGTACGAGCGCGACCAGGACGGGCAGAAGGTCTATTCCACCCGCAACCTGCCGGGTTCCGTTCCCTATCTGAAGTTCACCGTGCAGACGCCGCCGGGCGAACCGGCCCATCCAGGGCTGGGACGTGTCGGCAAGCCGCGGCTGGACCGCTTCCCCTCCGAGTTCAGGGCCGCCGCACGCCAGACCGGGGTGGACGATGCCTGGCTGCGCGCGGTGGCGCACGCGGAAAGCGACTTCGACGCCAAGGCGCTGTCGCCCAAGGGGGCGATGGGCGTGATGCAGCTGATGCCGGACGTGGCCAAGGAGTACGGCGTGGCGGATCCGTTCTCGTCCACCGAGTCGATCAACGCCGGCGCCCGCCACCTGCGCTTGTTGATGAAGCGCTACAAGGGCGACATGACCCTGGTCGCCGCCGCCTACAACGCCGGCATCGGTACGGTGACGCGCTACGGCGGCGTGCCGCCCTACGCGGAAACGCAGGAATACGTCTCCAAGGTCACCGCGCTCTACGAGCTTTACCTGCGTGCGTTGGGGCGGAAGCAGGCGCCGGAGCGGCCGGCGCTGTAGCCAGCGAGGGAGTGCGGCGATGCTCGGTCGCCGACGTCCGTTGTTGCCCCGTGCGTGTCAGTGTGGTCCGACCGTCCAGCGTCGGCGCAAGGAGACGGCCATGAAGCGTTGATGCGGGATCGGCACGGCTACTGACCGCGTGCGGGTACCGGCCGACGATCCCGGCGCTTGAGTCGGCGTCAGCCGAGCAGCTGCTCGGAGGGGATCACGTGTCGGCCCGGTGGTGCATCCAGCGCCGCCTGCAGCAGTGCGTCGGCAACCCGTTCCGCCGGCACGACGCGATAACGTGCCGGCAGCACCGTATCCAGCACCGCCATCACGCGCAGCGCCAGGCCTTCCCCACGTCGATGCTGCTTTCGCTCTCCGCCCAACAGCCCCGGGCGCAACAGACTGAGCGATGCGAAGCCAATGCCGGTCAAGGCATCTTCCACTTCGCCCTTCGTGCGCGAATAGAAGATGCGCGAACGTGCGTCCGCGCCCATCGCCGATACCAGTGCGAACGTCGTCGCGCCGTGCGCATGTGCATGGTGCGCGATCGCGAGCGGATAGTCGTGGTCCACGCGGCGGAAAGCGTCCTGTGAGCCGGCATCGCGGATCGTGGTGCCCAACGCGCATGCCACGGCATCCGCCCGCCACCAGACGGCATCGGCAGGCAAGGCATCGAAGTCCACGACCGGATTGAGCAGCTTGGGGTGCGGCGCCAGCGGTCGCCGCGTCGGTGCGACGACCTGCCGGACGCGCGGCGATGCGAGCGCACGCTGCAGCGTCGCCTCGCCGACGAGGCCGGTGGCACCGGCCAGCAGTAGACGCGTCATGGGATGCCTCCTGGTCGGGACCGGAGCTGCCATCTTGCCAGTCCTGTCGCGGCGCGGTGGGCGGCATCGGTTACCCTTTCGCGACGGGCGCGGCCCGATGACACGGGATTCCTGCATGCACTGCGACGCCGCTCCTGCTCCTTTCTGCCCTGCGGGCAGGGATCGATGAACCTGCCGCTCCACTACGGCGTGCTCGGCGCCCTGGAAGCGGGATTGATTGCGCTCCTCGTGGGCATGCTGTGTTTCCTGTTCTGGAACTGGCTGAGCGGCAGGATGCGTTGGTCGATGGGTCATGCCATCGGCTGGGCCTGCGTCTCGGCAGTCGTGATAGGCGCGGGTATCGATGTCTGGAACATGTTCTACCTCGGCATTGCGCGGCTCGAGTCGCCGCTTTACGCACGCATCGCACTGAAAGGCATCCACGATCCCGATGGTCTGGGGTCTCGCGTGGTGCTGGAAATCGCCGGTGCATTGACCGGCGTCGTGCTGGGTTGGCAATGGTTCAGTAAAAAAATCGACCAGCCGACAGCGACCAACGGCAACGAAAAAACGGATGCGTAACGTCAAAGCCGGTGCGACGTCACGCATTCCACATGGCGCTGACAAAGCGCTCACGGTTGGCTAACACCGGTTTAGCCGATGCACGATGCCGGTTGGTTAAGCAGGCGTGCACGTTCATGTCGTGCGGCAAATTTCGTTCAGACGCAGGGCGGCAAGGTGGGGCCGTGCGCAATCGGACGCACTCCCACAGAACGGAGCACTGACATGACGAATAACAACCGCAAGCCGCTGATTGCCCTGGTCGCCCTGAGCGCCGCGCTGGCCATGCCGCTGGCATTCGCCCAGGAAAAGGCGGAAGACGCAGCGCAGGCCCACACCGAGCAGGCTGCGACAGGTTCGGCGACCACGCCCACCCAGAGCACCGACGCTGCCGCCACGCAGGCCAAGCAGGGTTGGGCCGATGTCGACACCAACGGCGACGGCAACATCAGCAAGGAAGAAGCCGCCGCGAACCCGGGCCTGAGCCAGGTGTTCGACCAGGCTGACGCCAATGCCGATGGTTCGCTCACCGCCGACGAGTACAAGGCGTTCGTGAGCAAGAACTACGGCGACCAGCAGAAGTAAGCTGGACCGTCGCACGGGATCGACGCTGCGCCCCCACGTGACGGTGTGATCCCGCTGGAAGGGCGGCCTGTCGTGCCGCCCTTCTTCATGCCGGATCGTCGTTGCAGGCAGGCGTCGTCCGCATCATCCAGACCGGGAGGAATCCATGGCACGCATGCAGTCGGCAAGCCTCGTGTTATCCGCGGCGATCCTCGCCTTGTCGGTACCGCTGGCCCATTCCCAGGAAACGAGCGACCGTGGCGTCCACGAATCGCGGCAGGTGCCGACGTCGACCACCACGGCCACGCCGCGTCCCTTCGAGGAGCTCGATCAGAATGCGGATGGCGCCATCAGCAAGGATGAGGCGGCGGTCGATCCTCCCCTGGCGCAGGTCTTCGGCACGCTGGACAAGGATGCCGATGGTCGCCTGAGCCCCGATGAATATGCGGCGTACGCGCCGGGCACGCCCTGACGCCCGCGTCGACCCCACGATGCAAGGAGAAAAACCATGAAGAAGTTATCCAACTCTCCGCTGTCGCTGAGCCTCGGACTTGCCTTGGCCAGTGCGGCCCTGATGACGGGATGCGGACCGAAGCCGGAAGACACGCCGCCGCCGAGCGCGCCCGAACCGGTGGAGACCGCGCCACCGACCGACAACATGACACCGCCGGCACCTTCGCCGACGGATCCGTCGGCACCGCCCACCGATTCAACGCTGCCGCCACCGGCCAACCCGAACGCACCGGAAACCACGCCACCGCCCGCCGATGGCACGGCACCGCCCCACAGCTCGGGCGGTTGATCGAGGACCCGTCCGCGCTCGCCAGCCACACGACGGTCACCCTGTAAGGGGGTGGCCGTTTTTCATGCGCCGTCGGAACGACTGTTATGCTTCGCGGCCTTCGTGCAGGCAGAAGGCAAGGGTTCCAATGGCGCGCATCCGATGGGTTGGTTTCGACGGGGACGACACGCTCTGGAAGAGCGAGGACTACTACCGACAGGCGGAAGCGGACTTCGAAAGCATCCTGGGCGCCTATGTGGATCTTGCCGACGCACGCACGCACCAGCATCTGCTGGACGTCGAGCGGCGCAACCTGAAGATCTTCGGCTACGGCGTGAAGGGCATGACGCTGTCGATGCTGGAAACCGCAATCCAGGTGACCGACGAGCGCATCAGCGCGCGCGACCTGCACCGGGTGATCGAGATCGGACGCGCTACCCTGCAGCATCCGGTGGAGCTGCTGCCCGGCATCCGTGATGCGGTCAAGCAGATTGCTGCCGACCACGAGATCGTGCTCATCACCAAGGGCGACCTGTTCCATCAGGAACAAAAGATGCGGTCTGCTGTGGGGGTGTTCAATGGGGGTAAAGCATTGAAATACAAGGATTACGGCGGAAAATGGCGCCGATCCAGACGCCGCTCATGTGGTCATGTACGGCCTGATATGGCCCATTCTTGCCCCGATTTTGCCCCGATTATGGAGGCAGCATGATCCAGATGGTCGGGTTCGATGGGGACGACACCCTGTGGCGCAGCCAGGAGTTCTACGACCAGGCGCAGCTCGATTTCGAGGCGATCATTGCCCGCTACATCGATTTGGACGTAGCCGGGCTGCGCGCGATATTGCTGGCTACCGAGCGCGGCAACCTGGCTCAGTACGGCTATGGCGTGAAGGGCATGATCCTGTCGATGGTGGAAGCAGCCATTGATCTGACCGGAGGCCGCATCGAGTCCCGCGACATCCGCGCCATCATGGACATGGGCAAGGATCTGCTGGTCCACCCCGTCGAGTTGCTGCCTGGTATCGCCCAAGCCGTCGAAGACGTCTCACGACGCTATCGGGTTGTCCTGATCACCAAGGGGGATCTCTTTCACCAAGAGCGCAAGGTGGCACAGTGCGGCTTGACCGCGTTCCAGCGCATCGAGATCGTCTCCGAGAAGGACGTGGGCACCTATCGCAGGTTGCTGCAGGAGTTCGAGGTCCAACCCGAAGCGTTCGCCATGGTGGGCAACTCCATGAAGTCCGACATCGCGCCCGTCGTCGAGCTGGGCGGGTGGGGCGTGTACATGCCTTACCACGCCACCTGGGAGCATGAGTTGCTCCCCGAGTACGATGGAGGTGGTCGGGTCGTTGAGGTCGACGGCGCCGATCGCATCAGCGAAGCCCTGGACAGGATGGCGTCGACCAGATGACGTACGAGGAAACACTGGAACTGTTGATCTTGCAGTACCCCGGCAAGACACACTTGAAGGTGGAAGAGGTGGCCCGGGTGTTGAATCAGCACCCCGACACCGTGCGCGAGCGCATGCGAAGCGGCGACTTGCCGAAGGCTGAAAAGAACAACGGCATCTGGGAGGTATCCATCCCGGACATGGCCAGGATCCGGACTCCTCCGTCCAAGGCCCCCCAGATCCCATCACCCCCTGTCATCGTGGGCGGTGCGCGGCGGCGAAAGGCTGTCGTGATGAACTACCGCACAGATCGCTTCTGGGCTCAGGTGGCTCGTGTACTGGGCGACATCGAGACCGCCGATGTACTGGATCTCCGCGCCCAGGACTTGTACGACGAGCAGGTTCGGCTGTACTTGCTCGATCGTTCGGAGAAACGCCGAGCGCAGTTGGCGGCTATCGCGACTTCTGCTCGCTTGGACAGTTCTGGCGCAAACGGTCTAAATGACCTGTAAACACCCAAGTAGATAGGTTTCGTCAGTTCATCGATCCCCGCCTCGTCGCGTGAGACTGGGTGGCAGCAGACTTCTTGACACGGCATAGGCAACCGAAATGTCTCTCGGGGTGGCGGTGCCGTGTAACCAACGGCTAACCTGCTGTCTTACCCATGTAGAGCAAAACGCGCTCACGTCGGACACCCTCCTTCAAGATCAATAACTTAGACCCATGAGCGAACCAGAACCGACGGCAGGACAGGTGCCGGCCACCACGGAAGACGCCAAAGCGACCCTGCTGGCGCAGCTTCGCGAACTCTTGCCGAGCGCGTTCCTGGATGGCGAGCTGGACAAGCCGGCCCTGCTGGCGGCGCTGGACCTGGATGACGCGTCCTTGCCCGCATTCGCCTTCACCTGGCCAGGCATCGAGCAGGCCCGCCAGGATGCCCGTGCACCGACAACGACCACCCTGGTGCCGGACCCTGCGGCCTCCGTCAACTGGGACACCGCCAAGGACGTACTCATCGAAGGCGACAACCTTCAGGTCCTGAAGCTGCTCAAGAACGGCTATACCGGCGCGTTCAAGCTGATCTATATCGACCCGCCGTACAACACTGGCGACACCTTCACCTATAACGATGACTTCGCAGCCAAGGAGGCCGACTACCTCCGGGACACGGGTCAGGCCGACGAACAGGGCGCGACGACCAGCAAGAAGGAAACCAAGGGCCGCAAGCACGCGCCCTGGTTGACCATGATGTTTCCGCGACTGGTAGCGGCGCGGCACTTGTTGCGGAAGGACGGCGTATTCCTGGCCAGCATCGACAACAATGAAGTCCACCACCTCCGCCTACTGCTCGATGCCGTGTTCGGCGCAGAGAACTTCGTTGACATGATGACGTGGCAAGGGGGCCGTAAAGGCGACGCCAAACTTACTGCGGGCGGACAAGATTACGTCTTGATCTACGCCAAAAATCGCAAACAGCTGAAGAACCTGGATGTCCGCTGGCGTGAACGCAAGACTGGGCTGGAGCCAGTTTATGCCAAAGAGGCAGAACTGCTGCAGAAGCACGGCAACGATTTTGAAGCAGCAAAGGTTGAGCTTCGAGCCTGGTATGAGGAGTTGCCTGAAGGCAATCCGGCCAAACAGCACTCGCACTATGACCGCATAGACGACGGTGGCGTTTGGACTTCTGACAACAGCTCGAGCCCTAACTACCGCGAAAACCTGATCTACGACTTCAATGGCCATCCGCCTCCGGAAAACGGCTGGCGCTATGAACTCGCCAGGATGGAGCAGCTTGATCGAGAGGGCCGACTGATCTATCCCAGCGGTCGAGCAACTCGCATCCGCATCAAAAAATATCTTCATGAGCAGGAGCGATGGGCGCCAGCATCAACGTTCTATCGAGACCGAAGCGGTGCCTCGTCTGCGCTCAATACATTGATGGGCGCAGATGTTTTCGACGACCCGAAAAGCACGGATGTGCTGGCTCGACTAGTCCACGCCATCACCGGCGATGGTGATCTAGTGCTGGACTTCTTTGCCGGCTCCGGCTCCACCGGCCATGCCGTATGGGAGCAGAACCCACGCGATGAGAAGACCAGGCACTGGGTACTCGTGCAACGTCCGGAAACGCCCGACAGCACTACCGAAACAGGCAGGAACGCCGTCGCTGCTGGCTATGGCACGATCTTCGAGATCACCGCCGAGCGCCTGCGCCGCGCCGCCGCACAGCTGGGCGATGAGCTTGGCTTTCGTGTCTTCCGAACACGCGAAACCGGCCTGGCCATCGAGGCTCCCGTCGTGGCCAAGGCTGGGGAGACCGAAGGCGCGCAGCTGGCGATGATGTTGGCAGAAGCAGCCAAGCCACCGGTCAAGGAAGGCGCCGACACTGCTGCCCTAGCGTGGGAGGTCGCGCTGAAGGCCAGCGATGCCGCGTTGACCGCGACACTGGCCACCTATGAAGTCGATGGCGCCACGATCTACGAGTTCAAGAATGCCGAGGACCAGCGACTTCTGGTCTGCCTGGACCGGTTCACCATGGCCGCAGCTGAAGCCATCGGCTTGCGCGAGACCGGTGACGACACCCTGATCCTGCGGGGCGACCAGGTGGATGACGCCCTCACCCTGACGTTGGCACCGCGCCTGCGCTCGAAGCTGATCATGCTGGAGAGGATGGCGCGTGAAGTTTCGATTTGATGACCAGCCCCACCAGGCCCAAGCCACCGAAGCAGTCGTCGACCTTTTCGAAGGGGCGCTGTTTCCACCCCCTACCGTCGCCGGGCATGATCCTGGGGCGCAGGGACATGCAGGCTTCCAGCTCAACGAGGGCGCGCTTGCGCAGAACCTGCTGAAGGTGACCGAGCGCGAGGCCGTTGCGGCACAGGACACGCTGATCCAGATGGAGGAAACAGACCTCCTCGATCAGGCCCGCGCGTTCCCGAACTTCTCGGTGGAGATGGAAACGGGCACCGGCAAGACTTATGTGTACATCGCCACTGCCCTACGGCTGGCGGAAGCTTACGGTCTGCGCAAGTTCGTCATCCTGGTCCACTCCGTTGCAATCCGCGCGGGTGTGGTCCAGACCTTCGAACAGACCCGTGATCACTTCCGAGCCAAGTACCCGCACCTGGACTACCAGTGGCGCGTACTTGGCGAAACACAGGCTGTGGCGGACTTCGCTGACCCTTCATCGAAGATCCAGTTCCTGATCGCCGGCATCAGCTCGCTGGATAAGCCAGCGACCAACACCCTGTACGCCGAAGCCGAGCAGGCCAACCTGTGGAATGTCGGCGCCACCGGTATGGATCAGCTCTCCAAGCTGCGGCCCGTGGTGATGATCGACGAGCCGCAGAACATGGCCACGCCCAAGCGGCGCAAGACCATCACCACGCTCAATCCGCTCGTAGCGCTGCGTTACAGCGCTACGCACCGCGAGCCATTCAACATGGTTCATCGCCTGACCGCCAAGCGGGCCGCTGAACTGGGCCTGGTCAAGCGCGTTAGCGTGAAGGGAGTAGTGGCGGGCGAAACGGGCCAGCCCTACCTCCATCTGAAGGGCATCTCCTCCAGGAGGGTGCGGGGGACGACACACTGGCTGGCGGAGCTTGTGGTCGATACCGCGAGTGGCGACCGCAAGACCGTCGTCCTAGGACCAGGAGCCGACCTGGCGGCAGAAAGTGACGGACTGGCCCAGTATCAGGGCTACACGATCGACCAGATGAGCCGTACAGAGCGGCGCCTAGACTTCGACAACGGCGTGAGCATCACCGTGGGCGAGACACTGGGCGTTGATGGGCTGTCGCTATGGCGCGACCAGGTCCGGCACACGATCCGCGCTCACCTGCAGAAGCAAGCTGACATCGAGCGTCGCGGCCTTGGCGTGAAGGTGCTCTCGTTGTTCTTCGTTGAGCGCGTTGCCGACTACGTTGGCAATGACGCGGTGCTGCCTGCAATGTTCGACACCATCTTCCAGGAAGAATGGACACGGGCGGGTCGACCGGCGAACACCATGCCCGACCCTGCATCCCTTCGCGTTCATTACTTCCCGTCCACAAAGGCAGGCCAGTACAAGGACACGAGCGGCAGGGCCAACGAAGAGAGCTTCGAGGCACGCGCGTATGACGAGATCATTGCCAACAAGGCGAAGCTCCTGGAGCTGAGCAATCCGCGTGCCTTCATTTTCTCGCACTCGGCCTTGCGGGAAGGCTGGGACAACCCGAACGTCTTTCAGATCGGCTTCCTGCGTCACACCCGATCCGATACCGAACGACGCCAGCAGATTGGTCGCGGCCTGCGCTTGCCGGTGGATGAGCACGGCAACCGGCTTCAGGACGAGGCGATCAATCGCCTCACCCTGGTCGTGGACGAGAGCTTCAGTGAGTTCAGGGATGGCCTCAACGCCGAGTACGGATCCAGCAGCGACAGGCCGGACGTCGAGAACGAGGATCACAAGGTCACCATAAAGCTGCGGCAGGACAAGATCGAAAGCCCTGAGTTCGAGGCACTTTGGAACCGCATTCGCTACCGCGCGGTCTATCGCATCGACCGCGTCGATGAGAGCGAACTTGCCCTGAAAGTGGCCGGCCACGAGCACCTGGAGAACCTGCGCTTCATTCAGCGACGGGCCAACCTGATCCAGAGCGCGGACCTGATCTACGACGACGCGGGTAAGGTCATCACGACCGACGAAACCGTAAACCAGAGTGCGGGCGAGCGTATCGTCCTCGAAGGGCAACGGCTTCCTAATGTCGTTCAACTGGTCGAAGACCAACTCCAACACGGCAAGTTCCCTCTCCAGCTCACGCGACCGACCGTGGTCGCAATCCTGGGAGGCATCCCGACAGCCCTGCAGATGGGCGCGATCCACGACCCTGAGACTTGGTCGCGAACTGTTGCCCAGGTCATTCGCATGGTCGTAATCGAGCAGATGATCGAGAACATCAAGTACGTGCCGGTTGACGAGGCAAGTTGGTGGGATGCAAACGTCGTATTCGTTGAGAGCGAAACCAAGAACAAGCTGCTGGCGGAGCCAGGGAAGCCCGCGCCGCCGACTGGTGTAGCCCAGTCGCCAAATGACGGGTTCAACCTGTACGACCATGTTGATTACGACAGCCTGGTCGAGAAGTCGTTTGCGGAGCTACTGGAGAACAGTCGAGGCACGGTCAAACTGTTCACCAAGCTGCCGCGACGGTTCCGCGTGAGAACTCCAGTCGGCGAGTATTCGCCGGACTGGGCCATCGTCGTGGAAAGTGAAGGGGTTGAGCACTTGTATCTCGTGCGCGAGACCAAGGACACACTCACCCTCAATGACCTTGCCTGGGACGAAGCCATGCGTATCCGTTTCGCTGCCAAGCACTTCATGGCCGCTCCGAATGGCGCAGTAGACTTCACCAACACGACGGCGCAGGCTGGTATTCGGATCGCTCAAGCTCTTGGGTGATCGCCCGATACGGCTTCAATGGATAAGCCGGCATCTCAGGGAAGCATGTTCTAGGGGGAGTCATGACGATCGCGGTACTGGGGTTCCAGCTGATGATCTTTATCAGCATGTTCATCGCCATCCTCATGGGGCGAGGGTGGCTAAAAGCAGCTACCGTGTTCTGGGTGCTGTTCACGCTGTTCGGCAGCATCTACACCATGGGCCTGATGACCCTGCAGCTCATCACCATCTACTTCTCGTTCCGGGTGTGCGACAACTTCTGGAAGTGGCGCACGTCTCGGCGTGGTGCTGTGCGTGTTTCGCGCTAGCGCACTCGCAATAGCTCGCTCCATCGGGTGGTGTAGGCCGGCGATAGCGCCTTCAATGTAGGGCGCCACCGCGCTTCGTCAGCCACGCCTCGCTGCTCCCCTGGGCGAGCGCCACCCACTCGCCAGCCAGTGGTGCCCACGCCAACGGTGCCGCGTCCGTATTTCGCATTGATCTTGTCCAGGACATCCATGCCCTTCTCGCGTTTCGAGTCCGGGCCGAAGAACAGATCTGCCTGGCGTTGCTCAGATCGCACCAGATCCGACAGGCCCACGCCGCCGCGCTTGTAGTGCTGGCCACGCTTCATCATGGACTTGGCCAGGAAGCGAACGGCGCGCAGTACCTCGCCCGTATCCCGCGTGGGGAAGGGCAGTGGAACAGCACGCGACATATGGAAGCCGTCGCCCTTGTGCGGATTGCCGTCTAGCCAGACCCACAGCGCTCCCGCTGCCAAGTCGCGTCCGCGCATCTTCTCGCAGGCCACGGTGGCGAACGTGGCCAAGGCATCCATGGGGTCGGCGACATCGCGACCGAACATTCGGGACACGACAATCTGCTTGCGGTCGGGCTCTTCCAGCTCCAAGTCGCCACATGCGATGCCGCGCAGTTCCGTCTGGGTACGTGCCAACACCACTCCATAGCGCGAGCGAACATGGTCGGCAGGCAACGCGGCTAGATCCGCCGCCGTGTGGACGCCTTCCTGGCCCAGGCGCCTGGCGAACCGAGAACCCACGCCCCACACATCCTCCACCGGTAGCAGGTGGATGTTCTGAGGCGTGGCATGGAACACGGCGAGACGGCCCGCGCGGACGGCGCGCTTGGACTGGTTCTTAGCCAGTTTGTTGCCGGCCTTGGCCAGCGTGCGCGTCGCCCCCAACCCCACGCAGCACGGAATGCCCACCCACTGCAGGATCCGTTCGCGCGCTTCCAGGCACAGCGCTTCCGGGTCCTTGATGCCCTCGACATCCACGAAGTTTTCGTCGATGGAGTAGACCTCCACACGCGGGAACAGGTCGCGCAGGATGGAGACGATGCGGGCGGACATGTCGCCGTACAGCGCGAAGTTGGCGGACCTGACTTGGACCTGCTTTCGGATGTTGCTGGGTACCTGGAAGATGGGGGTGCCAATCTTCAAGCCCAGTGCCTTGGCTTCCGGAGACAACGCGATGCAGCACCCGTCCCCATTGCCCAACACGACCGTGGGTACGCCCCGAAGCGTCGGATCCCAGACGCGCTCGCAGGACACATAGAACGTGTTCCCGTCGATGAGGCCAAAGCGAGGGGGCTCGGAAGGCGTTTTCTCAGACATGGAAGTGGACATTGCTGCGCACCACGCCCCAGACATCGAGTTCAACATCCTCAGGTACGAGGATTGGCTTGTAGCCGGCGCTGGACGCCAGCACGATCCGGTTGCCCTGGATGTACAGCTTCTTGCACACGAACCCGCCCTCCCACAGCACCACCACCGTATGGCCAGGTCGAGGGTTGATCGAGCGATCGACAATGAGCAGGTCGCCGTCCTGGATGCCGTAATCGACCATCGAGCCGCCGCAGTCGGCACGCATGAGGAAGGTGGCAGGCGGATTGGCGATCAGCCGTTCGTTGAGGTCGAGCCTGTCGTCTTCGCGGAAGAAGTCTTCTGCGGGACTGGGAAAGCCGCACGCGGCCAGGGTGGCCAGAACTGGCAGAGACCGCTGGGTGAACGTCGACACCGGCCCGAGCAGGGTCGGCGGGGGCGGGAGAGTGCGACGTGATACGGGAATGGTGAGCATGGCGGGCAATCCTGGAGAACCCGCGGCTCAAGCACTGAGACGACGGGGAAACAGGCTACGCCTGCCCACCGCGGTCTCGCCATTAGTATTTGACTGAACAGGGGGCGTGAAACATCTGCGCCGCGTGGAACGCTTCATTCGTCCCCCTGCGCTACCCTTGACCCGACCGCTTAGGAGCGTTTCGAGTAATGGCCACATACCGGGTTTATGGCATCAAGTGGGACACCGATGGCCAGCACGTCTCAGGCTTGCCCGAAGTGGTCGTTGTGGACATCGATCACGAGGTGGGCGAGGAAGATGGTCCAGGCCAAGTAGTGAACCAGGTGTCCGACCAATATGGTTGGTTGATTGCCGACTGCGACGTGGAACGGGTGAGCTGATGTGCTACTCCGCTGAGTGCTGGGCCTTGTACGACGGCTACGTGAAGGAGTTCGGAGCCGACATCGATATCAAGGCGTTCTGGGAGCTGTACTTGGGGCGCGATGAGAAGTACCGCATCCGCCACAAGCTATCGGACGGCACGAAGATCCCGAAGGGTGTCGACCTGAACTTCCGACAGCCAAGGTCCGAACTGGAACGCAAGATCCAGGGCCTGATTGGTGAGTGGAACGGACGCAAGCTGGCCGAGAGCGAAGCAGAGCTGGCCGCCCAGGAAGCGCGCTTGGCCACTGCAGAAGCAAAGCTCGCGGTCAAGGAAACAAAAACGGCGTTGAACGAGCAGCGGATCGCCACGAACAAGATCAAGCAGATGACCCGTTGGATCGAGGATGCGAAGCGCACGAAGCACGACCCCACCCGGGACGACCGCATCTTCCCGGACTGGTATGCGCCCGTACTGTTTGTCGAGAACGGCAAGCGGGTGGTGCGGCCCATGCGCTACCACTGCCGGCCTGCCGGTATGGACCCGTCCATCGACCGCACCAAGACAGGGCAGGTGTCGGGCACGTACAACGCCAGGCGCGACAACCTGACGCGCTTCTGGCGCAACCAGTTCGGCCACACCCATGGCTTGATGCTGGCCGAGACCTTCTACGAGAACGTGGACGACGGGAAGGGTGGCAGCAAGGAAATCCAGTTCCGGCCGCGCACGGGCGAGACGATGTTTATCGCCTGCCTGTACTCGCACTGGGTTGACCCTGCGGGCAAGGAGCCTGATTTATGGTCGTTTGCGGCGATCACCGACGAGCCCGAACCCGAAGTTGCGGCCCAAGGCCACGACCGCACCATCATCAATATCAAGCCAGAGTATGTGGATGCATGGCTGACGCCGGAAGGCCGCTCCGACGAAGAGCTATTCGCGATTTTTGACGACCGGCGGCATCCGTACTACGAGCTGGTCAAAGCGGCATAGCATCGACTTCGGGGGAAGGGGTAATGAGCCGTATTCGCCACATCGCGATTCGTCGCTTTCGAGGAATCCAGCAGCTGGATTGGGCTCCGCGGCCTGGTCTGAACGCTATCTTGGGGGCAGGTGATGTCGGCAAGAGCACAGTGCTGGACGCGATTGCTCTCACGCTATCAGCGACCCGACGAGAGGTGTTCTACGACACAGATTTCCACAGGTTGAATGTCGAGGCTGGGTTCGATATCCGCATCACGCTTGGGGAGCTTCCAGAAGAGCTGCATGACCTGGAGCGATATGGTGACTACCTGCGCGGATGGAATGCCGAAGGAGTGGCCATCGAAGACGAGCCGTCGGCGCAACTTGAAGATGTTCTAACGCTGCGCCTTGTTGTTGGCGCAGACCTGGAGGGGCACTGGTCGCTGTACTCGGATCGTACTGAGGGACAGGACGCGCGAGACTTATCCTTACCACATCGCGCCCTAGTAGCTCCTGTGGTACTCGATCAGTCGCCAGCCACTCATCTACGTTGGGCGCGACAGTCAATTCTGCAGCGCCTCGCAGAACCACAGTTCACCGTGCGAACGCTGGTTGCCAGAGCAGCCAGGGGGCTCCGGGAACAGGCTGGGGACGCAGGAGACGACGCCGAAGTTTCGGCAATCGTGGAGCAGGTAAAGGCGCGGGCACGCGAGTTGGGAATCCGGCCAGCGCAAGAAGCGCAAGTGTTGCTCGACGCGTTTGGGATCCCAGGTTGGAACGCATCATTGGCCCTTCACGACGATGAAGGAGTTCCACTTCGACGACTTGGGACCGGGTCTTCTCGCCTGTTGGTTGCTGGCTTGTTCCACAGTCGTCTTGCGACAACCGGCATTGCTCTGGTCGATGAGGCGGAATTCGGGTTGGAGCCGCACCGAATCGCAAGATTTTTGCGTTTGCTCGGGGCAGGCACAGACGACGGCCCTCAGGTATTCCTCACGACACATTCACCAGTTGTGGTGCGGGAGCTGAGGTCTGGTGAACTAGCCATCGCTCACTACGACTCAGTGTTCGGCACACACGAGATTTCGAATGTGGCCGATGCCGATACTGGATTGGACACCCAGGCACTGGTTCGCCGAAACGCCGAATCTTTTTTGGCCGCCGCAGTTATTGTTGCAGAAGGACCGACCGAGATCGGATTGGTGCGAGGACTGGACTATTTCTGGGTCGCTCAGAACCAGAGTCCACTGGCACTCCAAGGGATCGCGATCTCGGATGGAGGAGGTATTCCTCAGGCCGCAACGCGAGCCGCTGCATTCGGGAAGCTTGGATACCGGGTCATGCTCCTAATGGACGATGATCGGCCGTTGACTCCCGGAGAGCGCCAAGCTGTTGAACGCGAGGGCGTGAGCGTCATTACCTGGGGCAATGGTCAAGCGACTGAGGAAGCTCTGTTCAATGGGTTGGAATGGGCTGATGTCGTGTCCCTTCTCGACATTGCTGTACAGATATGGGGAGAAGTTCACGTATCACAGTGCGTGGGCAATGTTTCCGGAGGGCGGCTTGATCTGGCGACATGTCGGGCGAGCGAACAACAAGATCACCGTGAACACCTAGCACGAGCAGCGAAGGAGCATGGCTGGTTCAAGCGAATCGATTTCGGGGAGCGTGTTGGTCAAGAAGTTCTTGGTCCAGGCTGGGAGCGTGCCAGCGCTCACCTTCAAGCGACGGTGACTGCGATCTACGATTGGACGCGTGGTGGCCAGAACGATTGATCCCGCATTGCTGGAAGGTATAGGGCGAGGCCGAATAGAAGCCGCGGCAGGCTGCGGAAAGACAGAGGCGATAGTCAGGCTGACCGCGGAGTGGCGAGGACGGCGGACGCTAATCCTCACTCACACTCTCGCCGGTGTTGCAGCGCTTCGCCGGCGGCTCAATGCAGCGAATGTATCTAGCAGCCGATACAGGCTTTCTTCTATCGATGCCTGGTGCGTTCGGCGTGTAGGCGAGTTTCCTTTGCGGGCCGGGCCTCTCCCTGATGCCTCCAACGCCGCGTTGTTCTATCCCGGGGTGCGGGCCGCCTGCCTTCACCTACTTGAAGGCCATTCAGTCGATGCCGCGTTGCGAGCGACCTATGGCCGAGTGTTTGTTGACGAATACCAAGACTGTGGCACAGACCAGCACGCCATTGTTTGCAAGTTGGCGGACCTCCTGCCGACTTTCGTATTCGGAGATCCCCTGCAAGCGGTTTTCAACTTTCCGCGAGCGCCCGTCATTTCATGGGAGCAAGCAGTTGCTCCTGCATTCCCGCTCGTCGAAACATTGGATCACCCTTGGCGTTGGGTGCGTGTAGGGGCGGACAACCTCGGGCAATGGCTTGTTCGAGCGCGTGCGCAGTTACAGGACGGAACAGGGATCGATCTACAGAACCTGCCAGACGGTTGTGAATGGCGGCAGCTCAGTGGCAACGTTGCTCAAGACACACAGATGGTCCGTAACGCAACAAGCTATTGGCGTCGAAACGACGGCAGTGTGCTCGTTATGGCTAGCCCTACGGAGCCGCATCGTCACAGCGACCTAGCGAGAAGCGGAGAAGGGATGCAGGTTGTCGAGAGCCTGGACCTCCGGACCGTGTTTCAGGGCGTAGCTCGGTTGGAGCAAGCAGAAGAGGGGGAGCGACTGAGACACCTTCTTGAACTCGCTCACTCTGTCATGACAGGAATATCGGTCGACACCTTGCTGCGACGCTGCGTTAGCCTTCGGGGCGGCCGCGCGCGTACACCGGCAACCCCCGATGAGGCGGAAGCGCTGGCCTTTGAGGCTGAGCCTAGTTGGAATCAGGCGGGTGTGGCGCTACGTGGATGGTCGGCCCAAGCCGGCCGGAGGGTCTTTCGTAGAGAGGTCCTGCGGATGCTCCTGGAATGCCTAAGCATGACCACTTTCGGTCGACATCCAACCCTTGTCGATGCATTGAGTGCGGCCAGAGAGCGGCGACGGCATCAGGGGCGCTCGACAACAACGCGAGCGGTCGGGAGCACGTTGCTACTCAAGGGGCTTGAAGCTGACTACGCGGTACTAATGGATCTGGAGCGACTGTCTGCTGCACATGTTTACGTGGCATTGACACGCGGAACCCGCGGAATGCTCGTGCTCTCCCGGGAGAGGTGGCTCGGTCGTACGCAGCGCGGTGCCCGTGCGCTCGGCGGGGGCTGAGTTCGCATGTACTGGACTCCCACCAGCAACGGCGCAACCTTCACCGGCTCAGGTCAGTGGTCCCTGTCCATTACCGGCGACAGCGTGTACCTGCGGGATGCGGACTGGGAAACGCTGACCGTCCACCTGTTGAACCTGGTGGAGTTGGAGGTGCGGCCGGGCATCATCTGGGCCACATGCAACTTCGCCTTTCGTACGCCTGCTGGCACAGTGAGGCGATCCGTCGACGGCATTCCGAACGAGAAGGCTGCTTCCATGGTCGACGAGTTCGATCAAGCGAAGGCCAGGGTCATCGCCAAGCTCGTGGAAGGGTCGGTTGAGGAGCTGGACGCATGGGTCGCGCGGGGTACCCGTGAACTGTCAGGCCCTCAGGTCGACCGGCGCAGTGCGGCGGAGGTCATGGCAAGCCTGGCGCCACCTTCTATCCCGAGCAATCTCAGCTGGGACCATGTGTTCGGCCATAGTGCTGTGGCCCAGGCCAGGAAAATCGCCAAGGCGTGGCCATCGTGGGAGGGGACGCCTACCAATACAGCGACCGACAGGGCGCATTCGCTTCGACGCGACTCCTTCAAGGTCGAAGTCGCCAACTGGGTTGGGTCGTTTCGATCCCGCTATCGCGCTGATCGGTGGATGCCCAAGGGGGCAATCGATCGCTATGTGCGCGCGTACCCTGCACCCACTTGGCGGAGTGAGACCTGGGCCGGCGCAATGAAACAGCTGAGGATGCGTCCGCGGACCAAGGGAGGGTCTTCCTTGTTCGACATCCTCTCGATGCTGCCTGGTGAGATCGAGGATCTGGGCTGCGGGTTGACCCACGAGGAATGGAAGGCCATCGCACGGGGCGAAACCGAGGCTGAGTCGTTGCGCAACATCACGGCTGGCCAGAACGACGCGCACCTGGCCCAGCAGCGGCAATCCAGGAAGCAGTTCTTCGACACTGTCGAGAAGAACCCGCTGACCGAGGAACAGGTGCACGCCTGCATCTGCATGGACGACGCGGTCATGGTGGTAGCCGCAGCAGGCTCGGGCAAGACTTCGACCATGGTTGCCAAAACGGGCTATGCCCTCCATGAGGGGCTGGCCACGCCCGAGCAGATCCTGTTGCTGGCATTCAATCGTGCCACCGCAGACGAGGTGGGAGAGCGCATCGCCCAGCAGCTTAGGGGCGTGCCAGACGTGGACAAGGTGAGGTCCAACACCTTCCACGCATTCGGCATCGAGGTGATCGCCAAGGCGACCGGCAAGAAGCCGTCGCTGGCACCCTGGGTCGACCCCAGCAATCCGGGGGCGGACATCCGGGAGGTGGGCAACATCATCGACACGCTCTGCGCCCAGGACTCCAAGTTCCGGAAGGACTGGGACCTGTTCCGAACCGTCTATGGTCGGGACGTGGGCAAGTGGGGGACGCCCCAGGAGCCTGACGCCTACGCCAATGGCAAGCGCGGCTTCCTCACGGCCAAGGGCGACATCGTCAAGAGCAAGGAAGAGCGGGTCATCGTCGACTGGCTGTTCTACTGCGGGGTGAACTACGAGTACGAGCGGGCCTACGAACACGACACCGCCACCGAGCATCATCGGCAGTACTTCCCCGACTTCTACTATCCCGATGCCCAGCTGTACCACGAGCATTTCGCGCTGAACGAGAAGGGCGAAGCGCCCAAGGACTTCAAGGACTACCTGCAGGGTGTGGCATGGAAGCGGAAAATACACTCCGAGAAGGAAACGGCACTGGTCGAGACCACCTCGCATACGCTGTCGACAGGCGAGTGGATGGAGACCCTGGAAGCAGCCCTGATTGAACGAGGTGTACAGCCCGCATTCGATCCCGATCGTCCATCTCTGGGGCTACCGCCCGTCTCCAATCAGGACCTGGCCCGCTCCTTCCGCGTGTTCCAGCAGCACGTCAAGAACAACGGGCTGTCGCACGCTCAGTTGCACGCAGCACTCAGGGAGCAATCCGAAGAAGGCTTCGCCGCACGCTTGCGCATGTACCTGGCGATCTACGAGCGCATTGCAGCAGAGTGGGAGCGCCGACTACGCGATGGCAAGTTCATCGACTTCGAGGACATGCTCATCTTGGCTTCCGAGCATGTGGAGTCCGGGGCGTACCAGAGCCCGTTCACCATCATCCTGGCCGACGAGTTCCAAGACAGCTCCCGCGCCCGCATACGCCTGTTGAAGGCACTGGCCGCCAACCCACCCGTTGAGACCCATCTGTGCGTGGTGGGCGATGACTGGCAAGGCATCAACCGCTTTGCAGGCTCCGACATCTCGGTCATGACGGAGTTCGAGAAGACTTTCGACTATGCCACGCGTTTGACGTTGAACACCACGTTCCGCTGTCCGCAGGACTTGTGTGACGTGTCCAGCGAGTTCATCCAGGCCAACCCCGCCCAGATCAAGAAGTCAGTCAGTACGACCAACCCGCTGACCAAGACGCCGATGCTGGCATATGGCTTTCAGCAGAAGGAAGGAATGCTGGGGCACGTCGAAGAGCAGCTGGCAGGCATGCATCGCTTCGCCTCCGAGGGCAAGCTCACGCCCGCTAAGGGCAACCACATCACCATCATGCTGCTAGGGCGGTACCGTGACGACCAGCCCCCAATGCTCGCAGCCTGGCAACGCCAGTTCGGCGACCGGTTGAAGATTGAGTTCCGCACCGCGCATGGCTCCAAGGGGCTGGAGGCGGAGTACGTGTTCGTCCTCAACGTGGTGCAAGGAACGCGCGGCTTCCCCAGCCAGATCCAGGACGATCCTGCATTGCAGTTGGCCATGCCGGCACCTGACCCGTACCCCTACGCCGAAGAGCGTCGCTTGTTCTACGTGGCCATGACCCGCGCACGGAAGCAGGTGCGCTTCTACACCACGCTGGGGCAGCCTTCCCAGTTCCTGGTCGAGCTGGTCAAGGCAGAGCACCTCAAGATCGATCCTGTCGACGGTGAGGCATTAGAGGCGTGCCCCAAGTGCGGCAACGGCGTGCTGCAGCTGCGGGGTCGGCAGTACGGCGCTTTCCATGGATGCAGCCGTTTCCCTGCTTGCGACTTCAAGCGGAAGGCGGAGCAAGAGGCGGGGCAGCCCCGACCTCGTACAGGTGGATCACAAAGGATCCAGGTGCCGGTCAAGTCGGGTGATCGATGCCCCGTCTGCCGGCGCGGCACCATCCAGGAGAAGAACGGTCGCAATGGCTCTTTTCTGGGGTGTTCCCGCTACCGCGAAGGGTGTCGGGCGACGGCGAACGTTCGATAGGGCCACGGATCCTTCTTGCCCTTCAAGGCATAACGCACAGCGAAGTCGGATACGCCCGTACGAGAAGCGATTTCCTTCACTGAAAGGCCGTCTGCCTTGTACTGCATGATCCTTTCCTTGCGCAGCTCTGACACAGGGCCAGCAAGGCCTTCCTCGCGGAGGATACGACGCACGGTGGAGTGCGACATGTCCATCGTCTCAGCGATTTCCTTGAATGATCGGAAGTGTCGCTTGCGGATCCAGCACACCTTCTGTCGGATCCAGTCGGGATATCGTCCTTGGCGTGCCATGGCATTGTTGGTTGTGGAGGTACTCCAGCGTGAGCCATTGGTGCGTTTCAACAACCCCATAGGCTGCAATCCGGATCGCAAATGCAGCATGGCGTGCTCTTGCGGCTAGCGGGCATAATGGGGTTGTCAGGGGTGGCAACCGGAGAGGGGATGAAGTCGGATACGTGGACGATCGAGCAGGTATTCCAGGATCGCAAGCAATACAAGTTGCCTTTCTACCAGCGGCCCTATGTCTGGTCGGTCCGAAAGCAATGGCCATTGCTCTGGGCAGATATCGTGGACAAGGCCGTGGAGCGCCTGGGAGACGGTAGCCCTGCGCCCCACTTCCTAGGGGCAATCGTCGTGGAACCGCAGGATAAATCCGGGCTACGAGGTGTGGAGACGTACCACATCATCGATGGGCAGCAGCGGCTGACGACCCTGCAGTACATCCTGGCCGGCATCCGGCTAGCCAGCCGAGAAATGAAGATCACCAGCGTCGACTCGTTCTTGGGTGCTGTCATGGACAACCCCAACCCGTCGACCATGGAAGATGCGGAAGTGGAGGTCTTCAAGGTTTGGCCGACCTTCTCGGACCAGGAAGACTTCATCAAGGCGATGACGGCCAAGAGCCGAGACGAGTTGAAGGCCAAGTACCCCGCCCACTACACGAAGCACGGCTCGTTCCGGGTCAACGCCATCAATCACCCGCCTGCCCTGGACGCCATTTGGTACTTCGCAGAGCAAGCCGAGAAGTGGGTGCTGGCGAATGGAGCAAATGAGGCTGCATTCGAGGCCTTGATCATGGCTGTGTTGTCAGACCTCAAGGTCGTCATGATCAAGCTGGAAAAGGGCGACGATGCCCAAGTGATCTTCGAGACCTTGAATGGGCGGGGAGAAGAACTCCATGCCACGGATCTCATTCGCAACTACCTGTTCATGACGGTGGACCGCAAGACGGAAAGCCAGCAAGACCTGTACAAGAAGAAGTGGCAACAGTTCGAAGATGCCGACTCATGGAAGCAGCCGGAGCGGCGTGGCCGTATCACGAAGCCGCGACTGGAATGGTTGATCTTCTCGGCCATCCGCGCGGAAACGGGTCAGGATGGCGACCTCGCGCGTCTGTACGTCGACTTCAAGAACTATGGTCAGGGTCGGACGGCCACGCAGCAGTTGGACATGCTTGACCTCTACGGCAAGCACTATCTGCAGCTGAGCACCGGCAAGGGCACCATGCCGGTAGCCAGATTCGGCGACCGGCTCCGACCCTTCGATACCACAACGACCCATCCGTTGGCGTTGCGGGTGTCCACTGCCGATATCGACGACACCGAGAAGACGCTGATTTTCAATGACATCGTCTCGTACATCGTGCGAAGGGCCGTCTGTGGGCTCACGCCGAAGAACTACAACAACTTCTTCATGTCGGTCCTGCGCCAATGGAGCCAGGGCAGCCAGACTCATGCGGCGATGCGTACGCTTCTCGGTCAGTCTTCCGTGACAGCTTCGGTGTGGCCCGACGACGCCGTGTTCTCGCATGCCCTGCAGACGGCATCGTTGTATGGAGGCATGTGGACAAGCCTCCTAGATGCACCACGCTGCCGCATGATTCTGACCGAACTGGAAGGATGGCTGCGCCTGTCGAAGAAGACTGAAGAGCCGACCATCCCGGATCTGTCCAATCTGGACATCGACCATGTTATGCCGCAGTCCTGGTATGAGCATTGGCCGCTGAAGGACGGTAGCAAAGGAACGTCGGGCGAAGCGTACGCAGCCAGGTTGTTGGAGCAAACCGGCGGGGCGTTGCCCCCGCACCAGCAAGATGTTCAGCGCCGCAGCAAGGCCATCCCAACCTTGGGCAACCTCACGCTGCTCAACCTGTCGGTCAACCGTCAGGCGCAGAACAAGGACTACGCCACCAAGAAGAAGTTGTTCATCGATCACACCGTGCTGCGTCTCAATGGCTCCTTGATGGGGCGTGAGACATGGGATGAAGAAGGGATTGCCGAACGCGGCAAGCAGCTGGCCGAGGCTGCCGTCCAGCTCTATCCCCGATGACCAAGAACCCCCGGATCACTCCGGGGGTACACCAGGCCTAGCTCCGAGTTAGCAGACCCTGTCAGGCAGGTAAGACTTTTCCGAGCCTACGACGAGGATTCGGCTGATGGCATCAGTCGTGGGCAGGGACCAGACTACAACTGCCACCTGCGTTGCCAGATCGGAACCACCGCTAACCGGTATTGCCCACGAGGCTCTATCAGGTGCGGCCATGAAACTCGCCGTCCTTCGGGACAGGGTGGCATCCCTTTTCCAGAATGAGCGGCTACGGCACACTTTCTCGAAGGAGAAGCCATGTCCGACTCAACTAACCTACGCCAACGCGCCAGCGGTGCATTGAAGGTACTGCACCAGACGCGCAACACGCTGACAGACATGGGTCATGTCAGCTCCGAGCGCACGGCTACTGTCTTACCCCTGGTGCTTGCGTCCATGGACACGGCTGAGGCGATATTCGCCTTGCTCATCAATCAGCCTGAGAAATCCTGGGTGGCCGCGCTAATCATGCAGCGCGCCCAGATGGAATACGTGCTGCGAGCCGCCTTCTTCGCCAAGGCTGCCAATGAAAAGGAGATCATGCGTTTCCGGCGGAAGGGAAAAATGCCCAATCGCGGGAAGAATCAGATCTATGTCGCCGACGTTGCCAAGGAAGCTGCGCAGCACTTGGGCTGGGACGAAGAAAGGCTATTGCGCACGGTCAAGAGCCATTACAAAGACCTGTCTGGCTTGGTCCACGGTGGCAAGGAAGTTCTGGCCATCTACACCCAGCACGATGCATGGGGTGATATCACGATTGAATGGGACGAGCTGACCCATGCCGTGGACAACATCTTGGTTTTCGTTCAACTTGCGATAGGCGTGGCCATGTCGCTATCGCCACTTGATGCAGAAGCCATGGATCGACTGATTCGACCCTCGTATGAAGCGGCCCACGCTTATTTTGGATCGACGGAGTAGGGGTTGCCATTCCTTGCAACCGATCTACCCTGGGGCGGTCCTCCACAACCTCCACACATCATGAAGCGCCTCGTTCTCCCTCTCTGGATCGGCCTGATGGTCGCCTTGTACCTGTACGTGGTCAGCGGTAACCAAACCGTTGGCGATATCACGTTAACCTCATTCGCCAATGGTCGGGGCGCCGCCCTGATCGGATCCATGATCCTGATGTACTGGTTGCCCACTGTCATTGCCATGGTGCGAAACGCCAATAGTGGCGTTGCGGTTTCACTCGTGAACCTGTTTGCCGGCTGGACCGGCATCGGCTGGCTTGTGGCGTTCGTAATGGCCGTGTTTTCGCGTAAGTCCTACGACTGATCGTGCTTACAACTTGCCCCGCTCGGTTGAGGGTGCACCACGACCGCCGAGGGTTCCTAGCCGTTCGCGCCGAACGTAAACCCGCAGCCACGCGTCGAAGTCGTCGTCTTCGTCGATTTCCAGTTCGGGAAACAGTTCGCCTAGACCAGCCATCACTTCGCCACCCTCGAACTGGTCAAGGTCCGAAATGTTGTAGTAGTCGCACGAATGGTCGTCTGGGTCCGTGATGTAGAGGTCGAGATAATCATCCAGTTCATCTCCCTCATCTTCGGCCATAGCGACAAGTTCATCGATCTTGTATCTGCCGATGCCGTTGTCCAACAACAGGAGCAAATCCGCGTTGCGTATGGCTTCAAACTTCGCCTCTGGGGACATGTCATCCCAACCTTCCAGGTGGCTCAAACGCTCATGCAAGGGCTGATCGACCATCGGCTTTTCTCGGGCAGCTAGGCACGGCCTCATCTTAGCGATCCCCTCGGGTTTCGACACACGACAGCACGGTCGCGTGCCCGCGCAAGGCTGACGCCTGCTCCACGATGTTTCGCCCTACGGTGCGCGCTCCCTGTCTCGCCCGAGCTTGGTTGGTCTCCCCCCGAAGGAGACCGCCATGAGCTTTGAATCCGACGTTGCCCAGCTTCGCGCCAACGCGAACCCCCACCATATCGACCAGATCACCCTGGCCTTCCCGGCCCCGGACGACATCGAACCCTGGCACCAGCTGAACGCGCTGCTGTGGCCCGACCTGTCCGAGAACGAGAACAGCCGGCGTGCCCAGTTGCCTGCAGCACTGGACGAGTACCAGGACGAACTTCGCCGCTACATCCGTCGCTACGACGACCTGCGCGCACGTCGATTGGATGCGCTGTCGAACTACGACATCGGCATCGCGTATCGGGTCAGTGGCCCCGAAGTAGGGCTGGCCGACGCCCTGCGTGCCGTGGTCAGTCACATCGGCCGGTGCCGCGCCCAGATCGGTTGGCTCCTAGGCGAGCAGAAACGCCTGGCTGTCCCGCAACTGGCCCTTTTTTGAGGGCCTAGCTAAACGCCGAATAAACCTACCTGAACGACGTAAGTCATTGAGCAGCATCGATTATCAGGCGGGAAAAATACGCTGACCCTATTAGAAATCAACAAGTCCAAAGCGGCGCGCAGGCAGGCTCGGTTTTCCGAACCTGAACAGGCGTAGCATTTATCCCGTTGGCGACCTACGGGAAACCAATGCGACGCACGAACTGCGCCGCGCCGACGCCGCAAGGCGGGCATGTCCGGAACCCGGAAGGGCGGCTATGACGAGGCTCAAAAGTGCCCGGTAACGTCCGGGACAGTGCTCCATCCCAACCGGTCGGTTGGAGGAGATCACCGCGATCGCCTATCGCCCCATCGCCCTTGCGCGGTGGGTCTTACAGGCCCTCATCGTGGAGATTTCTACCCGTCGTTCCCGTTCCACCCGTCTCGCCACTGCCTGCAAAGGTGGTGGCGTTTCTATTTCCCTCACCCAGGGCGATTGCATCGCCCAACTGAAAAAGCTGCCAGACGCTTCGGTGGATCTGGTGCTGTCCGATCTGCCTTACGGCACGACCCCCCTCGATTGGGACTCGGTCATCGATCTGGCCGCGATGTGGAAAGAGCTGTATCGCGTCGGTAAGCCCGACTGCGTCTTTGTCTTCACCGCGCAATCGCCTTTCACGTTCGTGTTGGCGCAGTCCAATCCTTACGGGTTGAAACATCTGCGCCAAACGCTCGTGTGGGAGAAGTCGAACGGTACCAATCCGTTCCTGGCTAATCGCGGGCCCTTGAAGGTGCATGAAGACATCTTGGTCTTCTGTCGCAATGCCGCCCGTTACAACCCGCAGATGGTGGAGGGGAAACCCTACACCGGGGCAGGAGGAGCCTATTCGGGTGGCAAAGCCGGCGGCATCAACGGCCAACGGAAGGGAGGCAAGAACGCCGGCACGCGGTATCCGCGTTCGGTGCAGTTCTTCGCCTGGGCGCGTGGCTGGCACCCGACGCAGAAGCCCGTCGCCCTCATGGAATGGCTGGTCAAGACCTACTCCAATCCTGGCCAGACCGTACTGGATCTCACCATGGGGTCGGGCACCACGGGCGTGGCTGCGGTCAGGTCGGGTAGGAACTTCATTGGCTTCGAGTTGAGTCCGCAGTACATGGCCGTGGCGCGCCGTCGGATCCTGTGTGCGCAAAACGGCCAGCCTGATCCACAGCCGATGAAGGCCTACAAGGAAAAACGGCCGCGGTTGGAGACGTTGAAAGGTGGCCAGGGTTTGAGTGCTTCCACGTCTTCGCGTCGTCGCAAGGTGGAGGTGCGCCATGTCGCATAAAACGACATCGAAAGCTGCGCTGGACCGGCCAGAGTTCTGTAGACACTCAGTCGCCGCTCTGCGCGTAGCGCCTTT
>NZ_LSIF01000037.1 GCF_001556105.1 Pseudoxanthomonas mexicana | reverse complement strand
GGGTTGGGGAATTGGACTCCAAACCGGCGTGCTACTCAAAAGCGGGGGGACGTCGGGAAGACAACAACCGTGAGCAGGGCCAGCCCGAGGAGAGCTGCGGCCACGAGGCCATTGGTACGCAGGGCGATGAAAGAGTGTTCTTGGGAGTGGGCAATGCGGTCAAAGAGGCTCATGTCGTTGTCTCGATTTGTGGGGGTTTCAGGCTTTCGTTTGGCCTAATCTCAGTATGTGTAGGAAGCTGTAAATGGCAACTCGTCAAGCCCCTGAAACTGCGTATCACTACGCGGAGCAGCAAAAGAAAAAGCCCCTTTCGGCGCTTGGTCGATTGGCACTTCTGGATGTGGCTCAACTAGACGCATCGTGTCCAGTGCGGAGCATGGGCCCCTCGCCCTAATCCCCATCCAAACGCTCTGGCTCCTGCTCCTCTCGCGCGGATATCACTTGATATCGCGGGCAATCACACGCCAACACTCGTGTCCCGACTCCAGCCGCTCCAAGGCCTCCTCGATCAGTGCCAGCAGTGCCATGCTTCGATTGCCCTGGACTGACCGCTCTAGCCGAGCATGCAGCTCTGGCGAAGTACGCAGCAGCATGGGCTTGGTGTCTTCCAGCGGCTCGACCTCCACGTAGATCTTGGGCGGTCCCGGCGATCGTTCAATCCGCACACCTCGTTGCTGCGAGGGGTACGAAACCTTGGCCAGGTCGTCTGCATCCAACTCATTCCAGCTCATCGTCGTTCTCCTGTTCGGGTAAGCGGGCCAGCGCCCTGATCAGATCCAGTTCGTTGTGGTCGCGGATCGCAATGACCGTCTCCTCGGGTGAGGTGTCGCAGGCCTCGACTTCTTCCAGTCGACCATCAAGCCTCCAGATCAAGGTGCGCGTCGTCATGAGCCACTCCCCGTAAGGGCGATCGCTCCATCGACAGCCATTCGCAGTACTTCAATCTCGTTCTGGGCCTTGGTCAGGTGAGGAACGCCCCGTCCATCGATGACGGTGAGGCCCCGGCCGTACAGCGTCGGGTACAGGTCGCGGTCCCTGATCACGGGCTGGTCAGTGAAATGTTCGGCCACTAGGTCCCGCTGTTGCTTGCGATCCGACCGAAAGCGCGATGCCACGGGTACAACAATCAGTCCACGTTCTTCCAGGTGCCGCAGTCCGCGCCGATGGATCAGGAAGGACGGCGCGTCCAGCAAGGTGGGCACGATGGCGATACGCGACGGGTAAGCCTCTGCCAATCCCGGCGGGTGGTCATGGATATAGACATCGAAACCGCTGACCCGTGCGCAAGTGGGAACGAATGGCAGTTCGATACCCGCTCGCTCAGCCAGCTTGCCGAATACGAGAGATGAGCCCTGCGGATCGTGGTCGACCAAGCAGGTTCGATGGCCATCGCGGGCAAACGATGCCGCCAGCTGCAGGGCCAGCATGGTCTTACCCACCCCGCCCTTGGGCGAGACGACAGACAGGTGGATCACAACCCGAATGCCCGAACGGCTGCTTCCGCTCGAGCCTCCTGGAGGGCCATGGCTCGGCTGGTCATGGTGGGGAGATCCACCAGGGAGGCCAGTCCAAATAGGAGGCCGAGGAAGGTGTACAGGTAGAGGCTGGCGTTGGACTTTTGGCGCATGTGGAGGCCCTGGGTATCGCGTGATATCAACGGATATCGACCGATATCCTTATTCCATCGTGTATCGGTAGCTGTTATTGGCAACTGCCTGAAATGCGAGCGGATACGGCGCACGCGGGAATGGCGACACCCGGAGTCAGGCTTGGGTCAGCCGTCTCTCGCGCTGGAAGCGCTTCATGACCTGCGAGCGTGTCAGGATCTCGGCGTTGTCCGGTCCTACGGGTTGCGATCGATCCATGGGGACCATGACCAGGCGATCAGGAACACGCCGCGCCCACGATGTCTTCCATAGCTGCCACCAGTCCGGGAAGGTGAATGCCCAGCCATTCCCGTACAGGTAGCGGTAGCGCTGTGTCCGGTAGAAAAACGCGGGTGATGTGTGATCCGTCAGCAATAGGCCCTGTTGGATCTTGGCTAGGTCTTCCACGCTGCAGCCATAGACAGCCCGAACGACGGACTCGTCCAGGGTGTTGCGCTTCTTCGGAACGATGGAATGAGGTGGCGTCCGCGCCATGGAGATACCTTCACGAACCAGCAGCTTGCGCACCTGCTCGCCGGACAGACCTACATGCGTGCCGATCTGGCGCAACGACAGGCAATGCCGGGTGCGCAGATCGATGATCCGATGCAGGGTTCGCTGGTCAGTCATGGATGCCGTAGAAGTGCCGGCGCATGTGATCGTCCAGCCGCGGAAGTTGCTTTGGCATGTGGATCTTGGCCAAGGCGTAAGCCTGGTCGTCGACGTAGACCAGCGATCCGTTGCGTTTCTGCAGCATGGATTGGAGCTTGCGGACCTTCTCGGACACGATGACTTCGTGAAGCGTCTTCGTGAGCGCGGGATCGTAGTCAGGCATGACGAAACGGGACATGGCGAGCTTCCTGGTGTGTGGTTCAACCAGTGTCGGATCGATGCAGTTTTCGGCAACCCTTGATCCTGCGAACAGGAACGGCATCTCGCCAACGCCGTACGATGTGGAGTGACCATCGTGATATCCACGGATATCAGCTTTCCCCCGGCAGCATCAGGGTCAGGACCGGCTCGCCCTGGTCACCACCCGACACCACCAGCCGGAACATCTGGGTCCGGGCTGCCATCGCCTTCCCGTCGACGGGCACCATCAGCACCTCGAACTCCGCGACCGCCGCGCCCGCCTGGGCTGCGCCTTGCGCGGCCATGCGCGCCAGGGACAGGACATCGTGGAGCCGGCCGTCGGTGGACTGGCCAGTGGCATCGGGCTTGCGGGCCTCGGTTGATTCGGTCCACTGGATGGAAAGCCAGACCGCCTCGGTGCAGGCGAACGGGATCTTGAAGCCGTAGGGTCGGGCTTGAGCGGTCAAATCGACCAGCACGCCGTCGGCCAGCGCCTGGGCGCGGGTATAGACGGAAATGGGTTCGCCCCAGAATGTGTCGTTCATCAGTGCCTCGTATCGGTGGTGTGGTGCCGCTGGAAGTAGCCATCCAGCCAGCAACGGGCGGCGTGGTCGCCGCGGTGGTATGCGATTTCTGAGGCCCAGAAGTTCAACGGCCAGTCCAGGCCGAAGGGCACCTGCTGGGCGTACTGCCGGGCCAGGAACCGTAGTTGCTCCATGTCCTCGACCGAGGAGCCCGGAAAGGCCATGACCGAGCAGGCCGTGGGCGAGACTCGGCGCACGTATCCCTGCTCGATGGGTCCGGTTCGCCGCCTCATGCGGCCACCTGCTTGGCTTCCCAGCGCTTGAACCATGCAAGGCTCAACTCATCGATGGGCTCGCCCTGGACCTTGAAGTCCAGCACGCCCCGTCGCAGGCCATCCACCATCAGGTCGTCGGCCCAGTAGCCGCTTTCGGGTTCCCAGACCGCTCCGTCTGCATCGGCACGTCGTACCTGTTCGATAGCGCTGGCGATGTCGTCAGCTTCCACCGAAATCGATGTCGTGTGCGGCACGATCTTGGCAAGGCGAATGTCGAATGTGTACTTGGCCATCAGTGGACCTCCTTCCGCCAGAACCAGAAACTCTCGACGAACCGCTCTACCGTCTCGGGCTTCACGGGACCTGACGCCAGCAAGGTGCCGGCCACGGACTCGATACGCAGACGGTTCTTCTTCTCGGTAATGACCACGCCCAAGGTGTTGCCCTTGCGTACGATCCGGCCGTCCTCGGCCAGGTGGGCGTCGTAGGCAGTCAATGCCTGCTGCCAGTTCATGCCGCCCTCGCGAAGTAGAAGGACCGGCCGGAAAAGATCGATACCGTGTTGTCCGGGTCGTGGCGGAACTCCACGCGGATGTCTCCCGCACAATCAGGGACCCCGCCGTCTTGCTCGTCGATGGCCTGCCCTCGGGACTGGGCGACTTCGTCGGCCACTCCGCGCAAGTCCAATGCATCGTTGTCAGCGAGCGGGCGCTGCAGCAGGATCAAGCCTTGGCTCGGACCTTCATTGATCGACACCACAACCGTGAAGGCTGGTGGGATAGCGAAGGTCGGTTCACCTTGTCCCGGGCGGTGCTCTTCGCAAGCTTCGCACCACGTTCCATCGAGAACGGACAGGACATCGAACTCGCCGCTCTCCGGGTCGTACTGCACGATGGCGTCATGCCGGATATCCCGGCTGCCGCAGGTGGCACAGAACCACGTCTCCCGTTCTTTCATTGTTGGTCTCCTACCGGGGACATGCCCCCGCGATGTTTCCGGATGGAGACCCGGCCGCCGGCAGGCGGAGCGCAGTCAAGGGAGGAAGTGAGGTCGCTGGCGCGGCCCACAGGCACGAGGACACGGGTGGCCGAACGCCCCTTGACTGATTGAGCGACGGCGAAAGGCACACGCGAAGCGCTCTGATCGGCAGTTGGGCGAGCGACCGAGCCCTTGGGGCCGATCCGTGATCGGTTCACGACGGGCGCGTTCGGCCTACATCTCGATGTTGTTTTCCATCGACCGAGAAATCGGCTTTGCGTCTTCTATCGCTGGGAACACCAGAGGTACGCCTTCCAGTTCTTGTTCGACTTCCTTCAACAACGGCTCGAATCGGAAACGCTCCAGCCCAATGAAATCGCACACCTTCTCTGCCTGGGAAGCGGCCGTGTACAGGTAGCTCGGATCTTCCTTTGCGATCCGCATCCAGTGATGGATATACGCGGCATGCTGGTGAGGGTCGTGACCGATTTGAAGCTCGACGCCGACCACGTGTGAGGCCACTTCAGCGACCATCTCTTCGCGGGCGTAAGACTCCGAGCCAAACGCACCGGACAGATCCCGGTTCAATCGATGTTGGGCGCCAGTCCAATGGGCCAACTCATGCATGGCCACGGCATAGAAGGCATCCCGGGAGATGAAGCGCTCCGGGTAGGGCAAGCCGATCTTGTCCGAACGGGGCGAGTAGTGCGGCTGCGCCGAACCGTATTCGATGACCGCGCCTATCGCCTTCAACAATGCATCACAGCGCTCCATGCGTTCCATGGGCGTGAGTTCTGGACGGACGGGCGGCGGTGGTAAGCCATCCACCTGGCATGCGTTGAATACGTTGAACGGGAATGATTTCGGGGTGTCGATCCCGGGCATGACCAGAGCGCCGTTGGCATCACGTTCGTCGGGATAGATCACGCGTCGCAGTGGAATGGACTTCTCGCCCCTGCGCACTTGGGCACCCAACGATAGCGCCTGCTTGTAGGTCAGCCAGCGTGTGTCTTCGTAGTCATGGACCATCGACACGATCCAGAGCATCACGCGGTTCCCGCCCCGATAGGCGCGCCCCGTCGTTGGGTTGTAGGGCATCTGGTTGATCGTGTGGGGATCACCCGGCTTCAGGAAGGGCAAGAAGGGCTTGCCCTGCGCCATGAGATCGATGAGTAGCGCAGCCTGTTGTTGCGCAACTTCCGCGAGCTTCATGGCCCAGACGGAGTCAGGCCTACACGCTCGTCCGTCGACACCAGATAGCCCCGCTCCAACGAGAACCAGATGATGGCGTCGCACTGGTCCAGGTCGAACAGGTCGTCGTCGGCGGAGCCTGGCTCAATATCGAAGCCGTCGGCCGTCCGCACGACGCGATAGCGTGGTGCTGCATCGAGAGCATCGCGGAGTGAGAGTGCGTCTTCCATGGGAGAACATCCAGACTGGGGACTCCCAGGGTAGGAAGCGCTCGCGTGGCCGGAAGATGACACCGTGCGAAGTACAACGCAGATCAGAAACGGCGTGGAGATTCCACTACCGTCGGCGTCTTCGATGCCACGCCTTGCAGGTGTTCACGCAACACGAACGAACGATGCCGGCGCTGGAAGATGTCCGTTAGGCGCTGTCGCGTCGCCTCAGTCGCCACCAGACTGGCGTAGTCCAGAACTCCCAAGCCTGCGTCGTCCTGGGCTGCATCATCCGCGCCCAAGAGGAGCAGTTCCTCCACCAGCTCGACAGCGCCGTATTGAATGTTGAACAGCAGAGGCGTGAGCCCATCGACATCGCGCGCTTCGAGATCGGCGCCAGCGTGGTACAGCAACGTGGGAACGCCATGCTCAGTGGCGAAGAACAGGGGCGTGCGGCCGTGGCCGCCATACCACCGCGCATCCGGGTCTGCTCCTGCGGCTAGCAGCAACTGGACGACATCCAGGGACAGCCCTGACATGTGAAGCATCGATGCGCCCCGTTCGTCCCAGCTGTTCGGGTCGACACCACTGGCCAACACATCGACCAGCGCATGCGCGTCCCCGCACGCACGACGAAGCGCCACGAAGTCCAAGTGCTTGGGCGACATGAGTTCGCGAACCAGATCCAGCAGCGCAAGATGGATGGCCATCCCAGCAGTATTGAAGGGATGACCAGGATGGCAAGGCCGGGTTAGACCCAGCCCCTTGCGGCCATGGAGGTGTAGCCGTCAGCGGTGACGACGAAATGGTCAAGGAGGCGAATGTCTACGAGGGCCAGTGCCTGCTTCAACCTGGCCGTGCAGCTGCGGTCAGCCGCACTCGGCTCACCGTTGTTAGAGGGGTGATTGTGCGCGCAGATGATCGCTGCGGACCCGAGCGTTAGGGCGCGTTTGGCGATTTCTCTGGGATGCACTTCCGCGCCATCCAAGGTACCTGCGAAAAGGTCTTCCACCGCGATCACCTTGTGGCGCGTGTCGAGGAAGGCGACCGAGAAGACTTCACGCTCATGGTTGGCCAAGCGGTAGCGGAACATGGAGCCCGCGGCCGACGGGTCGGACAGCTGGGTTCCATCAGCTCGGATGCGTGAGCGCATGAGGGCTTCAGCCTGTTCCAGGAGGCGGCTCTGCTCGGAGGTAAGCGGCTTCGGGACTCGCATGATGGTGATCTCTGGCGCGCCGGATTGGCGTGCGCAGGACCAACGCCGGGGCCACCAGGCCGGGCCGCACCGAAGGGGGTAGCAAAGCGGACCAGCCGTAGGCTTGCGGCCTGGACCGACCCGGCAACGTGTCCGGAGCCAGCCTGCGCGCCAGAGGCAACCACGAGTGCAAAAAAGAAGCGGCACCGAAGTGCCGCCTCCCCCATGGGGTGAACCTCCACACGAGATCCCCACAGGAAGCTAGATAACGAAACGGTCTCCGGGCGATTGCCGCCACTGCCAAGAGGACAACCATGCAGGAGATCGGTCATCGACCTCACCAAGTACGCAGTTGCGAACATGGACCTGGCCCAAGGCCACGCGACCTTGGAAGCGCACTGCAGGCATTTGCGCGTTGGGAGCGAAGCACGACACGCGATACGTGCCATCCGATCGCTTGCCCAGTGCGTGCCAGCGACCCTTGGCATTGGCGACGTGCCGGGTGATACGGCCAGTCTCGACATGCTCGATGAGCATGACTGCACCAGGTAAGGGGTGGCCTGCCGCATCGACTATTCGGCCACGGAAGTCGGAGGACAGCTCACCTGCGTGAGAGGCAAACGGCAGGAGCAGCAGGAGGGATAGGAAAAGCGCCTTCATCAGCGACCTCCGATCCGCAGGCCCACGCCGATCACCGCCTTGTTGCCGCCACCGAAGGAGGCACCTACGGCCATGGACACGCGGTCGTTGAAGCGCTTGGACCAGCCCACTGCCACTGCGGCAGAACTGCCGGAGTAGCCGACACCGACGGACAAGCCACCTTCACCGGGGGCTGCAGCCATCATGCTCATGGCTCCCATCTGGGCACCTAGGCCGTCGATGCGCTTGCCGACTTCACCAAAGCGGTTGTTGATGTTGTCCCAGCGGTCGTTCCACAGGGTCTCGTCGAAGTTGGAGCCGTTGGGCAGGTTCTGGAGAATGTCCCAGACCTGGCCACCATTGATGGCGTCCGTCGAACCCTGGGAGATCGAGCCGTTGGCTACCTGCGTGACGCGGCGGTTGCCCATGGCCACTTCGTTAGCCTGAGTGGTGCGTGTCCCTGCACCGATGGCTACCGAGTTGGCGTGGCCGGCATTGGAGCCCTGCCCCAGAGCAACGGCGTTGGTGGCTGACGCCACGCTTGCCGACCCGTAGGCGTTAGCACCTTGCGCTGTGGCACGTGCATTGTTGCCGTAGGCGTTAGCAGCGTATCCCGTGGCCTGGGCCGTCGCGCCCGAAGCGGTTGCGTAGTCACCGCTGGCCTGGGAGGCAACACCCGTAGCAGTGGCGGCGACACCTGATGCGTCGGCTTGGGCACCAGCCGCGGTGGCGCCAGCACCGGTTGCGGATGAGGAATGGCCAGTAGCAGTTGCCTGTGTGGCGGTGGCCTCGCTCTCGGCACCCGTGGCGGTGGAGCTTTGTCCGGAGGCTTCTGCGTAGTTGCCAGTGGCTGTGGAACCTTGCCCCGAGGCATTCGCCTGATCGCCGTACGCTGTCGCGCCCGTGCCGGACGCTTCGGAGAATGGACCGCAGGCGGTCGAGGACGAACCGGTCGCGTTCGCGCCATCGCAGGCGTAGGACTCCAGTTGCGGGTTGTAGGTCTGTGCGTTGACAGCGCCGGTCATCAAGCCGAGCGCGAGGATTGCTGTGATCTTCTTCATGGGAGTGTGGAGTGGTGGAAACCACACTCAACCTAACCACGATGCCATTTCTGGCAACCTACACAAAGACGAAGGACGGCCAAGCCGCCCCTGTCCTTGTGAAATCTGCGAGCCGGCTCGTCAGAATGGGATTTCGTTTTCCATGTCCTTGCCCTTGGCAGGTGCCTTGCTGCGCTCCCGCTTGGGACTCGGCTCCTTCGCGGGCTTGACTTTGCGCTCCATCTCCTTGCGCGGGATCTGGTCGTACACCAGCGCGGGGATGCCGATTTCGCCCACGACCCGATACGCCTCTTCCATGGCCCGCACCAGATCCATCGGGTGTGGCCGGCGTTCGATGAAGGGCTTCAAGTCCTGGGCCAGAGAGGGATCTACTTGGCGAGGCAGCCCCAGCCTAGCTTGCGCCGTCATGGCGGCATACTCGCGGCACAAGGTCATGCGTGCGTTCTCCCGCGGGTCATCGTTGGCCGGGAACTTCTCGGCCAGGACTTCCTTCAATCGGTCGTTGTACTGCTGCAGCGTGGGCGCTTTCTTCCGTGGGGGAAGTAGCGCGTCCAAGCCAGCCTGGCGTGCAGCTTGCTGTTCTGGGGTCAGGCCCGTAGGACGTGGCCACTCGATGCCCTTGATCTGGTCGCCGTTGTACACGGTCACCGGGATCTTCGACTTCAACTCGCCGTCCTTGCGGTACCACTGCAGCATCTTGGTGCCCAACTCGCCCTTGCGCACATGCCCCCCTGCTTCCTTGGCCTGGTCGAAGCCCATCCAGTAGGGACTCTGGAAGCCCTGTGCCTTGGCGGCCATGGCCAGCTGCAACGCATTGTCGGCCTCGAAACAGTGGCCCGAGATACCGCGGGGTTCGCCACCAATCTGGGGCAACGGTGTGTCGGGGTCCTGCCAGTAGAAGAACGGGGGCGCAGTGGCCTCCCGGAGGTTGTCGTAGAAGCTGTCAGCTTGCAGCTTCCGGTATTCCTTGAGATCCATGGCGTGCCTTGATCGATAACTTGAGCCCTCGCTCCAACGATGTCCTGGCATACCTGCGGCAGTCCTCCACCGTGGACAGATGCTTGCCCGGCTCCCACCAGTCATCGGCAAGACGCATGTGCGTACCGTGCTGATAGTGCTCGACCTCAAAGCGGTCGGCAGCCATCAAGACATCGTCATCGGTGAAGTTCGGGTCAGACATGACAGGCTCCTCTATGCCCTGTCCAGTCTGGGGCGGGTCTCGGTGCCCGCAAGTCGGGAAGTGCGATCCGATACGGTTAGCGCGCTTGCCGCGTACGCAGACGCAACAAGGCCTTACCTTCCTTCGAGTCGTAGGCGGTCTTCTCACGACGATGCTTGCGTGCCACTCGCTTGCCCTCGGCGGAGTCGATGGGGTGGAACAACGGCTCGCCTGCTTCTTGGCGTGCCTTGCCTTCTGGGGTCTGAGCGTAGCGGAACAGGTCCAGGGGGAAGCGACCTACGCCGCCTGGCACGATGCCGTCCTTGCCCTTGCGAACGCCGCCCCAGTAGAAGGGCGCGCCATCGTGGGTGATGTAGTTGTCCGGCTGCTGGGCTTGCACGCCGCGCAGCCGCAGCTTGGGGTGGGCGCGTAGCAGGTTGCGCAAGGCCACCAGCAGGTCGCGCCGTTGGATGTGTGGAGCTACCAACTCGTAGGCGTCCAGCAGTGCCCCCATGTGCTCCGCCATCTCGTCCTCGGTCATGGTTTGCTTCCATGCCTTGGAGGGTTTCAGCGGGTCGTGCGCCTCATGGGCTTGGGTCAACTTCTCCACGCGACGGAGCAAGCGCGCTTCGACGGCTGTCATGTCGCGCAGGGCCATGGTTGTCATATCCGGCAAGGGGTTGAGCCGAAGTATGCCAGCTGATGCGCGGTGGTCGGCTCCGCGCGCCGAGTACGGCCGCCTGTGGCGGCCTGTGATCTGGACAAGGGCCTAGGCTCTTGCGGCGCTGGCGCGCCGCGGCTTCGCACTTGGATCAGGTGATGACTTCCGCATGTTCCGGGCCGAAGGCAGGCCGCCTATGGCGGCCAAGGTCCTGGCCACCGGCCAGATGCCCGCGCCCAAAGGGCGCGATTGGATGGCGTAGACACATCCACTACCCTGGGCCGGCGGGGCGTAGCCCCCGGCGCTCTTGCTCCACCTCCGATCCGAAAGGATCCGTGCGCCTCGCGCACCCTCAGCCTTGAGGTTTTAAAAGCCTAAAAGCTTTAAAAGCCTCAAAACCTGCAGCGCGTTTCGGCGGCGGCTTCACGTCGATTTCTCGCGTCGAATCAGGATGTTGCCGCGATTTCGCTAAAAGATTAGCGTCATCAATCGCCGCCCCATTTGTCACTGATCGCCGCCCCTCCCTGGGTGCAGGTGTCACTGATCGCCGCCCCTGTTTCGGCCAAGTGTCACTGCTCGCCGCCCCAAACGTCACTGATCGCCGCCCCTGGCGTCACTGATCGCCGCCCCATCAAAACGGGATGCAGAGCCTGACGGCTTGACGGCGTGCTGTGCGGATTTAGTGTCTTACATGGACACTCCACAGCCAACCTCCACCGCCGAACTTCCGCAGGCACGCGCCAGCGAGACGTTCACTCCCTTTGCCCAGGTACCGATTTCGTTTCTGCGAAGCGAGTTATTTAGCGTTGCCAAAACAGGGCTACGCCGGGATCGATTGGGCTCCAAGGACACCAAAAAGATTGCATTTGAAAGCGGCCCTTTGGGGATCGATATCGCCTGCGACGGTCCCCACCTCAACCAAGAGCATTTACTTGCCTGGCAAGCGGTGATCTATCTGGGCAAGCTCATCAACGGCATATCCGGCGAGAAGTTCGTTGTGCCCGCCAACTTCATTCTCCAAATGATGGGGAAGGAGTACCGCGATCACGATCAGCGGAAAGCCCTATGGAAGCTGCTGGTGGACCTGCAAGGCACACGTGTCTTCTTGGCCTCCCATCGAAGCCGCTATGTCGGAAATCTGCTGGATGCCGTAGAAAAAGATGAAGCGACCAAGCAGGTTCGTATTCGCCTCAATCCCGACCTCGCCATCCTGCTGGATGATGAGACACTGGACAACGACGTGATGCGAATGGCTGGCTTAGGCCGCAACCTGCTCGCCATGTGGTTGAACAACTACTTCGCAACGTGGGCGTCGTATCGCAATGTGACCGTCCAGGAACTCCATCGCATGTGCGGCACCAACCTGGATATGCGGCGGTTTCGTTATCGACTGCGTGAGGCTGGCGAAACACTGGAAGCCTGCGAGCGGTCCTACATCAAAACCTTTCGCGTTGAAAGCGACATGGTGTACGTCGAAAAGAAGCCCACCAAGGTGAAACTGTTGAAGGCGGAGGACAAGCAAAAGTCGAAAGGAGGACGTTTCAATGCCCAAAACGATGCCGCCAGGAGGGCGGCGGCCGCCAGGGCGAAGCCGTGCTTGTAAAAGAACGGCGCCCTAAGGCGCCGTTCTCGTTTCTCATCAATGATCTAATCGATTTCATCGAACTTGGTACAGAGGTATCGCCCATCACGCCTCGCATTGGCGGTCAGCAATCGAACCCAATCACCCCTGGTTGGCGACCATTTCCAACCATGTTGCTTCAACAACTCGCGCGTTTTGTCGTATGGCTTACCCGTGAACGAGAAGATGGCCCGGTTTTGATCGGGATCTTCAACATAAAAGAAGTCTCGACCCTCCACCTCGATGTTTTCCGCGACTTCGGACTTCCTCAACTCTTCGATCCTTGCGCGAATTCGGCGGATGCGGGCTCCATTGTTCGTCAGCTCGTACTTCGGGAACCCTTCTTTTCCGAAACGAACGCGCGTCAGCATGAGCTGTTGATCTTCGGACAACATGGCCTTCGCCAAGTTCTTTCGCTCTTCTTCGGTGGCCAACTTCTTCACGCGCTTGTTGAATTCCTTCATCGTGGCTTGTTCAACCTCACGCGCTGCCAACTGCGCTTCAAGCTTTTGGATTGCCTCCGGATCATCAGAAGAAATACCACCTGTCCCGACGGTTTCGGCCTGCTGTTTGAGATCTTCCGCCAGGCGATCCAAAGCAATCTGCTTCCTCGTCAGGCCATCCATTTGCGACAGATAACGGCGATGACGACCCTCGGAGTGATGCCCAACAAGAATGGGCTGTCCAAGTGGTACGTGTTGCGCCATTTCACGCTCCTGCTGAAATAGCGCCGCGGACTTATCGCTGGCTTCCTGGGCGCGCTCCAACAACCGTGCTTTACGTTGTGCCAAATGCTCTTCATAAATGTTCATAAATGTTCTCTTTGATGGGAGTGATAGGTGGGAAAAACAGGGGTGCCGATCAAATGCGATCAGGCGCACCTCCTTCGGGGTCTGAGGCCTGTTCTTCTTCCGGCTCATGACCCTCTTCCTGTGCGTTTGTTGACTGATATTCGGTGGGATCTCCGAACTTGGCCTCGTAAATCGTGTCCTCGCAGTCGCGACACCATGGTTGGCTATGAACTTCGAGCAAAATCCATGTCTGTGTTACGGGATCCAACTGCACCTGTCCGTCGAAGTAGATTTCGTCACAGCCGCAATCAGGGCAGTAGTAGGTTTGATGCGTGGACCGGCCAGCCTTTCGTAGACATCCGGTTGCCATAATTGATGGCAATGACCG
>NZ_LSIF01000036.1 GCF_001556105.1 Pseudoxanthomonas mexicana | reverse complement strand
GGGTTGGGGAATTGGACTCCAAACCGGCGTGCTACTCAAAAGCGGGGGGACGTCGTCACCATGTTGCACACCCTTGAGAAGCGGCGGGCTGATTTGGCCGAGGGCAAGACGGGGAAGCAGGTGACGCCTGTCAGTGCCAAGCGAGCCTCGGTACTGGAACTGCCACTCGAGGCCTACCAGCGTTGGGCTGACCAGGTAGAGCAGGGATTCCTGCGCGCAGCCAAATTCCTCAGACAAGAATGTTTCACCTCACCCCGGGATCTGCCTTACAGGACCCAGCTGGCTCCTTTGGCTGCGGTGCTGGCTCTTGTCGGCGCTGATGAGCGCTGGCGCGAGCCGCGCATTCACCAGAAGCTGGCTCAGTGGTTCTGGTGCGGAATTCTTGGAGAACTGTACGGCGGTGCGGTCGAGACTCGCATGGCCAATGACGTGGAAGAGCTGGTGGCATGGATCGAGTCCGATGGCGCGGCCCCACGGACGATCGGTGATGCAGCGTTTCAAGTAGATCGTCTGGCATCTCTGACCTCGCGCCTCAGTGCTGCGTACAAGGGCATCAACGTACTCGTTCTGCGTGAAGGAGCCCATGACTTGTTCTGGAAGTCCCGCATTCGCGATCTGGAGGCAGACGAGGTCGCCCTCGACATTCATCACATCTTCCCGCGTGACTGGTGCGAGAAGCAGGGCATCGCCCGCCGTCGATACGACTCGATCATCAATAAGACCCCCATCTCATACAAAGCGAATCGCATGATCGGCGGCGCCGCACCATCCAGCTATCTTGTCTCCCTTCAAGCACATCGGCAGGTGCAACTTGACACTGTTGGAATGGATATCCTTCTCAAGAGCCATCGAATCCCGACAGCAGCTTTGCGTGCCGACGATTTTGATACGTTCTACACGCAACGCCAGCAGAATCTGATGAGTCTTATCGAAGGCGTAATGGGCAAGCATTCCTCTTCCGAGACCACCCTTGGTTAGGTAGACGAGCTAACAAGCCCCAAGAGCCGGATACGACTCAAGCTTCGGGAAGATGCTGCGCGGAATCCGCGTTATCGAGAGTGCATTCGATTCCGAACTCAGAGCTCACCTGTCCTTGGGAGCTTGGCAGACGCCCGGCTTGCAGCAGCGAATCTTCTGGTCACCAGAAGGTAGATGGGTACTGAAGAAACTCCGTTCGCGCGACAGTGAGCACTTGCTGGGGATCTCTGGCCATCACATCTGCCGGCCGCTCACTGTCCAGCAGCAAATGTGGAGACATAAACCACTCCACTATGCCCCATGTGTTCTTCCAGACGTGACTGTAGTAGGTCTCATAGACGGCTAACAGGTCGGGCATCTCCCTAATCAAAGCGTTATCCCGAAACTGGAAGTCCGGATAGAGCCACTCATTGATGGGTCGATGCCAAACTGCGAGCAGTCTCCGTTGCTTGCGCCAGACCGTAAGCGTCGCCGCATCAATGCCGAGAGCCGACTGCACTGCCTGCCCCGATAGGTAGTTTCGCGCCAGCTCCAAGCGGTAAGTCGCCGCAGTGGCTGCCAAACTACTCCCCGTCGGCATAAGTACCGGGCGCTATGCACCACATGAAGGACTGGACATCAATCATGTCTCGCGGCTCCAGCTCCTCTAGAGCGTCAAAAAGATAGCGGGAGAAGCCAAGTACAGAGTGATAGGTTCGCCAGTTGAGCTGGGGCGTGTAATTCAACTCGAACCCACATAGCTCAGCCGCGAACTGTGTGATCGTTGGCTTGACGAACATGTACTGATCGGGGCGAAGGAAGAACGGGAAGTAGGTGGCTGTTGTCCACTTACCAGCACCGATGCCATCCAACACCTTGGCGAACCCAGAGAACCGACCCTCAAAAGAGTCGTCTCCGTGCAAAAGTCCATGAAGAGCCAACGAGAAAAGACTGCGTCCCGCTTCACTCTTCAGGCCGTCGCGGAGGGAGATCTTCTCGCCCGGATACACTAGATTCGTGGCATTGATGAGCTTGAGGGCGCGTCGGACCACCTCGGCGTGATCACCTGCCGCCAGGAGTGCGTCGAATGGCTCCTTGCCGAGAAGGTCAGAGGCTTGCCTGTTGGCCTTGTCCTTGTAGTCCCGCTCATGTCTTGCAAATCGCTCCCCCCGAAATCCTCCGGGGAACTGCGCCAGGAAGATCTGGATAGACTCTGGCAGACTCTGATAGCGGATGCCACTGGCAGACTTTGAAATCCTCAGGTTGTCCAGAATGGGATGCGCCGCCTCGTTCCCTGAGACTCGAACCGGCATGACATGCTTCAAGGAAAGCTTCTTCTCCCCGGTACCGACAAAGAAGATCCGTACGTGATCCTCGCTGCTTTCCTCGAGGACTTCACCGATCCCCCAAGCTGGCATTCCTGGGTGGACCACGCGCTCACCTTTCAGATACTTCATTCATTTCACCTGTTCTGTTGGTCAGTCGGGCTTCTGTGTTCAGTGGCTGGAACTTCTTACCGTGTCAGCCTAGGTAGGTCATAGCGAGTCTCCCAGAGATTGGAGCGACTCCTCGTACCGAAGTAGGAGTTCCTGAAGCACGTAGGCGGAACCGGCAGCGGTCATGAATCTGCCAGTTGTCTCAAATTCCTCATACAGATGAAGCGGTCGAGGATGCATGGTCCCGTTCACAACCGAACCTGCAAAGGCATGCGTTTCCTGAGCGACAAAGAGCGCCAACTCGGCTGTGGCGTAGGTAAGTGCGCCTAAGGAAAGGAAGTTGACTTGGCTGGGATCCGATAGTGCTGGTGAGAAGGCGCTGAACAACGATGAGTTGCGACCTCCATGCGTGCTCTCTGAGAACATCTTCTTGGCTTCCCGATGACGCTCCACCAGTACACGTGCTCGATCCTCTGGAACGCCGCACGCAAGAAGATACTGGGTCATCTTGTCGTACACCTTGCCGTAGCCGATATGCTTGTTCCAGAAGTCGTTCGTATCATGTGTGCTCGCAAAGGCACGGCACGTGTCTGCACTAAGTGCCAACGCCATCGCGATCTCGATGTCCTCGATAAAAGTTCGAGCAAGAACCCGGGCCGTCATGTCTTGCCCGATGGCAAGAAGCTCCCTTATCGACAGAATGTCCCTCTTGAGCTTGGAGACCATGACGGCGTAACCCATGAGCTCGTTACTCAGTGGGAACTGATACAAGAACCTTTCGAACTGCACAAAGAACTGGACGCTTTCGTCCAGTAGGATGAACCAGGGCTGCAGCTTCTCGTCGATCTTCTTTGACAGGCGAGATCGTAGGTCCGACAACTCCCTGGCGACATCCATGCGACCGAAGTCCGCAGGGATGACAGCGGCGAGCTGCAGTCGGTCGGCTTTGGTGACCAGATCACTGACAACCGATGGCTCAATTCTCATTCGGCTCCCCTTCCCCAAGAGGATGATGGTTGGCGCTGTTCGGCAGATACTAGTGCACGTTCGTCTGCCTCGCGAGTTCCATTCGGTAGTAGCCTTGAGGCGGACATGACCGCTTTAGCCAGGTCTTGGACGCGCGATTCACAGTTAACCCGTGGCTCCTACCGCTAGGTTCAGAGCGTATGCATGAACCGCGGCGGTCCTCCCTTTAGACACGTACTGCTCGGCGGTATCGCCTCCCAGCTCGATCAATGGAGCATGACGAAACCAGGTGATGGCGCGCTCGATGTCCAAGTCACTGCACTCGAGAAGTGCGGATATCACGCTAGCGGCGCTGTGCATGTAGTCCTGCAATAGCTCCGACTCCGGAACATGCGAGATGGCTTCTGGCGAGACGTGTGCCAGATCAGCCAGCGTCTTCAAGTCAATGCGGAACTGTTCGGCGAACAGCCTCGGGGAAATGGTTCCGTTTTCACATAGTCCCCGTAGGAAGCTACTTGATGGCTTCTGTTGAGCGAATGTCATGACGCGTATGCTCTTGATGGAACAATCCGGTGCTGCTGCTCGAATTGCAGGAGTGTTCGATATCTCAGGTCGTAGGGTCCGTTCGGTTGCCGCGCCACTGGATGGCTGCCAGCTCTTGAAATTATGGGCCTTCGGGCCAGCTAAGCCTCGTGGAATGTCTCAACGGTTCGAAGTCCCAGTCACTCTGTTCTGGAAGTGCCTGTTCTGGTGAGGCCAACTGGATGCTGAGAACAGAGTCGCGAATGGACTCCGCCAGCCAGGCGACGTCTTCCACAGTGGGGAAGTGTCTCGCGATTGTTGCGGCCTTTCGCCTGAGAGGCATAGGAAGTACATCGTCACGCGCAATGTCGACAAGGAAACTCCCTGCCCACAATAGAGCGCGTGTTCGTTCATCTGGCATGGTCATGTGATGGCCTCGGGTTATTTGGGTGAGAGCATGGCTACCGCAGATATCAGCGAGTGAGACGCTTGATCGCGAACATGTCGATCCATGACGTCCGGGAGATTGGGTAATGAGCAGGACTGGAGCGGGTACCGAGGAGCGTCCAGCTGGGCAATCCTCTATTGACCCGGCGCAAGTCGCCGCCCGCCTCGGCTTGGCGCTTCCGGAGCTAGCGGCGGCCTTGGAATGCCAAGAGGAGAGGCAGCCAGAGATCTGGCGGACTTCTGCTTTGCAGAGGAAGCTGGCGGATGTCGAGCACATCTCGGCCGTAGTCTTGGAGATGAAGCGTGCCTCGCATGATGCGCTGTTGCTGATGGGAAGGGCGCCCGTGAGGGTGTTCAATGGCAGGACGATCCTGCAGGTCATCGGCGCCGGCGAAACGGACAAGGTCCTGCGATACCTTCAATCCATCGCAAGCGGACAGAATGGTTGAGCCTGTGAAGCAGTCTTACAGCCAGATCGTCGGCTGCGTCCATATTGGACAGAATGAGGGTGTCAGCTAGACCTCGAAGCTCGACGACGCCGGAAGGCGTTCAGGGAAACCAGATTGCTCCGGGTGCCAGCCTGTTGTCCGTCCAGTCCATCCCAGTGGGCATCAAGCCAGCTCATGTCAGCCAAGTGATTGACATGCTCCAGGGTGGACAAGGCCAGCGGGCTGAGAGAGAGGCGATACTCGTGCTCCATCAGTTCCCTCAGCACGTCTGCATCCTCCGAGTACCCTTGGGCAAGATGCGACATGGATCCATCGATCTGCCGGAGCAGGTGCAATGCATGTTCGCCATCGGACCATTGCTCGCGTGGCCAAGCCTGTCCTGCGTTTCGGAGCAGGGCGAACGTCATGCCCACTGCGCGCTGGAAAGACGACAATCCAACTCCCCACTGCACCAGCTCGGCATTCGTGATGGCCTTCTGCGCTAGGGAGCAGGCCTTGCCGTCGACCTCGATGGTCGCGTTCCAGTAGTTGTAGAACAGCGGGCGCAGGGCGAAGACGTCCTGGAGCAGCTGCTGCATACCCGGGTGGCGGATCTGATCCACCAACGCGCGAAAGCGAGCGACCAGTTTCGCGGTGCCTGTGACCTCGGGGATCAAGTCGATGACCTGCAAGGCCGGCTGCCACTGGATGCGATCAATGACCGAGGTCAGTCCCACGGGATAGCCAAGGGGGTGGATGCTCACGGTGGCAGTCAGCACGGAGTCCGTGTTGGCTGCATCGAAGTGATGCCAGGTCCACGCGGCGAGCTCGCCGTCCGGATGGAGCACGCGTACCGACTGGAGGCCATCGCCACAGATCAGGCCAGGTTCGAGAACGGCATCGAAGGTGACGGGTTGGGTGATGAGGGGGTGCTTGTTCATGGGTCTTCCTTGGATAAGTAGATGTCGAGTGGGTTCTGAGACGCAGGAGGACTCGGCTCGACGCAAGAGCGTCAAGCGGGGCTTGTTCGGCGGTTGGGGGGTGTTCTCGGCGGAGCCGCTACTGCTGCTGAAGTTGAGCGACCAAGGCTTCGAGCTGTTTGCGCGTCAGCACAGATAAGGGAGTGGTCGTGCCCTGAGGGGCATCCTTCGTCCGGGGAGTGCTACTGGTCGGCATGGAGGAGGCGGTGACCAGCCCCGTGAAGGCCTTGCCGTCGTTGCGGGTAAGGTTGGGCACGTAGCGCGAGTAGACCCGGAACAACATTTCCGTATTGGCATGGCCCAAGGTCCGGGCCACCCACTCCGGATTCTCGCCTGAGGCCAGCATCAGCGTGGCCGCCGTATGGCGAGTCTGATACGGCCTGCGGGGCGCCAAGCCGAGATGGCGGAGCAGGGGATGCCAGACCCGGTTGGTGAAGTTGACCAAGTTGATCGGATCACCGTTGCGCTGTGCAAAAACCCAGCGGCAATCCTCAGAAACCAGTTTCCGCTGTTCAAGCAGGGCCGTGCGCACCAAGGGAACCATGGGGATATCCCTCATCGAACCATCGGTCTTGGTGTTCTCCAACCTCCCTTTGACGATCGACTGGCGGATCAGGATCAGATCCTGCTCGAAGTCGATGTGCTTCCACTCCAGCGCATTGATCTCGCCTGTCCGCATCCCCGTGAAGAAGCGGGCAGCCAGGTACGGATGCCAGTCTTTTCGGACGGTGCCGAGCGCACGGTGGACCTCATCCAGCGAAAGCGGCTGGATGTCGAGCTTGGGCAGGCGCAGCGGCTTGATGTTCCGGAACGGGGTGAGGAACTCATAGCGCTCGGAGGCCTCGGCCATCAGCATACGCAACGGCGTCATGATGTGATTGATCCGCGAGGGAGACAAGGCGCCGCCGCCTTTGCCGGTTTGCTTGCCCAGCTCGGCCCGGAAGGCCAGCAAGTCTGCTCGGGTGATTTCAGCCAGCGGCTTGTCACCTAGCTTGGGAAGAATGTGCTGGCGCAGGGTCCCTTGAACCGTGTCGGCATGAGTCTGGCGCCAGCGCGGCAGGTTCTCTTGGTACCAGGTCCCGGCGAACTGCGTCAGCGTCGGCGTCGGCATAGCAGGGCCCATATCTGGCAAGGTATTGCCGCTTGTCGCCACAACCGTCGGGGCGGCCTCCATGTCGCCGTCAAACTGGGCGGCGCGAGGACTGTCTGGAAAGAACGCCCGGTAGTCGAACCTGCCCTTGGCCATCTCGCGCTTGATGCGGTTGGCAAAGGCCTCCAGAGTTCGTCGGTTGGCCGCTGTGTCTTTCAGGGCCGTCTGCTCCTTGCATCGTTTGCCGCGGAACGAAAAGTCTAGGTAGAGGCAGTTGGTCTCGGGGCGCGCGCGAACCTTAGCCATGCGCCACTCCGCCGTTGGCCATCGGAATCAGCGGGACATGCGCCGAGGAGGCGGTGTGGATGTCGCGCTCAATGGCCTCCCAAAGGAAAAGCAGCTTCCGCCCACCAAAGGGACGGATGTAATGAATTCCTTCCAGCAGGACGCTGTCCTTGAGGCGGTTGCGGATGGTCCGGACGTCGTAGTGGATGCGTTCCGACAGCTGTTCGGTGGTAAGGTACGTGATGCTCATCAGCATTCTCCTGTGCAAATAATCGCTATCGCATGATGGTTTAAATCATCGTGAGATGACGATATTAGCTATCGAATGATGAAAAGCAAGATCGTTTGATAGTTTTAATAAGCGGAATTTATCTTATGTTAAGGTTTAAGCTGCGAGAGCGCATAGCTGACCTTGAGTTCCGGGAGCGGAAGCGGATCCAGCTGCAGGAAATTGCCGCAGCGACCGGACTTAACCGAATGACGCTCTCAAAGTTGGCTAACCAGCACGGGGCCAACGTTCAGACGGATGTGCTCGACAAGCTCTGTACTTACTTCGGGTGCCGGATCGAAGACCTTGTGGAACACGTGGCGGATGAGATGGTGGGATCGCCAGACGTCGTTCAATGAGCGTTCCATCTTGGGAAGATGCGACTGGAGTGGTAGAGGGGCGGGGAGATGCAAGTCATTCCAAACATGCCAGCTGCTGAGGCAACTGGATCCGAAAGGAAGGTCCTTTCGCTCCTGCGATCTGTAGATTGGGGTGGAGGCGCCGCACGTGCACTTAACTCGCTAAACCTCGCCGAGCATGCCTACCAGCGTTGGGGTGAGATCGATTTCTTGCTCGTTGGGGCAAAAGGCCTCGTCGCTATCGAAGTAAAGGGTGGCGATGTGTCCTGCAAAGGAGGTCGATGGCACTACGAAGATCGACTTGGCCGCGTTGTCACCAGAGGCAAGTCACCACTCGTACAGGCCAAGGATGCCTTCTTCTCGCTAGACCGAAATTACGTTGCGCCTAGGCTAGGCGCGGGATTTGCGACGGCATACCCGGCAGGGTTTTGCGTGATCCTAGCTGGGATGGGACGGAGTGACTTGGGGGAACTGCTGGGTGGCCCCGAGTTTCCCGAAGAATTAATTGGTGCCCGTGAAGACCTTGCTAGTCCAGCGAAGCTCCAGCTCTTCTTGGAAGGCGTTGCGCAGTACTGGGCACGGAAGAATAGCTCTTCGCGCAAGATCGCCGAACGAGATGTTGCCGAGCTCGTTCGATTGTTTCGTCCTGAGTTTGAGCGTGTGCAGGCTTTGGCCTTGGCACGTGATCGCTTCAACGAAGAAATGCTTGCCCTGACGGAAGAACAGTACGAAATTCTGGATCATTGGGCTGGCGCCGAACGCATCTACTGTTCGTCTCCCGCAGGATGCGGGAAGACGCTTTTAGCGACGGAAATGGCAAGGCGATCGATTGGTGCGGGCGACTCCCTGCTCTTCGTGGTGGGCACGGACGCGTTGGCAGCCGTGCTACGAGAACAATCCGACATCGGCAGGGCCATCGCCACCTTAGGTGAAATCGAGACACTTCCTCCTGCAGAGCGGCAGAAGGTGTCCGTATTGATCGTCGACGAAGGCCAGCAGCTCCTCTCCAAGGAAAAAATCGAGCTTCTGGACTCCGTGGTCGAAGGAGGGATCAAGCTGGGGAGATGGGCATGGTTTGGCGACGTGAACTACCAGTCGCCATATACGAGGAAGGAAATGGACGCCGGCGTGGCGATGCTGTCTTCGGCGGCGTCAGTGCGCCCCAAGCTTTCCAAGAACTGCCGCAACACCCCGGAGATCATCACGACCGTCGAATTGGCTGCTGGCGTTCCGCTAGGCCACGCGATAGTTAGCGGAAGGGGCCAGCGCCCGACGATGTTGGCCGTCGAAGACCGTAAGGAGGCGGCAAATGCCATATCGGAACGTATTCGGGAATGGCTGGACGAAGATATCTCGCTCGCGAGCATTGCGCTCATAACCAACGACGAGAGTCCCATGGACTTGGCCAATGAGGTCGCCCACCTGGGAGGGTTTGGCGTCAAGCCATGGGGAGCTTCAGTGGGACGGGATGCGCGACTTGCATACGCCAGTATCGACGCGTTTCGGGGACTAGAATCTGGCTTTCTGGTGCTATGTCTCACCGGGCCTCGATCTGGGGACGATGAATTGGGCCGGATGCTCTATCTCGGCATGACGCGGGCGAACTTCGCATTAGCAATTTTCGCCGTGCCGGAAACCCTCGAACGAGTCCATGCGCGAATGGCGGACAGCGCGACGAGGCATTTTGAAGGGGGGATGCGTGGATAACTCTGGAAAGAGGGATTCGAGGGAGCGGTTCGTCGGCTATCTAAGATCAAGGCTAGTCGGGCCTGCGGATGGCGAAGAGGAGGAATTTGCTGGTTCCCCGCTGCTTCGCTACATGATTGGCATGCTCTTCCCGCGAGAGGAGGATGTCGAGCTAGCGGATGATGGTTCGGGCGCTGAAGGCGCGTCGGCCGATGAGGATGCGGGTGAATCCCTTGGTGCGAGCCATCGGGCGCTTCCTTCATCTATGGGCTTGAGCTTCCTTATTGGACGCGATACGGCGCTGATCTGTGAAGTAAGCGCGGCGTCATACGAAAAGCTGTCTGGGGAAAACGGAAACAAGAGAGGGCGTAGTGCGAGCCAATGGAAGCGCAAGCCAATCCCAAGGGCTGGCAAGGAGCAAGTACGCATACCGATCTTGGATGCAAAGCTACCGATTGCGGTGCTCGCTGGCCGTGCATGGCTCCATGTGAATGCACGCCAATGGCCAAACGGGGGCCACCTTGTCACGGTAACCCTGGTTAATTCGTTGGAGAAGGCGTCAAGTGCATTGGACCCAGCGGAGGTCCTCTTCCAAGTCGAGCTAAGTGTGTCAGCGGAGAAAGGGGAAATACTTCCGTACCCGAGGCCTCGATCAGCGGCATCAAGTGACCAAGACGAGGCGGAGGTCAGGTACCTGTACCGCAATTCACCGATTTTCGCCCGCGGGCACGGGGTTGCCGCCACCTGGGACCTTGCCGCTAGCGGGAAATGCGAGCAAGTGCGCTCATCATTCATGCCAACGGCCGAGGTTCGCGCACCTACTTTCGAGGTCGCCGACGATGGTGGCCTAGATCCACGCTATAGGGACGTTGAGTTCCTCGCCTTCAACGATGACGTTGGCCAGTTGCAGGTCGTGCTCTCCGGCCTAAGCGATGCCTTTGGTAGTTGGCTTGCTGAGCAAGAATGCCGTGCCCGCGAAGCAGATGAACAAGAAGGGCTCCTTCTGGCCGCGCGTTGCCAAGATTGGAGGGAGCGCATCGACCTTGGGATCAAGTTGTTGTCGGATCCAGTTGCGTTCGAAGCATTCAAACTGGCCAATCGTGCTATGTACTGGCAGATGCGAATGGATAGGGTCGGGCGTGGTGGCCCATACCCAGCGGAAGAGTGCCGGAGCGTGCCGGAGCTGGGCCGCGGGCTTGGGTACCAGTGGAGGCCCTTCCAGATTGCCTTCTTCCTTGGCGTGATTCCATCTCTCTTAGACGACGTCGCTCCCGGGCTCAAGGCTGCTTGCCAGTCGCGGGACGACCACGATGTCGTCGACGTGATCTGGTTCCCGACGGGTGGCGGCAAGACAGAGGCGTACCTCTTGGTGGCGGCTTTCGAATTGATTCGCCGGCGGCTGATTCACGGGGAGCGCGACCGAGCAGCAGCAGTATTGAGCAGGTACACGTTGAGGATGCTAACGACCCAGCAATTCCAGAGAACCGGAATGCTGGTGAGTGCGTTAGAGTTGTTGCGGAGGGAATACTCTGGCCGCCTCGGGTCGCGGCCTTTCTCGGTGGGGCTATGGGTGGGCCAGAGTCTCACGCCCAATAGCTTCGCAAAAGCCATGGAGCTGCACGAAGAATGGAGTGGCGCCGCCAGCGGCGCCAAGAATCCGTTCCTTCTGGACAGATGTCCCGCTTGCTCGACAAACATCGTCGACGAAACATCAGGCAAGGTTGGCGTCCAATGTGGGCCGTCACATTTCCATTTCCATTGCCTGAGCCCAAACTGCGCCTTCCACTCAATGATCCCGATGCAAGTGGTGGACGACGCCCTATACAAGGAGCCGCCTTCGGTGCTCCTCGGGACGCTCGACAAGTTCGCCGGACTGACCTGGGACGAGCGGCCCTCCGCGTTCTTCGGTGGCCCGTCTGACGATGCACCTCCACCATCGCTGGTCATCCAAGACGAGCTCCACCTAATTTCCGGGCCGCTGGGATCGATCTGCGCGCCGTACGAAGTCGCAATCGATTCGATCATTCGGGCCAGAAGCGGGGGCAAGGGCGCAAAGGTCATCGCGTCAACGGCGACGATCCGGAATTCGCGCGAACAGGTCAAGGGAATCTATGGGAGGGAATCGACCGTATTCCCTTCTCCGGTCAGAACCTGGGAAGACGCCTACTTCTTTAGACTGGAGGACTTGGCTAGCAAGCCGGGCCGCATGTACTTGGGGGCGATGGGGCAAGGGACGACCACGCCGGTCGTTTCCATGGTTTGGGTGGCCGCGGCGTTGCTGCAAGCAAGCAAGGAAGTCGAATTGCCGGAAGAGATGCAGGACGCTTATTGGAGCGTGCTCGCGTACTTGAACAGCCGTAGGGAACTCGGTCGCACCATCACGGCAGCCTCTCAGGAAATCCCGGATCGAATCAAGGCCATCGCGACGGTGCAAGACGATGCGCGCATCGTCGACCAGATCATGGAGCTGAGCTCTCAGATGGCTAACGACATGGGCGAAGCCATCAGGACCCTTCAACGCCGCGGCACCAACACCAGCCCCGCAGTGGACTTCGTTCCTTGCACGAGCATCATCTCGGTTGGTGTGGACGTCGACCGGCTTGGCTTGATGATGGTAAATGGCCAACCTAAGTTGACATCGGAGTACATCCAAGCATCGAGTCGCGTAGGCCGCGGGGAAGCGCCAGGTCTCGTCTTGACCTTGTACTCGCCCGCCAAGCCAAGGGACAGGTCGCACTACGAGGACTTCCGCTCCTACCACGACTCCTTCTATCGTTTCGTCGAGCCCACAAGCGTCACGCCATACGCCCCTCCTGCGCGGGAACGGACGCTCCATTCGGCGATCATCGCGATGATCCGCCACGCAACAAAATACCGCGCAAACGAAAAGGCTAGGGACGTGGACTTCAGCAATCCTAGCGTCGCCCGCTTGTTGAGTGACTTCCGCAGGAGGATACGCCTTGCCGATCCTGGGGAAGCGATTGACGTTGACGTTGAGATTGATCGGATCGTCAAGGTTTGGGAGGAGGAGGCGCAAGCGGGCAGGCAGGTCTTTTACTCGAGCCCGGGAAGGCAGTTTTGGACAATATCGACGGCGCTCGTGCGTGATTTCGGGGATCCCGAGGCAGCGGGATTGTACGAGGCAATGCGCTCCGTGCGGAACGTTGACCCTGACGTGATGTTGAAGCCCGTGGCGAGGGGATGACAATGGGTAAGAGATCAATCAGGCAAGGGCAACTCGTTGCGCCGTTCGGCGTGGGTTCCATCATCGACATCGGCCAAGAATCCTTCGTGATGGCGGACATCAGCCGATGGGGCGCAAATGGCACGCATCTGATTGAGGATAGCCACCTCGAGCGTAAGCTGAAGCGCCCCATCAGGACGCCAGTCGCGAGCGAGAGCTTGGAGCCAGTCGCGATACACCGGTTCCCGCGTTGGCACTTCTGCCCGCGCTGCCGGCTTATGCGCATGGTCACCGGGCAACAAGATCTGGCGAACGGGTACGGCGTGCCGAAGTGCGCGAACCCCAAGTGCAAGGGTGAACTGACGCCGATGGGCTTCGTCGCAGCCTGCAAGAATGGGCATATGTCGGATGTCGACTGGCACTGGTGGGCGCATTCTTCGTCCGCCGGCGGGAAGGGCCCTTGCAGTCGGCAGGGTGCTCAGATGTGGTTCGAGACGACAGGACAAGGCGGTGGCGACTGGTCCGCCATCAGCGTTCGTTGCTCTTGCGGGGCCAAGAGGAACTTCGTCGGCTTGGTTCAGGTCGAGGCCCCCATGGGTATGCATTGCAAAGGAGGGCAGCCGTGGCAACTCAACGAGTCTGGTTGCGGCGAACCTCTTTGGGTCTACCGCCGCGCTGCTAGCAACCTGCATTTCCCCAAGTCCATTTCCGCTCTGGACCTGTTGCCGATCGATGGCCAGATGAGCGCGGCTGACTTAGCCGACGCCTGGCAGACCCATCCAAGCTGGGACATGATCAAGTCGCTGGACTCTGCGCAGGTAGCCATTGCGAAGATTCTTATGACGGCAACGGCGATGGCCGAACAGCTCGCTGGACGATACGGTTGCGACGCTGGCCAAGCACTGGATGCGTTGGCAAGGGCGCTACGCCCTGAATCGAATGCCGTCACGGACGAGGACGATGATCTCACGGACGCTCAGGCCGCCATCCTCCACGACGAATGGGAGACCTTGTCCGGCCGCCGGGATATCTCCTCCAGATTCCTCGACATCAAGCGGACTATGCTCCCCGATGACTGGCCGCCGGAACTCATCCGGACCATCAAGGCCATATCGATGGTCAGGCGGCTAAGGGAGGTGCGTGCCTTGCTTGGCTTCCGCCGCCTTACGCCAGACGAACAGCGGGCGATCATCCCGGTCGACCTAGGGAGTCATCCTCTGGGGTGGTACCCGGGTGTTGAAGCTTGGGGCGAAGGGATCTTCCTTCAGCTCGATGCCGATGCTGTCCGCGAATGGGAGTCGAACGTGAAAGGGGGGCTGGAAAGGAGGCTTTCGCACCTCGCGAGCACGGCTGCGGGCTTAGGTTGGGACGCATCGATGGCAAGTCCGCGCTTCCTACTCTTGCACTCATTGGCCCACGCAATGATTCGCCGGCTTAGCTTCGACGCGGGATACTCAGCATCTTCTATCCGCGAGCGAATCTACGCTGGCAGTGTGGGCTCCAAGATGTGCGGGATCCTTCTGTACACCGCTGATGGGGACTCGGAAGGGTCACTCGGGGGCTTGGTTAGGATGGGTGAGCCGAAACGCCTAGGTGCGTTGCTTGAGGCTGCTCTACTCGACGTGTCGTGGTGTTCCGCGGATCCTGTTTGCAAGGAAAGCGACCGACAAGGGATCGGCGGCATGAACGCGGCGTCCTGTCACGCATGCATGCTTGTTTCGGAGACCAGTTGCGCGTTCAATAACTCGTTGCTGGACAGGCGCGCGTTGGTCGGTATTGGTGACATGGAGCCGTTCTTCAAGCTCGACAAATTGGTGGAGTACCAGTCGTGAGGGACGTCCATGAGATTTCCTAGGCTCACGGACTTGGATGCAGAACAGAAGGCGATCTACAACGGGGCGCCCCCCGCTGAAACCATACTGGTCGTCGGTCCCCCGGGCACGGGCAAGACCGTGATGGCATTCCACAGGGCCGCGTATCTCCAAGCCCTGTCGAAAAAGAAGCCCGACAAAGCCCTTGTGCCGCGGGTCATGATGTTCAGCAAGGTTCTGTCGACGTACACGATTTCCCGAGATTCCGTGGCCCAAGACGTCGACACGTCGACGATGCATTCTTGGGCGTCTGGATGGTGGCGAAGGATGTTCAGGGCGGCGCCACCAAGCTTGCCGAGCAACGAATGGGTGCATGATTGGCAGGAGATGTTGAAGCAGTTTGCCGCTGCGGCCGGCAGCGTTGGGAGCAGGGCGCATTGGGGCCACTTGATCATCGATGAAGGCCAGGATTTCCCCCGTGACATGTACTCGGCCCTAAATTTCATTTCGATGCTTGCGCAGGTGGACGCAGGAGACTCCAAACCCGCGATTACGGTTTTCGCGGATGAGAACCAAAGGCTGCAAGAGGGCGCCAATTCTACGATTGAGGAAGTCGCAACGGCGCTTGCCTTGGGCAAAGAGCGTCGATACCAGCTTCGGAAGAACTACCGCAACAGCAAGCAGGTCGCCGAGTTCGCCAAGCATTTCTATATCGGACTGCCCTCTGGCGTGCCCGACATCCCTTCGAGGGTAGGAAGGTCGAAACCCAAGGTGGTGTTGGCGTCGAGCCTTGAAGTGATCCGACGCCGGATAGCGGCGCATGCATCTAACAACCCTGGCGAAGACATTGGCGTGCTTTGTATGCGGGATGTTCTTAGGAAGAAGGTGTTCAATAGCCTCGCGAGCAGGTTGGTCAACAGCGGCATGGTCGTCCAAACCTATTCCTACAGAGAAAGGCGAGAGCATCCACCCGAGGACCTGAAGTTCGACAAGGGTGGGTCGGTCACTATCCTTAACTTCCAGAGCGCAAAGGGCTTGGAATTCGACGCCGTTTTCATTGTCGACCCATTCCTTGACAATGGTGGCGCCAGCGCCCAGCAGGCCAAAATGCAGTTGTATGTAATGGCTTCGCGCGCACGCGAGTACCTTGAGCTACTCATCTTGAACCAACCCCAGAATTTGGCGGACAGGCTTCCGCCCGGCAACCTTTATGACCAAATCGAAGAGTAGGGCGCGCGGCGCCAAGCAGAATGGCCAACCGCGACGCTTCGTGGCCATTCATCAGGATCGACTGATGCAGGCATTCGCCCGAGGCTTCGTGCCGGTCCAGGATACCCCGCTGTTGGCGGAGGCCATCGTCACGGACGCCTCCATCAAGCGCGCAAAGGGAGATGAAGCTTGGGGGAGCGTGTTCTTGCTCGAGGTACCAAGAGACGCGTCGATGAATGAAGCTTTGCGCGTGAGCCAGCCGCTGCTCTTGACGGACGTCATGGCTTGTTGGGCGCCTTCCGTGGATGCGGCGCTAGATATAGAAGCTCGCATGGAAACATTTGACGACACGGTTCCGGCGGCTCTGGAAATCAAGACGGATCCATCGTTGTTCTCTGAGGGTGGCGGATTGGCGGAGGAACAACCCGGGCTTGCATTCTCGCTTGGCGATTCCCCGATGCAAGATGAAGGAAACCAGGGCGCGGATGAAATTCCAAGCATCGACTCGACGGCCTTGGAAAAGCTTGCTGGGGCGATTGCCAGCATTGGTTCCCTTGCAAGGCGAGGTAGTGCTCCGATCACGACGGCATGCGAGCTGCTGTCCCTGCCCGAGCATGCGGATGCGTCCCGGTCCAGTGACGCACTCACTCGATTCGCGCATCACGCTTATCGAGCGGTTCACCCGGGGCAGGCTGAATCAGGGGACGAACGGATCTACATCACCGCCGCGACGATGCTCCATGAGGTTTCCACGAAGGATGGTATCGATCCCATTTCATTCGTCGAACAGTTGCTGGCCATCGATTCCCAGCAAGGCCATCAGGGAGCGGAGGTGGAGGCATTCCTCGATACGCTACGGAAAGTCTTGGACAATAGGATCGAGTTGAGCGACTCGAAGATCGACGACACCGGGGGGGTTGGACAGCGCGCCCTGATGATCTTCCTGCTCGCACCCAGAGCAGAACAACTGCAGCGATGGGTCGGCGCTCGGCCAGTCGGAAAGGGTGTGGCTATCCTAGCCAGCATCCTGTCGGGACTTTACTGCGGTCTGGGGGGTATCTCGCGCGAGGCGAAGGGACCAACGCGCAGTGCCTTTCTGGGTGCGATCACCGCGGCAAGGTTCGTAGTAGAGGGGAAAGCGCTGCAGGTTCATTCAACCCGCCGTTGGGACGAGGCTGGAAATCAAGTCGAACGAGTTGGACTCGCCGGCTTCGACTTCATTGAGCGCACTCTGCCCGCAAGTGGCGCCTATGCCGAACTTCTGCAAGGGCTTCGCGCAAAGCGAGTTTTGACTGGCTTGGACCCCAACACGGGAGTCGCGAAGGCATCGCTGGGCGCGGATGGTGTGGTTGCCTCGGCCCAAGTAGACGAGGCCAAATTCCGGCTGCCCCACGGAACCGTCGCGCGGCTCGCACTCAAGGCGAAGCTTCAGAAGCGGGGGCAGCCCCCGAGAGAACTTTTAGCTAGCTTGCTGGATCGCTCGCTGCGGCCAGTAGTTCCAAGCGTGGATCCAGCCACGGGCGAGATTTTGCTGGAAGTCGAGGTGGACTTAGGAGGCGACCCTTCCCTTGCATTGTCTGCCCTCCAAGGGGCGATGAAGTCCTTGGGCCTCGTGCCGGTGGTGGATCCCGAGCTCGTTCCCGCGGAGAAGCCAAAGAGGGCGAGTCGGAAGCCGAAAGCGGCGGCCACGGACGAATATGGCGGGCAAGAGGGCTAACGTCCCAGAAATTGAGACAATCACGCGGCACCATGGCCTGGATTTCCCAATCGGCCACGAACTATCATGACGTATGGTCGACACGCTTTCCCCTGCCGAGAGAAGCGCCCGTATGGCGCGGATACGATCGAAGGACACCAAGCCAGAGTTGATCGTTCGGAAGGCGGTGTGGGCGGCAGGGTTCAGGTACAGGCTACATGGCAAGTCGCTGCCAGGTAGGCCGGACCTTGTCTTCCCCGCCCTTGGCACCGTCGTTTTCGTACACGGCTGCTATTGGCATGGCCACTCATGCCAGAAGGGGAGGATCCCGGGGAAAAACAGCGCTTTCTGGCGGGAAAAGTTCGACTCGAACAAGGCCAGGGACAAGCGTAACCGGGCACGGCTCCGCCGCGACGGATGGAAGGTAATCACGATCTGGGAGTGTTCCCTGGCCACGATCCCGAAGCGGGAAAAGGCGATCAAGAAACTCCTGGATTTATTGGTAGAAGCACGACAAAATGCAAAGCCACGGCGCCTGGATCCCTAGTCAGGTCGGCGGCATCATTGAACCGGAGTAACCATCAAGAACCCCATGGATCCGAAAAAGTCACTCAAGGTCGTCGACCTCTTCGCAGGTTGCGGTGGCCTCTCGCTTGGATTGGAGAACGCAGGATTCTTCCCCGTGTTCGTCAACGAGCTCAACGACGATGCGCGCCGGACGTACATCGAGAATAGGAAGGAGATCAACCCGCTCTTGAAGGAGTCGGCGTTCCATGCCGCGGACGTCAAGTCGATGGTCGCCAGTGAGTCGTACGTGAAATCCCTGGAGAGGCGCTTCAAGAGCGAATTCCAATTCGGGCATGGGGAACTGGACCTGCTGGTTGGCGGGCCGCCCTGCCAAGGCTTTTCGGGAATTGGCCATCGCCGATCGTATTCGGTGGAAAAGGAGCAATTGCCCTCGAACCACTTGTTCCAAGACATGGCGGCGCTGGTGCACCGACTGCGGCCACGCGCGTTCTTGTTCGAGAACGTCCGCGGGTTACTCCACGCCAAGTGGAATGACGGCGGCGAAAAGGGGGACATCTGGAAGCAGGTGTTCCAGACCTTCAGCGGCCTGAAGGACTATCGGGTTGCGTACAGGCTCGTTTTCGCCAAGGACTACGGAGTCCCGCAGAACCGCCCGCGCGTCCTGATGGTCGGCATTCGCAAGGACGTTAAGTCTCCGCTGCTCGCGGATAGTGACTCCGTGGACGCGGTCGAGCGCGGGTTCTTGCCGCCACCCAATGGCAGGCAGCACGCGCCGCATCCCATCGAGCTCCTTGGCGACCTCGTAGACGACAAGTACGCCAATGGCGGCGCGACGTTGGTTTATCCCAAGGCCGCGACGACTGCGATCCAAAGGTGGCTGAGGACGCCGAGGGAAGGAGGGTCGCCGCTTCGCAAGGGCGCCTCCGTCACCGAGCATGAGTACAGCAAGCACAGCCCCAAGATCGTCGAGAAATTCCAGGCGATGATCGACAATGGCGGCATCGTCCCCGAGAAATTCCGGACAAAGAAATTCGCCCAGCGTGTCCTTCCCCTCAAATGGGGAGATGAGGGCCCGACTATCACTGCGACGTCGTTGCCAGACGACTACGTGCATTTCTCGCAGCCGCGCATCCTGACGGTACGCGAGTGGGCAAGGCTCCAAATGTTCCCCGATTGGTACCAGTTCGAGGGCAAGCGCTCGACGGGCGGCATTCGACGGGCGGGCAATCCCCGCGAAGGCGTGTTCGACCGCGAAGTGCCGAAATATACTCAGATCGGGAATGCCGTTCCCGTGGGACTGGCACAGGCCGTTGGCGAGCACCTCGCGAAGATCTTGCGCCCATAGCGCTTGCAGGTGAGACAATGACATCCCACTCTTAGGGGACGAGGGGGATAGCGATGCTGGAGCGCGCGGACCGACAAATTGAGGAAGTGATCCGTGTCCTCGCCGACAAAGGTGTGGAGGCGGGCTTCCTCGTGCCGACGGAAACGGGCTTGTCCAAGTCGATTATGGATGCCCACGGCCAGCTACGGGACTACCTGCGCCGGGAAGGCCTGCACGACTACGAGGCCCAGTCCAAGGGGCCTGACGCGAAGGTAGTGGTTACCGCTTGGCACCTGACTGGGAGCGCGAGGGAAGAGGCAAAGGCCTCCTTGTATCGTCCGGAAACCAAGGATGGCGACCCCCGGATCTGGGTGACCGGCTTGCCGAAGTATGCCAAGGCCGGGAACCTATTGGCGCTCTTTGCGCACGAAGGGCAGCTTTATATCGCTAACACCAGCGTGCCCGGGGTCTTCGATTCCCTCAAGGATCCGGCTAGCCCGCTGGGCAACCTAATCCAAGCGATCGCGATCGCGAAGAACGCACCAGCGGACGAGTTGCTCACGAAACTTCGGGACGTCGCCGCACGAGGGTACGTGAGGAGCCTTCGATCCGGGCCGACGGGCGTGGGAATGACGCTCGAGACATTGCTGGGCATCCCAGCCAACTCGAGCAAATCTCCGGATTACAAGGGCATCGAGATCAAGGCCTCGAGGACTTCCGGTGGTACGCGACAAGCGAACCGGATAACCCTCTTCTCGAAGGTTCCCGATTGGAGCGAAAGTGCGATCGGAACTGCGGTGTCCCTATTGCAAACATACGGGTACGACAAGGATGGGCGACGACAGTTGTACTGCTCGTTGAACAATGTCCCGAACACCCTAAGATTGTTCTTGTCGGTCCTGGGCGCCGATCTGCATGCAATGCACGGCACGATCTTGTCGCCCACCAAGGTAGTGCAATGGGGCATGGAAGGGTTACGACAAGTCCTAGCTGAAAAGCACCAACAGACGTTCTGGGTGAAAGCCGCCGTTCGCCGCGGCGCGGATGGCGAGGAAGAATTTCACTACGTTCAAGCAGTACATACGCGTGCGCCGATGATTTCGAATCTAGAGTCGCTTTTCGAGCGGGGACACATCGAGCTGGACTTTGTGCTTCATTTGTTAGCCCGCGATCCCGGGCGGCGTCCGCGGGCGAGGGACCACGGATACTTGTTCAAGATGGACCCACGCAACATAGGGCTGATTTTCCCGCCCAGCATTCGCTACGATTTGGTCTAACGCGCCATTATCACCACGGTGGAAATTATGGCTAGGTTTGGCGGTGGAACTAGCATGTGGTGTCCGGAATGCAAGGGCATCCGGGTGTGCAAAGCGATTCCGGGTGCGGATGTTACGTGGGATACGGACGACTATACCCAGCGCCGCTACCACAGCGCCCACAACGACTTAAATTGGTTCCAGCGCGGTAGGGAGTGCCTAACTTGCGAGCATCGATTCCTTACCGGAGAGATAGGTCTTGATTTCTTGTTCGAGCTTGTCCGGTTGCGAGATGCCCTGAACAACATCAAGATTAGTGCAGAGCAGTACTCCTCTGAATCGGTAAGAGCCGCCGCATCCCTCAGAAAGCTTTCCGCTTCTCTTAACGTTCTGAAAGCGCTTGATATGTACAAGGACGCGGGATAGCTCTGGAAGTTCATTCCAGCGGAAACCGATAGCCGCGCTGGGCCCACTTGGAAGATCCCGAGATTGCCCGAGTAAAGCATGCAAGCGAGCGTCCCCCTTCGGGGCGTAGGCGGTTGTAGTTATCGGCGTACGCCAGCAAAGCGTGCGACGCTGAGGAGTAGGCAGTTGATCAGCTCCCCCTTGCTTCGACGCACCGCCATCATTCGCCTCTTGAGCCAGCGAAGTGTCGGTCTGTGGGCAGACTGATCTTGATCATCCTTGGATGGCCTCGCCGTGGGCCGGCAGGAGGCTTCTACTCATCGTGCCGAAGAGCTTGACTAGAAGTTGTCCCAGTGGCGTCCCAGAATTGTCACAGGGAATATGGCGCGCCTGGAGGGATTCGAACCCCCGACCAATGGCTTCGGAAGCCACTACTCTATCCGGCTGAGCTACAGGCGCGTTTTTAAAGGACTTTTTGCTTCGGGCCAGCCACTTTTGAGTAGTAGCCCGGTGACACTGCGGTTCCCGATTTTGGCCTATGAGCAGCGGCTTCGGAAGCCACTACTCTATCCGGCTGAGCTACGGGCGCACGGGACCGGCATTCTAGCCGCAAACCGATGCGATGGCCCAGTTTGCGGCGGGCTTGGGGGATACGGACGCCTGGGGCGGGCCTGCTACCCTTTCACGCATGGGATACGAGCCTTTCGAAAAAGCCGGCACACCGCACTGGCGTGAACGCCTGGGCCAGTACTGGAAGCTGCTGCGTGGCGACCGGCCGATCGGCGTGCTGTTGCTGCTGTGGCCGACCTGGTGGGCGTTGTGGCTGGCGGCCGACGGCGTGCCGTCGACGTGGACGTTGTTCGTGTTCACCGCCGGTGTGTGGTTGACCCGCTCAGCGGGATGCGTGATCAACGATTACGCGGACCGGTGGCTGGATCCGCAGGTCGAACGCACGCGCGGCCGCCCGTTGGCCACGGGCGCGGTGTCGGGACGCGAAGCGCTGATCGTGTTCGCCATGCTGATGCTGGCGGCATTCGCGCTGGTGCTGACGATGAACCGGCTGACCGTCTGGCTGAGCGTGGTCGGGCTGTTCCTGGCGGCCACTTACCCATATCTCAAGCGCCATACCTACCTGCCGCAGGTCTACCTTGGGCTGGCGTTCGGCTGGGGCATCCCGATGGCCTTCGCGGCGGTGCAGGGCGAGGTCCCCACGGTGGCCTGGGTGCTGTACGGCGCCAACATCCTGTGGGCCACGGCCTACGACACCTGGTACGCGATGGTGGATCGGGAGGACGACCTGCGTGCGGGTTCGAAATCCACCGCCATCCTGTTCGGCGATCTGGACCTGGTCGTCCAGGGCGTGCTGTATGCACTCATGTTCGTCGCGCTGTACCTCGTGGGACGGCATGCGGGGCTGGGCATGTACTACTTCGCAAGCATGGGTGTCGCCGCCTTGCTGGTCGCCTCACAATTCTGGATGGCCCGTCACCGCGAACGCGACGCGTGCTTCCGCGCCTTCCTGCACAACAACTGGGTGGGTGCGGTGATCTTCGCCGGACTGGCGTTCGATCTTGCCCGCCGAACGGCATAGCGCATTCAAGATGAGGCGCGACTAGCGTGATAGTGTTCACACTTATTCGATGTAGCATCACGCAGCGCACGACATGGCACAACACGACAGGGGAACGGGGATCGCACGATCCCTTTCGTTGAAATACGGGCGCTGGATGGCCGGCGCGTTGCTGGCGGCATGCCTGGGTAACGCCACCGCACAGACCGTGCGCTGGGAGGATTACCGCGGCGACGCGAACGTAGGCACCTACACAGGGCCGGCAGGGCGTCCCACCTTCGCCAACAACACGGGTACCGGCGCTGATCGCCTGAACGCACTGCGCGCCATCGCGGCCAACGCCGCCAATGCCGTACGCACGGGCACGGCGGCAGACATCAACTATCGGCAGACGGGCTACAACCTGTGTCACTCGGGCATCGGATCCGCCAGTGCCACGTCCTGCGGATTGCAGGCGATGGGACGGGTTTCGTATGCGCTGATCCAGTTCCCGCAGGCGGGCACCTACAACGTCAGCATCGCCCATGACGACAACGTGGAGCTGGGCTTCTCCAGCGACTACGCCAACACGGCTTACCGCACGGCGTCGTACGACGTGCCAGTTGGCACCGTCAACAACTGGACGAGTGGAGAGGACGATTACGCCACGCTCGGCAGCTTCACCGCCGCCAATGCGAACAGCTGTGCGCTGGTGCGCATGTACTGGCTCAACCATGGTGGCATCAACTTCGCCCGGCTGCGCTGGACGCTGCCAGGCGGCGGCGCACCGGTCATCATTCCTGCGACGGCCTTCCGTGATCCGGCGGCGGCGGCGAGTGCGACCGGCTGCAACGGCTCGATCACCGGCAATGGCACCACCATCACGTTGGACAAGGTGCTGGGCGCACCGCGCGCCGAGGCGAGCGACCAGTTCACGGTGCAGATCGGCACCACGTCGACCGCCGGGACCGTGCGCGAGGCCACCACGTCCGGTACCGGTGTGGGCCAGCAGGCGAGCACGGGCGCGCTGGCGGTGACCACGGGCACGACGTACTACCTGCGCGACACGATGGCGAGCGGCAGTGCCTCCACGCTGACGGGTGCATACACCGCGGCGATCAGCTGCACGCGCAACGGGATCGCATTCACACCGTCCGGGGCATCGCCCACCTGGAACGTCACACCGGCGGCCAACAACCAGATCGTCTGCGCCATCACCAATACCGCACGCCCGGTCCTGCGGCTGAGCAAGGAACTGCCAGACGGACGCCTGCAGGCCTCGGACCAGTTCGCGCTCGCCATCGCAGGTGCTGGTGCCGGCGCCGGTGCGTCGGTGACGACGACCGGCGCAACCACCGCGCCGACGCAGGTGGCGATCGTCAGCCCGGCGACGGCGGGCGCCAGCTATACGTTCTCCGAAACCGGCGCGGCGGGCACCAACCTTTCGGACTACACCACGACCTATGCCTGCACGAATGCGCGCAACGGCGGGTCGGCACCCACCGGCACTGGCGCTTCGTTCGCGTTCGCCCCGGCAGCGGGCGACCAGCTGAGCTGCGTCTTCCGCAACGTGCGCATCCCGCGTACCGACTTGTCGATCATCAAGTCCGCCAGTCCCACCACCGCCTTGTCGGGTAGCGTGGTCACCTACACCGTGACTGCCAGCAATCCCGGTCCGAGCGCGGCGAATGGGACCGTCATCCGCGACGCGCCGGGCGCGGGCCTGAACTGCGCCGACCCCCAGGCGACTGCCACCTGTACCGCGACGGGCGGCGCGACCTGTCCTGGCGCCACGGTGCCGGTCGCCACCCTGACCGGCACTGGCGTAACCATCCCGGCCTTCCCTGCAGGGGGACAGATCGTGCTGACGCTGCAATGCCGCGTCACCGCGACCGGGGTCACGCCCTGATGCAACAGGCGCGTGTCGTCAGGGCACGCGCGCGCAGACCCACGCATCCACGCGTGCGGCACCCGCGCTGAGCAGTGCGCGGGCCGCGGCCTGCAGGGTGGCGCCGGTCGTCATGACGTCATCGACCAGCGCGATATGGGCAGGCAGGGCGATGCGCGGCGGCACCGCGAACGCCTTGGCGACGTTCCGCTGCCGCTGGCTGGCGTCGAGCTCGGATTGTGGCGTGGTCGGACGGATGCGCTGGAGCAGGTCAGGGCGCAGGGGCAGGCCGAACGCGCTGGCCAGGGGCCGCGCCAGTTCGAGCGCCTGGTCGTAGCCGCGCTCACGCAGGCGACGCGAATGCAGGGGCACCGGCACGATCGCGTCGGGGCGTGGCGCCGATGCGAGGGCCTGGGTCATCAGGCCCGCCATCAGCCGGCCGGCAGCGAGATCACGGTGGAACTTGAAACGCGGCACCAGCCGGTCCAGCGGAAATCCGTAGACGAAGACCGCCCGGGTGTACGTCAATGCAGGGGGCCGTTGCAGACACTCCCCGCACGCGCCAACGGTGGCCAACGGGATGCCGCACCGCAGGCAGGACGTAAGATTCCAGGGCAATCGCGTGGTGCATGAAGCGCACAGATCGATGCCGTTGAAGCCGCGTTCACGGCAGATGACACAACGCGGGGACAGCAGCAGGCGAGTGGCGTATTGCCACCAACCGTCAACTTTCAAGGCATCCATGCGGTTGACAGGGCGAGGTCCGGTTTTCAGACTTCCCCGACTGTATGCCTGCGAGGCCGCGATGTCCGCTCACATTTCTACCGACACGCCTCTGCTGCGCCATGACTGGCAGCGCGAGGAACTGTTGGCCCTGTTCGACCTGCCGTTCCCCGAGCTGCTGCACCGGGCGGCGTCGGTGCACCGGGTCCATTTCGATCCGGCGGAGGTCCAGGTCTCCACGCTGCTGTCGGTGAAGACGGGCGGTTGTCCCGAGGACTGCGCGTACTGCCCGCAGGCGCAGCGTTACGACACCGGCGTGTCCGCGCAGAAGCTGATGGATGCCGAGCAGGTGCTGGCCAAGGCCGCGCAGGCGAAGGCGGCCGGCGCGTCGCGGTTCTGCATGGGGGCGGCCTGGCGCTCGCCGAAGGACCGCGACATCCCGAAGGTCGCCGAGATGATCCGCGGCGTGAAGGCGCTGGGCCTGGAGACCTGCGCCACGCTCGGCATGCTGAGCGGCGAGCAGGCGCACGCGCTGAAGGATGCCGGGCTGGACTACTACAACCACAACCTCGACACCGCGCCCGACTTCTACGGCGACATCATCCACACCCGCCAGTACCAGGACCGCCTGGACACGCTGGAGCATGTCCGCGAGGCCGGCATGAAGACGTGCTGCGGCGGCATCGTCGGCATGGGCGAATCGCGCGCGCAGCGCGCCGGCCTGCTGCAGGCGCTGGCGAACCTGCCGTCGCATCCCGACTCGGTGCCGATCAACCGGCTGGTGCAGGTGGCGGGCACGCCGCTGCACGGCACCACCGAGCTGGACCCGTTCGAGTTCGTCCGCACGATCGCCATCGCCCGCCTGGTGATGCCGGCTTCGATGGTGCGCCTGTCGGCCGGTCGCGAGGCGATGGGCGACGAGCTGCAGGCGCTGTGTTTCCTGGCCGGCGCCAACTCGATCTTCTACGGCGAGAAGCTGCTGACCACCGGCAACCCGGACACCGAGCGCGACCAGGCCCTGTTCGCCCGCCTCGGCCTGCGGCCGATGGCGGTGCAGGTGGAAAACGTGCACGACCATCACAGAACCGATGCCCCGGGCAGCGGTACGGTGCATGCCGACATCACCCGTTCCGAGCCGTGCTGCGGCCGGGCGGCATAAGTCGGGGCAACAGGGGGCAGTACCGGACGACGCACGCTGGCGCGGTAACGCGGCCGGCGCGTCGTCGTCGGTCGTCCGCTGTGTCCCGGCGCCTTCATCGCCAGGCCACGCCGACATGACCCGCACCGACCTGCACGACCGCATCCTCGCCCAGCGCCAGCAACGCATCGCACTGGGCCGGCAACGCACGCGCCGCACCGTCACGCGTCGCGACGGCGTGCGCGTCGAGGTCAATGGCCGCTGGCTGACCGAGTTCAGCAGCAACGATTACCTCGGCCTCGCCCAGCAGTTCGAAGTCACCAACGCGCTGCAGGATGCGGCTGCGCGCGAGGGTGCCGGCGCTGGCGCATCGCACCTGGTCAGCGGCCACCACGCGTCGCATGAGGCGCTGGAGCGCGACGTCGCCGACTGGCTCGGCTATCCGCGGGCGCTGCTGTTCGGCAGCGGCTTCCTCGCCAATCTCGCCGTGCAGCAGGCGCTGCTGGAGGACGGGGATGTCTGCGTGCAGGACCGCCTCAACCACGCCAGCCTGCTGGATGCCACGCGCCTGGCCGGGGCGAAGCTGCGGCGCTACCCGCACCTCGATCCCGAAGGTGCGCTGCGCCAGCTCAAGCTGCAGCCGGAAGGTGCTGCGATGCTGGTCACCGACGGCGTCTTCAGCATGGATGGCGATGCCGCGCCGCTGCGCTCGCTGAGTCTTGTCGCCCGCATGCAGCAGGCGCTGTTCTTCGTCGACGACGCGCATGGCGTCGGCGTGCGCGGCCCCGAAGGCCGCGGCAGCGTGGCGGAAGCCCGCATGGGCGTGGCCGACGTGCCGCTGCAACTGGTCACGCTGGGCAAGGCGTTGGGCGGCTACGGTGCGGTGGTCGTGGGCGAAGAGACGCTGATCCAGCATCTCGCCGAAACCGCGCGCCCCTACATCTACACCACGGCGATGCCGCCGGCGCTGGCCGCGGCGACGCGCGTGGCCGTGAAGCATGCGCGCCGCGACCAGTGGCGACGCGAGAAGCTGCAGTCGCTGGTCGACCGTTTCCGCAGTGGCGCGCAGCGGGCCGGCCTGCAACTGATGGCGTCGGATTCACCGATCCAGCCGGTGCTGTGCGGCAGCGATGGCACGGCGCTGGCGCTGTCTGCCGCGCTCGACAGCGCGGGCTATCTGGTGCCGGCGATCCGCCCGCCGACCGTGCCGGACGGCAAGGCCCGCCTGCGGGTGACGCTGTCGGCGCTGCACTCGCTGCAGGACGTGGACGGGCTGGTGACAACGCTGGCGCGTTCGTGGGATGCCGTGCAGCGGGTACACGGCGCGGTCGCCTGACGGAACGCCGCCTTCGCGATCCTGCATCCCGCGGGATCGGCGACAATACGCGGCATGCATATCGAAACCCTTGGCAGTGGCCCCTCCGTGGTGCTGCTGCACGGTTGGGCACTACACGGTGGCGTGTTCGCCCCGCTGGTGCAGCGCCTGTCCGACCGCTACACACTCCATCTCGTCGACCTGCCCGGGCATGGCCACAGCCGCGACAGTGAGGTCGCGCTGACGCTGGACGCGACCGTCGACGCCATCCTTGCGCGCACGCCACCGGCGGCATGGTTGGCGTGGTCGTTGGGAGGATTGTTCGCCCTGCATGCGGCAGCAACGTCGCCGCAGGTGCGCGGCCTGGCGATGGTGGCGGCGACGCCGCGCTTCGTGCGGGGGGACGGCTGGCAGCATGCGGTGCTCGCCAGCGTCTTCGCGCAGTTCGGCAGCGACCTCCACGACGACTACGGCGGGACACTGGACCGCTTCCTCGCCCTGGACACGATGGGCTCCGAACATGCGCGCAGCGAACTGCGGACGTTGAAGCAGGATCTTTTCGCGCGCGGCGGACCCGCATCGCCCGCGTTGCGGGCCGGCCTGCAGTTGCTTGAACAGTCCGACCTTCGCGCAACGTTGCCCGCGCTGTCCGTGCCCAGCCTGTGGCTGGCAGGGCGTCGCGACCTGCTGGTGCCGTCGAAGGCGATGCAGGCGGCGGCCGCGATGTCGCCGCGTTCCACCTTCATCGAGATTGCCGGTGGCGGGCACGCGCCGTTCCTGGGTCACGCCGATCTCGTCGCCGACGAGGTCGATCGCTTCATGCAGTCGCTGTCGCAAGGCGCAGCCGCATGACCTTCGACCAACGCCATATCCGCCGCGCCTTCTCGCGCTCCGCCGCCGGCTACGACGCGGCGGCGGCGCTTCAGCACGAGGTCGAGAAGCGCCTGATGGAGTCGCTGGATTACCTGACGCTGCGCCAGGGACGGGACGCAGCGGATCCGAAGGTGGTGCTGGACGTCGGCTGCGGCCCCGCGCACGCGGCGGCGGCGATGCGCAAGCGCTGGCCGAAGGCGCAGGTGATCGCACTGGACATGGCGCTGCCGATGCTGCGCGAAGCGAAGAAGCAGGCGGGGTGGTGGAAGCCGTTCCAGCGTGTCTGCGCCGATCAGCGCGCACTGCCGTTGATGGAGGGCAGCGTCGACGTGCTGTTCTGCAACCTCAGCCTGCAGTGGGTGGACGATCTCCCCGCCACGTTCAACGGCTTCCGTCGTGTGTTGAAGCCCGGCGGTCTACTGGTGTGTTCGACCTTCGGTCCGGAGACGTTGCAGGAATTGCGCGACGCGTTCGCGCAGGCCGACGACACCCCGCATGTCAGTCCGTTCCCGCCGATCGCGCAGTTCGGTGATGCATTGATGCTGGCGGGCTTCCGCGATCCGGTGCTAGACCGTGACCGCTTCACCCTGACCTACGACGACCTGCCGGCACTGATGCGCGAGCTGCGCGCGATGGGGGCGACCAATGCGCTGCAGCACCGTCGGCATACCCTCACCGGACGCGCACGGTTCGCCGCCGCGGCGACCGCGTACGAACCGCTGCGGCGCGCGGATGGCAAGCTGCCGAGCACGTGGGACGTCATCTACGCGCATGCGTGGGCGCCGCCGCCGGGGGCGCCGATTCGGGAGCAGGGCGAAGACATTGCGGCAGTGCCGCTGTCGAGGATCCCGATCCGCCGGCGCGGCGAGTGAAGCGGGGGAGGCGGCGTCAGCCGCCGACCTGCCGGATCCAATCCTGCAGGTTGTAGTAGTTGGTGACGCGCGCGATGCGATCGTCGCGGATATCGAAGAACGCACCGCCCGGCAGCACGTAGGTCTGGCCGTTCGCCGGCGGCAGGCCTTCGTCGGTGTGGTGGTACTCACCATGCACGATGTACTCGGCGGCCGCATGCTGGCCGTCCTGCGTGACCAGCACCACGATGTCACGCAGCTGTTCGCGGTAACTGGCGTTCATGCGGCCGAGGAAGGCCGCGAAGGCCTCGCGACCCACTTCGCGCGCGCCCTGGTTGAGATCGTGCGCCACGTCGTCGCTCAGCATCGCGAGCATGCTCTCCCAATCACCGCGATTGAACGCGGCGTAGTAGTTGAGGACGAGTTCGGTGGCGCGGTCCTGCCGGCGCGTGCCGTCGATCTTCATGCGGATTCCCGTGGGGTGTGCGACCGCCCGATGATACGCCAGGCCGTCAGCGCGTCAGCCGGTCGCGATGGAAGAAATAGACCTCCTGCAGCAGGAAGCGCCAGCGCGTGGCGAAGCTGCGGAAGCGGCTGGTGGGCGTGGGTGAACCAACGGCGCGGATGCCGAGGCTGCGGCTGATCCTCAGTGCACGCGCCATGTGCAGCGGATCGCTGACGATGATGACGGTGTGCAGCTTGTGCTGCTGCATCAGCATGCGGGCCTGGCGCAGGTTGTCGTGGGTGTTGCGAGAGAGGGATTCGATCAGGATCGCCTTCTCCGGCACACCCTCGCGCATCGCGTAACGGCGCGCGACCTGGGATTCCGAAAAGCGCGCACCGGTGCCGCCGTAGCCGCCGGTGAAGATCAGCGTCGGTGCCAGGCCGCGGTTGTAGAGGTCGATGCCGTGGCGGATGCGTTCCTCGAAGACCGGCGATGGCTTGGCGTCGTAGGCAGCGGCGCCAAGCACGATGATCGCGTCGGCGGGCGCGGCGTCGTCGCGCTGCCCGACCCAGACGATGTAGGCGGCAACACCGACCAGCCAGAGCAGCACCAGCAGCACCAGCCGCCACAGCCAGGCCGAAACGCCGCGCTTCGTTTTCCGGCGCCGGGTGTTCATGTGGCGTGCTCCCACGGCAATGCATCCAGGTCGACATTGCCGCCCGACAGAAGTACACCGACGTGCTGGCCGGCAAAGCGGTCGCGGTGCCGCAGCACGGCCGCCAGCGCGATCGCGGACGACGGTTCCACCAGCAGTTTCAGGCATTGCCACAGCAGCCGCATGGCCGCCAGGGTTTCGGTGTCGGGGATCGTCAGGACCTCGACATGATGTGCATGCAACAGGGCGAAATTCGGTTCGCCCAACGTGCCGCGAAGACCGTCGCAGACGGTATCGGGGACGAAATCGATGCGGCGCTCGCCTGCGGCCAGGGAATCCGCAGTGTCGGCGGCGCCTTCCGGCTCAGCGCCGACGATCCGGCAGCCCGGCGCGGTGGCAGCGGCGGTGATCGCCGTGCCGGACAGCAGGCCGCCACCGCCGACCGGTGCCACGAGGGCCTCCAGTGGTCCGTGTGCGTTGAGCAGTTCCAGCGCGGCGGTGCCCTGGCCGGCGATCACGTGCGGATGGGTGTAGGGGTGGATCAGGGTGGCACCGGTCTCGGCCTGCACGCGGGCGGCGGAGGCTTCGCGGGCATCGATGGTCGCCTCGCACGTGTGCAGGTGCGCGCCGTAGCGGGCGATGTTCGCAAGCTTCGCCGCATTGGCGCCTTTCGGCACAACCACGTGGCAGGGGATCCCGCGGGTACGGGCCGCCAGCGCCAGGGCCGCACCGTGGTTGCCCGACGAGTGCGTCACCACGCCACGTGCCGCCGAGGCGTCGTCCAGTGCCCAGACCGCATTGCAGGCCCCGCGGAACTTGAAGGCGCCGGTCCGTTGCAGCGGCTCCGCCTTGAAGTGGAGCTCGCAGCCGGCCATCGCGTCCAGCGCACTGGAGCGCAGGACCGGAGTGGCATGGGCGTGAGGGGCGATACGCGCAGCGGCGGCGAGGACGTCGTCGAAGGTGGGCAGGGGCATCGGCATGCGGAAAGGTTAGCGCATCACCCGGGAGCTCAGCCTTGCCTGCGAGTGCACGCTCGCGTCTGCCGCGGCTGCCGGTCAGGTTAAGCACGGATTCAATGCCCCGGGCAGATGCTGCGGCTGCAGAGTAACGGGGTTCCGCCATGAAGCGCACATCATTACTGACCATCGCATTCGCCAGCCTGGCCCTCGGTGGCTGTGCGACATATGACTACATGGGCGATACCGCGCCGGGCGGCTACTACCACGGCCGACCGAGCACGCAATACTCGGATCCGTACGGTGGCTACTACGGTGGCGGCGTGTACGGCAATTATGGCTATGGTAGTCCTTACCGCTACGGCGGCTATTCCGGTTACCCGTACTACGGCTATTACGGGTCGCACTATCCGTACTACCCGCCGCGCCCACCACATCCCCCACGCCCCGGCGACAACAATCCGCCACCGAGCAGCGGAAGCGGTAATCGTCCGCCGCCGTGGCGTGACTCGACGGGCCGTTGGCGTGAGGGCGGGGCGCAGCCCCTGATCCCGGGTCGTCCTGGCCACATGGCGCCGGCACCCAGCCAGCCCCGCGTGGGCGAAGGTGGCTACCGTCCGCCGCGCGTGATGTCATCGCCCTCGATGCCGCGGTCGGCCGAACGGCCGAGGATCATGGAGCGTGCGGCGCCGCCGCCGCGTGCGGAGCGGCCGTTCTCGTCGCCCCGCATGGAGCGACCGGCGCCACCGTCCCGTCCCGCGCCACGTGACGGTGGTGGCGTCCGCCAGCACGAGCGCTGATCCGCCCCTTGGCCGATCCAATCGTCGCCCTCTCCTGCCGCTGCCGCAGGCGTTGAACATCATTTGACCGGTTGCGTCGCTTTCTGACGTAAGCGGGAATTGAAGGTTCAATGTCGACGTCCGGTGGGGAAATCTGGATCCCCCCTGTTCCGGCCCCATCGGGCGTCGGCGCCTAACGAAAAAGCCCGGCTTTGCCGGGCTTTTTTTCTTGCTCTGGTATCCTGCGCGCATAAAAAAGGGGCCGGTAGTCCCCCGACTACCGGCCCCCGGCATCCCCGGCGTGCGCATGGCTGGCCCCTGTTCCAATTACCAACCCGGCGCCCCTGGTCGCTTGCCACGACGGGTGCATGGGAATACAGCAGGAAGCGTGCCAACTTTGCCGGATCGCCATGCCGGATCCCCTCGTCCGTACCCGCCCCATCCACGGGCACTCGCCACCGAACCTTCGCCATGAGTTCCAGCTTCCACCACTACGACGTCATCATCATCGGCGGCGGCCACGCCGGCACCGAGGCCGCGCTCGCGTCCGCGCGCGCCGGTGCCCGCACGTTGCTGCTGACGCACAACGTGGAAACGGTGGGTGCGATGAGTTGCAACCCGGCCATCGGCGGCATCGGCAAGGGTCACCTGGTGAAGGAGATCGATGCGCTGGGCGGCGTGATGGCGTGGGCGGCCGACCGCGCCGGCATCCAGTGGCGCACGCTCAACGCGTCGAAGGGTCCTGCCGTGCGCGCGACGCGCTGCCAGGCAGATCGCGCGCTGTACCGCAGTGCCATCCGGCGCGCAGTGGAAGCGCAGCCCAACCTGACCCTGTTCCAGGGCGCGGTCGATGACCTGCTCATCGAGAACGGCACCGTGCGCGGTGCGGTCACCCAGACCGGCCTGACCTTCCATGCGCCGGCCGTCGTGCTGACGGCCGGCACGTTCCTCGCCGGCAAGATCCATGTCGGCGAGACGCAGTACGCCGCCGGTCGCGCCGGCGATCCGCCCGCAACGGCGCTCGCTGCGCGGTTGCGCGAAGGCGCGTTCGTCGTCGATCGCTTGAAAACCGGCACGCCGCCGCGCATTGATGGCCGTTCGCTCGACTATTCGGTGATGGAAGAGCAGCCGGGCGATGATCCGTTGCCGGTGATGTCGTTCATGGGCAGCGTGGCCGACCATCCGCGCCAGGTGTCGTGCTGGATCACGCACACCAGCGATCAGACGCACGAGATCATCCGTGGCGCGCTGCATCGTTCGCCGATGTATTCCGGCCAGATCGAAGGCATCGGTCCACGCTACTGCCCGTCCATCGAAGACAAGGTGGTGCGCTTCGCCGAGAAGGCCAGCCACCAGATCTTCGTCGAGCCGGAAGGCCTCGACGTCGCCGAGATCTATCCGAACGGCATTTCCACCTCGCTGCCGTTCGACGTGCAGCTGGCGCTGGTGCGCAGCATCCGTGGCATGGAAAGCGCGCATATCACGCGCCCGGGCTACGCCATCGAATACGACTTCTTCGATCCGCGTGGGTTGAAGGCATCGCTGGAGACGAAGGCGGTCGCCGGCCTGTTCTTCGCGGGTCAGATCAATGGCACTACCGGCTACGAAGAAGCTGCCGCGCAGGGGTTGCTCGCCGGACTCAACGCCGCCCGTTTCGTGCAGCAGAAGGAGGCGTGGTCGCCGCGCCGCGACGAAGCCTATCTCGGCGTGCTGGTCGACGACCTGATCACGCACGGCACCAAGGAGCCGTACCGCATGTTCACCAGCCGCGCCGAATACCGGCTGCAGCTGCGCGAGGACAATGCCGACCTGCGCCTCACCGAACCCGGCCGCACGCTGGGGCTGGTCGACGACGCGCGCTGGCAGCGCTTCGAGGCCAAGCGCGAGGCCATCGCACGCGAGACCGGCCGCCTGCGCGCGCTGTGGGCCACGCCGGCGAACGCGCTGGGCCGCGAGGTCGCCGACACGCTCGGCGTGCAGGTCAGCCGCGAGACCAACGTGCTGGACCTGATCAAGCGTCCGGAGCTGGACTACGCCAGGCTGATGTCGGTGCCGTCCATCGGTCCCGCCGTGGATGATGCGCAGGTCGCCGAGCAGGTGGAGATCGGCGTGAAGTACGCCGGCTACCTCGATCGCCAGCGCGACGAGATCGAACGCCAGCAGCGCAACGAATCCACGCCGATCCCGGCCGGTTTCGACTTCGCCGGCGTGCGTGGCCTGTCGGCCGAAGTGCAGCAGAAGCTCGATCGCGTGCAGCCCGAGACCATCGGCCAGGCGCAGCGTATCCCCGGCATGACGCCTGCCGCCATCTCGCTGCTGCTGGTGCACCTGGAGCGCGCGCGCCGCACGCGCGTGGCGTAAGCCGAGCGACGCGGTTGTGGGAGCGACGTAAGTCGCGATCAAGCGTCGTCCGGCCGTAAGGAGCCTTCGCCTCCAACGGCCGCACCTTGAATCTGGATGTTTCTTCGCGACTCACGTCGCTCCCACAACGGCGCGCTTATTGGGAACCCGGATGCCGCGCCTTCCACGCCGCCAGCTGCTCGCGGTAGTGCTGCAGCTGTTCCGTGTACAGGTCGTGCACGCAGATCGGGCAGCCGCTGTTGCAGCAGTCGCTCGGTAGCGGCGGCTCGGGCTCGATGGGGTGCGGGTCGTCGTCGGGCGTCACTGCGCGCCCATTTCCTTCAACAGGTGCGGCGCCGGATACACCTTGCCCATCAGCCAGCGCAGGTAGCGCATGTCGACGTGCACGGCACGCTTGTAGCGCGGGTCGAACATCCAGCTGGCGCTGACCGACTCCCAGTTGCTGTCGAAGTTCAGGCCGATCAGTTCGCCGCGCGCGTTGAGCACGGGCGAGCCGGAGTTGCCGCCGGTGGTGTCCAGGTTGGTGAGGAAGTTGACCGTCTGCGTCTTCAGTGCAGGATCCTCCGTGTCCGCGAAACCGCCCTTGGCGATGGCGTCCAGCAGCGGCTTGGGCGCATCGAACGGCACGGTGCCGGTGTTCTTCTCGACGATACCGGCCACGGTCGTCACTGGCGTGTACTCCACGCCGTCGCGCTGCGAGAAGCCGTCGACCTTGCCGAAGCTCACCCGCAGGGTGCCGTTGGCGTCCGGATACAGCGCGCGTCCCTGCTGCTGGCGCCAGGCGAACAGCGCGCGCATGTAGGCCGGGCGCAGACGCAGCTGCTCGCCTTCGCGCGTCTTGCGTTCGTTCTCCAGCGTCAGTTGCACGGGCACCAACGTCGCCGCCAGTGCGATCAGCGGATCGGTGGCCAGCGGCTTGCCTTCGCGCGCTGCCGCGAAGCGCGACAGGCGCTCGGCTTCGTCGCCGAGTCTCGTACCGGCGTATAGCGTGTCGAGGGCCTGCTTGAGTGCGGCAGGCGTGCGTCCGAACGCGGTATCGAAGGCGGGCAGGCGCTGCGCGTCCGGCAATTGCTGGTAACGCGTCAGCAGGACGGTGAGCAGCGCCTTCTCCACCTCGGGCGAGTAGCGCCGCTGCACCTGCTTCAGGATGCCTTCGATCATGGCGTGGTCGCGCGCCTGGAAGCCGCTCTCGCGTTCCGCGTCCGGCTTGGCCGATTCCACGCGCAGGCGCTCCAGCGTGATGGCCGCGCGCATCAGCTGCGATTGCGCGCCGAACAGGGTGAGCAGCAGTTCGCGTTCGCGCATCGCCGAACCGCCGGCGATCGAAGCAGCCAGCGCATCAATGTCGGCGCGTTCCTTGGCGGCTGCCGCCGTGGCCAGCATGCCGCGTTCGTCGTCTGCACGCACGCGCGCCGCGTCGCTGCGGCGCAGGCCTTCCAGTTCGCCAGCGGCGCGCTTGCGCTGGTTCTTCAGCGACTGCAGCTGCGCGGCATAGCACGTCTTCGCATCGGCATCCTTGGCGCCCGCGGCTTCCACCACGTCGATCAGCTGGTCGAACACCGCCACGCGCGTGGGCAGCGTCCAGATGATCTGTTCTTCGAACTCGGCGGCCGTGCGATGGCGGTAGGTGATGCCGGGGTAGCCGGCCAGCATCGCGTAGTCGCCGGTCTTCGGACCGTCCTTCGCCAGCGTCAGGTGCGCGGGTGCGCGGTAGGGCACGTTGTCGGGACTGTAGGGCGCGGGCCTGCCGTCCTTGCCGACGTAGGCGCGCAGCAGGGTGAAATCGCCGGTGTGGCGCGGCCACATGAAATTGTCGATCTCGTCGCCGTAGTTGCCGATCGCGCGGGGCGGCGCGTAGACGAGGCGGATGTCACGCAGCTCCAGCTGGGTGATGCGGTAGAAGTCGGTGCCGTAGTACATGTTGGCGACGCTGCAGCGCACGCCGCCCTTGGCTTCGCAGTCGGCGACGATGGCCTTGCTGGCGCGGTCCACCGCGTCGAAGTAGGCGCGCCCGGTCTTGCCGGCGGTCTCCTTCAGCACTGTGTCGGTGACCTTGTCGTAGCCGACCGTGACCAGCACGCGGAAATCCGGATTCGCGGGCAACTCAGCCGCGCGGTCGGCGGCGACGAAGCCATCGTCGATCAGGTTGTGCGCGGGCTTGCTGTTGTACTGGATCACGCCATAGGCGACGTGGTGGTTGGTCAGGATAAGGCCGTCCTGCGAGACGAATGCGCCGGTGCCGCCGCCCGCGCGCACCACCGCGCTCAGCGGGGCGGCGGTGACGTCGGCCAGCGTCTTCGGGTCGCCCTTGAAGCCGGCGTCGCGCAGCGTCTTGGCCAGCTGCGGCAGTTGCGACGGCATCCACATGCCTTCGTCGGCGTGGGCGGGCAGGGACAGGGCCACGCCCAAGGCGAGGGCGGATGTCGAAAGTCGGTGGCGCATGGTCGGCATCCAGCGGGAACAAGGAAGACGGTGACGATATCGGGCCTGCCGCGGTGCGGCAATGACGGCCTGTGTCGCGTGGTCAGTCCGCGTCGCCGAGGAAGCGCCGCCAACGCTGCGCCGCATGGCGGATGCCGGCGTGTTCGACGTCGTCCAGCGCGCGCAGCGGATCGAGCACGACCTCGTCGCCACCCGCGGCCCCGCGCTTCCATGCAGCCGCCACACGTCCCTCGATGATCACCGTGGCGGCCACGAGGCCGTTGACGCTGAATATGCGTCGCGTCTGCGCCGCGTCCAACACCGGCGTGCGGTCGCGGTAACCGATCAGGTATTCGTCGAACGCGGGCAGCAGGTGCACGGCGCGCGAGCGCGAAGCCGCGGGCGCATCGGGGCGCCACCACCAGGTGACGCCGTCGTGCGTGTCCTGCTCGAGCGTGGACGCCGCCGACTGCAACGCCTGCCGTGCGTCCTTCCGCGTCAGTCCGGACCACCAGGCGAGATCGTCGACCGTCGCGGGTCCATGGCCTTGCAGGTACCGCAGCGCCAGCCGATGCAGCGCCTCGTCGCGCATGAGCGACGAAGCGGCCGGTATCCACGCATCGAGCAGCACGAACGTCGGTTGCTTGCCATGCCTCGGGCCCTGGCAGATCACGCTCTCGTGTGCCAGCCAGTTCAGCAGGTGCAGGCCGCGCTGTCCGTTGCTGGCGATGCCTGCCGCCTCCATTCGCGCGTACAGCGCCGTGCGCGACATCGGCGCACCGCCCGCCAGCGCCTGTTCGATCACGTGGCGACCGTGCGCCAGCGTGGGCGCGTCGAAGCCGAAGTCGCGTGCGATGCGTGCTGCGTTCGCGGCCTGCACCCGCGGCGCCAGCAGCGCCACCATCCAGCGCACGTCGTCGCGGGCCAGCAGGTGCAGCGTGCCCCGCATCGGCCAGGTGCGCACGATCTCGCCGCGCGCGATGGCATCTTCGACCTGCTCCCGTGTCGCGTCTTCCGTGCGCAGACCGACCGCCCACAGCGCGGCGTGGTAGTCCTGCGCCTGCATCGCGGCCAGGTGTCGCACGGCGTCCGCAGGTGCAGTCGCGACAGGGGTGCAGATGCCCTGGGCCGGCAGGCGGCGTGCCGTCAGCGACGGCGGCACGCCTACTTTTCCTTGCGCCAGTTGACCGAGCCGCGCGTCTCGATGGTGCTGGACTCCACTTCCACGTCGAAGCCCTTGCGCAGCAGGTACTTCAGCGTGACCGCGGAGCCGGAACCGACCATCGACACGCCGTAGCTGACGTACAGCTTCGGCGACAGGTACTTGCCCACGCCGAACACCGAGCCTCCCAGCGTGCGCGATTCCAGTACGCCGGCATCGTCCAGGCCGATCTTCGCGCCAAGCTGGGATGCGAGCAGGCCGGCGCCTGCGCCGAGGGCCGAGGAAGCCGCGTTGATGCGCTGGCTTTCGTCGCTGCTGGCGGTGTTGAGCGCGCGGCCCAGCACGAGGTAGGCGAGGGCTTCGGATTCGGCCATCGACGGATTCGACCAGACGCGCGCGCGCGGCTGGCTGGCGCGCCCCGTGACGTCGATGCCGGCGGTGACGCCGGCACTGACCACCTCGCGCTCGGCGCGGATGTTGATGCGCGGATCGGAAACGGCGTTGTTGCTCCAGGTCAGCTCGCCGCGGGTGATGCGCAGCTTCTGCCCGTAAGCCTCGTAGCGCCCGTCGACGTCGAGGCGACCCGTGCCCAGCATTTCGCGGCCGGGTTGCGAGCGCACGCGCAGCGTGCCGGCCAGTGTGCCTTCCAGACCGTAGCCCTTCAGGTTGACCTGGTCTCCGACCTTGAGCGCGAGGTCCAGGTCCAGCCGCGAACTGGGCGCGCGTTCGGGATCGACGGGATCGAGGATCACCACGTCTTCCGATGCGGACACGCCATCGTCCAGTTTCTCCACGTCGATCGTGGCAGACGGAATGCCGACCTCGCCGCGGACCTGGATGGTGTTGTCGGCGAAGCCCACCTGGACGTTCGGCGATGCGACCGCGCGCAGGTCGGTGGTGTCGGCGACCAGCACGTTGTCGCCGCGCACCTGGAACTGCAGCGGCGTGGTGTCGTTGTTCCAGCCCAGCGTGCCGGCCACGTTGAGCACGCCACCGGCGCCGGTGCCACCGGTCGACGAGACGGTCTTCATGCTGCCATTGATGCGCGCGCTGCCATCGGACAACGCGACCAGCTCCGCGCTGCCGTCGGCCAGCGACACGCCGAGCGCGGGCAGTTCGCCGGTGAATTCGGCCAGTGTGGCTTCGCCGCTCAGCAGCGGACGGCCGCGTGTGCCGGCGACACCGATGTGGCCGGCCAGCTTGCCTTGCGGACGCACGAGGTCCGGCGAGAACAGTTCCAGCCAGAACAGGCGCGAGTTGTTGAAGTACAGGTCGCCCTTCAACGGCGCGAACGCATCCCAGCCGGTGTTGAAGGTGGCGTCGACATAGCCATCGCCCTTGAAGCCGGTGCCGAGGCGGCCCTGGATGCGCTGTGGCGTGAAGTCGACGTCGAGGGTGAAGTTGTCGTAGCGGATGATTTCGCCGTGGGCCGTGGCGCCCATCTTCAGGCCACCATCGAGCGAGGCCAGGTGAACTTCGCCCTGCCATGCATTGCTGGCGGGGCGCAGCGTGGCGTCCAGCGTGAACTCGCCACGCAGCGTCAGCGGGCGCCCATCGCTGGGTGGCAGCCACGGTTGCACCAGGGCGAGCGACAGCGCTTCGCCGCGGACGTCCAGGCCTTGCCGCGGCCAGTTGGCGCTGGCGCACAGCGCGCCGCCGATGTCCGAGCCCAGGCAGCTTTCCGACAGCGTCCAGTTGGCGCCGTTCTGCGCGTAACGCGCCGGCTGCCGCAACGTCCACGGGTTGCCCTTCGACGGCGCGATGCGCAGCGCATCCAGCGTGCCCTGCCAGTTGGCGCCGCGCTTCTGCGCGCTGCCCGACAACGCCACCGCGCCCATCGCATTGCGTGCATCGCCGTCGACGCGCAGGTCCTCCACCGCGCCACGCGCCGTGAGGCTGACGGTGTCCAGCACGGTGCCCACGCCGATGGCGCTGCCCTGCATCACCAGTTCGCCGCTGCCGCTGCGCCACGGCAGTCGACCGCGCAGACTGATCGCGCCAGCGCTCCAGTCGTTCCAGCGCAGGTTCTCGCCGCCGAGATCCGCATCGATGTTCGGCGCGGTGCGCGCGCCGGTCAGGCTGAGCGTGCCGGCGAGCGTGCCGCTTGCATCGGGCAGCAGGTCGGCCAGGTTGAACGGGCGGAACGTGGCGTCGACGTCCAGCGTGTCGCCGACCTTGCCCTTCGCGGTGACGCGGCTGCCGCCCAGCGACAACGCAAGGTCGCCTTCGCCGTTGTCGCCGTCCAGCGCGAACGTGCCGCGTGCGTCCAGCGGCCGGTCGCGCAGGCGGCCGGCAAGCTTCGGTACGTCCAGCGTGCCCTGGAACAGGCCGTCTTCGCGCTGCTTGCCCTTCGACGCGAGTTGGCCGGATACATTGCCGTTCCAGCCCGCCGCGAAGTAACCGGGATCGAAGCCTGCGAGCGTGGCGGTGACATCCCAGTCCAGCACGGGCGACCAACCGACGGTGCCGGTGGCGTCCAGCGTGCCGGTCGGCATGGTGGCGCGCAGTGTCTGCAACTGCGCGCGCTCGGCATTGCCGCTGCCGTTGAATTCGAGCAGTGCGCTGTCGTCGCCGCGCGTCAGCGTGGCCTTGCCGATGGCCGCCCACGCTTCCAGTTTGCCGGCGAGGCCGAAATCGCCTTCGGCGCCGATCATACTGTCCGCTTCGGTGCCCCAGCGCAGTCCGCGCGCGTTGACGGCGAAACGGAACTCGGGGTTCTCCGGCACGGTGAAGTCGGCGCGGCCGCGCAGCGAGGCATAGCCATCGAACGCGCGGATCGCCAACGGTTCCACGGTCAGCACTTCACCGTCGATGCGCGCATGCGAGGGCTCGATGACCACGGCGATATCGCCCTGCTGCACCTTGCCCTGCAGGTCGGCGGCACCGCCCGCACCTTTGGCGACGAGGTCGAACGAGACCGGCGTGCTGTCGTCCATCACGCCCAGCAGCGACAGGTCCAGCGCTTCGGTCTTCGCGGCGAAGTTCCAGGTCGGTTTCGTTTCGCCGCGCAGCGTGAGGGTGGCGCGCAGCGGCGCGGGGGCGGCACCGGATACGCCGACGTTCATGCGGGCACGGTTGCCGCGCGCCACCAGGCCGATGCGCGCGGGCGTGCGGCCAAGCGTCGCGGGAAACACGCCGGTGGCGGTGAGGTCGGTGGCATAGCCGTCGCGCGGCGCATAGCGGCCGTGCACGCCGAAGGCGCCACGGTCGCTGGCGATGGCCAGCGTCTCGGCGATCACGTAGCCGTTGCCGATGTCGATGCCGCCGGTGGCGCGCGTGATGTCGATGACCGGCTGGCCGCCCTGCCGGACCAGGAAGCGGTCGATCTCCAGTGCATCGGCCTGGATCGCCAGCGGCATCTCGATCTGCGGCAGCAGGTCGGGCCACTGCGGCAACGCGAAGGGCTCGTCGCTTTCCGGCACGTCCAGCATCGCGCCGCGCAGTTTCAGCACATCCAGGCGCAGGCGTTTGCCGAGCAGGGGTCGCAGGTCCGGCTCCAGGTACACCTCGTCGGCGGTGAAGCGGATCTTGTCCCAGCGGAAGTCCACGCCGCGCAGCGTCAGCGGGCCGGCGATGGGGCCTTCGGCCTCTCGGTAGTTCAACGAGGCGTCCGCCGGCAGGCGCGCCTTGATCTGCGCCAGCAGCACATCGCGACCCGCGACGGTCTGCAGCAGCCAGTACAGGCCGATGCACAACAGCACGGTGAGCACGCCGGTGCCGATGGCGCTGCGGATCGCCAGCGTGCGCATGCGTGCCTTGCGGCGGGCGCGCAGTTCGGCGATGCGCGCGTCGCGCTCTTCGGGCGTGAGGTTGTCGGGGAGCTTGTGCTTCCTCACAGATCCGTCCCGATGTTCAGGTAGATCTGGAAGCTGGAATCCGGATCGTTCAGGCCGTGCGCCACGTCCAGCCGCACCGGTCCCACCGGCGAGCGCCAGCGCAAGCCGACGCCGATGCCGGTGCTGAGATCGGGGCGCGTGCCATCGAAGGCGCTGCCGGTGTCGACGAACACCGCGCCGCCGTACGGGCCGCCCTTCGGATAGAACTCGTACTCGACGCTGCTGGTCAGCACGTTCTTCGCGCCGAGCGCGTAGTCGCCGCGGCGCGGACCGACTTCGCGCCACGCATAGCCGCGGATGCTGCGGTCGCCGCCGGCGAAGAAGCGCAGCGACGGCGGCATCGCCACCAGCGAGCTGGTGAACGTGTGGCCGTACTCGCCGCGCACGATCAGCGAGCTGTTGGTCTTGTAGCGCTGCGACCAGCGCGCGCGCATGTGGAACTGCAGGAAGTTGGCGTCCGATCCCGCACCGTCCAGGCCACCGCGCAGCAGGATGGAACCGGCCAGCTGGTCGGGACGGTTCGAGCCGATGGGCGTGTTGGTGTAGTCCGCGCGCAGCGAGGGATAGCTGAAGGTGGCGTACTGCACGGTGGTATCCGGCAGGCCCGTGAGCGGATCGTTCTCGACGTAGCGCCAGCGCTCGCGCAGCGAATGGATCGAGGCGATGGCGGTCCAGTCCTCGCTGACCTGGCCACTGCGGCTGCCGGTCAACTCGACATGGCGCAGGTCGATGTAGTCGGTCTGCTCGTCGCTGGCCTGCACGCCGAGGGTGTACCAGCCGTCCAGCCACTTGAACGCGGGAATGCGGTACTGCGTCAGCAGCGTCTTGCGCTTCTGCGCGTAGTCCAGGAACGTGGACAGCTTGTGTCCGCGCGAGTTGACGTAGCGGCGGTCCAGCCCCAGACGGATGCCGGGGCCGCTCTGGGTGCCGTAGCTGAGGCCGGCGGTGTAGATGTCGCGCTTGGCCAGTTCCAGCTTCACGTCGATCGGCACGCGGCCGTCCTCGGCCTTGTCCGGATTGGCCTGGATGTCGATGCTGGAAAAATAGTCCAGGCCCACCAGCGATTCGCGCAGACGGTCCAGCTTGCCCTGGTGGAAGTAGCTGCCTTCTTCCCAGTACACCAGCTTCTCCAGCAGGCCCGGGTTGAACTTGTCCTGGTGGAAGGTGGTGACGCCCATGTCGTAGCGGATGCCGCTGACCCAGCCCAGTGCGATGTCGGCGGCGTGGTCGGCGCGCGTGACCTCGACGCGGCGGTGGGTGAAGTCGGCATCGAAGTAGCCGCGATCGGCCAGGCGCCGCACGATGGCCAGCTTGCTCGCTTCGTATGTGGTGTGATCGAAGACGTCGCCGACCTTTGGTGCGAACGACGCCAGGTCTTCCTTCAGGTAGCGGTCGTCGCCGCCTTCGCCGTCGATGGAGAGGTCGCGCTGGCGCACGCGCACCGGTTCGCCAAGCGCCACCCGCACCGTCACCGTCAGCGTTTCATTGTCCGCGCCTTCGGTACGGGGCGCGCCGAGGGTGACGGTAGGCGAGTAGTAGCCGAAGGGTTCCAGCGCTTCGCGCGTCTCGGCAACTGCTTCGCCAAGCAGGTATTCCAGCCGCGATTCACCCAATCGCTTGCCGAGCGAGTCGTTCAGCGACAGCGCGGCGTTGATGTTCTCGACCATCAACTCGTCATCAAGCCCTACGACCTCCACCTTCTCCACTGTGGTCGCCGCCCACGCGGGCGCGGTGGCGACAAACAGGTACAGGGCGGTGGCGAAGCGGGGGATTCGACGCATGCGCGAAGGATACCCGGTGCGGGTTAAGCGGGGTGAAGGGTGGGCGCGTATTTCAGCTCGCGGTTCACGCGACCCGTCGGTCACCGCATGCGGAATACGCCCTCGCCCCGCGTGCGGGGAGAAGGGAACCCAACTCAGCTCGACAGATGCTCGATCGCCGCCACCGCGCGGAAGCGGTCGGCCAGGCGCTTGAGCAGGGCCAGGCGGTTGGCGCGCACCGCCTGATCGTCCGCGTTGACCATCACGCCGTCGAAGAACGCATCGACCTGCGGGCGCAGGCGGGCGAGGTGGTTCAGCACGGTGACGTAGTCATGGTGATGCAGCGCTTCGTCGGTCTCGCCGAGCACGGCTTCCACCGCTTCGGCCAGTGCGCTTTCGGCCGGATCGGTCAGCAGCGCACGGTCGATCACGTGCGGGATGGCGATGTCGGCCTTCTTCAGGATGTTGCCGATGCGCTTGTTGGCCGCGGCCAGCGCCTCGGCCTCCGGCAGCGTGGCGAAGGTACCGATCGCATCCAGGCGCGTGTCGAAGTCGTACAGCGAGGCCGGCTTCAGTTCCGCCACCGTGGTGAAGTGCGCGGCGGGCACGCCCTTGTCGGCGTAGTAGCCGCGCAGGCGGTCGAGGATGAAGGGATAAATTTCCTCATAGCCGACCTCACTCAAGGACGCGAGCTGTGCCCAAACAACCTCATTGATGGGCACGCCTTTGCTTTCAGCGTGGGCTTTTGCTGCTGCTCGGTCAGATTCGCGCATCGCCATGATTTGCTCAAGGACCTTGCCTGAAGCAAAGCGGATCAACTCATTCAAATCTAGGTTGAACCCGCTCTCGATCACCGTCCGCGCCAAGCCCAGCGCATTACGCCGCAGCGCGAACGGGTCCTTGTTGCCGGTCGGCTTCAGGCCCGCGGCGAAACCGCCGGCCAGCGTGTCCAGGCGCTCGGCGATGGCGAGCACCTTGCCCAGTGGCGACAGCGCGATGTCGTCGCCGGCGAAACGCGGCTGGTAGGCCTCGTCGATGGCCAGCGCGATCTCTTTCGGCTCGCCGGCGGCAAGCGCGTAGTGGCGGCCCGCGATGCCTTGCAGTTCGGGGAACTCGTTGACCATGCGCGACTGCAGGTCGTTCTTCGCCAGTGTCGCGGCACGACGTGCCTGCGCGGGATCGGCACCGACCTGCGTTGCGATGGTTTCCGCCAGCGCGGCCACGCGCGCGACCTTGTCGGCGACGCTGCCCAGCTTGGCCTGGTAAGTGACGGTCTTCAGGCCGTCGCCCATCGATGCGAGGCCCTGCTTCAGGTCCTCGTCGAAGAAGAACTTCGCATCGGCGAAGCGCGGGCGGATCACGCGCTCGTAGCCCTTGCGTACTTCCCCGACGTTCTGCGATTCGATGTTGGCGATGCCGATGAAGTGCTCGGTCAGCTTGCCGCCGTCGCTGAGCACCGGGAAGAACTTCTGGTTGATCTCCATCGTCTCGATCAGCGCTTCCTGCGGCACGGCCAGGAAGGCGGCTTCGAAACTGCACAGCACCGCCGCCGGCCACTCGGTCAGGCAGACCACCTGCTCCAGGTTGTCGTCGGTGATGCGCGCGCTGCCGCCGGCCTGCTCGGCCGCCTTGTGCACCTCGGCCACGATGCGCGCGCGGCGGGCGTCGGGGTCGACCAGCACCTTCGCGCCTTCCAGCGCGATGACGTAGTCGTCAGGGTCGTTGATCCACACCGGCTTGTCGTGCTCGAAGCGATGGCCGCGGCTCATGCGGTCGGACGTCACGCCCAGCACCTCGGCCGGCACCACGTCCTTGCCCAGCAGCAGCACCAGCCAGTGCACCGGCCGTGCGAAGGCGTAGTCGTGGTCGCCCCAGCGCATCGGCTTGGGGATCGGCATGCCGGCGAGCGCGTCGCGCACGATGTCGGCCAGCAGGTCGGCGGTCTGTGCGCCGGGCTTCACCGCGCGATGGACGAAACGCTCGCCCTTGCCGTCGGTGGTGCGTTCCAGCTGCGTCCAGTCGATGCCGGACTTCGTGGCAAAGCCTTCCAGCGCCTTGGTCGGCGCGCCGTTCGCGTCCAGCGCGATGTTGAGGTACGGGCCCAGCACTTCGGACGTCTGCTCCGGCTGTTCCACGTCCACGGCAGGCAGCAGCACGGCGAGGCGGCGCGGCGTGTAGAGCGGCTTGGCGTCGCCACGCTCGAAACCGATGCCGCGCTTCTCCAGCGCCACGGTCACGCCGTCGAAGAAGGCCTGCGCCAGGCCCGGCAGCGCCTTGACCGGCAGCTCTTCGGTGCCCAGTTCGATCAGCAGGGATTTTTGTTCGCTCATGTACATGCAACCTTGAGTTGTTCCCTTCTCCCTGCGGGAGAGGGGCTTTAAGCGGTTTCTTTCTTCACGCCCGGGAAGCCCAGCTTCTCGCGCTGCGCGTAGTACGCCTCAGCCACCGCCTGCGCCAGCTTGCGCACGCGCAGGATGTAGCGCTGGCGCTCGGTGACGGAGATCGCGCGGCGCGCGTCCAGCAGGTTGAAGCTGTGGCTGGCCTTGCAGACCTGCTCGTAGGCGGGCAGGGGCAGACCCACGTCGACCAGCTTCAACGCTTCCTTCTCGCAGGCATCGAAGCGGTGGAACAGTTCCTCCACGTCGGCGTGCTCGAAGTTGTACGTGCTCTGTTCCACCTCGTTCTGGTGGTAGACGTCGCCGTACTTCACCACGCCCTGCGGGCCGACCGTCCACACCAGGTCGTAGACGTTGTCGACGTTCTGCAGGTACATGCAGAGGCGCTCGAGGCCGTAGGTGATCTCGCCCAGCACCGGGCGGCATTCCAGCCCGCCAGCCTGCTGGAAGTAGGTGAACTGGGTGACTTCCATGCCGTTCAACCAGACTTCCCAGCCCAGGCCCCAGGCACCGAGCGTCGGCGATTCCCAGTTGTCCTCGACGAAGCGCAGGTCGTGAACGCGCGGGTCGATGCCCAGCGCCTTCAACGAGCCCAGGTACAGCTCCTGGAGGTTGTCGGGGTTCGGCTTCATCACCACCTGGTACTGGTAGTAACGCTGCAGCCGGTTGGGGTTGTCGCCGTACCGGCCGTCAGTGGGGCGGCGGCTCGGCTGCACGTAGGCGGCATTCCACGGTTCCGGTCCCAGCGCACGCAGGAAGGTCGCGGGGTGGAAGGTGCCGGCGCCGACTTCCAGGTCCAGCGGCTGGATCAGTACGCAGCCCTGGTCGGCCCAGTACTGGTTCAGGGTCTGGATCAGGGCCTGGAAGCTCAGGCCCTGGAAGGTGGTTACCGGTGAAATGGTTTGTCCGGCCATCGCGTCATCGTGCACTGCGGAAAAGCGGGCTAGTATACGGGCAAGCCCTTGTCCTTCCGCCGCTTTTTGCCTGTTTGACGCCGTCGTGGATATGCCCGTGAACGCCCCTTTCCTCATCGTCGAAACCGGCCAGCCGGTGCGTTCGATGCGGCGTTATGGCGGCTTCCCGCACTGGATCCGCGTGGCCGCCGGACTGGAAGCGGACGAGACCGTGGTGGCGAATGTCGAGCGCGGCGATACGCTGCCTTCGCGCGAAGGGTTTGCCGGTGTCATCGTCAGCGGCTCCGCTGCGATGGTCACCGACCGTGCCGACTGGAGCGAACGCAGCGCCGAGTGGCTGCGCGATGCCGCCCACGAAGGCCTGCCGCTGCTGGGCATCTGCTATGGCCACCAGTTGCTGGCGCATGCCCTCGGTGGCGAAGTCGCCTACAACCCGGCCGGGCGCGAATCCGGCACCGTCCACATCGACCTGCACCCGCATGCGCAGGACGATCCGCTGTTCTCGGCATTGCCGCTGAAATTCACCGCCCACGCCACCCACGTGCAGACCGTGGCGCGGCCGCCGGAAGGCGCCACCGTGCTGGCGCGCTCCGAGCAGGACGACTGTCACGCGTTCCGCTGGCGCGACCGCGCCTGGGGCGTGCAGTTCCACCCCGAATTCGCCACCCACCACATGCGCGGCTACGTGCATGCGCGTGCCGAGCACCTGCGTAGCGAAGGCCGCTGCCCGGGCACGATCGCCCGCAGCGTGACGGCGGCGCCGCAAGCCCGCAAACTATTGCGGCGGTTCGTCCGCCATGCGCGTGGCCTGCACGCGCGCTGAGTCCTCCTGCTGTACCTCTCCCAGAGAACCCCGATGTCGACGATCAACAAGGTGCCGGCCAGTGCGGGCGCAGAATGGCTGCTGGCGGGCTTCGCCCTGCTGAAGCGCGCGCCCGTGCCGCTCGCGACGCTGGCGGTACTCTGGGGTCTGTTGTCGATGGTTGTGGCGCTGGTGGCGGTGACAGTGCCGGCGATGACGCTGGCCATGCAGTTCCTGCTGGTGCTGGCGGGGCCGCTGTTCTTCGCGGGCATGCTCTGGGCCGTGCGCGAAGTGGACGAGGGGCGCACGGCACAACCGTCGAACCTGCTGCAGCCCGTCCGTGACGGCCATGCGCCCGCATTGCTGGCTACGCTGCTGCCGCAACTGCTGGCGGCGCTGGTCATGGGGGCGCTGCTGTTCGTGATGGTGGGCACCGAACAGCTGCAGCACCTGGCCGACGTTTACCAGAAGATGCAGACCATCGCGGCCGCCGGTGGCCAGCCGGATCCTTCGTTAGTGGAAGGCTTGCCGGCCGGTCGCCTGCTGCTGTGGTTGTTGCTGGTGACCGTCGTCTTCGTGGCGGTGAAGTGGATGACGTTCATCGCATCGCCGCAGATCCTGTTCTCCGGCGCGCACGTCATGGACGCCATGCGCAACAGCCTGCGCGCCTGCGTGCAGAACTGGACCGCGATGCTGGTGTTCTACCTGCTGGCCGGCATCGCCATCTTCGCCGTCGGCATGGGCTCGCTGCTGGTGGCCTCGATCCTGGCGCTGGCCGTCGGCGGCACCATCGCGATGGGGCTCTGGCAGTTCACCCTGATGGCGGTCGTGATGCCGGTACTGGCCGGCGCGGCCTACGCGGCATGGCAGCAGATGCTCGGTGCCGGTACGGATACGGCGGCTGGGCCGGGCGCGTCGACGCGGATCGAGGTCTGAGCCTCGAAGATCGGTGGGCCGAGGCCCACCCTACGAAGCGGGCTGTTCCTTCGGCTTCAGCCAGCCCGCCGCGATGATGCCGACCTCATACAAGAGGCACATCGGAATCGCGAGCATCAGCTGCGACACCACATCCGGTGGCGTGATCAGCGCGGCGATGACGAACACGCCGACGATGGCGTAGCCGCGGCCCTCGCGCAGCTGCTGCGGCGTGACCCAGCCCAGCAGCACCATGATCACCAGCGCCACCGGCAGCTCGAAGCTGACACCGAAGGCCAGGAAGATCACCATCACGAAGTCCAGGTACTTCGCCGGGTCCGGCGCCAGCGTCACGATGTCCGGTGTGAACACCGTCAGCGCATGGAACACGCTGGGCAGCACCAGGAAGTAGGCGAACGCGCAGCCCGCGTAGAACAGCACGATGGCCGACACCAGCAACGGCATCGCCAGCCGCTTCTCGTGCCTGTACAGGCCGGGCGCGACGAAACTCCACGCCTGGAACAGCAGCCACGGCGAAGACAGGAACAGGGCGAGGAAGAACGCCAGCTTGATCGGCGCGAAGAAGCCGGAGGTCGGGTCGCTGGCGATCATCTGCGTGGCCTGCCCGGCGGGCAGCTGGGAAATCAGCGGCTGGGCGAGGCGGTCATAGAGCTGGCGTACGAACGGCAGCAGCGCGAGCAGGATGAGGCCGGTGCCCGCGAGTCCGCGCATCAGTCGCGTGCGAAGCTCCAGCAGGTGTTCCATCAGGCTGCTTTCGGCCTCCTGACCCGAGGACTCGCGGTTCATCGCGTCTCCTTCGGCGGGAACAGGTCGGCGGTGGTGCCAGCTTCCGGTGCATCGACCGGGGCGTCCTCTACGGGCGCAAGGGTCGGCTCGGGCGCCGGCTCCGCGATGGCTGCCGACGGCTTCGCCAGCGCCGGGGGCGTGATCGCGGATTCGACGTCGTCGCGCAGTGCCTTGGCGTCATCCCGCGCGGCCTGGCGGACGTCTTCGAACTGCTGTTCGGTTTCCCGCGTGCTGTCGCGGATGCGCTGTTCGGTATCACGCAAGGCGTCTTGGGCGTCCTTGAGGTTGCGCTTCAGTTCCTCGGAGGCGAGCTCGCGCTCCAGCTCGTCCTTGACCGAGTACCACTGTGCCCGCGCACGGCGTACCCACAGGCCGGCGAAGCGCGCCGCCTTGGGCAGGCGTTCGGGACCCAGCACGATCAGCGCGACGACCGCGATGACCAGCAGTTCACTGAAACCGATATCGAACATGGTCGCGGCGGGCGTCCCGCCGGATCAGTTGGCGTCGCGGTCGCGCTCTTTGGCGGCGCTGGACTCATCGGTGCGCGACTGGTCGTTCAACTGGCCAGCCGGCTTGTCGTCGTCCTTCATGCCCTTCTTGAAACCCTTGACCGCTTCGCCCAGGTCCTGACCCGCGTTGCGCAGGCGCTTGGTGCCGAAGACGAGCAACACGACCACCAGCACGATGATCCAATGCCAGATGCTCAAACCGCCCATGGTGTGCTCGCAGGAAAGTTGGGGCGCTCAGGATAGCGCAGGCGGACCGCCGGGATGGCGATCCACCGCCCATTACTTCCGTTACGGGGAGCCATCCAGCGGCTCGGTGCGCACTTCGCCGTCCTGCACGGGCTCGAATCCCTGTGTCTGGGCAGGCGCCTCGACGACGACCGGCGCGACCGCCGGGGCCGGCGCACGGGCGGCGGTAGCTGCCGGGCCCGTCGTGCCGCGATTGCCGCGGGCGAGTTCGGTGACTTCTTCCAGCTCGTCGCGGAAGCCGACCACGGCATTCGACGGCTGGCCCACGCGGCTCTCGAAGATGGCACGCGGCGTGGCCGCGCTGCCGTAGACCGCGGTGTTGGCGTCGTCATCGATCTGCAGCACGGCGCCGTCGAGCGCCACGCCGGCGAACAGGCCGCGTGCACGCGACCACGACCAGATCTCCGCCTTCAGCTGGCCGTCGGTGGACGCGCTCGCGTTCCGGCCGACCGGGCCGGCGGCGACGCCGGCATCGGCGCCGAGGGTGAACTTGCCGTTGACGATGGAGTCGAGCGAACGGTCGTTGCGGAACACCAGCACCACGTCCGACGACTGCACGCCGGCCTGGAAACCGATGCTGCCGCCGGTGAGCTTGATGAAGACCGGTTGCGACCAGCTGCCGTCGGCACTCTTCACCGACATCAGGCCGTGGCCGCGACGGCCGCCGATGACCAGGCCTGCCTTCAGCGTGTCGGGGATGACGATGATCGCCTTGCCTTCGTCGAGCAGCTTGTCGGGAATGCCGTTCTCGGGGATGCGCTGGATCTCGTTGAGGACACGCACGGCGTTGGTCGCGCGCTCGTCCTCCTTGGGACCCGCGATGGCCTGGCCGGCGAACAGGGCGGCGGCCAGCGCGAGGGCGGTGGGCGGCAGCAGGCGGCGGGAGGTGCGGTTCATGGCGGCTCCATCAGGGGATTTCGCAGCAGGAGGCTGCAGCTGGCTGAAAGTAGGCGGGGGCGGATGAATCAGTGCTGACAATGGCCGGCCTGCATCCGCGGCGTCGGAACGTCGCACGGCATCGGCGTGGCCGCAACGCTCTGACACAATACGCGGATGCCAGCCACCACGCCCGCTACTGCGCTGCTCCTCGTCAACCTTGGCACGCCCGAGGCGCCCACCGCACCGGCGGTGCGCCGCTACCTTGCCGAGTTCCTCAGCGACCGCCGCGTGGTGCAGATTCCCTGGCTGCTGTGGCAACCGCTGCTGCGGGGCGTGATCCTGCCGCTTCGCGGACCGAAGGCGGCAGAAAAGTACGCCAGCATCTGGATGCCGGAAGGCTCGCCGTTGGCGGTGTACACCCGCCGGCTCGCCGAGGCCGTGCAGGCAGCGTTGCCGGACTGGCGCGTACAGGATGCGATGCGCTACGGCCGGCCGGCCCTGGCCGAGCGCCTGCGCGCGCTGCGCGCCGACGGCATCCGTCGCGTCGTGGTGTTGTCGCTGTACCCGCAGTACTCCACGACCACGACGGAATCGGTACGCGATGTGGTCGCGCGCGAGGCGATGGGGCTCGATGTGCAGTTCATCGAGGACTATTCGGTCGATCCCGGCTGGGTGGCGGCCGTGGCGACCTCGATCCGGCAATGGCGCGAGCGTCACGGCGCCGGCGACCACCTGCTGTTTTCCTACCATGGCCTGCCGCAGCGTGTGGCGCGCAACGGCGATCCGTACCCGCAGCGCTGCGAGGCCAGCACGCGCGCGATCGTGCAGGCGCTGGGCTTGCGCGATGACGAATGGACGCTGACCTACCAGTCCCGGTTCGGCAAGGAGCGCTGGCTGGAGCCTGCCACCGACCGCACGCTGCAGTCACTGGCGGCGCGTGGTGTGCAACGCGTCGACGTGGTCTGTCCCGGTTTCGCGGTGGACTGCCTCGAGACGCTGGAAGAGATCGCCATGCAGAACGCAGAGTTGTTCCATGAAGCGGGAGGTGGTGAGCTTCGCTACGTGCCCTGCCTCAATGACGGTGCCCTGCACGCCGACGCATTGGCATCGCTGGCGCAGCGTGTTGCCGGTGCGGGGACATGACGCTGCGCGACTTCGCGGTCGACATTCCGTTGGGGCGGATCACTGGCCTGCGGACCGGCGACGAAGGTCCGCGCGTGCTCGCACTGCATGGCTGGCTGGACAACGCCGCCAGCTTTGTCCCGTTGGCGGACCATCTGCCCGGCGTGCAGTTGGTGGCGCCCGACCTTCCGGGCCATGGACGCAGCGCGCATCTCGCGCCGGGGGCCGAATACACCAGTGGCGTCGCGGTCAACGCGGTGCTCGACATCGCCGATGCGCTGGGATGGGAGACGTTTTCGCTGCTCGGTCATTCGATGGGTGCCGGCATCGCCAGCCTGATGGCGGCCGCGGTGCCGGAACGCGTGCAGCGACTGGTCGTGATCGAGGCGCTGGGTGGCCTTGCGGAGACGGTGGAACGCACCGCCGACCGCTGGCGCGAGTCGATCGCGGCCGCACGTGCGTTGCCGGGTAAGCAATTGCGGGTGTTCGCCGATCTCGCGGCACCGATCCGGGCGCGCATGCTCGCCAACCAGCTGAGCGAGCCGGCAGCACGACTGCTCGTCGAGCGTGGTGTACGGCCGGTGGAGGGCGGATTCGTCTGGAGCAGCGACCCGCGCCTGACGCTTCCCACGCCGCAGCGGCTGGATGAAGCGCAGTTGGCGGCGCTGGTGGCCGGCATCGCCTGCCCGACGATGGTGGTCTATGCGGACCCGCCGCAACCGTATTTTCCCGAGCCCTTGCGCTCGCATCGCGCGTCGCTGCTGCCGGATGGCCGCTTGCATGTCATGGCCGGCACGCATCACCTGCACATGGAAGATCCTGCGCGCGTCGCCGCGCTGATATCAGGCTTTCTGACGCGCTGAGCCGCCGTGCTTGGCGGCATGGAATTCCACGGCCAGCGCCACGTCGCCCTTGCGGATCGGTGCGCTGCTCCGCCACCACGCGGTAGTGACCGCATCCAGTTCGCGGTCTTCCTGCGCCAGGCGGCGCAGCAGCGTGATGTCGTCCGCGCTTGCCAGTTGTTCGTCGGGCAGGTAATAGCGCTCCAGCGGCAGCCGTCCCGCCTCGGGCGTGCGCGTCAGGCGCGCCACGAGCGCCGCGATCGCGAGGCCCAGCAGGCCGTAACCCGCCAACAGGGTGGGAATCGACCCTTGCGCGCTGCCGAGCCACGCGACGGCCGCCGCAGTCACCAGCAACACGACGAGCAGTGCGCCAATGCGATCGAACCGCTGGATCTTGCTGGCGGCGTGGCGTCGTTCACGAGCACGTGCGGAGGCTTCTTCCACCGACAGGCTCTTGCGACTCATCACGGCGCGTCGGGCCTGGAGACTGGCGGCCGTCTCCGAGGGTGGAATCGCGTACAGCGAGAACCCGCGCATCGACTCCACTTTTCCCGATTCGCGAGGACGGTCCGCGACGGGAGGCGGGGAAGACAACGGAGGGAGAATGGGGCGACGGTCCATGGGCGGCATCGATAGGAAGGAGGGGCCGGGTAGCGGTCCCGCATTCCCTGCGGGACCGAAAGTACTGGCTTACCTTCAAAATCGTGACGAACGTCTCATTCAGGACATGAGATGAATCACGTTGCTCGACAAGGGCCTCAGCGCGCCTGCAACAGCCGGTGCAACCGGGCCTTCAGCGGACGCCCGTGGGCGTGGAACCATTGCCGTTCATCGCGCCACGCGGGGAAGCGGGTCTCGACTTCCGCCCAGAACGCAGGCGAATGGTTGGCCTGCAGCAGGTGGCAGAGCTCATGGACCAGGACGTACTCGAACGCCGAGGGACGGCCCAGCACCAGCGCCAGATCCAGTGTCAGCGTGCCGTCGGGGGCCAGCGAGCCCCATTGCGAGGACATCACCTTCAAGCGGATCTGGCGCGGCGCACGCGGCAGTCCGGCAAGGTAGGCCGGTAGCCATCGCCCGATGTCGGCACGGGCTTCGGCCTCGTAGAACGCGCGCAGCGTCCGCCGCAGCGTGGCATCGCTGACGCGCGCAGGCAGGCGCACGTGGACGCCATCCTCCAGCCGCTCGATGCGGGCGAAGCGGCCCTCGTGCCAGTGCAGCGGAACGTCCTCGCCGCGCAGCGGCAGGTGCGGTGTGACGCCGGGGACGAAAGCGGGCAGGTCGTCGTGCGGCATGTAGCGGGCGAGTTGCTCGGCCAGCCAGCCGCGGTGCTGCTGCAGGAAGCGGTCGCCCGACACCAGGCTGGCGCGCCACGGCAGCGTCAGGCGCGCGCCACGCTCGTCGATGCTGAGCTTCAGCCGCTTGGCGCGAGGGTCGCGGACACGCTGGACGTCCAGCACGCGGCCATCCTCCAGCGTCACCGTTACCGTATCGCGCTCCACGCTGCGCGGCGTGCGGGTGATCAGGCGCTGGAGCAGGGACGGCATGGAGGACGATGGTAGCGGATGGGCCGCCGCGGTCGCGTGCGCTCAGTCGGCCTTGCTGAGTTTCAGCGCGTGCTCCAGCACCAGGAACAGCCGCTTCACCTCGCCCGACATCAGGGCGAAGCGCGCATCCAGCTCGGCGCGCAGGTCGTCGTGCTCGGTGTTCTCCAACTGGTCGACCGCACCATCGAGGAACTTCAGCTTGCGCACGATCAGGTCCTCGCCCAGGACGAAGGACACGTGGTCGTCCAGCACCAGCGCCAGCTTGGTGACCTGCTTGCCGGCTTCCAGGTGCTTGGCGATCTCGTCGCTCTGCAGTTCCTGGTTCTGGCACTTCACCACCGCGCCACCGTCCATCGCGTCCTTGAGCTCGCATTCCTCGCCCAGCGACAAACCTTCCGGCAAGGCTTCGCCGGCGATCCAGCCGGTCAGCACGTTGCGCGGCGCCACTTCGGCGTTGAGCGGCAACGCGGGGAAGCTGCCCAGCGCGCGGCGCACTTCCGACACCACGTTCTCGCCGGTCTTGCGCGAGGACGCGTCGATGGCGATGAAGCCATGCTCCAGATCGATCAGTGCGTCGGTACGCGAGGGCTTCACGAACGCGCGCGGCAGCAGTTCGTGCAGCAGGTCGTCCTTCAGCCGCTTGCGGGTCTTGCCGCCGGGCTTGCGGCCTTCCTTCGCCTCGATCTCCTGCAGCTTCTTCTGCAGCAGGTCGTTGACCACGGCGCCGGGCAGGATCTTGTCCTCGCCGCCCACGCTCAGCCAGATGGCGTCGTTGATGCGGTGGGACAGCGCGTCCTCGCCACGGCCGAACGGCGAGATGAAGCCGCGCGAGGACAGCTCCAGCGGCCCGACCGGCTTGAGGGCGGCCTCCGGGAGCAGTTCATCGAGCTGGGAGAAATCGAGGGAGGTGGGGAAGCGGAACAGCGTCAGATTGCGGAAGAACATCGAAAGACAGGTCTCTGGAAAGCGGAAAGGCCATGCCGCGGTGGGCGTGGTCGAAGGGGAGTATCAGGTGTCGTCGGCGACAGGATCGCCCGCCAGCCACTGGTCTGCGCCGGGCAGTGCGGCACCGTCGCGATGGCCGAGTGACCGGAAATCGAACAGGGCCGGATCGCTGAGCTGCGACGGGCGGATGTCGCCCAGCGCGCGTGCGATGGTCTCGATGCGGCCGGGCGTGTCGCGTTCCCACGCGTCCATCATCTTCTTGACCTGCTTGCGCTGCAGGTTTTCCTGGCTGCCGCACAGGTTGCAGGGAATGATGGGAAAGGCCTTGGCGTCGGCGTATTCGGCGATGTCGTCCTCGCGCACGTAGGCGAGCGGGCGGATCACCACGTGCTTGCCGTTGTCCGACAGCAGCTTCGGCGGCATGCCCGAGAGCTTGGCGTGGAAGAACAGGTTGAGGAAGAACGTCGCCACCAGGTCGTCGCGGTGGTGTCCCAGCGCGATCTTGGTGAAGCCGTTCTCCTCGGCGTAGCGGTACAGCGCGCCGCGGCGCAGGCGCGAACACAGCGAGCACATCGTCTTGCCTTCCGGAATCACCCGGCTGACCACCGAATAGGTGTCCTGCTCGATGATGTGGAACGGCACGCCGACGCGTTCCAGGTACTTCGGCAACACATGCGCGGGAAAGCCGGGCTGCTTCTGGTCCAGGTTCACCGCCACCAGCTCGAAGCGCACCGGCGCCTTCTTCTGCAACTGCAGCAGGATGTCCAGCATCGTGTAGCTGTCCTTGCCGCCGGACAGGCAGACCATCACCTTGTCGCCGTCCTCGATCATGCCGAAGTCGGCGATCGCCTGGCCGACCTGCCGGCGCAGGCGCCTGGCCAGCTTGCCCTGCGCGTGCCCGGCGTGACGCGGATCGGCGACCGTGCGGCGCAGGACGGGGTCGGGCAGGGGCAGGACGGCGCTCATGGCCGTCATTGTACCGGGGTGCGGTGACGCCCCCGCGGCCAGCGGTGTACGCTCGACGGGTGGAAACAGACAACCCCGCCGACATCGCTGACAAGATCGCCACGCTGCGGACCGAGCACCGTGATCTCGACGAGGCCATCGCGCGCCTGGCGGACGACGCGGACGCGGATGAGGTTGCGATCAAGCGGCTGAAGAAGCGCAAGTTGTGGCTCAAGGACTGCATTGCGCGGCTGGAAAGCGCGCAGATCCCGGACGAGCCGGCCTGACGCAGCGACACCTTTCGACCCACCTCTGAAGTTCGAATCTGACGCTGGGCGTCACCCTTGACCGATCGCCGGCGCTCCGGTGAGCGCTGTCCGGGGGTGCGATGCCCGCATCGCGGTCCTTCGCTGCCGATTCCCGGGAAGCGCTCCGGTTGGCGCGATGCTTGCTTGATAGCCAGGTGTGGGGATTTCCCCTACGACCCAATGACCGCCTGCCGTCCTGCCGGCACCGCGGTTCCCAATGACAGACCATGTGCGCGACTGCGCCGTGGCGAGGGAGTGGCATGGAGCAGGACAAGCCGTTCAACCACCGGATGCCGTCATCGGCGCGTGAGGCGCGGATCGCGGCGGCGTCGACCGAGGACGCGCTCGCCGGCATCGGATTGCGGATGCGGCGCATGCTGCCCGGCGACTCGCTGGGCGACGTGCCGCGCTTGCGTCGCGAAGTCTACTTCCACGAACAGGGCCATTTCGGCGACCGCAGCCGACGGGTCACCGACGGCCTGGATGCCTGCGGCACCACGCTGGCCGTGGAGAAAGGCGCGCAGGCCATCGCCACGCTACGCCTGCACGATTTCGCGCCGCTCGCCGTGCAGGTGGAGTACGGCAGCCTGTTCCAGATCGACGCGTTCGCACGCACCTGGCCGCTGTCGCACGTGGCGGTGGGCACGCGGTTCGCCGTGCAGGCCGACCAGCGCAGCAAGCCGGTGGTGGACCGGCTGATGGAAGAGGCGTATCGCTGGGCGCAGGAAGCGCGCATCCAGTTCTGCCTGATGGCCTGCGAACCCTTCCTGCATGGCGTGTTCGAACACTACGGCTTCCGCGAATACCTGCCGCCGGCGATCCTGCCCGGTGGTGTGGACCTGCTGCGCATGGTGCTGGTGATGGAGGACGAGCCGTATCTGTCCGAATGCGGTTCGCCGCTGCACCGTCTGATCCGCGAGCCCGCGCGCGCGCTGCCTGCGAAAGCGTGGCTGACGCGCTCGTTCCACGCCTTGTCCTGACCGGCGTCCCGGCCAGCGGACGGCATCAGTCCTGCGCCGTAGCCGCCGGCTCGGTGGGTACGGTGGCCTTCACCGCTTCCGGGCTGACCTTCTCGATGGTGTGGCGCAGCTCGCGGCCGAGGATGGCCTTGGCGTCGCGCGCCCATGCGTCCAGGCGGTCGTCGAACAGCAGCTTGCTGTTCTCGTCCGGCCAGACCAGCCTCAGTTCGCGCAGCTTCTGGATGAAGCCGCGGAACAGCGTCTTGTCGAAGAACTCCGGCGCCGCCGGCGCGTACAGCAGGCTGAGGCGCTGCGCCGCCTGCTGGCACAGGCTTTCCAGTTCGGCGGCACCCAGCGTGCCGGGTCCGTTCTTCACCAGCACCGAGATGGCGATGTAGTAACGCTCGAACGCCTGTTGCAGCGAGTGGCCGATCGCACGGAGGCGGAACACCTCGTCGGTCTGGCCGGCGCTGCGCGCCAGGATGCCGCCATCGTCGTCGTTGACCTGCTGCAGCAGGCCTTCGCGGACGAAGACCTCGATGGTGCGCTCCATGCGCTCGGCGAACTCGTCCTCGCTCCACGGCAGGAACAACTCGGCCTGCAGGAACGGATACAGCGTGCGCCCCAGCCGCAGCACGCCGGCACGGCTCATGCGGCGGTTGTTCTGGAAGCAGCAGGCGATCCACGACGACGCCGTGAACAGGTGCAGTACGTTGTTGCGGTAGTAGCTCAGCAGCACCGCGGTGTCGTCGTCCACGCTCAGCACGTCGCCGAGCGGATGCTTGATCCGCTGCAGCATGTTGATGTCTTCGGCGTGGGAAATGATGCGGTCTGGCGAGTGCGGGGTGACGGTGACGCGGTCGGAGTACGGCAGTTCGGCGAGCAGCGTCTTCGACAGTTCGATCTGCGCGATCAGGTCGGCTTCGCCCATCGCGTGCTTGGGCGTGGACAGCAGCGCCAGCGCCAGCAGGTTGATCGGGTTCACGTCGGCGGCGCGGTTGATGTTGACCTGGATCTGCTGGGCCAGCGCATCGACGATGTCGGACAGCCACGCCGGCTTTTCCTCTTCGCCGACCGGCGTGCCGTCCCATTCCGGCGCGTGCTTGGCCAGCGCGTCGTTCAACGGAATCGGCTCGCCGAAGTTCACCACCACCTGGCCGTAGTTCTGTCGCAACACCTTGGGGATGCCCCACAGCACGGCCCAGATGGATTCCTTTTCCTTCGGTCGGCCGCTGAGTTCGTCCAGGTAGCTGGTGCCTTCCAGCAGCTTCTCGTAGCCGATGTAGACCGGCTGGAACAGCACCGGCTTGCGCGGCTGGCGCAGGAACGCGCGCAGCGTCATCGAGATCATGCCGCCCTTGGGCGGCAGCAGCCGGCCGGTGCGCGAGCGCCCGCCTTCGATGAAGTACTCCAGCGAGTAGCCGCCGGAGACCAGCTGCGCTACGTATTCGGTGAACACCGCCGAGTACAGCGGGTTGCCACGGAAGCTGCGGCGCATGAAGAACGCGCCGCCCTTGCGCAGCAGCGTGCCGACGACGGGCAGGTTGAGGTTGATGCCGGCCGCGATGTGCGGCGGCACGATGCCGCGTTCGTACAGCAGGTACGACAGCAGCAGGTAGTCCATGTGGCTGCGGTGGCAGGGCACGTAGACGACTTCATGGCCCGGCGCGGCTTCCTTGAACTTGTCCAGGTGGTGGACCAGCACGCCGTCGTAGATCTGGTTCCACACATGGCTCAGCAGGAAGCTGGCCGAACGCACCACCGGGTTGGAATAGTCGGCGGCGATTTCCCACGCGTAGGCGTGCGCTTTCTTCCACGCATCCTCCGGCTTGGACTTGTCGCGCCGGGCCTGCTCGACGATGGCCTCCTTCACCGGGTCGGCGGCCAGCACCTGGTCCACCAGCAGGCGGCGGGTCGACAGGTCGGGGCCGATGACCGCTTCGCGGATGCGGTGGAAGTGCGTGCGCAGGACGCGCGAGAGCTTGCGGACGGTGCGTTCGGGTTCCAGGCCTTCGTCGACGGTGCCGCGCAGCGATACCGGCGGCGCGAAGCGCACGATGGTGCCGCGACCGTTGAGCAGGATGGCGAGCAGGCGGCGGAAGCGGCCGACGATGGCCCAGTTCTCGGAGAACAGTACCGAGAACCAGCCGCTCTGCTTGTCCGGTGCACGGCCGACGAAGATCGACACCGGCACCAGTTGCACGTCCAGCGTCGGGCTGGCGCGATGCGCCTGCAGCAGCTTGGCCAGCGAGCCGGAATGGGTCTTGGCGCTGATCTGGTCGGGAATCAGCGTGCTGGCGTTGCGGCGCGACAGCGCCACGTACGCGCGCTTGCGGCCGAGCGGATTGCCGCCGACCGGCAGCGGCACCAGCGGCGAGGGCAGGCCGGCGTCGCGGCAGGCGCGGTCGAGGATCAGCGCGTTCGACAGGCCGTAGTCTTCCAGCACGTAGCAGACCGGGCGGCCGTCCAGCAGGTCGGCCGGCACGCCGGGCTCGATGTTCAGCGCCAGCCACGGATCGGCGAGGCGGCCCAGCATCCGCGCCCACAGGGGGCGCTTGGCCTGTCGCGTTGCGCTCGGGGGCGCCATCGGCACGCCTGCAGTCACCGGCGCATCGTCGCCGGCCACGGGATCGGGCGACGCGTCGGGCGCAGGCGCATCCGTCGCGGCGGGCTTCTTGCCGGACGGCGTCGGGGTTGGGCCGTCCGGGAACGGCAGGGAATTCTGTTCAGGCATCGGCCGCATTATGGCCCACGCCTGTGGCCGGCTGGAAAGCGGTTACAGCGCAGGGTGCGGCTCGTTCATCCAGGCCCAGCGTGGTGAAAATCGTGCTGCGTCTGGAACAAGTGGATGATTGGGAAGGAATCTTCCTCGCCCGGCATCAGCGGTCGGGCGGGGCTGGCGAGGGGGCCGTGCCGTTTCCAGGTGCCGTGACCGGCGAAGCGGGAGGCGTCAGTGCAGGAGCGGCGCCCGCCAGTACATCCTCGGCATGCCTGAGGTAGTCGGTGAGGTACCACTGGCCATCGCGCCGGGTCAGGCTGACGACGGTATCGATCTCGCGTTCGCCCAGCGGGTAATGGATGCGCACGGTGGCGATGTCGCCCTTCTGTTCGACCAGGCCGGTGCGCAGGTCGGCGAACGTGGCGTCCAGCGGCAGCCCGTAGCGCGTGAACGTGGCTTTGGCCTCGATGAAGAACGGCGTCAGCCGCTGCAGGCTGGCGGTCATGCCGGCGTCGTTCAGGGCCTGCTCGGTGCTCAGCCCGCTGCGGCGCGCCGCCGGCGCCAGTCGTGCCAGCGTGGCCTTGGCCAGCGCGGGATCGCCGAGCGGCGCCTGCTGCGCCCAGTCGCCGAGGGCCGCGATCACCTGCGCGTAGTGGTCGCGTTCCTCCTGGGTGTAGTCGCCCTCGTTCTTCACGTACTGCACGCCGAATAGGCCCAGTGTCCGTTCCGCATCCTTCGCCGACAGCGCGGCGAGCATCGGCACCAGCTTGTCTTCCAGCGGCAGCTCGGTCAGCGGCCAGCGGCTCTGGCCGGCGCGCCAGGCGATGTCGAGCCGCGCGTGGACGTCCGGCGGGACGGCATCACGCGCGAATCCAACCAGATCGTTGCGCTGCAGGTGGGTCGCCAGCTGGCGGACGGCGGCGGCGGGTTCGCTGGCGGCGCCGGCGAGCTCCACGGGTTCGCGCTTCTTGCAGGCGGCCAGCAGCGCCAGCGACAGCCCGAGGGCTGCCAGCACGCGCAGGACGGACGCGGACGGCTTCGGCTTCATGCAGTGTGACTCCCCAGTCGCCCCGCATCTTCGCGGCCGAGGCGGAGGCGGGCAAGCATGGCCGTCGCAAGTTGCCCGTCGCCGGGCAATAAAAAAGGAGGCCGGGCGTCTTGCGACGTCACGGACCTCCTGAAATCCGGTCGAAACCGGAGGACGAAGTGTTGTGGCACATCTCCGGCCCAAGGGCCGGATGCGCACAGCCTACCTGCGCCCGAATGCTAAGGCAATACCTGAAATAAGCTTATTTAAGTTATTGAATTAACTGATGCTGCTGACGATTTCCAGCTGAATCGCTTCCGCCGCCGCGCGCGGATCCTGCGCTTTGCTGATCGGCCGGCCCACCACGATGGCGTCCGCGCCCAGCGCGAACGCCTCGGCCACGCCCACGGTGCGCTTCTGGTCGTCGCCGACCGGGCCGCCCGGGCGGATGCCGGGGCAGACGATGGAGAAGCCGGATCCGGTCGCGGCGCGGATCATGCCGGCCTCCTGGCCCGAGCAGATAACGCCATCGATGCCGGCGGTCTGCGCCGCCAGCGCACGTTGCACGACGATCTCGCCCGGTTCGCCGTTGATGCCCATGGCATGCAGGTCGCTGCCGTCCATGGAGGTCAGCACGGTCACCGCCAGCAGGCGCAGCTCGCCGGCGCGCGCCTCGGCCGCCGCTTCCATCATCCCCGCATGCCAGCCGTGGATGGTGGCGTAGGTCACCGGCCAGCGCGACAGGCCGCGGATCACCCCGGCCACGGTGGCGGGGATGTCGAAGAACTTCAGGTCGACGAACACCCGCTTGTCGCGGCGCGCGAGTTCATCCAGCACGGTGAAGTAGTCGCCGCTCGCCAGCAGCTCCATGCCGATCTTGTAGAACTGCACCGCGTCGCCCAGCCGGTCGACCCACGCCAGCGCCTCGGCGCCGGATGGCGCGTCCAGCGCGAATATCAGGCGCTCGCGCGCGGTCAGCGCGACCGGGCCGCGTGCAATCACGGCGCGTAATCCAGTGCGTCGCGCTTGGCCTGCGTGCGGGCGGCGGGCGGCTGGTCCCAGGCGTTGTTGAACAGCGCCGGCTCCCACGAGCCGTAGGTCGGGTTGGGCAGCATCCACCAGCGCTCGCCGAACCAGTCGTCGTATTCGTCGAACAGCGCCAGGCGGCCGTCGCGGGTGTTGGCTTCCACCTGCACGAAGTCGCCGATCTGGTCGCCGAACTGCATCAGCACGCGGTACTGCTGGCCGGCCAGGCGGCGGCGGCAGTTCTTTTCGCTGCCGTTCTGCTCGCAGCCTTCCAGCACCGTGCCCAGGCCGAGGAAGACGCTGTCGTCGGCGACCGGCAGGCCGGCCTCGCGCAGATTGGCCAGCGTCGCCTCCTTCAGATGCACGGCGCGGTTGGAGATATACAGGACGGTCACGCCCTTCGCGGTGGCGGTCTTGGCGAAATCGACCACGCCCGGTAGCGGCTTGGCCTTCTTCTCGGCGACCCACTGGTCCCAGCTGATCTCGTCGTATTCCTTGCCGTCGCGGATCAGGCGCGCCTGGTACGGCGAGTTGTCCAGCACGGTCTCGTCCACGTCCATCACCACGGCGGGCTTCAGGCCGGCGGCGGCATTGCCGCGTTCGCTCGGTACCAGCGCGTCCCAGTGCCTGTCCTTCAGTGCGACGTCCAGGTGGTCGGCAGCAGTGCGGAAGGTTTGCGTGGTGATCGCGCGGTACTCGACCGAGGTCTGCACCCACGCCACGGCGTTGAGGTTGTCGTGCGTGCCGGTGGGCTTCGTCGTCATGACGGCCGGGGCAAGTGCGGCGGCATCGGCCGGCGCGGCCGCCGGTTCGGTGCGCTTGCACGCGGCCAAGGTCAACAATGAAGCCGCCAGGCCGGCGGCGAGCAGGGAAACGCGCATGGAAGATCCCATTTCGAATGTGCGGGAATTCTAGCCGACCGGTGTTACACGCGTCGTTCGACACGACGGTGCGCGGGTTATCCTGCCGGCCCGTTCCTGTTGCCGATCCCTCCATGGAAGACACCGCGCCCGTCCTGAATGTCGCCGAGGCCCGTCTGCTGGGCTGCCTGATCGAGAAGGAAGCGACCACGCCGGAAACCTATCCGTTGACGGTGAACGCCGCGCAGGCGGCCGCCAACCAGAAGACCGCGCGCGAGCCGGTGATGGCGTTGGATCCGGGCGCTGTCAATCACGCGCTGCGGCAGCTGGAGCAGAAGGGCCTGGCGAAGCAGGTGTTCTCCTCGCGCGCCGAGCGCTACGAACATCGCACCGCGGCGTTCTTCGGCATCCCGCAGCAGCAGGCCGTGCTGCTGGGGCTGCTGACGCTGCGTGGCGCGCAGACGGTGCACGAGCTGCTCGCGCGCAGCGAGCGGTTGTTCAAGTTCAACGACGCGGACGACGTGCGCCACCATCTCGACCGCCTGATCCAGCGCGATGCCGCGCTCGTCGTGCAGATCCCGCGCGGTGCCGGCCAGCGCGAGGACCGCTATGCGCACCTGCTGAGCGGTCCGGTGGATGTCGCGGCGATCGCGGCGCGCGCACCTTCGTCAGCGGGCGAACCCGCATCGCCGGAACTCGAAGCCCGTGTCGCGGTGCTGGAAGCGGACGTCGCCACGTTGCGCTCGCAGCTCGACGCCCTGTTGGCCGCGCGGGACGCCTGAGCGTCAGCCCTCGTCGGGTACCAGCGCCAGCAGGTCGGTCACGCCCATGTCGACACCCGCCTGCGACAGCAGCGTGGTGATCTGTCCGCGATGGTGGGTCTGGTGGTTGAACAGGTGCGTGGCCAGACCGAGCACGCTGCGGGTGAACGTGGCGCCCTTGGTGTTCGCATAGGTGAGCGACGCGTCCAGCCGATCGGCCGTGAGCGCGGATGCCCACTGCAGAATCAACGCGTCCATCCACTCGCGGCGCTCACGCAGCGGCGGCAGCGCCGGATACAGGATCGCATCCAGCGCCGTCGGCATCGGCGTGTCGTCGAGGGCGGCGAGCACGCCGGGCGCATCCGACGCGGAGGCGAAGCGCTTCAGCCAGATCGTGTCGGTCACCACCAGGTGATTCAGCGTGCCGAGAATGGAGCCGAAGAACGCGCCGCGATCCGCCACGATCGCTTCGTGCGGCAGTGTGGCTACCGTGTCGTAGAGGCGCCGGTTCATCCACTGGTTGTAGGACGCCATCAGCGCGACGCGCGCATCGGCGGTCATGCGCCGGACGCCTCGCGCTTCTCTTCCATCAGCCCGACCAGGTTGCCGTCCGGATCACGCAGAAAGCCGGTCCACAGCTCGTGGTCCGGCATGCGTGCCGCCAGCTGCGGCGGGCGCTCCTCAGTGGCGCCGCGCGCGACCAGCGCGGATTGGGTCGCGACGATGTCGTCCACGGTGAAGTACAGGATCGAGTTCGCGCCGACGGCGCCGGCGCCCTGCGGCGTGGTCAGCATCAGGCGCACGTCGCCCGCCTGCAGGAAGGCGAGGGTCGGCGCGGGCTGGAACAGGAAGGTCAGGCCGAGCGCGCCGCGGTAGAACGCCAGCGCGGTATCGACATCGCCGACGGTGATGGCGATCTGGCGGATGTGGGAGAGGCGAGGTTCCATGGCGACGTCTCCGTGATGGCTCATGTCGGGCGTCGACGGCTGCGCAGCAGGAACAGGCTGCCGATGAGCATGCCTGTCAACGACGCCGCCAGTCCCAGTACCGACGCGATCAGCAGTTCGCGCGGCCACGAGACGGGCAGGCCCGCGGTGTCGCCGACCAGCATCCGCAGCAGCACGGCGGCCGGCGCGGCGGCGGCGATCAGCAGCCAGAGGGGCAGGAAGCGACCGGTGCCGAACGCGCGCAACATCATCGCGACGACGGTGATCGCGGCCAGGCCGGGCCCGTAGAACGCGCCGGGCAGTGCGGTCATGGCGGAAGGCGCCCGCCAGTAAGGGAACCCGATACCGACCAGGGCGATCAGGAAACCCACCAGCCACCAGATCCGGCTGTTGCGCGTCATCGTCTGTGCTCCCGTGGCTGCGGGACAAGCGTACCGCGTCGTGCGCGTGATCCCTAGTCGAACATCGCCTGGATCGCGGCGAGGCCGGCGCTGGCGCGTTCCTTCTTGCGCTCCGCGTCGGCCACCGGATCGGCACCGTCACGCTGCAGTTCGTCGGCCGGCAGTTCGTCGATGAAGCGGCTCGGCTGCAGCCGCAGGCGTTCGCCGAAGCGGCGCGTCTCGCGGTTGTGGCTGAGCCACAGCTGCTCCTTCGCACGGGTGATACCCACGTACATCAGGCGCCTCTCTTCCTGCAGGTTGCCTTCCTCGACGCTGGTCTCGTGCGGCAGCGTGCCGTCCTCGCAGCCGACGATGAAGACATAGCGGAATTCCAGTCCTTTCGCCGCGTGCAGGCTCATCAGCCGCACCTGGTTGCCGCCGTCGTCCTTGTCGTTGCGCGACAGCAGCGCGAGCTGCGCAGCGAGGTCGCCGGCGGAACTGCCGCGTGGTCCACCCTCGAACCAGTCGGCCAGTTCGTCCAGGTTGGCGCGGCGGCGCTGGAACGAGGCTTCGTCCTTGCACTGCGAGCGCAGGTCGGCGAGCAGGCCGGAGCGTTCGCTCAGGCGGCGCACCAGGTCGGCCGGCGGAAGCTCTTCGGCATGCCGACGCAGGTCGCGCAGGATGTCGACGAAGGCACTGAGGCCGTTGGCCGCGCGCGGCGGCAGCGCCTTCAGCGCGCCCATCGATTCGGCGGCGCGCGACAGCGGCAGGTGCGCGTGCTGCGCCATCTCGGCCAGCTTCGCCAGCGAGGTGGCGCCGACTTCGCGCTTCGGCGACTGCACCGCGCGCAGGAAGGCCGCATCGTCGTCCGGATTCACCAGCAGGCGCAGCCACGACATCGCGTCCTTCACTTCCTGGCGCTCCAGGAACGCGGTGCCGCCGGTCAGGTGATACGGGATGCGCAGCAGCTGCAGTGCCTTCTCCAGCGCGCGCGACTGGTGATTGCCGCGGAACAGGATGCAGAAGTCGCTCCAGGCCGCGCTCTTCGATGCCTGCACGAAGGCGATCTCGGCGGCGACCTTCTCGGCTTCATGCTCGTTGTCGCGGGTTTCCCACACGCGGATGCGTTCGCCGTCGGCCTGGTCGCTCCACAGCTTCTTCGGGTGTTCGTGCGGGTTGTTGGCGATCAGGGCATTGGCGGCACGCAGTACACGGTTGCTGCAGCGGTAGTTCTGTTCCAGCTTGACGATCTGCAGGGCCGGATAGTCCTTCGCCATCTGCAGCAGGTTGTCCGGATTCGCGCCGCGCCAGGCATAGATGCTCTGGTCGTCGTCGCCCACGCAGGTGAAGTCGCCGCGTTCGCCGGCGATCGCTTTCAGCAAGCGGTACTGCGCATCGTTGGTGTCCTGGCACTCGTCGACCAGCAGGTAACCGATGCGCTCGCGCCATGCGGCGGTGATCTCCGGGTTGTTCTCCAGGATCTGTACCGGCAGCCGGATCAGGTCGTCGAAGTCGACGGCGTTGAACGTGGTCAGCCGGTCCTGGTAGCGCTGGTACAGCAGCGCGGCGTCCTTCTCTCGGTTGGTGCGTGCTTCGGCCAGCGCCTCCTCGGGCGAAAGACCGGCGTTCTTCGCACGCGAGATCAGGTTCTTCGCCATCTCCACGTCGTCGGGCTTGGCGCCGTACATCAGGTCCTTGACCTGCGCATTGGCATCGTCGGCATCGAAGATCGAGAAGCCGCGTTTCAGACCCACCGCCGCGTGTTCGATCTGCAGGAACTTCAGCCCCAAGGCATGAAAGGTGCAGATCGTCAGGCCTTCCGCCGCGTCGCCCTTGATCCGCTTCGCCACGCGCTCGCGCATTTCCTTCGCGGACTTGTTGGTGAAGGTGATCGCCGCGATCCGGCGTGCCGGGAAGTGGTTGCCTGCAATGAGGTGCGCGATCTTCTCCACGATCACCCGCGTCTTGCCGCTGCCGGCGCCCGCGAGCACCAGCAAGGGGCCCTTGCTGTGCAGGACGGCGGCGCGTTGGGGGGGATTGAGACCGTGCATGGAGACTTCCGCGTGGAGCGGGATTGTACCCGCCGACGGACGGCAGCGGTTCGCATTGACAGGGCTGCGCATCATCCCGTAGTGATGCGATTCCGTCAGGACGGGCAAGGAGAAGGCGCATGAAGCTGCTGGCAACCATGATGCTCCTGCTCGCGGCAGCACCCGCACTGGCCAATCTGGCGCCGGCCGGGAATCCACCGACGCCTGCTGCGGCGCCCTCCGCGGCCACCGACGCGCTGCGCCCTGTCGATCTGTTGATCATGCGGGCGGACGACTACCTGTCCTTTCACCCGGACCAGCAATCACGACGCCTTGGGGGCGAAGCGCTGCAGGCAGGACGCGAGGAGGAGGTGCGCGGTCACTTCCTGCGGGCAGCCCGCCATGCCGATAAGTTGTCGCAGGCGGCACTCGCGGAACTGTGGTGGGAAGGTCGTGGCGGCGAGCGGGATCGTGCCGTTGCCTATGCGTGGATGGATGTCGCGGCAGAGCGTGGCACGCCTTACCTGCTGGCCAAGCGCGAGCAGTACTGGGCGCAGCTCGACGCCGGCGAACGGAGCAGGGCATTGGTCGAAGGCGCTGCGCTGCAGCGGGAGTATCGCGACGCCGTGGCCAAGCCGCGTTTGGCGACCCACCTCCGCAGAGGACTGTCGCAGATGACGGGCAGCCGTACCGGTGCGCCACCGCGCATGCAGGTGTGTCCGAGCGCGATCGCAACGGGTGCCGGCGGGTGCGCGCACTGGGTATCCGCCAGCGACTACTACGCTGCGCATCATTGGCGGCCCGGCGCGTACTGGAGGATGCAGGACCGCATCCTGCGGGGCCTGGGCGATGCACGACAGCATGTCGGTGCGGATTCTCAGGAGGTTGCGCGATGACCAGGCGTGGCACCGCCGTTGTCGTTCCCACACGGCCAGGCCTGGCGATCCGGCGCGATCGCTGCACGTACCATGTCGCCGCGGCAACAGGTCGCGCGGTGTGGGGCTGCGCCTGGGACGTGCTTCCATGTAGGCCATCCGTCTGCAGACAACTGCATTCCACCTCCCTTGGCGTGGTCGCATCCCGGCTACGGATGCAGGTATTTGCAGTGAACGCCTTTCGCCGCTACGCCCTCGCCGTCTTCATCGCACTGCCGGCAGCGCCACTGGTGGCTGGCGAGGAGGGGATCGATCCCGCCGTGTTGACCGAGGGCTTCCTCGCCGCGCATCCGGACCTGCGCTGGCGCGCCGAGGGCGTGCGCTCGTACGAACGCAAGGACTACGCCGCCGCCTTGACTGAGCTGAAACGCGCGGCCTATTACGGCGACAAGCCGGCGCAAGCGCTGGTTGCCGAGATGTACTGGCACGGCATCGGTGTCGCCGGGGATCGCGCGCTCGCCTATGCATGGATGGACATCGCGGCCGAGCGCCTGTACCACGACTTCCTGGTGCGCCGGGAAGGCATGTGGAGCGCGCTGGACGACGCGGGGCAGCGGGATGCGATAGCGCGCGGGCAGGTTTTGCTGGAGGAGTACGGCGACGATGTCGCCAAGCCGCGACTCGAGAACATCCTCCGGCGCGAGATGGGCCGTACCACCGGCAGCCGGGTGGGGTTCGTGGGTAACCTCACGATCATTCCCAACACCGGCCCGCTGGCCGGCAGCGGGATGACCGTGAGCGGCAACGAGTACTACGCCCCCAAGTACTGGCAGCCGGAGAAGTACTGGCAGCTGCAGGATGCGATCTGGAAAGCGCCGTTGAGGGGCCGGGTGCGCGTGGGTGAAGTGGAAAGCGTGCCGGCGGATTCGGCAGGTCCGTCCAGCAGCAAAGACAGGTGAGCCGCGCGTAGAATCCGCGCATGGCCAAGCTCTATTTCTACTACTCGGCGATGAATGCCGGAAAGACCACCACGCTGCTGCAGTCGGCGCACAACTACCGCGAGCGCGGCATGCGGGTGGCGATCCTGACCCCGCGGCTGGACGACCGGGCGGGCACCGGCGTGGTGGCGTCGCGGATCGGGTTGCGTTCGGCGGCGGCGGCGTTCGAGCGGGGTGACGACCTCGAGCACTGGATCCGCGAAGACATCGCCGCGCACGGAAAGCTCGACTGCGTGCTGGTCGACGAGGCGCAGTTCCTCACCCGTGCACAGGTCTGGCAGCTCAGCGAAGTGGTCGATGCATTGCGCATCCCGGTGCTGTGCTACGGGCTGCGCACCGATTTCCGCGGCGAGCTCTTCGAAGGCAGCCAGTACCTGCTGGCCTGGGCGGATGAGCTCAGCGAGATCAAGACCATCTGCCACACCGGCAAGAAGGCGATCATGACCGTGCGGGTCAATGCGCAGGGACTGGCGGTGCAGGACGGGCCCCAGGTGGAGATCGGCGGCAACGAGCGCTACGTGTCGGTCAGCCGCGCGGAGTTCAAGAAAATCGCGCGCGGCGAAGGCGGAATCGAGCCGCTGCAGCCGGCCCTGCCGCTGCAGTGAGCCGCCTCAGCGGCAGGCGGCACGCAGCTCGGCGATCTCGTGCGGAATGACGCCGCCATCCGGTAGGGCGGCACGCAGTTCGCCCGCCAGCGCATCCAGCTCGCGGCGCGCGCGCTCTTTTTCGTCCAGGCGGCAACGCGCTTCCGCGATATATGCGCGCGCCAGCCAGCGCAATTTGGGTGCTTCGCTGCCGCCACCCTGATGCGTGGCCAGCGGTTGCAGCAAGGCGATCGCGTCCTGTGGCCGGCCCAGCCGTGTCAGGTGGTGGACCATCGACAGTTCCGAAAACCAGGTGCGCGGATGGTCGGGGCCAAAGCCCACGCGGGTCAGCCGAACGGCGCGGTCGAAGCGCTCCGTCGCACCCTGCAGGTCGCCCTGGGCGGCGAGCACCTCGCCGATCATGCGATCGGTCTCGCCGATCAGCGGATGGCTTGCGCCGATCTGCTCGACGCGTATCTGCCGCGCCTCCAGCAGGATCGCCAGCGCCTCGTCTTCGCGATGCGCGCTGTGCAGCACCATGCCGTAATTGAACAGGGTGCTGGGGAGCAGCTGCCGGTTGTCCAGCTGGCGCAGGATCGTCACCGCGTGCCCGACATCGCGTACTGCGCTGTCGTAGTCGCCCCGCTCCCACGCAATGATGCCCAGTGAGTTCCAGCTGGCGGCGGCATCGCGATGTTCCGGGCCGACGGTGCGCAGGGTGAGCGCATGCAGTTCGCGCAGCTCCGCTTCCGCTTTGCGCAGCTCCCCCAGATCGACATGGATGGCCGCCACCTGCCGGCGGACGGCTTGGGTGATCGGATGCTGTGGACCATGGATCTCTTGCGCCAGGTCGCGCGCGCGCTGGAATGCCGCCAGGGCGGCGTCGGTCTCGCCGCGGTTGCGGTACAGCAGTGCCAGGCTGCGCTGGATCTCGATCACCAGCGGATGCCGTGCGTGGCCGTGCGCCTGCAGGTACGCCAGCGCCGCCCGATAGCCGCGCGCACCGGCATCGGCGTTGCCCAGCTCCACGTCCAGCTGGGCGAGGTCGCGCATGTTCTCGGCGACGCCCGCGTCGTCCTTGAGGTTGCGGCGGATATCCAGCGAGCGGTCGAACATCTGCCGTGCAAGTTGTTTCTCGCCGGCGTCCGCGCGGCAGCGCCCGCTCTGCGACTGGAACTCCGCCACCCGCAGCGGCAGGCGGGACTCCAGCGTCCGCAGTCGCGTTTCCATCGGCGCCATCGCCTGCACGCACTGGCGCGCGCGCCCCAGCAGGCGCAGCACGCGGCCATGCTGCGTGGCGGCCTGCAATCGCAGGCTGTCGGGGGCATCCTCCGTCACGGCCAGCAGGCGCGCCTGCTTTTCCAGCAGCGCGAGCGACTCGTGGTAGTCGCCCAGGCCCAGCCGCAGGCGCGCGATCAAGCCCAGCAATTCGGCTTGCGTGCGTGGCTGGCCGGCGAGTTCGCGTTCGCCGCGGCGCTCGCCGGCAGCGAGCAGTTCGCGTGCGTCGAACGTATTGCCGTGTTGCGACGCACTGGCGTTGTCGAACAGGCCGATCACGAAATCCTGCATCGCCTGCGCACGCGCGGTCTCGCGCATCGCCTGCCGACCCTGCCACACGCTGGCGGCCAGCGCGGCCACCAGTATCGTCGCCACGACGACCCCGATGCCCAGCGCCCAACGATGCCGCACCAGGTATTTGTGCAGCCGGTAGCCCACGCTCTGCGGACGCGCATGCACCGGGCGGCCTTCGATATGCCGCTGCAGGTCCAGCGCAAACGCTTCGACTGACGGATAGCGCTGTTCCGGCGCCTTCTGCAGGGCCTTCAGGGCGATGTTGTCGAGGTCGCCGGCCAGCTTGCGCGAGGTGCGGCGCGCCTCCGGGCACTGGCTGCGGCTGCCGTCGGTGGTGCGCAAGGTGGCCACGGAGGGCTTCAGCGGCTCCACCGCCAGGATGGCCTGCTCCCACTCGGCATCGGTCTGCCGGCGCAGGCGGTAGGGCTTGGTGTTGGCGATGAGCTCGTACAACACCACGCCGAGCGAATACACGTCGGTCATCGTGGTGACGAGTTCGCCGCGGACCTGTTCCGGTGCCGCGTAGTGCAGGGTGAAGGCCCGCACCTCGGTGCGCGGGTGGACCGGTGCGGGTTCCGAATCGTCCAGCAGCTTGGCGATGCCGAAGTCCAGCAGGCGCACGTCGCCGCTCGGCGTCACCAGGATGTTGGAAGGCTTGAGGTCGCGGTGGACGATCAGGTTTGCGTGGGCGTGGCTGACCGCCTCGCAGATCTGCAGGAACAGCGACAGCCGCTCTTCCAGGCTGATGTTGTTGGCCTGGCAGTAGTCGGTGATCGACACGCCTTCGACGTATTCCAGCGCCAGGTAGGGCTGGCCCTCGCCGCCGATGCCGGCGTCCAGCAGGCGCGCGATGTTGCGGTGTTCCAGGCGGGCGAGGATCTCGCGCTCGCGGGTGAAGCGCAGCCGCAGGTTGGGATCGGCCAGGCCGGGCCGCAGCAGCTTCAGCGCGACCCGGCGCTGGTACAGCCCGTCGGCACGCGTGGCCAGCCACACCATGCCCATGCCGCCCTCGCCCAGCAGCGATTCGAGCTGGTAGGGGCCGACGCGCATGCCGGGCTTCAGCTGCCCCGGCTTGTCGACCAGCGGCTGGTCGATGAAGCCCTCGCCTTCCTCTTCCAGCGCGAGCAGCTTTTCTACTTCGCGTGCGGTATCGGGATCATCCGCACGCAGGATCTCGAGTTGCTCCGCGCGCGCCTCCGGGTCCAGTTCCAGCAGGACGTCGAGCAACGGCGACAGGCGTTTCCAGCGTTCGACGTCCATCGGTGCGGCGTGGCGAGGCTGGGCTCAGCTGTCCGCCATCGCCGACAGCAGGAACAGCCGGGCCTTCTGCCAGTCGCGGCGGATGCTGCGCTCCGAGCGCTGCAGCAGTTCGGCGATCTCCAGTTCGGAGAGGCCGGCGAAGTAGCGCATCTCCACGACCTGGGCCAGGCGTTCGTCGGCGGCGGCGAGTTTCTCCAGCGCGTCGTTCAACGCCAGCATGTCTTCGTCCAGGCGCAGGTTGCCTTCCACTTCTTCCGGGATATCCGCCACGCGCTTGAGGTCGCCACCGCGCTTGCGCGCCAGCCGGCTGCGCGCGTAGTCGACGACCACGCTGCGCATCGACGAGGCGGCGTAAGCGAAGAAGTGCGCGCGGTCCTCGAACTTGGCGGTGCCGGTGGAGCCGAGCAGCTTCAGGTAGGACTCGTGCACCAGCGCCGTCGCATCCAGCGTGTAGCCGTGCTGGCCGGACAGCTGGCGACGGGCCATGGTGTGCAGTTCCTGGTACAGCGTGGCCAGCACGCGGTCCAGCGCGGCGCGATCGCCGCTGCGGGCCGAGTCCAGCCAGAGTGTGATGTCAGGTGCGTCGGCCATCCGTCTTCCCCACATGCCAAGGGCGGGAATATAACGTCATTTACCTCACAGGAAGTGAGGGAGGCCCGTGACCGCAGCCAGGGTCAGCGCTGGCAGTGTCCGCACCACACCGTCGCGCGCTGGCCGATGCTGGCCTGCTTCATCGCTCGGCCGCAGCGCGGGCAGGGCGCACCGCCACGGCCATAGGCCGACAACTCCTGCTCGAAGTATCCCGGCGCGCCGTCGGGGCTGAGGAAGTCCCGCAGCGTGGTGCCGCCGCGGGTGATGGCATGGGCCAGGATGGCCTTCACCGCCTCGGCCAGCGCCGCGTAGCGCTCGCGCGAGACCTTGCCGGCCGCGCGCAACGGCGAGATGCCGGCGCGGAACAGGCTCTCGGCCGCATAGATGTTGCCCACGCCCACCACCACGGCCTGGTCCATCAGGAAGGTCTTCACCGGCGCCTTGCGGCCGCGGCTGAGGGCGAACAGGTAGTCGCCGTCGAAGGCGTCCGACAGCGGCTCCGGTCCCAGGTGCTGCAGCAGCGGATGCGTCTCGCCGGCCGGCTGCCACAGCAGGCTGCCGAAGCGGCGCGGATCGTTGAAGCGCAACACGCGGCCGGGTGCGTCGTGCGTGCCCTCCAGCGCGATGTCCACATGGTCGTGCGCCGTCACCGGGGTGGTGGCCGGCAGCACGCGCAGGCTGCCCGACATGCCCAGGTGCAGCAGGGCACTGCCGGCGGCGGTATCCATCAGCAGGTACTTGGCGCGCCGGCGCACGGCGTCGATGCGCTGGCCGGGCAGCTCGCGCGCGACCTCGGAGGGAATCGGCCAGCGCAGGTCGGGCCGGCGCAGCGTGACCGTCGCGATGCGCTGGCCTTCGACATGCGGCGCCAGTCCGCGCCGCGTGGTCTCGACTTCGGGCAGCTCAGGCATCGGCCATCGCCGCGCTGTAGTAATCGCCGTCGCGCCGCACGCGCACCGGCCCGCCGAATGCATGGCTCAGCGGCGCGTCCATCAGCGTGCTGGCGCGGTCGCCATCGGCCTGCACGCTGCCGTTGCGCAGCAGCAGCACGCGGTCGATCTCGGGAATGATCTCTTCGATATGGTGCGTCACCAGCACCAGGGTGATGCCGCGTTGCGCGAGGCTGCGCATCAGGCCCAGGAAATGCTGTCGCGCCACCAGGTCGAGGCCGGCGGTGGGTTCGTCCAGCAGCAGCGCTTCGGGTTGGTGTACCAGGGCGCGCGCGATCAGCACGCGACGCATCTCGCCGGTGGAAAGTTCGGCGACCTGGCGGTCGGCCAGCGCCATCGCGCGGACGTCCTCCAGTGCACGACGGGCGCGGGCGCGCATGTCGGCGTCGACCTGCCGGTGCGGCGGCAGCATGAAGCTGGAGAAGAAGCCGGTGACCACCGCGTCCTCCACGCGCAGGGACGGCATCTGCTGCAGGTCGCGGGTGAGGTCGCTGGTCACCACGCCGAGCCGGTTGCGCAACTCGCTGACGTTCCATCGGCGCAGGCCGAACACCTTCACCGGCGCATCGCCTTCGCGGGCCAGCGGGTACAGCTCGCGGTTGATCAGTTTGATGAACGTCGATTTGCCGCAGCCATTGGGCCCGAGGATGGCCGTGTGCTGGCCCAGCGGGATGGTCAGCGACAGGTCGTGCAGCACGCGCGTCGCACCGCGCACCACGGTGGCGCGGTCCAGTTCGAACAGGGGCGCGATCAGCGCGGAGGAGGGCGCGGGCAGGTTCATCGGGGCGTGCGGGGGAATACCGTGCCAGCGTACCCGAATATCCCGCGGCTTCGAGGGCCGCGGCGGCGCCCTGCCGACCGCAAACACGCGCCCGGCGGCAGCCGCCCCTACAATGCGGTCATGCGCCATTGCCTGCCGTTACTGCTGATCGCCTTCTCGCCGCTCACTGCGAAGGCGCAGGTACATGCCACCGGCGAGTACCTCGCGCGCATGGACACCGACGGTGACGGCCGCGTCAGCCTGGCCGAATACCAGGCGTGGATGAGCTATGCCTTCGATGGCATGGACCGCAACCGCGACGGCGTGCTCTCGGTCGACGAGCTGCCGGGTGGACGCGGCAAGCCGATCACCCGCGACGCGCATCTCGCCCAGCTCGCTGCGCGCTTCAAGCGTCAGGACGTGGACGGCGACGGTTTCCTCAGCGAGAAGGAACTGGCCGCGCCGCCGCGCTGAATCATGGTGCGTGGATCAGGCGTCCGCCCGCGAACGCCCAGTTCTCCCACGTGGTTTCCTTGAAGCAGACCATGACGTTTTCCGGGTTCCTGCCCGCGGCCGTCAGCCGCTGCATCAGGTCGGCCAGCAGCGCCTTCTTCACCTTCACGCTGCGGCCGACCGACCACAGGATCTCGATCAGCGCGAAATCCTCGTCGCGCGCGCCGGCCACATCCGGATATCCCGGGTCGTAGCGGAAATCCTCCGCCGACAGTTCCAGCACGCGCTGGAAGCGGTCGGTCGCCGGCACGCCGGAGGCGACCAGTGCGGCGTGCACCGCATCGAGGATCGACGACTTGAACGCATCGTCCTTCGGGCGACGGACAGTCAGGGTGATCAGCGGCATGGCGACGGCTCGTGCGACGGGTGGCCAGCGTATCGCGTGGCGGGTTCGCGCAAAAGAAAACGCCGGCCATGAAGGCCGGCGTCGGGGTTGCCGGCCCTGGGAGGGGCCGGCGGGGAGGAACGTTTACTTCGTGATGTCGACGTCCTTCGTCTCGCGCAGGAAGAACGTACCGATGATCAGCGTCATCACCGCGATGCCGATCGGGTACCACAGGCCGTAGTACAGGTTGCCCGTAGCCGCGACCAGCGCGAACGAGATGGCCGGCAGGAAGCCGCCGAACCAGCCGTTACCGATGTGGTACGGCAGCGACATCGAGGTGTAGCGGATCTGCGTCGGGAACAGCTCGACCAGGTAGGCGGCGATCGGGCCGTACACCATGGTCACGTAGATCACCAGGATCCACAGCAGGAAGATCGTCATCGGGACATTGATGCGATCCGTCGGCGCCTTCTCGGTGTAACCGGCCGCACCCAGCGCCGTCTTCAGTTCACCGCCGAACGCGGCGGTCTTGGCCTTCACTTCGTCGCCCGGCAGGCCGGCGGCTTCGAACGACGGCACCGAGGCCTGGCCCACGCGGACCTGTGCCAGCGTGCCCGCCGGGGCGGCTTCCACGCTGTACGGCACGCCGGCACGGGCGAGGGCGGCGGTGGCCTGGTCGCACGAACTGGTGAACTTGCGCGTGCCCGGGATCGGGTCGAACTGGAAGGAGCAGGTGTTCTTGTCGGCGACCACGACGGCCGGCGAGGTGCGGCTGGCTTCTTCCACGCCCGGGTTGGCGAAGTGGGTGATGCCCTTGAAGATCGGGAAGTAGGTCAGCGCGGCCAGCAGGCAGCCCGCCATGATGATCTTCTTGCGGCCGATACGGTCCGACAGCCAGCCGAAGAACAGGAAGAACGGCGTGGCCAGGAACAGCGCGGCGGCGATCAGCAGGTAGGCGACCGTGGAGTCGACCTTCAGGATGCTCTGCAGATAGAACAGCGCGTAGAACTGACCGGCGTACCAGACGACGGCCTGACCGGCGGTCGCGCCGAACAGCACCAGCAGCATCAGCTTCAGGTTGCCGCCCTTCAGCGAATCGCGGAACGGGGTCTTGGAGCCCTTGCCTTCGGCCTTCATCTGCTGGAACAGTGGCGATTCGCTCAACTGCAGGCGGATCCACACCGAGATGCCGAGCAGGATGATCGACGCCAGGAACGGAATGCGCCAGCCCCAGTCTTCGAATGCTTCGGTACCCAGCGTCAGGCGGCAGGCCAGGATCACCAGCAGCGACAGGAACAGGCCCAGCGTCGCGGTGGTCTGGATGAAGGCCGTGTACAGGCCGCGCTTGCCGTCCGGCGCATGCTCGGCCACGTAGGTCGCCGCACCGCCGTACTCACCGCCCATCGCCAGGCCCTGGGCCAGGCGCAGCACGATGAGGATGACGGGCGCCGCCATGCCGATCGACGCGTAGTTGGGCAGGATGCCGACCAGGAAGGTCGAGATGCCCATGATCAGGATGGTGACCAGGAACGTGTACTTGCGGCCGATGCGGTCGCCGAGGCTGCCGAAGAACGCCGCGCCGAACGGACGCACGAAGAAGCCGGCGGCGAAGGCCAGCAGCGCGAAGATCATGCCCGTGGTCGGGTTGACGCCGCTGAAGAACTGCTTGGCGATGATGGCGGCCAGCGACCCGTACAGGTAGAAGTCGTACCACTCGAAGACCGTGCCGAGGCTCGAGGCGAAGATGACCTTCTTGTGGCCCTTCGTCAGATCGCCCGACGACGAATGCTGCGCAGACGTGGAACTCATGTGCATTCCCCTCAGAAGCTGTATTTGGTGGTGAACTGGACGCGCCGGATGTCACCCTTGCGGCCGTCCTCGATTTCGCGCACGCCGTACATCAGTTCGACACCGACATCGACTTTCGGCATCGGGGTGTAGAACACGTTGCCGCGCAGGCTCTGCACGCTCTTGGTGACCAGCAGGCCGGTCAACGCATCGTCGTTGTCGTAGTCGCTGCGCGCGAAGATCAGGTTGCTGCGCAGCTTCGGCGAGTAGGCGTGGCGCCAGCCGACGTAGCCGGCCAGTACGCCGATGGAATCCACGCTGCCGTCGCTGGCGTCCAGCACGCCATCCTGGTGGATGCCCAGACCGACGTAACGGGCGATGCCCTCACCGCCGGTGAACTGGTAGTGCAGGGTGTCGTTTCCGCCCATCACCCACTTGCCGCCCACGGTGACGCCACCAGCGACTTGACTGTCGTCGTAGCCGGGACGATCGACCTTGAGTTGCCGGACCAGGCCGGCGATGCCGAACGTGCCCCAGTCGCCCTTCCAGTTGTAGCGCATCGTCAGGTCGGGCAGCGAGCCGCGATCGGACGCGGTGCTGCCGACCAGCGTGGTCTCCGGGTTTTCCAGCGAGGCGCTGAATCCGCCCTTGGTGTAGCGGAGCTGCGCCTGCCGCACGAACAGCACGCCATCGGTAGGACCGACGAAGTCGACGGCCTCGGGGATCGAGGCCGCGTCCATGAAGTTGGACCAGGTCTGGCCGGCCAGCCAGTTGTTCCAGTACATGTAGGCGTGGCGGAGCGTCACGCCGTAGGTGTTGGTGGCCGTCTGGTTGCCCAGCGAGTTGCCGAAGAAATCCATCTCGACCAGCGCGCCGGCCTTGTCGCCGTTCTCGGCCACATGGTCCACGCCCAGGTTGAAGCGCGAGAACTTGGCGTGCGCGTTGTAGTCCCACGACGAGGCATCGCCGGTACCGCCGGCACCGGCCACCGGCGTCTGCCCGGGCAGGTACAACGAACGGCCCGTGGCATCGTCGGCCAGTTGGCCGTCACCGGTCTGGGTGGCCAGGAAATCGGCCTTGATGAAGCCGCCGAACTTGAAGGTGGTGCCCGGCGCGGAGCCAGGCGTGATCGTGATCGCCTGGATCGGCTGCTTGCCGGCGGGCAGCGCGGGCTTGGTGGCCTGGGCGGCCTGCACCTGCGTCACCTGCTCCTGCGTGGTGGTGAGCTGCGTCTGCTGCTGTTGCTGCGAGGACAGCAGCAGCTGCACCTGCCGCTCCAGATCGGCGACGCGCGCTTCCAGCGCTTTCTCCTTGGCGGTCTGCGCGAACGCCATGCCAGGCGCGATCAAAGCGACGAACAGCGCGGCAGCCAGCGGCCGTCGCGCGAATGCGGAACGTTGGGTCATAACCCCTCCCGAAAGGTTGATGGCCGCGTTTCGCGGCTGGGGGGAGACTTGCGCCTGTGTGCCTGCACCGCCTATTCGCCATTAGTCGTAACGGCGGTGCAGCAAAGACAAACCCCGGGAAAAACAGGGGTGCGGCGATCTGTCGCAGTCCGCGGCACGCGCGTTTTAAGACCATCGTCTAAGCCGGATGCTGCAATGCCGCACGCCGGTATGCGTCAAACTCGATCCCCCGGATGCGCCGACGTCGTCCCATCGGATGCCCGCCTTCCGCCCCGCTTGCTTCAGAATCGACGCTTTACTTGAACGTCCCGGGAGGACCTCATGACTGACCTGTATCCGGTCAAGCCGGAATTCGCCGCCAAGACCCGCATCACGCGCGAGCAGTACGAGCGCGACTACCAGGCGTCGATCGACGATCCCGAGGCGTTCTGGGGCAAGGCGGCCGAACGCCTGGACTGGTTCAGGAAGCCGACGCAGATCAAGGACGTCAACTACGCACTGGACGACTTCCGCATCCGCTGGTTCGCCGACGGTGAGCTCAATGCCAGCGTCAACTGCCTGGACCGCCAGCTGGCCGAACGCGGCGACAAGGTCGCCCTGCTGTTCGAAGCCGACAGTCCCGACACGCCGTCCTATGGCGTGACCTACCGCGAACTTTATGAGCGCACCTGCAAGCTGGCCAACGCGCTGCGCGCGCTGGGCGTGCAGAAGGGCGACCGCGTCACCATCTACCTGCCGATGATCCCCGATGCCGCCGTCGCGATGCTGGCCTGCGCGCGCATCGGCGCGATCCACTCGGTGGTGTTCGGTGGCTTCGCGCCCAACTCCATCGCCGACCGCGTGTCCGACTGCGCCAGCAAGCTCATCATCACCGCCGACGAAGGCCTGCGCGGCGGCAAGAAGGTGCCGCTGAAGGCGAACGTCGACGCCGCGCTGAAGCTGCCCGGTACCAACTCGGTCGAGACCGTCCTGGTCGTGCGCCACACGGGTGGTGCGGTCGACATGCAGATGCCGCGTGACCGCTGGTTCGACGCCGTGGTCGATGCGCAGCCGGCCGAGTGCGAGCCCGAGCGCATGAACGCCGAGGATCCGCTGTTCATCCTGTACACCTCAGGGTCCACCGGCAAGCCGAAGGGCGTGCTGCACACCACCGGCGGCTACCTGCTGTATGCCGCGTACACGCACGAGGCGGTGTTCGACCTGCGCGAGGACGACATCTACTGGTGCACGGCCGACGTGGGCTGGGTCACCGGCCACAGCTACATCGTCTACGGGCCGCTCGCCAACGGCGCCACGGCGGTGATGTTCGAAGGCGTGCCCAACTATCCCAACGTCTCTCGCTTCTGGGACGTGATCGACAAGCACAAGGTCACCATCTTCTACACCGCGCCCACCGCAATCCGCGCGCTGATGCGCGAGGGCGAAGCACCGGTGAAGCGGACCTCGCGCGCCTCGCTGCGCCTGCTCGGCAGCGTCGGCGAGCCGATCAACCCCGAAGCCTGGCGCTGGTACTACGACGTGGTCGGCGATGGCCGTTGCCCGATCGTCGATACCTGGTGGCAGACCGAGACCGGCGGCATCCTCATCACCCCGCTGGCGGGTGCCATCGACCTCAAGCCCGGTTCGGCCACGCTGCCGTTCTTCGGCGTGAAGCCGGCGCTGGTGGATGCCAACGGCGAACAGCTCGATGGCGCCACCGAAGGCAACCTGGTGCTGCTGGATTCCTGGCCGGGCCAGATGCGCACCGTGTACGGCGACCACCAGCGCTTCATCGACACCTATTTCCGCACCTATCCGGGCACCTACTTCACCGGCGACGGCTGCCGCCGCGATGCCGACGGCTACTACTGGATCACCGGCCGCGTCGACGACGTCATCAACGTCTCCGGCCACCGCATCGGTACTGCCGAAGTGGAAAGCGCGCTGGTCGCGCATCCCAAGGTGGCCGAAGCCGCGGTGGTCGGCTTCCCGCACGACATCAAGGGCCAGGGCATCTATGCCTACGTCACCCTCAAGGCCGGCGAAGCGCAGAGCGACGAACTGCTGAAGGAACTGGTGGCCTGGGTGCGCAAGGAGATCGGTCCGATCGCCACGCCCGACCACCTGCAATGGGCGCCGGGCCTGCCGAAGACGCGTTCGGGCAAGATCATGCGCCGCATCCTGCGCAAGATCGCCGAGAACGCCCCAGAGCAGCTCGGCGATACGTCCACGCTGGCCGATCCATCGGTCGTGGACTCGCTGGTCGCCGAACGCAAGGTCAAGTAGACGACGTACACGGCCCGTCGCGGGGAGGCGACGGGCCAGCACGAGGCGGGCGGGTGACGCCTGCACCTGTGCAGCACGACCCCCACGGATTACCCTTCCCCCACGATGGACCGCACCGCCATGCCCACCCTGCTGATTGCCGACGACCACCCGCTGTTCCGCGAGGCGCTGCGGGGTGCCGTGCAACGCGTGATGCCGGGCGTGAAGCTGCATGAAGCCGACAGCGTCGATGCGCTGTACGTCCTGGTCGACGCGCATCCCGATGCCGACCTGCTACTGATGGACCTCAACATGCCGGGCGCGCATGGGTTCAACGCGCTGGTGCACCTGCGCGCGCTGCACCCGCAGCTGCCGGTGGTCATCGTGTCGGCGCGCGAGGAACCGGCAGTGATGCGCCGCGCGCTGGATCATGGTGCGCTCGGCTTCATTCCCAAGTCTGCTGATTCGGACACCATCGGCCAGGCCATCGGCATGGTGCTGGACGGCGAGCGCTGGGTGCCGGACGAAGCGCACAACGCGCCCGCCACCAGCCGCGACGAGCAGGAAACCGCGCAGCGTCTGCGCGACCTCACGCCACAGCAGTTCAAGGTGTTGCAGATGCTGGGCGCTGGTTTGCTCAACAAGCAGATCGCCTACGACCTGGGCGTGTCCGAAGCCACCATCAAGGCCCACGTCACCGCCATCCTGCGCAAGCTGCACGTCACCAACCGCACGCAGGCGGTGCTGGCCGCCGGTCGCTTGGCGGTGGATCCCGACGGCATCGTATTACCGCCGGAAGAAGCGGAGTAGGGCCGGCGCGACGTCGGGGCGGTGTCAGTTCCCGGCTATCGGTGCGATGCCACCGTCAGGCCGAACAGTCGCATTACCGGTCCGGTGAGCAATGCGCCCACGACGGCGCACGGCGTGCCCCACAGCAGCACGGCCACGTAGATCATCGAAGCGCCGCCACCCTGGTACGGCCGCACGCAGTCGGTGTAGTAGGCAAACACCAGCCACGGGGCGAACAGCAGGCACGCCCCCACCGCCCGCAACGGATTGGCGGTGAACAGCGACATCAGCGCCGGCAGTAGGGGCACCAGCAGGAACATGCCCAGTACCTGCACGAACGTCACCAGTGTGTGTTCGTAGCAGCCGATGCTGTTGAGTGCCTGAAGCGCGAGGACGCATGCGATGGCGATGACGCCAGCAACCACGGCCTGCTTGCGGGGAATCACCATGGGCGGCTTCCGGGTGGAGGTGTGGCGAACGATAGCGCGAGGGTGTGGAGAATGAGCAACAGTAAGCGACGCCGGTGAGCGCGTCAGCTAGGCGTGTTCGAACAGAATGAACGGCTAGGTCGCTCCGTTCGGAACGAACCCCGTCGCATGAAGCGTTGCAAGAGGCTGGAACAACGGGCTAGGCAGCTCCGACCAGCGGAACCATTGCCAGCCAGAACACTTCTCGGGCTCGCACAGCGCCGGATCACCAGCGTCGCTTCGGGCAACGACAAACAAGGTGATGTAATGCTTGCCCTCCGAAGCAAATACATCACTCGTGTAGGGGCCAGCGGTGATGCTCTCGATCTCCAGCCCGGTCTCTTCGCGGACTTCACGTACAGCGCACGCCGCGGCGCTTTCACCGAACTCAAGATGTCCGCCGGGAAGCGCCCACGTGCCCGCACCGTGTGAGCCCATCCTCTTCCCGAGCAAAACCAGCCCATCGCGCATGACAATCGCGCCAACGCCAACAAGCTGTTTCCCTGGATTCATGGCAGGAGTTCCTCGTGGCGTGACGCCTGGATCAATCTGGCCCGCAAAGCGGGCTCGGCTTGAATGAATGTCTGGATGCCTGCTGCGGCACTCCGCATCTACTTGTCTTTGATGACAGTGCCGTGCTCCAAAGCCAAGCGCCAACCATTACCGCGATTGATCCAAACAGTTGAGTAGCGCTCCTGAAAGGAGAACTCCTCGCCGTGCGCACGCACACGGCCCGTGAAACGCCCGGTCAGGATCGCGGCCTCTCCATAGATTGTGATCGAAATATGGTCGCTTCCGCCTTCGATGATATCAATGGCTCCTGACGCAAGCGATCGAATCTGTTCGGCCTTGTTGCGAACTACACCGCCAGGGCCAATGTACGTGAACTCAGGGAGGTACAGAGCGTCGAGAGCGGACGCATCTGCTGCTACAAGCGCCAGATCGTAGCGGTGGTTCGCATCACGCAAGTCATGCTCTGGATCGCGCTCGGAGGCCAATGCGTTTGGCGCTAGTACCGAGAGGCATAGCAGGATGATTGCAGGCAGTCGCCACAGATGATGTCGAGGCACCCAACGCCCGATCCAAGCCGAACCGTGAAGCGGGTTCGGCGCGAATGAATTGTCGGGTGTGCGCCTCATGATCTGTCGGGGCGACAGGATGGGCCATATGCCTCACTGTATGCCTTGCCGAAACATTTGACCAAGCCATCAACAACATCGATGTTCAGTGGCCAGCGCATTCTGATAGGTGGTTGGCCGGGTTGGGTCGGAAACTCCATGAATCCATCCACGAGTGGCGGCATGCCCGGCGCTGAGCCATAGGGCACGGTCGCCAACTGATCGCGTGCGCGTTCAAGGCTTTCCTTGTCGCCCGAAAGGAAGGCAATAGTGGCATCAACGTAGTGGTTCCACCCCGCAACGTCCCGGGCCGGGTCTTTCTTGGAACTCTCAAGGACTGGAATGGCTTGCTTGTTCATCCCCGAAAACGCGAGCATCTGGCCTTGATGCCAAGCTACCGTTGATGATGAATCTGGATATCTTTCCCGATAGGCGGCAATCAGCTCTGCGGCGGCGGCCTCGCAACCTGGCATGTTTCCAATTTTGCGCCACCCACCATTGGGGACGTCCTGGTCAAATGCCTTTTCGTCAAGAGACAGAAGTGCCTCTCGATCATAAGCGCACCTATCCGCATCCTGACGATTCGTTGCATTGACTGAGAAAGCCGTGAAAAAAGAAATCATCAGGATCTTCTTCATAGCGCACCTAACGCCTGAACTAGGCCGTGCCGCGAAGCGGCGCCGGCTTGAATGATTTGTTGGGCCACTTATCGAGTAATGGCGAGAGTAGCGCTTTGAGGGGCAATGGCATCAGTGTTGCCTCGGATCTGGCTGGAGTAGCCGCCCGTCTCTTCCCGGATGTGTCAACGATGACGGTGAACGCAACCGAGATCATCTCCTGCCCCCAGTGCCGCCTATCTCCGCACTGGCGGGAGTGCCGGCGCGAGTGGCCATGACAAGCGTGGCCAGTATGGCTCAGGTGCGCATGTCTGAAACAGTTGCCTTGACCGTGCGAGTATCCGGCGCGCTGCCGGGAGTTACGTTTACTTGGACGTTAGGGCGGGCACCAACCCATGCGCCCTGTGAGTCCGGAGGCGACGAATCCGCGACCGCCGAGAACGAGGCCGTGAGTAGACCGACAGCGAACAGCGTCTTCACGCGACCTCCGGGTTCGTTGAAAAAGTGGGCTAGCGCTCGATTCCAGCCCCGCCACTAAGCAGCGTCGGCTTGAACGAATTGTCGGGCGCCAAAGCGGCCATGCTATGACCCCAAATGCTTGTGGATGAAGGTAGCGACCAAATCTAGCACCAAGTCCTTCCTTTCGCGGTGCGGCACATGACCGCAATCTCTCAGGATTTCAAGGCTTGTCGGGCCCTGGACATGCCTGGCGATGGTTCTAGGAAACTCCTCGGAGCCGTACTCGTCATTGTTTCCGTGGATGGCGAGAACCGGGCATTGGACATCTTTGAGGTGCGAAACAATCGACCAAGACCTGAACTGTGGAGACAACCAAACCTCTATCCATGCGTCCAGAACCCAGCGCGACTTGTCGCCGTGCCATTTATTGAGCTTTGCGAACCGCTCCGGGATCCTGAAAGACTCTTTGGCAGCCTCGATGCCGGCAAGCGTTCTTGGCTCTACAAATGCTTGGGCAGACTCTGATATGACTGCCATGCAATGACTGGGATGGAGCGCCGCAACCGACAGAGCCATGCTGCCGCCAACGCTATGACCGAAAAGAACATATCTATTCAGGTCAAGGGCTCGAGCAATGGCAGGAAAATGAACTTGTGCTTCCTCGAGGATAAATTTTGTGCTTGGCGGGGCATAGCGTGGAGATGACTTGCCAAATCCAAGTCGGTCATATGCGATGACTGGTCTTGCGGATGCTTTTGAAAGTTCGGCAGGAAAGTCATGCCACATTTCTACGGAGCCTAATGAGTCATGTAGAAGGACGATTGGCTCCGGGACGGTACTGCCAGAATTCCAGCGGCGAACAAAAATGTTTCCACCAGGAACGGCCACCAACGAATCTGTGGTTTCAGCACTCATTGACACTGATCTTGGTCCCCAACTCCTGAACTAAGTTGCGCCGCGAAGCGGCGTCGGCTTGATGAACTGTCAGGGCGCATTTGCATGACGGTCAAGGAACGCCCGGTTTTTCTCTGTTGCCAGAGCCAGTGCTGTCAGAAGTTCTTTTGAACGCAAGCGAATAGGATCCCCAGGCAGCGTGCTGCATTGCTGCAAGATTCTCGGCGCGACCTGAGCCGGCCGGCATGTCATTGACCGGTATGGGGTGAACTGCAGCGAGGAACGCCAGAACGGCAGACTCCTGTTCTTCGGTGAAGAGACCAGAGCTAATCAGGTAGTGGCCGGACAATGCATCATCCCGCGGCTCCCAGGCTGTGTTGTAGTCACCCATAGCCTCGCATGGGTCTTCTGGTGAGCTAGCCAAGGCCTCGACAGTAAAGACGAAAGCGTCGTATGCGAGGTGCGACGCTTCAAGTGCTGAAATTTGCTGTGGGTCTGACATGCGTCCTAACGCCTGAACTAAGCCGACCCGCGAAGCGGGTTCGGCTTGAATGAATTGTTAGACCCGTACCGCCAACGATGGCCGCACGCTTTGCATTGCATGTCGGACGCACTGGTGGGGAAGGGTGCCGATGCGAAGAGAAATGTAGCAACCGCCAGAGCGCGCTGCCTATGTGGAACAGAGCTAGCTATCTCGGCCGCTCCGCAAGCAGGGCAGGCATCCACCGCCTCCGGGTGCTCGGCGATCAAATCTTGCTCATAAGTGCCGGCATGGTAGGCGGCAATGACCTCTTGCGCTTGTACCGCAAATTGCTGAGGCACCTGAAGTGCGGTCCCGCCAAGAGCCACGGACAAGGGCCAGTTAGCGATGATGTGTTGATCGCCAATGACACTTGCGGGAATGCCCTCAGCCTCGAGACGGGCCCGCAGGATATGCGCCTCCCAAGGGTCAAAATAGCGTCCGACTGTCGTAAGCATGATTTGGGGTTAACGCCTGAGTTGAGCCGACCCGCGAAGCGGTATGGCGGAATGATAGAGCCCGCCATTCAAGCCGATCTGCGAAGCGGTCTCGGCTTGGGTAATCCCCCCGCAGATTAGCAGACCTCAGAAGTGGAATTTTCTCGTACGCTTT
>NZ_LSIF01000035.1 GCF_001556105.1 Pseudoxanthomonas mexicana | reverse complement strand
AGGCCGGTACGGCCATGCTGGCCCAGGCCAACCAGGTGCCGCAGAACGTGATGTCGCTGCTCCGCTAAACCGCTTCACGGGAATCGTTGCCTGGCGCAGGCGTCCCGGACGGATTCGTCTCCCTCCGTTTGACGCCGGGAGGAAGGGCCCACCCCTTCCTCCGCCTTCCACCGGCTTGGTGGTGGGCGCCGGGCCTTCCTTCTCCGCTGTAGATCCACTCTTCTTCCACCCGGGTCCGCGTCATGGCACAGGTCATCAACACCAACACGATGTCGTTGAATGCCCAGCGCAACCTGAGCACCAGTGGCGCCTCGCTCGCCACCACCATCCAGCGCCTCTCGTCCGGCCTGCGCATCAACAGCGCGA
>NZ_LSIF01000034.1 GCF_001556105.1 Pseudoxanthomonas mexicana | reverse complement strand
GACGGAAGATGTCCTGCGGATTGGCATTGGTGAACCCGTTGAACAGGCGGTCGAGATCGCGCTGCGTGGTATCGGCCTGCGCCGTCACCAGATACCTTCCACCCAACTTGGCCTTGCCGTAGAAGGCGAGTCGGCCATCGCTGATCACGTCGTCCTGATAGCGAGCATCACCCTGGAATGGCGTCTGCGATCCGTTGATCTTGTTCTGGGAAATGCTCACGTCGGCCAGGCCGACACCGAAGAAGTAGCGTCCGCTGACATCGACCTCCAGTGTGTGGACCGGCGGCGATGCCTGTGTAGCGTCGGCACGCTTTCCATCCAACGCGATATCGAAGCGATGCCGTCCCACCGGCACCAGGTACTCGGCGACGAACTTGCGCTCCAGGTCCACCGGGTAGTTCTGGCCATTGATGCTCAGCGACGCTTCACGCGGCAGGTTGCGCCCCTGGATACGGATCCGCGACCCGTACAGCGGAATGTTCTGGCGGCGCAGGCCATTCTCCGCGAACACGCTGTCGATCAGGCTCTGCGACTGCGCCTGCTCCACGCTGAGCGCATTGCCGAGCTGACGCTCGGTGCTGTTGCGCAACGCATTGGCGCCGCGTTCCGCTTCCTCCGGCGAGACCAGTTGCAGCGTACGCGGCAAGGTTTCGTCGATCTGGCCATTGGCACCGGTGGCGCGCAGCACATAGACCAGTTCGTCGCCCTTGCGGAACGGGTACTTGGTCGGCAGTGCGCCGTCCCATTCCACGCGACTGACCGCCGCCACATCCAGCGGCACGGTCGCCAGCGGCTCGATCAGATCCGCATCGCTGGCGCGATAGACACTGATCTCCAGCGTGTCGATGAAGGCCGGGTAGTTGCCGCGCACGTAGAACGGCACGGGCTTGAGGATGCGCGTGCCATCGAACGGTGCGAACGACGGTGCCGACACCGACAGCTCCGGCTGGCCAAGCGTGGGATCTTCGGTCGCCCAGACCACCCCGCCACCGGGCACGTCGATCGAGAATTTGCCCGTCACGACCGCCTTGGCCGGCGACTCCGTCGCCACCGTCACGCGACGGTCGGGCTGCAGCGCAGCCGATGACGCATGCGCGTCGGTACCGGCGGTGACCGGGCTGTCGTAGCTGCGCGTGCGCAACCGGAAGAACAGGCCATCCTCGCTGGTGCAGCGCTCCGCATCGCACGTCACTGACGCGCTTTCACCTTCCGCCGCGGCTTGCACCTGCGGGGCCGTGGCGTCCTGCGCGACGGCCATCGGTGCCGTGCCGGCCAGCAGAGAGATCAATGTGTAGTCCAACAGCTTCATCTTCATGCGCTTGTCCATGACCCGCCCCCTCATTTCCGTGCGCCCTGCGGCGCAATCGGGTCGCTTTCGATTTCCACCCGCAACGCGCTGCGTGCCGATGCACCGAGCCGTGTGGCCAGCGCGTCGAACACCGACTTCGCGCGTCGCATCCCGAGCTCCGTGTTGTAGGCATGGGAACCTCGCCGGTCGGCATGGCCGACGATGGCCACGTTGCCTCCCCCGCTGCGCTCGATCGCAGCGGCGATCGTGTCCAGCAGCGGGACGAACTCGGCCCGGATCGTCGCCTGGTCGGTGTCGAACAACACCGTGCCCAACAGCGCAGCGTCCCCGCGTACACCGGTCAACAGCGATGCCGGCGCCTCCGGACGTGCGCGGACACTGACGACCAGCGCCCTGGCGGCCGGACCGTCGAGTTGCGCCAGCAAGGCGTCCTTCACCGCGTTGGCACGATCGAACGCCAGCGCCTCGTATTCGCCATCCGCCTGGATCACCACCTCCCCGCCCTGGTGCTCGCGCACCTTGCTGGCCATGGCCGTCATCAGCGGCGCGTACCTCGGCGGAAGCTGGGCACTGCCCGGCGCGAAATGCACCTCGCCCAGCTCGAGTTCCAGTTGCCCGCTACCACCGCCGATCGCCTGCTCGGGCAAGGTCACGCCCCAGTCGAAGCGGACCGGCACGCCAGGCGTGACCCGGCGCAGCAACGGATTGTCGGTGGTCATCCGCGTCCCGGCGGGAAGCGTGGACGGGTCCACCTTCATGATCAGGTTGCGCCCGCGCGCCCATGCGCCACCCGACACGCCCACCAGGTGATAACGGCCGAACTGATCGGTTTCGATCAACACGCCTTCCACCGTGGCGATGCGCACGCCCGGGACACCACGCTCATCGATACCGGCATTGCCGATGATGTAGTCCACGACGTAACCGTCGCTGCCCTGGGCGACCCTGCGCTCCACGGTCGGCATCGCCGCCGTGAGTCCCTTGGCCGCTTGGGCAGTGGTGACCACCGAGGTCGTGCCGTTGCGATCCATCCGCAGCGTCACGCCCTGGTCGTTGGTGAGCACGAAATCGTCGGTGAAGGACAGTTCGCGCAGCGTCTGGCGGATCACCACCTGCCGGCCATGCAGCGGATCGGCCCTGGACTGGCGACCTTCCACCTGGCCCAGGTCGATCCCGTGTAGCAGCAGAGCGCTGGCATCGGGCTGAGGTTGCGGACCTGCGCCACGATCCAGCGTGGTCGAGCCGGCCACATAGGCCCCAGCTGCGAATCCACCCTGCACGCGGATGCCGCTCAACACGGCACTGTCTTGCCAGCCATCGCCATCGCGGTCGTTGAAGACCGTGCCGAAGATCAGGCTGTCCTCCACCATCGCGTTCGCCACCAGCGTCACTTCGGCGGTCGCCACGTTCGACAGCACTTCACCGGACGACGATACCGCCTGCGCCTGGTTGACCTGCGTACCTGCGCGCGCACCTGCGCCCACGCGCATCATGTACGCCAGCCTGGCGCTGCCGCCGACCGCGATGTCCAGGCCTTCGAAGCGCACCGGATGTTGGCCGGACACGGTGGCCGCATTGTCGCCGTCGGTGACCGCCAACGAGCCTTCCACGTAGCTGAAGCCCGCCGCGGGCGTATCGATGATGCTGCCGTTGACCAGCGGACCATCACCCAGGTTTTCGACCGACACCGTGTAGCGCACCAGGTCGCCGGTCTGCGCATCGCGCACGCCTGCGGTCTTGGTCACGCGCAGCTGTGCTTCACCGCTGACCACCACGATGGCGTCGGCCGTATCGCAGTTGGTCGGATTCAACACCTCGCAGAGGGTGTACGAGTAACGGTAGGTGCCGGGCGGCGTGCCCACGGCGATGGTCACCGTGCCATCGGGGTTCATCACCAGTCCCGCGCGCGGCGAACTGCCCGGCACCAGCGTGACCTGGCCGATCAGGGCGGGACCGCCGCCCAAGGTGTCGTTGCCCAGCACGCTGGGGGATGTTCCACCCGTGCCGCTGCGGATCGGGACGAACGCATCCTGCTCGGCGTTGATCGCCGTCGCCACCACGGTCAGCGTGACCACGGCATCGTCGCAGTTGTCCGGATTCAGCGATTCGCAGATGCGATAGCCGATGGTGTATACCCCGGCCGGCGTTCCCGCCGGCACGCTCACCACGCCCGATGCCGGATCCAGCACGGGTACCGGACCGCCGTTGATGGAGGTCGCAGGCGTCGTCACCGTGCCGGCGATCCGCGACGGATCCACCGCCGCACCATTGATCACGTCATTGCCGTAGGCGTTGCCGGCCGACGGGTTGCCGCTGGCGCCGTCGACGGCTGCCAGGGCATCGTCCACCGCATTCACCACCGGCAGGATGGCCGTATCGACGCTGCTGGAGGGCGTGCTCACGCCTGGCGGCTGCGTGCCTCCCGGCGGGGTCGGCGGCTGGCCTGCGGCGGTGGCGCTGTTGCGCACCTGGCCGTCCAGCACATCGTCAGGCGTCACGCTGTAGGTCGCGTTCGCCACGACCTTCTCGCCCGGCTGCAGTTGCCCGGCCACGCCCGGCCACGCATAGGTCAGCGCGCTCAGGCCGGCCATCGCGTCGGTCACGGACACGTTCGTCAGGGTCACGTTGCCGGTGTTCTCCACATCGAACTGATAGGTGATCGTGCTGCCTGCGCGATACGGACCAGTCGAAGTGACCGACTTCACCAGCGTCATCGCCGGCACCTGTTCGGTCGCCGTGTCCACCGAGCTCGGCGGGCTGGTGATCGTCGGCGGCGTCGGGCCGCCTGGCGGGGTCGGCGGCTGGCCGCTGACCGTCGCGCTGTTGTGCACGTTGCCCACCGCCACTTCCGCGGCCGTCACCGTATGCATGCCGCTGCAGGTGGTGTTCGCGCCCGGCGCCAGCGTCGTCGCCGCGCACGTGGCCGACGCATCGAGCAGCGCGTCGTTCACCACGACACCCGTCAGGATCACGTTGCCGGTGTTGGTCACCAGGAATTGATAGGCAAGCACGCTGCCTGTGTTGTACGGGCCGGTCGACGTGACCGACTTGACCACCGTCATCGCCGGCAGCTGCTCGGTTGCCGTGTCCACCTCGCCAGGCAGGCTGGTCACCACCGGCGGCATCGGGCCACCCGGCGGGGTCGGCGGCTGGCCGCTGACGGTCGCACTGTTGTGCACGTTGCCCGCCGCGACTTCCACAGCCGTGACGGTATGCGCGCCGGTGCAGGTAGTGCTGGCACCCGGCTGCAGCGTCGTCGACGGACATACCGCCGGTGCATCCAGCTGTGCATCGTTCACCACGATCCCGGTCAGAGCAACGTTGCCGGTGTTGGTCACCGCGAACTGGTAGGCGATCACGCTGCCCACGCCATACGGACCGGTGGAGCTGACCGATTTGGCGATCTGCAGGACCGGCGCCTGGGCGAGAACGTCCGTCGTCACCGGCGTGCTGGTGCAGCCGACCGAACAGCCCGGATCGCCGCCGCCGGTGACGGTCGCGGTGTTGCTCGCGCTGCCCGCGGTGGCCGGCGTGACGTTGATCGTGATTGTCGCCTGCTCACCGATCTGCAGGTCGGCCATGGCCACGGTGCAGGTCACGTCACGACCGGCGATGGCGCAGTTCGGCGTGGCGTTGTTGACCGCGACGTTGGCAGGCACGGTATCGGTCACGATCGCGTCGGCCGTCGCATCGGCAGTGCCGCTGTTGCTGACCACGATGGTGTAGTCGAACGGCACGCCGACGACGGCCGCCGCGGGGCCATGCTTGGTGATGCCCAGGGCGGGCGCACTGATGGTGGTGGTGACGGTCTGGCTGCTGCAGCCGGCAGCGCAATCGGGATCGCCACCGCCGGTGACGCTTGCCGTATTGCCTACGCTGGCGCCCGCGGCCACGGTCGGCGTCACGCGGATCGCGTAGCTCGCCACGTTGCCGGGCGCGGTATGCGACAGCCCTGCGGCGATCGTGCACACCACGGTCTGGCTGCCGGACGGATTCGTCGCGCAACCCGCGGGCAGCGTGCCGATGGCCAGGCCCGCCGGCACCAGGTCGGTGACCGTTGCCGCCGCCGACGTCGCGCCGGTACCAGTGTTGGTCACCGTGACGATGTAGTCGTAAGGCACGCCGACCACGGCGCTCGGCGGGCCGGTCTTGACGATGTCCAGGCTGGACGCGGTGATCGCGGTATCCACCGGCGCACTGACGCAGCTGCCTGCGCTCGCACACGCGGGATCGCCGCCGCCGGTCACGCTGGCGGTGTTCGACACGGTCGTGCTGTTGACGGAGGCCTGCGGCGTTACGGGAATCACGAAGCTCACCGCATTGCCAGGCGACACGTTCGACAGGCCCGCCGCGATCGTGCATTCCACGGTCTGGCTACCCGACGGATTCGTCGCGCAGTTCGCGGGCAAGGCACCGATCGTCAGCCCGGCCGGCACCACGTCCGTCACCGTCGCCGTCGCCGTCGTCGCTGCCGCACCCGTATTGCTTACCGTGATCGTGTAACTGAAAGGCACACCGACGGAAGCCGATGCGGGCGCGACGATCGACGCGGTCTTGGCGATGACCAGCCTCGGCTGGCTGACGAACGCCACGTGGAACGCGCAGTCCTGCGTCACCGGCGTGACGGAGTAGGTGTAGGCACCGGCAGTGGGACCACTCAACGTGGCCTGGCAGGTGTTGGCACCGCCCGGCGTGGTGATCACCGGAACATCGCCGGCGGTGGTTGGGGTGAGCGTGAAGCTGGTGCCCTGCCCGTCTTCGACCACCTGTGGCGACGTGGTGTTGAGCGTGCCGCCGGTGATGCTCGGCGTCACCATCCAGACCGTGGCGAATTCGGCCGTGACCTGCAGGTCCTGTGTGCCCATGCGCACATGGCATTCGTTGCCGGTGACCGTGGTGCAGCCGCCGGTCCACCCCTTGAAGATGGAACCATTGGCGGCGACCGCCGTCAGGTAGGCCTCCTGGCCTTCACCCAGGTTCTCGGAACTGCAGGCCGTCCGCGCCCCTCCGGAGGGACAGGCGTAGACGGCAGGAATGGCATTGATACGCCCGGTACCTGCGCCGATCGTGTTGGCGGTGAGCAGGTGCTGCGCGGCACTGACCGGCGTACTGATGCCGTCGGTGTTGTTGGCCGAGACGCTGTCGGACATGCCCGCAGGCGGCGCCACGCTGACCACGGTCACGACCGGCGTGCCGGCCGCCGTGGCGGTGATGCCGGTGACGGTGTAGACCAGCGACTGGCCGACCGGCAGGCTGGCGGTCGCGGTCGCGATGGGGCCAGAGCCGCTGCTGGTCGCGCCGCAGCTGGCGGCGCTGCCACCGGGCACGCTGCAGGTCCAACCCGCTGTACCCGTCGCACCACTCAGGGTCTGCGACAGCGTTACGCCGTTGGCATCGACGGGACCGTTGTTGGTCACCGTGACCGTATAGGCTACCGCCCCCCCCACCAGATAGGAGGGCACGCTGCCATTGCTGACGCTGACGCCGAGGTCAAGCAACGTCGTCGCCGCGGGCGAAATGGTGGCCTTGACGAGCGGTCCGATGAAAGGACTCACCGTGTTCGCACGAACGTCGTAGTCACCGTTGTTGATGACGTTGTTGGGCCCCGTCGTAGCGGCGCCTGCGGGCACGGTGAACGTCACCGGGAAACTGCCGCCGGCGCCGGCCACGAGATCGCCCACCGGGCATTCGATGTAATCGCCCCGCGGCGCGGTGCCGGTGAACGGGCCCGTGCACGTCGCCGGCCAGCTGCCCGGCACAAACGTCAGAGGCAGACCGTTCTCGGTGAACGGTGCGGCGAGCCGGACCGTTGAACCCAGCGCATAGACGCCGGAGTTGTTGACGTAGTTGTAGGTGTAGGTGACTTGCTGGCCGGGCTTTGTCGTCGACGGACCGACGGCGGCCACGCTGAGGCCCGGCATCTTCGAGCCGAACACGTCCATATAGACTTGGGCGGTGTGATTGGCGGCGCCGGCAGAGCAGTTGGCCACGTAGACCTTCAGCCGTATCTGATCGCCCACGTCCAGGCGACCGTTGCCCGGCGAGATGTCGAAGCCCTGCCAGTTGGTGAACTGGTAGTTGTTGGAGCCCATCGAGTACTGCTGCCAGGGGATGCCCGGCTGGTTCGAATAATTGAACGTATGGAAGAGCTGTGTATCGCCTTTGGTGAGGTTGATGACCTCGACGAAGAAGAACGGCTGCTGGCCTGCAGGATGGTTGGGGTTGTTGAGGACAGGTGCCATCGCGAAGCGCAGATGGACCTTGCCGTCGACCGGGTCGACGTCGCTCAACACCATGGTCGCTTCCTGCTCCATCGCGTAGGCAGCACGTGCGCCGTCACCGCCGAGTTGGGAGGACGCCGCGCCGGAGAACGGATAACGGGCGCCATTGCCACCGGTGTTGGCCGCGACGCCTGCGGTGGTCAGGATGCGGAGATTGCCGCCAAACGCAGTGTTGAGCGTATTGGTGCTGGGATGGGTTTCTTGTACGGCACCCAGCGTCAGCTGGCTGCTATTGGTCGGCGGCACCGTTGTCAGCGCGTTGCTCGAGCGGGTGTAGCGCTCCAGCTTCCACTCGGAGAAGCTCTGCGCCTCGAAGCCACCGTTCTTGATCTGCGCGTGTACCGTCGGGACGAACAACGCCAGCAGCGCCATCAATGCGAACGCAGCGAAGACGCCGCTCCTGCCTTTCCGTCGATCGGTCGTCCCGACCCGTCGTCCCTGTAGTGCCGCGGTAATCTGCATGATCCGTCCCGTTCTGAAGGCAAAAAGGCTAGAAAGCGACACGGGCGATAGCCGTGATGCTTGTGCAATAAGTGGTAGACATGGCGCCATCCCCATATGGCAAGGCAGATGGCACGGGGCGTTGCACGGCCCATCCACGACGCGGACGCCGCTCAATGCGCGTGCTCGCTTGCACGACGTGCGTCGTCCACCGTGTTCACCGTGATGCCGTTCGGCAGCACCATGTCACCGGCGCGCTGGCCGGGCTTGCAGCGCCCCAGCCAACGTCCTTCGAACGGCACCGATGCGGTGTTGCCCGAGGGCGTGCCTGGATGCTGGACGCGGTACGTCCCGTCGTAACGGGTCTGCATGTTGCCGCGGAGGGTCAGCTGCATGTCCGAACGCTGCCCGTGGGTCTGGCAGACGGTGCTGACATCGTGGGTCCCACCCGCGGCGTTCTTCTTGACCGTGATGCGCTGGCATCCTTCCCGTGCGGGAAGGAGGAACAGGGGAACGATGCGCTCCGCCTTGGCGTCGGTGCACTGGAGCACCGTCATCGCGGGTTGCACGCGGCCGCCCGCACCCGAGGGCGCGTGGGCCTGTAGCGTGACTTCCCACAGGCCGGCCTTGCGCACCGGCAGGTCTGCGTAGGGATTGGCGTGGACGCCGGTGGCCCGCACGGCGCCCGGCAGCAATGCCAGCGCGATCAGCAGAGTGAACAACCCGCGCGCGCAGGCGGAAGGTTGGGTGTACGCCGCGCGCACCACGCCGGCCCCGGCGCGCGCGAGCGTGCCTGACATCGCATCCATCAATTTCCCCAGGGTTCCCGAAAACCCGTTCGTTGCCGCCATCGCCTGGACTAGCCGGACGAATCCCCATTACGCGTCCACCGCGACTACCCGGCGCGGCCACTTCGCCAACTCGAGAAAGGCAGCTTTCCCCACTGCATTTCTTCGACCTTCTCTTGTTCCTTATCGGCGGACCGACCCGAAACTGAAATTCGAATTTCCCAAATTCTGTGAAGCGCATAGCCTCGTGCAAGTCCGGTGCCAGAACGACAGCGCCGCACTGCGGCGACGGCAGATGGCAACGATGCGGGTGCGCGGGAAGGACGGGAATACCGGGGATTCCCGTGCAACAGCACGGCTCGGATGCGGCCAAACCCGCCTGCGCTCAGCAAGTACGGAACCGGCGCACGGAGACCGCCTCGTGTGCGGAAGCCAGAAAAATGGCGCGCCCTCCGACAGGGGGCTGACGCGCGCGACGGGATGCAGGGCGGACAGGTGCGGGCGCGATCGGCCGCAGCGGGGCAACAAGTGACCCGAAGAAAAAGCGGGCCGAAGCCCGCTTTTCCGTCACGCATCGCGATGTCGCGCGGCTTACTCGGCCGACACGCCTTCGCCTTCTTCCACGGCCTTGATCGACAGGCGGATGCGGCCCTGCTTGTCGACTTCCAGCACCTTGACCTTGACCACGTCGCCTTCCTTCAGCGCGTCGCTGACCTTCTCGACGCGGTCGTTGGAGATCTGCGACACGTGCACCAGGCCGTCCTTGCCCGGCAGGATGGTGACGAACGCACCGAAGTCCATGATCTTGGCGACCTTGCCTTCGTAGATGCGGCCCGGCTCGACGTCGGACGTGATCTGCTCGATGCGGGCCTTGGCGGCCTGGCCGGCAGCGCCGTTCACCGAGGCGATGGTGATGGTGCCGTCGTCCTGGATGTCGATCTGCGTGCCGGTTTCCTTGGTGATCGCCTGGATCACCGAACCGCCCTTGCCGATCACTTCGCGGATCTTGTCGGGGTGGATCTTGATGGTGATCAGGCGCGGCGCGAACTCGCTCAGCTCCTGGCGCGGTGCGGTCATCGCATGGGCCATCTCGCCCAGGATGTGCAGTCGGCCGGCCTTCGCCTGCGTCAGCGCCTGCTTCATGATCTCTTCGGTGATGCCTTCGATCTTGATGTCCATCTGCAGCGCGGACACGCCGTTGGCGGTACCGGCGACCTTGAAGTCCATGTCGCCCAGATGGTCTTCGTCACCCAGGATGTCGCTCAGCACGACGAAGTCGTCGCCTTCCTTCACCAGGCCCATCGCGATGCCCGCGACCGGTGCGGTGATCGGCACGCCGGCATCCATCAGCGCCAGCGAGCTGCCGCAGACCGAGGCCATCGAGGACGAACCGTTCGACTCGGTGATTTCCGAGACCACGCGGATCGTGTACGGGAAGGCTTCCATCGTCGGCATCACGGCGAGCACGCCGCGCTTGGCGAGGCGGCCGTGGCCGATCTCGCGACGCTTCGGGCCCATCATGCGGCCGGCTTCGCCCACCGAGAACGGAGGGAAGTTGTAGTGGAACAGGAAGTGGTCCTTCCACTCACCGCCGACGGCGTCGATCACCTGGCCGTCACGGGCGGTGCCGAGGGTGACGGCGACGATCGCCTGCGTCTCGCCACGGGTGAACAGCGAGGAGCCGTGCACGCGCGGCAGCACGCTGACCTTGGAGGAGATCGGACGCACCTGGTCCAGCGCACGGCCGTCGATGCGGACCTTGGTCTTCAGGACCGAGGCGCGCATGGTCTGGTATTCCTGCTCGCTGAATTCCTTCGACAGGTCGCCGGTGCTCCACGCATTGGTTTCCGCCTGCGGGGCCAGCGTACCGATGATGGCCTTCTTCAGGCTGGAGATGGTGTCGCGGCGCTCGATCTTGTCGCGCACCTGGAACGCGCCGGCGAGGCTGTCGCCCACGGCGGTGCGCAGGGCGGCGATCAGGCCTTCGTTCTTGGCCGGCGGCTGCCAGTCCCACTTCGGCTTGCCGGCCTCGGCGACCAGCTCGTTGATCACGGCGATGACCTTCTGCATCTCGCGGTGACCGAACATCACGGCGCCCAGCATCACGTCTTCCGACAGCTCGGCGGCTTCGGATTCGACCATCAGCACGGCGTTGGCGGTACCGGCGACGACGAGCTCCAGCTTGGAGTCCTTCAGTTCGCTGACGGTCGGGTTCAACACGTATTCGCCGTTGACGTAACCGACCTTGGCGGCACCGATCGGGCCATTGAACGGCGCGCCGGTCAGGGCGACGGCGGCGGACGCACCGATCAGCGCCGGGATGTCACCGTCGATGTCCGGGTTCAGCGACATCACCGTGGCGATGACCTGCACTTCGTTGCGGAATTCTTCCGGGAACAGCGGACGCAGCGGGCGGTCGATCAGGCGGGAGATCAGCGTCTCCTTCTCGGTCGCGCGACCTTCGCGCTTGAAGAAGCCACCCGGGATGCGGCCGCCGGCGTAGAACTTCTCCTGGTAATCGACCGTCAGGGGGAAGAAGTCCTGGCCTTCGCGGGCCGACTTCGCGGCCACGGCGGTGACCAGCAGCACGGTGTCATCGAACTTGACGACGACGGCGCCGCCGGCCTGGCGGGCGACTTCGCCGGTTTCCAGGGTGACCTGGTGCTTGCCGTACTGGAAGGTTTTGGTGATTTTTGCCACGGGGGTTTCCTTGGGATGCCTTGTGCGGGTTGGACCTCACGCGACCCATGTCGCATGTGGCTGGCCGGATGCGTCCGGCCGGTGTTGCTGAGGGAGGCGGGCCCGGTGCGGCCAGCGGATGCAGCGCATTCCGTTCCCTGAAATGCAAACCGCGGCGCATCTCTGCGCCGCGGTCGGGGGTATATCAGCGACGCAGACCGAGCTTTTCGATCAGGGTCTTGTAGCGCTCGTTGTCTTTCTTCTTGAGGTAGTCAAGCAGGCTGCGGCGGCGGTTGACCAGCTGCAGCAGACCACGGCGGCTGTGGTGATCCTTCTTGTGGGTCTTGAAGTGGCCGCTGAGGTGCTCGATGCGAGCGGTGATCAGGGCGACCTGCACTTCCGGGGAGCCGGTGTCGTTGGTGCCACGGGCGTTGTCGGCAATGACTTTCTGGGTATCGATGGACATGCTTTCTCTCTGTTGATGCGTGGCCTGCAGGAACGCGGGTGTCCTCCGCGCGCACCGCCTGGCTCGCCGTTGGTGAAGCCGGGAAAATGACAGACATGCCGGTATAAAACCGGCGGCGTAGTGTAGCCGCCGGGTCCTTGTGAAACAAGGTTTTATTGACTCTTTTCGGCCTTGACCGTGGTACCGGCGACCGCCCAGGCGAACAGGCGCTGCGGCGACAGCGTGCCATCGGCAGCCACCGTACCCAGCCCAACCACCCGTCCCTCCGGCCCATGCACGGCGACCGGGCCATCGCTGACGGAGTGCCCCGGCAACCGCTGGCCCTGGGCCAACCGGCGAACGCCGACGGCATCGACATCGACGCGGGGGAAGCCAGCAAGGCCGGCCTCGATGGGCAGCAGGCAAGCGTCGAGCGCAGCTTCGCCACCCTGTTCAGCCAATGTCTGCAGGGCCTCCAGCGTATACATGCGCGGCTGCCTGAATGGATCGACCCAGAGGCGCCGCAGCGCACCGACATGGGCACCGCACCCCAGCGCTTCGCCAAGGTCGCGCACCAGGCTGCGCACATAGGTGCCGGAGCCGCATTGCACCCGCAGCGACAGCTGTCCGGAGGCGATGTCGAGAATCTCGATGCCGTGGACCTCGACGTCGCGCTCGGGCGCCTCGATGACGTCCCCGCGGCGGGCCTTCGTGTACAGCGGCTCTCCCCCCTGCTTGAGCGCCGAATAGATCGGGGCCCGCTGGCGGATGCGACCTTTCAGCGATGCCAGTGCCGCTTCGAGGGAGGCAACGTCCAACGGCGGGACCGCGCGTTCGCGCAGCGGCGCGCCTTCGGCGTCATCGGTATCGGTCGTGGTGCCGAGCACCGCCACCGTGTCGTACGCCTTGCCGGACCCCAGCAGCAGGCCGGCGATCTTGGTGGCCTCGCCGAAGCACAGCGGCAGCAGGCCGGTGGCGAGCGGATCGAGACTGCCGGTATGCCCGCCCTTTTCCGCCCGGAACAGGCGCCGCGCGACCTGCAAGGCCGCGTTCGAGCTCATGCCCTGCGGCTTGTCCAGCAGCAGCAGGCCATCCAGCGGACGGAATTTGAGCTTTGGCAGCGACATCGGTGCGCGCGCATTCCTTGGTGAGAGCGGGCGTTATGCCCCGCATCGAGTCCGCGCCCGCGATGCTGTTGTACCGGTGCCGTCTACGGCACGAAGCCGACGATGGGCGCGCGGTAACGCCTTACGCGTTGTCGTCGTCGGCCGGCGGTGGCGGCAGGTCGCGCAGCAGGTTCTCGATGCGTTCGCCGCGATCGACGGAGTCATCGTAATGGAAGTGCAGTTCGGGCACGTGGCGCATCTTCACGCGCCGCGCCAGCTCCATGCGCAGGCCCCAGGCCAGTTCCTTCAGGCCCTTGACGGCCTCGGCGGACCGTTCCTGCATCAGGGCGGTGACGAACACCTTGGCGTGCGCCATGTCGCGACTGACTTCGACGTCGGAGACACTGACCGACGGCAGGCCGTGCTCGCGCACGGCCTCGTGCACCAGCGTACCCAGCTCGCGGCGGAGCTGGGCAGACACGCGGTCGGTGCGATGGAACGACTTGGTCGGCATGATCAGAGCGTGCGCTGGACTTCGATGCGCTCGAAGCACTCGATCTGGTCGCCCGGCTTGACATCGTTGTAAGCCTTCACGCCGATGCCGCACTCGGTGCCGTTGCGGACTTCGTCGACGTTCTCCTTGAAGCGGCGCAGCGATTCCAGTTCGCCTTCGAAGACCACGGTGTTGTCGCGCAGCACGCGAATCGGCTTGTTCCGCTTCACCGTGCCTTCGATGATCATGCAGCCTGCGACCGCGCCGAACTTCGAGCTGCGGAAGACGTCGCGGACCTCGGCGATACCGATGATCTCTTCGCGGATCTCCACGCCCAGCAGGCCGGATGCCACCTGCTTCACCTGGTCGATCACGTCATAGATGATCGAGAAGTAACGCATGTCCACGCCGTTGGCTTCGACGATGCGACGTGCGGACACGTCCGCACGCACGTTGAAGCCGATGACGGTGGCCTTGGAGGTGACGGCGGAGTTGGCGTCGGATTCGGTGATGCCGCCCACGCCGGCGTGGATGATGTTGATGCGGATCGATTCGTTGGACAGCGCGGTCAGCGAGTGACGCAACGCTTCCACCGAACCCTGCACGTCGGCCTTGATGATCAGGTTGAGGCTGAGCTGGCCTTCGCCCTTGCCCAGCTGCGCCATGATGTCTTCCATGCGGCTGCCGGCGGACTGCCCCAGGCGCGACTCGCGACGCTTGGTATCGCGCTGCTGGGCCACGTCCTTGGCCAGCCGTTCGTCGGCGACCACGACGAAATCATCGCCCGCCTCCGGCACGCCCGACAGGCCGAGCACCTGCACGGGAATGGACGGTCCGGCGGAATCCGGCTGCTTGCCGGTCTCGTCGAAAAGCGCGCGCACGCGGCCGTACTGCACGCCGCACACCAGGTAATCGCCCTTCTTGAGCAGGCCCTGCTGCACCAGCACGGTCGCGACCGGGCCACGGCCCTTGTCCAGCGAGGACTCGATGACGGTACCGCTGGCGCGGCCATCGGGCACGGCCTTGAGCTCCAGCACTTCGGCCTGCAACGAAATGGCGTCCAGCAGGGCGTCGACGCCCTGGCCGGTCTTGGCCGAAACTTCGATGAACTGCGTATCGCCACCGAACTCTTCGGCGACGACGTCGTGGGCCAGCAATTCGTTCTTGACGCGCAGCGGGTCGGCACCGGACTTGTCGATCTTGTTGACCGCCACGATCAACTGCACGCCAGCCGCCTTGGCCTGCTGCACCGATTCGACGGTCTGCGGCATGACGCCGTCATCGGCCGCGACCACCAGCACCACGATGTCGGTCAGCTTGGCGCCACGGGCACGCATCGCGGTGAACGCGGCATGGCCGGGGGTATCGAGGAAGCTGATGACGCCCTTGCCGGTTTCGACGTGATAGGCGCCGATGTGCTGGGTGATGCCGCCTGCTTCGCCGGTCGCGATCTTGGTACGGCGGATGTAGTCCAGCAGCGAGGTCTTGCCGTGGTCGACGTGGCCCATGATGGTGACCACCGGCGGACGCGCGACCTTGTCGCCCTGCTGCTCTTCCGAATGCGCCAGCAGTTCGTTCTCGACGTCGTTGGCGTCGGCGTGCACGGCCTTGTGGCCGAGCTCTTCGGTGATCAATGCCGCGGTGTCGTGATCGATGGACTGGGTGATGGTGGCCATCACGCCCATCTTGAACAATGCCTTCACCACGTCGCCGCCCTTCAGCGCGAGCTTCTGCGCGAGGTCGGCCACGGTGATGGTCTCGCCGATCGCCACTTCGCGCACGATCGGCGCGGTCGGACGCTCGAAACCGTGCGCACCACTGCCGCCGCGGCTCTGCTCATGGCGGCGCTGCTGCGGCTTGGGCTTGCCGCGCGAGGCGCCGCGGCGCGCACGGTCAGCGGCGGACAGGTGCAGCTGGCCGGCGAAACGGCTGGTGTTGTCGTCATCTTCGACGCCCGCGACCATCGCGTGCGAGCCACGGGTCTTGTGCTTGGCGGCCGCAGCATTGCGGTCGTCGGTGCGCGGCGGATCCTTGCGCACGACCAGCTTCGGCACATGATGACCGGGCGTGGCCGGCTTGGCCGGGCGCGCGGGCTCGTCGCCATCCACGGCGACCGCACCGGCCGCCAGTGCAGCGGCCTCGGCATCGGCCTGCGCGCGTGCGGCTTCGGCCTCGGCACGGACGGCAGCCTCTTCCTGGCGACGCTGCTCGAGTTCTTCGGCACGCTTGGCATCTTCCCGCGCCAGGCGCTGCTGCTCATCGAGATTGCGCTGGCGGGATTCCTCCAGCTTGCGCAGGATATCGGCGCGTTCCGGATCGGCTTCGTTCTGCCAGTTGGTGCTGACGGATTCGGCGTCGGTCGGCTTCACGTACGTGCGCTTCTGGCGCACTTCCACGTTCACCGTGGTCTTGCTGCGACCCGCGGCGACGGTGACTTCCTGCACCTTGCGACGGTTCAGCGTGATCTTCTTGGACGCAGCATCATCCGCGGGCGCATCGCTCTTGCCGTGCGAACGCTTGAGGAAGCCGAGCAGCTTCACTTTTTCCATGCTGGTCACGACCTGGTCGGGACCGCTGAAGCTCATGCCGGCCTCGGCCAACTGCTCCAGGAGTTTCTCGACCGGCGTATTGACCAGTTCAGCGAGCTTGCGGATGGTGGTTTGCTGCGACATTCGGATCCTAGTTTGGGTGCTGCGCCCCCCCGGTGGTGGAGGGGCAACCCTGTTCAAGAGGGGGAATTCTAAGCCCTGCGGGTGCCAGGGCGGTGTTCATGGGTGACTCATGCGCCGGGTTCCATGCGGGCCCGGGCGGCGCTCATGCGCCGCGCTCCAGGCGAGCGATCTCTTCGGCACGGGCGGCCAGGATCAGCGTTGCGGCGCGACCCTCGTCCAGACCCTCGATGCCGAATTCGACCACTTCGTCGGCGGCCAGGTCGGACAGGTCCTCGCTGGTGCGGACGCCGTGCGAGGCCAGCGCGAACGCGGTCTCCTCGTCCATGCCATCCAGCGCCAGCAGATCGTCGGCCGGGTGGTTTTCTTCCAGGCCTTCTTCCTCGGCCAGCGCCTCGTTCAGCAGGGCATCGCGGGCACGCGAACGCAGTTCCTCGACGATGTCCTCGTCGAAACCCTCGACGGCCAGCAGTTCGCCGACCGGCACGTAGGCGATTTCCTCGACCGTGCTGAAGCCCTCGCTGACCAGGATGGCGGCGATTTCCTCGTCCACTTCCAGCTTGTCCATGAACAGCTGGCGGGCGATGGCCTGTTCGGCCTCGCTCTTGGCCTGCACCTGGTCGGCGGTCATGACGTTGAGCTGCCAGCCGGTAAGGCGGCTGGCCAGGCGCACGTTCTGGCCGCCCTTGCCGATCGCCTGCGCCAGGCGGTCTTCCGCCACGGCCAGGTCCATCGAGTGCTTCTCTTCATCGACGATGATCGACTGCACTTCCGCCGGCGCCATCGCGTTGATGACGAAGGTGGCCGGGTTGTCGTTCCACAGCACGATATCCACGCGCTCGCCGTTGAGTTCGTTGCTCACGGCCTGCACGCGCGAACCGCGCATGCCGATGCAGGCACCGATGGGATCGGTGCGCGTGTCATGCGCCAGCACGGCGATCTTGGCGCGGTCGCCCGGGTCGCGTGCACAGGCCTTGATCTCGACCAGGCCCTGGCCCACTTCCGGCACTTCCAGCTTGAACAGCTCGATCATGAATTCCGGAGCGGCGCGGCTGATGAACAACTGCGGGCCGCGCGGTTCGTAGCGCACGTCGAACAGATAGCCGCGGACACGGTCGCCGGCGCGCAGCACGTCGCGCGGGATGCCCTTGTCCTTCGGAATGAAGGCCTCGGCGTTGCCGCCCAGGTCCACGTAGATGTTGCCGCGCTCGGCACGCTTGACCACACCGGTCACCAGCTCGCCCACACGATCCTTCCAGGCGTCGACCACCTGCGCGCGCTCGGCTTCACGCACGCGCTGCACGATCACCTGCTTGGCAGCCTGCGCGGCGATACGCCCGAAATCGGGGTTTTCGATCTTTTCTTCGATCCAGTCGCCGACTTCGGCGCCTTCGGCCTCGTCCTCAGCGTCCATCAGGCGGATCTGGCGGTCCGGCGATTCCATCACCACGTCGTCGGCCACCACTTCCCAGCGACGGAAGGTTTCGTAGCTGCCGTCCTTGTGATCGATCGTGACGCGCACCTGCACGTCCTGGTCGAGGTAACGCTTCTTGGCGGCGGACGCCAGGGCAGCCTCGATGGCATCAAAGATGACTTCGCGCGGCACGCCCTTTTCATTGGCCACCGCATCCACGACCAGCAACAGTTCCTTACTCATTGATCACTCCGCGCGCGGCTTGCGGGCCGCCGGTTGGTTGGGTTTTTTCTTGGCTTTCTTGGCAGGAGCGCGCTTGGCGTCCGCTGCCTTCTTGGCACCGGTGCGGCCGCCACCGGGTTTTTCGGGTGCCAGGCCCAGTGCGGCCCAGTCCGGGACCAGTCGCCCCTTGTCGATATTGTCGAACGCCACCGTCATTTCGGTATCGTCGAACGCAAACACGATGCTGTCGCCTTCGATGCGGCTGATCGTGCCCTGCAGGCGACGACGACGGTCCTGCGGCAGCTTCAGCACGACCTTCGCCGACTCGCCGACGAAGCGCGCGTAGTGCGCCAGCTGGAACAGCGGCCGGTCCACGCCCGGCGATGACACTTCCAGCGTGTAGTTGCCGGTGATCGGATCCTCGACGTCCAGCTGCGCGGACACTTCACGGCTGACCGCTTCGCAGTCTTCGATATTGACGTGGCGCGTGGCGCGCTCCGCTTCCTGCACGTCGATGTACAGGCGCACCGTGGCGCCGCCGGGCGCCGGCAGGTATTCGATGCCGAGCAATTCCACGCCCAGTGCCTGGACGGTGGGTGCCAGCAGGTTGGCGATGTCGTTGGCCTTGTCGCTCACGGATTCGCTGCCGATGTGTGGTGGTGCCGTGCGTGCCGCTGAAACAAACAAGGGGCCCGATGGGCCCCTTGTCCGATACGCTGGATGTCGGTACAACGACGGGAACATGCGTCGTTGCGTGCCCAGGTTTTCCGTCGGCCGCCTGCACTCAGGCGACGTCGGTCAAACATGGTAGCGGGGGCAGGATTTGAACCTGCGACCTTCGGGTTATGAGCCCGACGAGCTGCCAGACTGCTCCACCCCGCAGCAGAAGCGAAATTATGATGAAGACGCCGGTGCATTGCAAGCCTTGTCATGCACCAACTTGAAACATCGCGCTCATCGCGCGCCGCCGAGTCGTCGCTCGGCGCCCCCCGTACCGTGGATCTTCAGCCGGCGAAGGCCAGCTTGCACCACGCCATGATCGGATTCCAGGCCACACCCAGCACCAGCAGGGCCAGCGCATTCACGCCGAACACCAGCGGCACCACGCGATCGGCACGCGGCGGCGGAATTTCCCCGACCGGTTCGTCGAAGTACATCACCTTGATCACGCGCAGGTAGTAGAAGGCACCAATCACCGCGCACAGCACACCAACGATGGCCAGCCACAGGAAGCCGCCATTGACAGCCGCGCCCAACACCACCAGCTTCGCCCAGAAACCGAGGAACGGCGGCACGCCGGCGAGCGACGCCATCACGCACAGCACCAGGCCGGCCTGCCAGGGGTTGCGCGCATTCAGGCCCTTGAAGTCGTCGATCCTGTCGGCCTCGAACCCCTGCCGCGACAGCACGATGATCGCGCCAAACGCTGCGGCCGACATGATGGCGTAGCTGATGCCGTAGAACAGCGCGGCGGAGTAACCCACTTCCCCGCCACCGGCGAAGCCGACCAGCAGGAAGCCGACATGGGAGACCGTCGAGTACGCCAGCATGCGCTTGAGGTTGGTCTGCGCGATGGCGATGACGTTGCCGATCACCAGCGACGCGGCCGCCAGGCCGGCCAGCAACCACTGCCACTGCTCGGCCGCCGGACCGACACCGTCCTGCAGCAGGCGGAACGCCATGCCGAACGCCGCCAGCTTGGGGGCGGCACTGATGAACATCGTCACCGGCGTCGGAGCGCCCTGGTAGACGTCGGGCAGCCACATGTGGAACGGCGCGGCACCGAGCTTGAACGCGACGCCCGCCACCATGAACACCACACCGGTGAGCAGCAGCATGCGCTGCTCGCCACCGTCGCCCAGCGCCGTACCCGTGGCTTCGAAGATCGCCGGCAGGTGCAGCGAGCCGGTTGCACCGTAGACCAGCGACATGCCGTACAGCAGCAAGCCCGAGGCCAGAGAACCCAGCACGATGTACTTCATCGCCGCTTCCGTCGACAAGCCGTCATCGCGGTTCAGGGCCACCAGCGCGTACGAACACAGCGCCAGCAGTTCCAGGCCCAGGTAGACCATCACCAGGCTGCCGGCGGACACCATCATCATCATGCCCGCGGTGGCGAACATCACCAGCACCGGCGCCTCGCCCGGATACAGGTTGCGCTCGCGCAGGTAGGGCCAGCCGTAGACCAGCGACAACGCGCTGACCGCGACGATCACGACCTTGCTGACATCGGCCAGCGTGTCGCGCACGAACATGCCGCTGAACACGGTGCCCTGCCCGCCCACGCCCGTCGCCAGCATCCAGACGACGGCGACCATGACGGCCAGCGCAATGGCATGGGTGATGAAGCGGCGGGAATTGTCGAGGAACAGGTCCAGCATCAACAGCGCGAACGCGCCCCCGATCAGGGTCAGCTCGGGCAGCAGCGGCTGCAGGTCGGCGGCGGAGATGGGCATCGGCGTCGTCATGGTTCTTCCTTACAGCTTGCTGTTGGCGAGCTGCATCGCCAGTTGCGCGATCGACGGTTCCATCAGGTCGGTCAGCGGCTTGGGATACACGCCCAGCGCCAGCACGCACACGGCGAAGCCGCCGAGCACCAGCGCTTCGCGCAGCGACACGTCCTTGAGTTCGGCCACGTGCGCGTTGGCCACGTCACCGAGGATGACGCGCTTGACCAGCCAAAGCGTATAGGCGGCGCCGATCACCAGCGTGGTCGCGGCGAAGAACGCGATCAGCGGATGCTGCTGGAAGCTGGCCAGGATCACCATGAACTCGCCGACGAAACCGCTGGTGCCCGGCAGGCCGGAATTGGCCATGCCGAACAGGATGAAGAACGCGCCGAACCACGGCATCGTGTTGATGACGCCGCCGTAGTCCTTGATCATGCGGGTGTGCATGCGGTCGTAGAGCACGCCGACGCAGGTGAACATCGCGCCGGAGATGAAACCGTGGCTGATCATCTGCACCATGGCGCCCTGCAGGCCGAGGCGCGCACCGTCCAGATTGCCGTAGTCGCGCACCAGGCTGAAGGCGATGAAGATACCGAGGGTCACGAAGCCCATGTGCGAGACCGACGAATAGGCGATGAGCTTCTTCATGTCGTCCTGCACCAGCGCCACCAGGCCCACGTAAACCACGGCGATCAGCGACAGCACGATGACGAACATGGCCCACTCGTGACCGGCGTCCGGCACGATCGGCAGGCTGAAGCGCAGCAGACCATAGCCACCGATCTTCAATGCGATCGCCGCCAGGATGACGGAACCCGCGGTCGGCGCTTCCACGTGCGCATCCGGCAGCCAGGTGTGCACCGGGAACATCGGGATCTTGACGGCGAAGGCGATCAGGAACGCGAAGAACAGCCACGTCTGCTCCTTGCTGGTGAGCGCCATCGCGTACAGGTCGGCCAACTGGAAGCTGCCGCCCTTGATGTACAGGTAGACCAGGCCGACCAGCATCAACACCGAACCGAGGAAGGTGTAGAGGAAGAACTTCAGCGACGCGTAAATGCGGCGCGGACCACCCCAGACACCGATGATCAGGAACATCGGGATCAGCATCGCTTCGAAGAAGACGTAGAACAGCATCGCATCGCTGGCGGCGAAGATGCCGTTGGTCAGGCCTTCCAGGATCAGGAACGCCGCCACGTACTGGGCCACGCGCTTGCTCACCGAACCCCACGCGCCCGCCAGCGTCAGCACGGTGATCAGCGTGTTGAGCAGCAGCAGCGCCACCGCGATGCCATCGGCACCCAGGTTGTAGTGGATGTCGAAGCTCGGGATCCAGGCGTGGGTCTCGATGAACTGCAGGCTCGGGTTCGCGTAATCGAAGCCGGTCAGCAAGCCGATGCTGACGACGAACGTCAGCACCGCGATCGCCAAGCCCAGCCAGCGAGCGGCATTCGCGTGCGCATTGCCCACGGCAAGCACCAGCGCACCGCCCAGGATGGGTAGCCAGATCAGAACACTAAGCAGGGGCCAGTTCGACACGTTGTGGTATCCGTTGAGTTCTTCGCCAGGACGTCCGCGGGAGCGGCTACGTCAGGTCGTTACTGCCAAAACTTGATGACGACGCCCAGCAGCAGGATCAGGCCGACGATCATCGCGAATGCGTAGTGGTACAGGTAGCCGGACTGGGTCTTGCGCAGCAGCTGCGCGCCCAGGTCGACCAGCTTCGCCGTGCCGTTCACCGCAGCGCCGTCGATCACGTGCGTGTCGAAAGCCCGCGACGCCTTGCCCAGCTTCACGCCACCGCCGGCGAACCCGTTGATCCACAGGTGGTCGGCCCAGTACTTCTTGTCCAGGATGTTGGTCAGGAAGGCGCCAGCGGTGCTCTGACGCGCCTTGCTCGCCAGGTCAGGCCTGAACAGGTACAGGAAGGTCGCCAGGGCGAAGCCTGCCAGCGCGAGGAAAAACGGCGGCATCGTCATGCCGTGTAAGGCAAACTCCCAAGGGCTGTGGAAATCGGCCTTCAGCGCCATCACGGTGTCGCGCGGCGACAGGGCCACGCTCGAATCGATACGCAGGAAGTCGATCGCGCCCTGGAAGAACGGCGTAGCTTCTTGACGACCCGTCCAGTCGGTGCCAAACAGCATCGGCCCGATAGTGAAGAAGCCGATGAGGATCGACGGAATCGCCAGCAGCACCAGCGGCACCGTCACCACCCACGGCGACTCGTGCGGTTCGTGCACGCCATGGTGGCCATGATCGTCATGCGTGGCACCGTGAGCGTGGTCGGCATGTGCGTCGCGGAAGCGTTCCTTGCCATGGAACGTCAGGTACAGCAGGCGGAAGCTGTAGAAGCTGGTCACGAAGACCCCCAGCAGGACAGCCCAGTAGCCGTAAGTCGCGATCCATTCGCTCGGCCCCTGGATATTCTGTGCGGCCATCATGCCCATTTCGGCCACTTCCTTGCCGACTTCGTTCGCCACCTTCTGGTGATGCTTGGCGGCCTCGATGATGGTGTCCTTCGAATAGAAGCCTGAGAAGAACGGTGTTCCGACCAGGGCAAGCGTACCGATCAGGCTGGTGATCCAGGTGATGGGCATGTACTTGCGCAGGCCACCCATCTTCCGCATGTCCTGCTCGTGGTGCATGCCGATGATGACCGAGCCAGCCGCCAGGAACAGCAGCGCCTTGAAGAAGGCGTGGGTCATCAGGTGGAACACGGCTGCCGAGTACGCCGACACACCCAGCGCCACCGTCATGTAGCCCAGCTGCGACAACGTGGAGTACGCGACGACGCGCTTGATGTCGTTCTGCACGATGCCGATGAGACCGGTGAACAGCGCCGTGGTCGCGCCGATGAACAGCACGAAATCCAGCGCCGTCTGCGACAGCTCGAACAGCGGCGACATGCGCGCCACCATGAAGATGCCGGCGGTGACCATCGTCGCCGCATGGATCAGCGCCGAGATCGGGGTCGGACCTTCCATCGAGTCGGGCAGCCATACATGCAGCGGTACCTGCGCCGACTTGCCCATGGCACCGATGAACAGGCAGATGCAGGTCAGCGTGGCCATCGACCAGATCACCGGCTGGTCGAGCAACTGGGTGGTGTGACCGAAGAAGGTGACCGCGCCAGACCAGACGGGCACTGCCTTGCCTGCCAGCAACGATGCATTGGCGAATACGGTCGCGTAGTCCAGCGTGCCGAACATGAGCAGCACGCAGCCGATGCCGAGCAGGAAGCCGAAATCGCCCACGCGGTTGACCAGGAACGCCTTCATGTTGGCGAAGATCGCCGTCGGGCGCTTGAACCAGAAACCGATCAGCAGGTACGACACCAGGCCCACCGCTTCCCAGCCGAAGAACAGCTGCAGGAAGTTGTTGCTCATCACCAGCATCAGCATGCTGAAGGTGAACAGCGAGATATAGCTGAAGAAGCGCTGGTAACCCGGGTCCTCGGCCATGTAACCGATCGTGTAGAGGTGGACCAGCAGCGACACGAAGGTCACCACGACCATCATCATGGCGGTCAGCTTGTCGATCATGAAACCGACGTGGCCGCTGATGTTGCCCACTTCGAAGAAGGTGTACAGGTTCTCATTGAACGGCGACGCGCCCTGCGCCACCAGCTGGTACAGCACCCAGCACGACAACGCGCAGCTGGTCGCCACGCCCAGGATCGTCGCCGTGTGGGCGCCGGCGCGACCGACGAAGCGGCCGAACAGGCCAGCGATGATGCTGCCCAGCAGCGGCGCCAGCACGATGGCCAGCAGCACGTTCTTGGAGAGGAGGACTTCCATACCGGTCATCGGTGCATCAGCCTTTGAGCGTGTCGACTTCGGCCACGTTGATCGTGCGCCGGGTGCGGAACAGGGTGACCAGGATCGCCAGGCCGATGGCGGCCTCGGCCGCGGCCACGGTCAGGATGAAGAAGACGAAGATCTGGCCGGCCGCATCACCCAGCTCGCGCGAGAACGCGACGAAGTTGATGTTCACCGACAGCAGCATCAGTTCGATCGACATCAGCAGCACGATGACGTTCTTCCGGTTGAGGAAGATGCCGGCCAGACTGATGCAGAACAGCACGGCGCCGAGCGCCAGCAGATGGCCTACGGAAATCATGGCTTGCCCTCCCCTTCCACCGGCGCACTGGCCGGCGTTTCGCGCACCGGCTTCTCGGCCGGCATCGACACCATGCGGATGCGGTCGGCTGCCTTGACCCGCGACTGCTCGGCAGGATCCTGCGTCTTGATGCCGGTGCGCTTGCGCAGCGTGAGCATCACGGCGGCGACCACGGCCACGGTCAGGATGATGGCCGCGAATTCGAACGGCAGCAGGAACTCGGTGAACAGCGTGCGTGCGAGCCAAGCGGTGTTCGACACGTCGGCGGCAGCGGACGCGGCGTTGTCCGGGAACGGCGCCGCCATGCGTGCCTTGATACCGATCAGCACCAGCATCTGCGCCAGCATCACCACCGCGACCAGCAGGCCCACGGGCAGGAACCTGACCCAGCCTTCACGGATCGCGACGATATCGATGTCGAGCATCATCACCACGAACAGGAACAGCACCATCACCGCGCCCACGTAGACGAGGATCAACGCCACGCCGAGGAACTCCGCGCCCACCAGCAGCCAGATGCAGGCCACCGAGAAGAACGTCAGGATGAGGCACAGCACGGCATGCACCGGGTTGCGCACGCTGATCACCGCGCCGGCGGCGACGACCGCGACGGTGGCGAAGGCGTAGAAACTGATCAGGACCCAATCCATTCTTCGGACCTCAGCGGAAAGCGGCGTCGGCGGCGCGGCGTTCGGCGATCTCGGCTTCCAGCCGGTCGCCGATCGCCAGCAGCTGCGGCTTGGTGACGATGTTCTGCCCGCGCTTGTCGAAGTGGTACTCCAGCACGTGCGTTTCCACGATCGAGTCCACCGGGCAGCTTTCCTCGCAAAAACCGCAGTAGATGCACTTGAACAGGTCGATGTCGTAGCGCGTGGTGCGGCGGGTGCCGTCCTCGCGCGGGGCCGAGTCGATGGTGATCGCCAGCGCCGGGCACACCGCCTCGCACAGCTTGCACGCGATGCAGCGCTCCTCGCCGTTCGGATAACGGCGCAGCGCGTGCAGGCCACGGAATCGCGGCGACTGCGGGAACTTCTCCATCGGGTACATCAGCGTGTACTTCGGCTTGAAGGTGTACTTCAGCGTCAGCCACAGGCCCTGCAGCAGTTCCAGCAGCAGCAGGCTCTTGAAGTAGTGCACAACCTTGCTCATGTCTTACACACCCTTCTCGAACACGCCGAAGAACACCATCAGCGCCGTCACCGCGATCCACACGATGGTCAGCGGGATGAACACCTTCCAGCCCAGGCGCATGATCTGGTCGTAGCGATAGCGCGGGAAGCTGGCGCGGAACCAGATATAGGCGCTCGCGAAGAACAGCACCTTCAGCAGCAGCCACGGCCAGCCGCCCACCCATATCCAGTTGATCCACGGCGACACGTCGGCCGTGATCCAGCCCTGCAGCGGGCTCAGCCAGCCGCCGAGGAAGAACAGCGACACCAGGAAGCTGACCAGGATCATGTTGGCGTATTCGGCCAGGAAGAACAGCGCGAATGCCGCACCCGAATACTCGACCATGTGGCCGGCGACGATTTCCGATTCGCCTTCCACCACGTCGAACGGCGAGCGGTTGGTCTCGGCGACGCCGGACACCCAGTACACGATGAACAGCGGGAACAGCGGCAGCCAGAACCACTCGAGGAAGCCGGAGTCACCGGCCTGCGCCATCACGATGTCGGTGAGGTTGAGGCTGCCGGCGGCGATCAGTACGCCGACCAGGGCGAAGCCCATCGCGATCTCGTAGCTGACCACCTGCGCGGCCGAGCGCATGGCGCCGAGGAAGGCGTACTTCGAGTTCGACGCCCAGCCGGCGATGATGATGCCGTACACGCCCAGCGAGGTCATCGCCAGCAAATACAGCAGGCCGGCATTGGCGTTCGACAGCACCAGCTGGTAATCGAACGGCACCACCGCCCACGCGGCGAACGCCGGCGCCAGCGTGATCAGCGGCGCCAGGATGTACATCGTCTTCTGCGCGCTGCTGGGCTGGATGATTTCCTTGAACAGCAGCTTGAAGACGTCGGCGAAGGCCTGGAAGATGCCCATGCCCACGTACATCGGCCCATGGCGCACGTGCATCCAGCCGATCAGCTTGCGTTCCCACACCACGTAGAACGCGACCGAGATGATCACCGGCATGGTGATGACCAGGATCTTCAGCACGATCCACAGGATCATGCCGATGTCGCCCAGCCCGAAGAACCACTCGCGCAGGGGACCGACCGCATTGATCAGCAATTCGTTCATGCGCCCACCACCGTGACACGTCCGGCACCCAGCGGCGCCGTGGCCCCGTAGCCGCTCTCGATCCAGGCGACGCCCGCGGCAACGCGGGCATCCACCACCACCGGCAACGCAGCCGTGCCGATGCCGTTGCCGACCTTCGCCATCTGGCCCTCGGAGACACCGGCAGCCTGCGCGTCGGCAGGGTTCAGCACGATGCGGTCGCCGACATTCAGCGGATGCGCCTGCAACGCTTCGGCGCGGCGGACGGTACCGTCGGTGCGGTAGATCGCTGCGGTGACGGCGAGTTCCAGGCCCTGTCCGTTGATGGCCGGCGCAGCAGACTTCACCACCGCGACCGTCCTGGCGCCGGCGACGGCATCACGCGCACCTGCGATATCGGTGAACTCGAAACCGGCCAGCTGCAGCTCGCCACCCAGGGCGCGCAGCACCTTCCAGCCGTCGCGGGCTTCGCCCGGCAGCTTGCCGGCGGCCTGCGTGCGCTGGTCCTTGCCATCCAGATTGGTCAGCGTTGCGTCGATTTCGGGCAACAGGCCGATCGGCAGGATCACGTCCGCCACGTCGCGCGTGGACTTGCAGGCGAAGTGGCTGAAGGCCACGACCTTGGCCGACGCCAGCGCGCGGCTGGCGGCCGGCGTATCGGCGAAATCCAGGCCAGGCTCGATGCCGTAAATGACATAGGCATTGAGGGGCTCGGCGAACATGCCGGCCACGTCGCGACCGGTCGGCAGCACGCCATGACGGGCCAGGCCGACCGCGTTCGCACCCTGCGGGATGCGGCACAGCGACGCGCCGGTCGCACCCGCGAACTCCGCGGCAGCAGCGCGCAGCACGGCAGCCTGCGGGTGGTTCTCGACGATGCCGCCGACGATCACGACGGCGCGGTTCGCGACCTTGGCGACGTCGCGCAACGCGGAGGCGTTCAACGCGTCACCAAGCTTCGACGGCGCGACGATGTGCTTGCCGGCGATGCCGAAGGCGAAGTCGAAGTCGACCGGGTTGACCACGTGCACCTTGGCGCCCGTGCGGACAGCCTTGCGGATGCGCTGGTGCAGCAGCGGCAGTTCGTGGCGCAGGTTGGTGCCGAACAGCACGATGACGTCGGCCTGCTCGATCTCCGCCAGCGGCAGCGCGAACGGCTCGGCGACGGCGCCGTCGGAAAAGTCGCGGTTGTTGATGCGGTGATCCAGGTTGCCGGTATCGAGGCCAGCGGCCAGTTTCGCCAGCAGGCCACCCTCCTCGTTCGAGACCGCCGGATGCACCAGCATGCCGAGGCTGTCGCCGCGGTTGGCGCGCAGGATCCCGGCGGCAGCGGCCAGGCCTTCGGCCCAGGACACCTCGCGCCATTCGCCATCGACTTTCTGCAGCGGCTTCACCGCGCGGTCGTCGGCGTACAGGCCCTGGTGCGAATAGCGGTCGCGGTCCGACAACCAGCACTCGTTGACCGCCTCGTTCTCGCGCGGCACGGTGCGCAGCACCTGGCCACGGCGCGAGTGGTAGAACACGTTGGAACCCATCGCGTCGTGGAAACCGACGGACTCGCGCGCGATCAGTTCCCACGGACGCGCGCGGAACTGGAACACCTTGTTGGTCAGCGCGCCCACCGGGCACACATCGATGACGTTGCCGGAAATCTCGGTGGTCAGCGGCTTGCCGTCGTAGGTGCCGATCTGCAGGTTCTCGCCGCGGTACATGCCGCCCAGCTCATACGTGCCGGCGACGTCCGCGGTGAAGCGCACGCAGCGCGTGCACTGGATGCAGCGGGTCATCTCGGTGGCGACCAGCGGACCGATGTCCTCGTCCGGCACCACGCGCTTGCGTTCCTGGAACCGGCTGACCGAACGGCCATAACCCAGCGACAGGTCCTGCAGCTCGCACTCGCCGCCCTGGTCGCAGATCGGGCAGTCCAGCGGGTGGTTGATCAGCAGGAATTCCATCACGTTGCGCTGCGACTTCAATGCCTTGTCGCTGCGCGTGGCGATCTTCATGCCGTCCATCACCGGCGTGGCGCAGGCCGGCGCCGGCTTCGGCATCTTCTCGACTTCGACCAGGCACATGCGGCAGTTGGCCGCGATCGGCAGCTTCTCGTGGTAGCAGAAGCGCGGGATCGGGATGCCGGCCTTGTCGGCGGCCTGGATGATCATCGAACCCTTCGGTGCCGCCATCTCCACGCCGTCGATGAAGACGGTCACGTGGTCTGGCGGCAGGTTGGCATTCACGGGCTGCGCACTCACGCGGCCACCTCCAGGTTGGAACGGACCACCGTGCCGTCGCGCTCGTCGTCGACGAGGAACCGCTTGTTGACGATCGCGTATTCGAATTCGTGCCAGAAGTGACGCAGCATGCCCTGCACCGGCCACGCGGCGGCTTCGCCGAACGCGCAGATGGTGTGGCCTTCGATCTGGCCTGCGGCCGCGCGCAGCGTCTGCAGGTCCTCGATCGTCGCCTTGTGCTCGGCCACGCGGGTCAGCATGCGGTACATCCAGCCAGTGCCTTCACGGCACGGCGTGCACTGGCCGCAGCTTTCCTTGTAGTAGAAGCGCGCGATGCGCTGGCAGGCACGCACCATGCAGGTGGTGTCGTCCATCACCACGACGGCGCCCGAGCCCAGGCCGGAGCCGGCCTTCTGGATGCTGTCGTAGTCCATCGTCAGGCCCATCATCACCTCGCCCGGCAGCACCGGCATCGAGGAGCCGCCCGGGATGACGGCCTTGAGCGTGCGGCCTTCGCGCATGCCACCGCACAGCGCCAGCAGGTCGGCGAACGAGGTGCCCAGGCGGATCTCGTGGTTGCCCGGATTCGCGACGTGGCCGGAGACCGAGAAGATCTTGCAGCCGCCGTTGTTGGGCTTGCCCAGGTTCATGAACCACTCGGCGCCGTTGCGCACGATCGCCGGCACCGACGCATAGGTTTCGGTGTTGTTGATCGTGGTCGGCTTGCCGTACAGGCCGAAGTTGGCCGGGAACGGCGGCTTGAAGCGCGGCTGGCCCTTCTTGCCTTCCAGCGACTCCATCAGTGCGGTTTCCTCACCGCAGATGTAGGCGCCCGCGCCAAGCGCGTTGTACAGGTCGATGTCCACGCCGGAGCCGAGGATGTTCTTGCCCAGCCAGCCGTGCTTGTAGGCCTCGGCGGTGGCTTCTTCCAGGTGCTCGAACGGCTCGTGGTGGAACTCGCCACGCAGGTAGTTGTAGCCCACGGTCGAGCCGGTGGCGTAGCAGGCGATCGCCATGCCCTCGATCACCGAATGCGGGTTGTAGCGCAGGATGTCGCGGTCTTTGGCGGTGCCCGGCTCGGATTCGTCCGAGTTGCAGAGGATGTACTTCTGCATGTCGCCCTTGGGCATGAAGCTCCACTTCAGGCCGGTGGGGAAGCCCGCGCCGCCACGGCCGCGCAGGCCGGACTGCTTGACCATCTCGACCACGTCGGCCGGCGGGATCTTCTCTTCGATGATCTTGCGCAGCGCGGCGTAACCGCCGGTCTTCAGGTAGTTCTCGTACGACCACGGCTTGTCGAAATGCAGCGTGGTGTAGACGGCCTGGTGCTCCTTGGGAGCGGGACCGACCGGGCCGTAGCCTTCGGAATAGTGGGAATGGCCTGCCATGCGCTTACTCCAGCCCGTCCAACAGCTCGTCGACCTTCGCCGGCGTCAGCTTCTCGTGGTAATGGCCGTTGATGACCACGACCGGCGCGCCGCAGCAGGCGGCCACGCATTCTTCTTCGCGCTTGAGGTAGACGCGGCCGTCGGCCGTCGATTCGCCCAGCTTGCAGCCGAGCTTCTTCTCGGCATGTGCGACCAGATCCTGCGCACCGTTGAGCCAGCAGCTGATGTTGGTGCAGAAGGCGACGTTGTTGCGGCCGACCTTCTCGGTCTCGAACATCGAATAGAAGCTGGCGACTTCGTACGCCCACACCGGCGGCAGATCCAGGTACTTGGCGACCGCGGCGATCAGCTCGTCGGTCAGCCAGCCATCGTTCTGCTCCTGCGCGGCATGCAGGCCCTGCAGCACCGCCGAACGCTTGCGGTCCGGCGGGAACTTGGCCAGCCAATGATCGATGTGCGCGCGCGTCCTGTCGCTCAACGCCACCAGCGGATCGACGTTCTGCGCCGCTTCGAAATTACCCGTGGCCCTCATCGGTCCACCTCACCAAATACCAAGTCATAAGTGCCGATCATCGCGACGACGTCGGGGAGCATGTGGCCGCGCACGATCTCGTCCATGGAGGACAGGTGCGCGAAGCCCGGCGCGCGCAACTTCACGCGGAAGGGCTTGTTGGCGCCGTCGGACACCAGGTAGCAGCCGAACTCGCCCTTCGGCGCCTCGACCGCGGCGTAGGTCTCGCCAGCCGGCACGCAATAGCCTTCGCTGAAGAGCTTGAAGTGATGGATCAGCGCTTCCATGTCGTCCTTCATCTCCTCGCGGGAGGGCGGCGCGACCTTGAAGTTCTGCACCATGACCGGGCCCGGGTTGGCCTTCAGCCACTTCACGCACTGTTGCACGATGCGGTTGGACTGGCGCATCTCGGCGACGCGGACCAGGTAGCGGTCATAGCAGTCGCCGTTGACGCCGACCGGGATGTCGAAATCCACCACGTCGTATTTCGCGTACGGCTGTTTCTTGCGCAGGTCCCAGGCGATACCCGAACCGCGCAGCATCGCGCCGGTCATACCCAGCGCGTGCGCCTGTTCCGGCGACACCACGCCGATGCCGACGGTACGCTGCTTCCAGATGCGGTTGTCGGTCAGCAGCGTCTCGTACTCGTCGACGCGCTTCGGGAATTCGTTGGTGAAGTCTTCCAGGAAGTCGAGCAGCGAGCCTTCGCGCGCCTGGTTGAACTGCTTCAGCGCCTTGCCCTTGCGCCAGGGCGATTCCTTGTACTTCGGCATGCGGTCCGGCAGGTCGCGGTAGACGCCGCCCGGACGGTAATACGTGGCATGCATGCGCGCGCCGCTGACCGCTTCGTAGCAGTCCATCAGCTCTTCGCGCTCACGGAACGCGTACAGCATGACGGCCATCGCGCCGAGGTCGAGCGCGTTGGAGCCGATCCACATCAGGTGGTTCAGGATGCGGGTGATCTCGTCGAACATCGTGCGGATGTACTGCGCGCGTTCCGGCGCCTCGATCCCCATCAGGGTTTCGATGGCACGCACGTACGCATGCTCGTTGCACATCATGGATACGTAGTCGAGGCGATCCATGTAGCCGATCGACTGGTTGAACGGCTTGGATTCGGCCAGCTTCTCGGTGCCACGGTGCAGCAGGCCGACATGCGGGTCGGCTCGCACGATGGTCTCGCCGTCCATTTCCAGGATCAGGCGCAGCACGCCGTGCGCGGCCGGATGCTGGGGACCGAAGTTCAATGTGTAGTTGCGGATCTCCTGCTTGCTTTCGGCAGGATTGCTGGCGAACGCGACGCCGGATTGCGGATTGCTCATGCCTTGCCCTCGCGCGCGGCCGCCTGTGAAGCGGCGAGTTCGCCGGCGGCGGTCTGGTAGCGGGCGTCGTCGCGGATCACGCGCGGCACGCCGACGCGCGGCTCGACCGAGGTGACCGGCTCATACACCACGCGCTTCTTCTCTTCGTCGTAGCGGACTTCGACGTTGCCGATCAGCGGGAAGTCCTTGCGGAACGGATGACCGACGAAGCCGTAGTCGGTCAGGATGCGGCGCAGGTCCGGATGGCCTTCGAAGATGATGCCGTAGAGGTCGAACGCCTCGCGTTCGAACCAGTTCAGGCCCGGCCACACGTCGCACAACGACGCGACCACCGGCAGGCCATCATCCGGCGCGAAGCAGCGCACGCGCACGCGACGGTTGTGCTGGTAGGACAGCAGGTGCAGCACGACGGCGAAGCGGTTCGGGCGGGCGGCGTCGCGCGGACGCTGGTCCCAGTTGAAACGGCCCGGACCGAAGCCTTCGACGCCGCGACTGAAACCCTCGGACGACACGTCGGCGGTGTCCCACTCGGCGCTGCCGTAGCCCAGGTAGTCCACGCCACTGACGTCGACGGCCTGTTCGAAACCGAACTCGTCGCGCAGCGCCAGGCAGACCGCATGCCAGGAGGCAGACGGCACTTCCAGGGTGACTTCGCCACGCGGCTCGGCGAGGCTGACCGTGGCGTCCGCAAAGCGGGCGCGCAACTGGTCGGTGAAGTTTGCAGCTTGCTCAGCCATGGGGCGTGGCGTGCTCTAGAAAGGATTCGGGGGAAAGGAGGATCAGCGCGCGATGGTCTGCGTGCGCCAGATCTTCTTCTGCAACTGCAGGATGCCGTACACCAGCGCTTCGGCCGTGGGCGGGCAACCCGGCACGTACACGTCCACCGGCACCACGCGGTCGCAACCGCGCACAACGGAATACGAGTAATGGTAATAACCGCCGCCGTTGGCGCAGCTGCCCATCGAGATGACCCACTTCGGCTCGGGCATCTGGTCGTAGACCTTGCGCAGCGCCGGGGCCATCTTGTTGACCAGCGTGCCGGCCACGATCATCACGTCGGACTGGCGCGGCGACGGGCGGAACACCACGCCGTAGCGGTCCAGGTCCAGGCGCGAAGTGCCGGCGTGCATCATCTCCACCGCACAGCAGGCCAGGCCGAAGGTCATCGGCCACATCGAACCGGTACGCGCCCAGTTCATCAGCGCATCGACGCTGGTGGTGACATAGCCCTTTTCCAGCAGCGGGTTGTCGCCTTCGGGGCGCAGGATGTCGTCCACCCGCCCTTCCGGGATCGGGTTGTTCATCAGACGGTCGACGGTCTGGATCACTCCCATTCGAGCGCTCCCTTTTTCCAAACGTAAATGAAGCCGAGGAACAGCATGCCCACGAACAGGCCCATCGTGACCAGCGCACGCGGACCCAGTTCCTGGAACACCAGCGTCCACGGAACAATGAAGATGATTTCCAGATCGAAGACGATGAACTGGATGGCGATCAGGTAGTAGCGCACGTCGAACTTCATGCGCGCGTCTTCGAAGGCTTCGAAGCCGCATTCGTACGGGGACAGCTTCTGGGCGTCGGGACGACGCGGGCCGAGGAAGCGACCCGCCACCATCAGCGCGATGCCGATGCCGGTGGCGACGATCAGGAACAACAGGGTGGGCAGGTAATTGGCCAGCACTCGCTCGTCTCTTCTTGTCCTATCCGCCGGCACGCAGCTCTGCGGCACGGCATGAATGGGGCTCTCGTCACCCGCCCGGCCGTGGCATCCGCCGCGACCGGCCCGGTGGCGAAGCCGTCCGGGCCCACCTTCCGCGGGAGCCCTTCCGCAACACGTACCGGGCACCCGATGAATCGGCGGGATTGTAACGGTTTGTGAACTCGCTAGTAAACGATTACGCGCGCGTATCGCCGCAGTCGGCAAAAGAAAAAACCCGCCGGAAGGCGGGTTTTTCATCGCGGAACGACGTGACCGTCGACCGCTGCGGTTGGTGCCCAAGAGGGGACTCGAACCCCTACGACTTTCGCCGCTACCACCTCAAGGTAGTGCGTCTACCAATTCCGCCACCTGGGCTTTGAAACGTATGCGACGCGTTGCGCGCGCCGCCATTGTAGCCGGGCTCAGCCGCCCTGCGGCGGCGTTACCGGCGGCTGCTCCGCGGCGGGCGCGGCGCCCTGCGGTGCGGCCGGCACGCTGTCAGCCGGCGCGGGCGCAGGCTGGATCGGCGTGCTGGGTACGGTCGACGGCTTCGGCAGCTCACCCGCGGGTGCCGCTGGCGCGGCCGGCAGCTCGGACATCACGCCAAGGTTCTGCTGGGTGGTCGGGCGCGCACTGTGCGTCGCATACCAGGCCATGAACAGGCTGATGCCGAAGAACGCGATAGCCAGCCACTTGGTGCTCTTGGACAGGAAGTTGGACGCGCCGCGCGCGCCGAACACCGTACCGGAAGCGCCGCCGCCACCGAAGCCCGAGCCGGCCTGCGCGCCGGAACCCCGTTGCATCAGCACCAGCGCGATGATGGCGATGGCCACCAGCACGTACACCACATTCAGGATCAACATCCACATTTGGAATCAGTCTCAACCGGTTGAGTCGTCCGACCCCGAAGAGGCCGGTCTTGCCGGGGGCTATCCCCGACCGGCCGCCGCCTGCGCGATGGCCAGGAAATCCCGGGCGACCAGTGATGCGCCACCCACCAGCCCTCCATCGACATCGGGCTGCGAGAACAGTTCCGCGGCGTTGTCGGGCTTCACGCTGCCGCCGTACAGGAGGGGCAACGAGCCGGCGATTCTAGCATCGCGTGCGGCCACTTCGCCACGGATGAACGCGTGCACGGCCTGGGCCTGGGCCGGCGTGGCCGTCAGGCCGGTGCCGATCGCCCAGACCGGCTCGTACGCGACCACGGCATTCTCGAAGGCCTGGGGACCGGCCAGGTCGAACACCGCCTGCAACTGCTTCTGGATGCGGAACTCGGTCTGCCCGTCCTTGCGCTGCTGCTCGGTTTCGCCCACGCACAGCACCGGGATCAGGCCGGCGTTCTTGGCGGCGACGAACTTCTTCGCCACCAGTTCGCTGCTTTCGTTATGGTACTGCCGTCGCTCGGAATGCCCGACCAGGCCGTAGCGCGCGCCTACATCCAGCAGCATCGCGGCACAGACTTCACCGGTGTAGGCGCCCTTCTCGTTGCTGCTGACGTCCTGTGCGCCGAAGGCCACGCCACGGTTGGCGTAATGCTCGATCAGCTCGCCCAGATAGGGAAGCGGCGGCAGGATCAGCAGGTCCACCCCGTCCAGCGGCAAGCCTGCAACCAGTTCATCCATCAGCGCCGTTGCAAAACCGCGAGTGCCATGAAGCTTCCAGTTGCCGGCCACGAGCTTGCGGCGCATAAGACCAATTCCTGTCCAGTTCGAGGGCGCGCAGTCTAGCCGATGTTGGGCGGTACACCTATCTGCCGCGCTATCGTGCCGGCATCCCCTCGCCCGCTCTGGAGCCGCCATGCCCGATACCACCCCTGCCCCGTCGACCGGCTATGCCCTGGTCACCGGCGCCTCCAGTGGTATCGGCGAGCAGATCGCACGGGAGTATGCGAAGCGCGGTGTCCCGCTGGTGCTGACGGCCCGGCGTGCCGACCGCCTGCAGGCCTTGGCGGCAGAACTGCAGGCGCAGGTGCCGGTGGAGATCGTGGCGGCGGACCTGGCCGACCCCGGCGCACCCGCGGCCTTGGTGGCCGAACTGGAACATCGGGGCCTGCAGATCCGGATCCTCGTCAACAACGCCGGCTATGGCGTGCCGGGCCGCTACCGCAGCAGCGCCTGGGCCGACCATGCCGCGTTTCTCCAGGTCATGGTGACCGCTGTCGGCGAACTGACGTGGCGACTGCTGCCCTCCATCCGCGCCTCGGGCCAGGGCCGCATCCTCAACGTGGCGTCGTTCGCCGCGTTGATGCCGGCGGCGGATGGCCAGACGCTGTACGCACCGGCCAAGGGCTTCCTGCTGAAGTTCAGTGAGGCGCTGGCGCTGGAGAACGCCGACCGTGGCGTGCACGTCACCGCGCTGTGCCCGGGCTTCACCTATTCCGAGTTCCATGACGTCACCGGGACGCGGTCACGCATGCGGGTGTCGCCGACGATGTGGCTGCAGGCGGCGGACGTGGCGCGTGCCGGTATCGACGGCAATGAGCGCGGCGATGTACTGGTAGTGCCCGGCTGGCGCTACCGGCTGCTGCACGCCATCGTGAAGGTGCTGCCGCACCGGCTGGCGCTGGGCATGATGGCGCGCAACTCGCGCAAAGTGCGGCCGCTGGACTGAGACCACGCCCTGAAACGCATGACGCCGGAACTCCCGGCGTCGTGTGTCGCGCGACGGCGGGCCTGGGCCCGCCCTATTTCAGCTTGATCTCGCGCAGGCGCTCTTCCAGGTAACCCTGTGCCGTGATCGGCTCCGGGTAGCGTGTCGGGTTCTCCGGCGTGATCGTGGACGGCAGCACGTCGATCAGGAAATCCGGATTCGGGTGCAGGAAGAACGGCACCGAATAACGCGGCTGGCGCGCCTGTTCGCCCGGCGGATTGGTCACGCGGTGCGTGGTCGACGGATATACATGGTTGGTCAGGCGCTGCAGCATGTCGCCGATGTTGACCACGATGGTGTCGGCGTCCGACGTGAACGGCACCCACTCGCCCTGCTTCGACCGCACTTCCAGGCCGGCCGCGCTGGCGCCGACGAGCAGCGTGATCAGGTTGATGTCTTCATGGGCACCGGCGCGCACGTTCGGGATGTCGTCGGCGGTGATCGGCGGGTAATGGATCGGACGCAGGATCGAGTTGCCTGAATCGGTCTTGTCGGTGAAGTAGGTTTCCGGCAGGCCGATGTGCAGCGCCAGCGCCGACAGCACGCGCGAACCCAACTGGTCCAGCGCCTCATACAGGCCATAGCCATGCTCGCGGAAGCCGGGGACTTCGTCGGGCCACAGGTTCGGCGGCATCACGTCGCGGTACTTGGAGTCGTCCGGGATCTCGCGACCGATGTGCCAGAACTCCTTCAGGTCGAAATGCTTGGAGTCTTTCGCGGTTTCCACGCCGAACGCCGTATAGCCACGGGCGCCGCCGCTGCCTGGTAGGTGATAGCGCGTCTTGGCGTCGTCGGGCAGTGCGAAGAAGCGCTTGAACACGTCGTAGGCCGCATCGATCCGCGCCTGCGGGATGCCGTGGTTGCGGATGCCGGCGAAACCCCATTCGCGATACGCGGCGCCGAGTTCGGCGACGAAGGCCTCGCGGTCGGTATCGAAACGGGTGATGTCCAGCGTGGGGATTCGGGCACTCATGCAATCTGCTCTAACAAGGGAAAGGCGCGGGAGGCCGTAGGACCGTCACCGCGCCGGAAGTTCAGTGGTCCGGCTTACGCCGCGGCAGCGGCGCGCACGGCCTCGGCCAGGGTTTCCAGCGTGTTCTTCACCAGCGCGTCGTCGTCCGCCTCGACGGTGACGCGCACCACCGGCTCGGTGCCGGACGGCCGCAGGAACGCACGCCCGCGCCCGGACACCGCCGCCTGCGCCTGCGCCAGTGCGGCCTGCACGCTGGCCGCCTCGGCCGGACGCGCGCCGTTGGCCAGCTTCACGTTGATGGTCTTCTGCGGCAGCATCGTCAGGCCTTCCAGCGCACCACGCAGCGTCACCTTGCCGCGCTTCAACGCCTCCAGCACCTGCAGCGCCGCGATGATGGCATCGCCGGTCGTCGTGCGGTCCAGGCACAGCAGGTGGCCGGAGGCTTCGCCACCGAGCACGGCGTTACCCTCGACGAGCGCCTGGTGCACGTAGCGGTCGCCGACCTTGGTGCGGACGAACGGAATCTCGAGCTGGCCGAGCGCGCGTTCCAGGCCGTAGTTGGTCATCAGCGTGCCGACCACGGGGCCGCGCAGGCGTCCGATGGTCTGCCAGTCGCGCGCCAGCAGGTAGATCAGCTGGTCGCCGTCCACCGGCGTGCCCTGCCCGTCCGCCATCAGCACCCGGTCGCCGTCGCCGTCGAAGGCGATGCCCAGGTGGGCGCCGGTCTCCCGCACTTTCGCGGCCAGGTTGTCGATGTGCATGGAGCCCACGCCATCGTTGATGTTGATGCCGTTCGGCTCCGCGCCGATGGTGACCACGTCCGCGCCCAGTTCGCGGAACAGCAGCGGCGCGATGTGGTACGTCGCGCCATGTGCGCAATCCAGCACCAGTTTCATGCCCTTGAGGTCGAAGCGGCGCGGCACGCTGGCCTTGCAGAATTCCATGTAGCGGCCGACCGCGTCGCGCGTGCGGATCGCCTTGCCGAGCTTTTCGGATTCCGCGGTGAAGAACGGCGCGTCCAGCGCGGCTTCGATCGCCAGTTCGGTGGCGTCGTCGAGCTTCTCGCCCTCGGCCGAGAAGAACTTGATGCCATTGTCGTAGTGCGGATTGTGCGAGGCGCTGATGACGATGCCGGCATCGGCACCCAGCGTACGGGTCAGGAAGGCGACCGCCGGCGTCGGCATCGGACCCATCAGCTGCACATCGGCGCCCGCGGCAACCAGACCGGCTTCCAGCGCGGCTTCGAACATGTAGCCGGAAATACGCGTGTCCTTGCCGATCACCACCACCGGACGGGTGTCACCGGCCTTCTCGCACAGCACGCGACCCAGGGCATTGCCCAGCCGCAGGACGAAATCCGCCGAGATCGGGCTGGTGCCGACGCGGCCCCGGATGCCATCGGTACCGAAATACTTGCGGCTCATGCGGTCACCAGTTCGCTGTCCTCGGGCTTGGGCTGTCGCATCATCAACGCCAGCAGGTCCGCCAGGCGGTCACGCAACTCGCGACGGTCGCAGATCTGGTCGATCGCGCCATGTGCCACCAAGAACTCGGAGCGCTGGAAACCCTCCGGCAGCGTCTCGCGCACGGTCTGCTCGATCACGCGCGGGCCGGCGAAGCCGATCAGCGCTTCCGGCTCGGCCAGGTTGATGTCGCCCAGCATCGCGAAGCTGGCCGACACGCCGCCGGTCGTGGGGTGCGTCATCACCGAGATGTACGGCAGGCCGGCTTCGCGCAGGCGACCCAGCGCGGCCGACGTCTTCGCCATCTGCATCAGCGAGAACAGACTTTCCTGCATGCGCGCGCCGCCGCTGGCGGAAAAACACACGAACGGCGAACCGATCTCCAGCGCCTTCTCCGCGCCCAGCGAGAAGCGTTCGCCGACCACAGAACCCATCGAGCCGCCCATGTAGGCGAAATCGAAGGAACTGGCGACCAGGTCGCGGCCCTTCAGCGTGCCCTGCAGCGTGATCAGCGCGTCGCGCTCGCCGGTGCTCTTCTGCGCGGCCTTGATGCGGTCGGCGTACTTCTTCTGGTCCTTGAACTTCAGCACGTCGGTCGGGCCGAGCGTGGCGCCGATTTCACGCGTGCTGCCCGGGTCGAACAGGGCCGCCAGACGCGCGCGGGCACGGATCGGCATGTGGAAGCTGCACTTCGGGCAGACCTCCAGGTTCTCTTCCAGCTCCGGCCGGTACAGCACCGCGCCGCAGCGATCGCACTTTTCCCACAGTCCTTCCGGAACGCTGCGTTTGCTCTTGCCCGCGTTGCCTTCGGTGCGGATGCCCGACGGCATCAGTTTGCTGAGCCAGCTCATGCGTGGTCTTGCTGCCTGCCCCTGGCGGGGCCTCATGGATTAGCGCGGCAGTTTAGCTCAGTCGTCCATGCACAGCCGTACGGTGGCTCAGCCGTCCAGCGCCGCCCTCAGCGGGGCCAGGAACGCGGCTGCCCGCACCGGGGCATCGCTGCCGGCCTCCGCCAATGCGGCCACCAGCGCACTACCGACCACGACGCCATCGGCATCGGTCGCCATCGCGCGGGCGCTGTCGGCGTCCTTGATGCCGAAACCGGCCACCACCGGCACGCGTGACCCGGTCCGCAGCAGCTTCAGACGTTCGCCCGCCGCTGCTGTGTCCAGTCGCTCCGAGGCACCGGTGACGCCGGCGAAGCTGACGTAGTAGAGATAGCCCTGCGCGGTGTCGCACAGCATCCGCAGGCGCTCGGGCGAGGTCGTCGGCGACGCCAGCGCGATCAGGGCCAGCCCTTCCCGGTCGAACACCGCGCGCGTCTCTTCGGCCTCTTCCGGCGGCAAGTCGACCAACAGCACGCCGTCGACACCGGCGGCGACCGCCTCGCGCGCGAAACGCTCGGCGCCGTGGATCTCGACCGGGTTCAGATAGCCCATCAGCACGATCGGCGTACCGTCGTCCTGCTGGCGAAATACCTCGACCGCCTCCAGCACGTAGCGCAGGCCGGCCCCGCGCGCCAGCGCGCGCTCGGAGCTGCGCTGGATGACCGGACCGTCCGCCATCGGGTCGGAGAACGGCACACCCAGTTCGATGACATCGGCGCCGGCCGCGACCAGCGCATGCATCACCGGCACGGTCGATTCCAGCGACGGATCGCCGGCGGTGATGAACGGCACCAGCGCCTTGCGGCCCGTGGCTTTCAGTTCGGCGAATTTCGATTCGAAGCGGTTCACAGGCTGATCCCCTCGCGCGCGGCGATCGTGTGCACATCCTTGTCGCCGCGGCCGGACAGGTTGCACAGCACCAGCTGGTCCTTGGGCAGCTCGCGCGCCAGCTTGATCGCCTGGGCGACCGCATGGCTGGATTCCAGCGCCGGCAGGATGCCTTCGGTGCGGGTCAGGCGATGGAAGGCGGCGAGTGCTTCGTCATCCGTAATGCCGACGTACTCGGCTCGGCCGCTGTCCTTCAGGAAAGCATGTTCCGGCCCGACACCCGGGTAATCCAGGCCGGCGGAGATCGAATGCGTTTCGATGATCTGCCCGTCGTCGTCGCAGATCACGTAGGTGCGGTTGCCGTGCAGCACGCCCACGCGACCAGCCGACAGAGACGAGGCGTGACGGCCGGTCTCGATGCCGTCGCCCGCGGCTTCGGCACCGACGATGCGCACACCGGGATCGTTGAGGAAGGCGTGGAACAGGCCAATGGCATTGCTGCCGCCACCGACGCAGGCAGTGATCGCGTCCGGCAGGCGGCCGTAGTCGGCCAGCATCTGCGCCCTCGCCTCGCGACCGACGATGGCGTTGAAGTCGCGCACCATGCGCGGATACGGGTCCGGACCGGCGACGGTGCCGATGATGTAGAACGTGTCGTGCACGTTGGTCACCCAGTCGCGCATCGCTTCGTTCAGCGCATCCTTCAGCGTGGCCGATCCGCTGGTCACCGGCACCACCGTCGCGCCGAGCAGCTTCATGCGGTAGACGTTGATCTTCTGCCGCTCGATGTCGGTGGCACCCATGTAGACCACGCATTCCAGGCCGAGTCGCGTCGCGACGGTGGCACTGGCGACGCCGTGCTGGCCGGCGCCGGTCTCGGCGATGATCCGCTTCTTGCCCATCCGGCTGGCCAGCAGCGCCTGCCCGATGGTGTTGTTGATCTTGTGCGCGCCGGTGTGGTTCAGGTCTTCGCGCTTGAACAGGATCTGCGCGCCGCCGACGTCGCGGCTCAGGCGCTCGGCGTGGTAGATCGGACTGGGCCGGCCGACGTAATGCTTCAGATCCTTGTCGAACGCGGCGATGAAGGCCGGATCGACCCGCGCCGCGTCGTAGGCGGTCGACAGTTCCTGCAGCGGCCCGATCAGGGTCTCGGCGACGAAGCGACCGCCGTGCCGGCCGAAATGGCCGCGGGCGTCAGGATAGGCGTGATAGTCGGCGGGTGCGGCCATGGCGGGTCGGATAGGAACGGATGAGCCGTCACTCTAGCGCACAGGTTCCACCCGTGAAATCGATGAAATATCACCGATCCGTGACTTAAACTCACGCCATGTCCCGCCCCCTGCCCCCGCTCAATGCCCTGCGCGCCTTCGAGGCCGCTGCCCGCCTCGGCAGCGTCAGCCGCGCCGCTGGCGAACTGCATGTCACCCACGGCGCGGTCAGCCGGCATATCCGCACGCTGGAAGCCGCGCTAGGCCGGCCGCTGTTCGTCCGCGACGGGCGCGGCCTGGCGCTGACCGCCGACGGCCAGCGCCTGCGCGACCTGGCGGGCGATGCCTTTTCGACGCTACAGACCGGCTGGGCGGCGCTGCAGCGCGACCGGCGTCCCGCCGCTTTCGTGCTGGGCTGCCCGGGCAGCCTGTTGGCGCGCTGGGTGATCCCGCGGCTGGAACGGTTGGCAATCGACCTGCCCACATTGACGGTGCATCTGTCGGCACAGGAAGGCGGCTTCGACGATGCACTGACCGGACTCGATGCCGCGCTGTTGGTCGGCGAAGCGCCCTGGCCGTCGGGTTGGGACGTTTATCCGCTGGGTCCGGAGCGGATCGGCCCCGTGGTCAGCCCCCGCCACGCCGGTTTCGCGAAGCTGGAGCATGCGCCGCCCGGTGTGCTTGCAGGCGAAGCCGTGCTGCATACCGCCTCCCGACCGCAGGCCTGGCCGCGCTGGTTCGAGGCCCAGGGCGTGGACACCGACCAGCTTCGCCTCGGCGCCGGCTTCGATCACCTGACCTACCTGCTGGAGGCCGCCGTCGCCGGCCTGGGCGTGGCCATCGCGCCACACGAACTGGTGCAGGCCGACCTGGACAGCGGCCGCCTGGTCGCGCCCTGGGGTTTCGTGGACACCGGCGGGGCATGGGCGCTGTGCGCCCGGCGCGGCAATCCCGATCCCCGCACGCCGGCGCTGGCCGCGTGGCTACGCGCAGCGCTGGCCTGATTCAGCCGCGGGCGTCGGCCTGGCGTACCGCGTCGACGAAACGACGCATCTTGTCGCCATCCTTCGCGCCCGGCGCTGTTTCGATGCCGCTGGACACATCCACGCCGGTCGGCCGCGCGGTGCGCACCGCCAGCGCCACGTTCTCCGGCGTCAGCCCGCCGGCCAGCAGGAAGGGCTTGTCGGTCGCACGCGGCATCTGCCGCCAGTCGAACCGCTGGCCGCTGCCGCCTTGTTCGCCCGCCGCATGGCCATCGAACAGGAAGCCACTGGCGCTCGGATAGTCCGCGAGACTGGTGAACGCGCTGTCCTGCTGGCCGCCCATCGCGATCGCCTTCCAGAACGGCCGGCCGAACGAGCCGGCGACCGCATCGTCCTCGGCACCATGGAACTGCAGCAGGTCGGGCTGCAGCGATTCGACGATGTGCTCGATATCGCCGCGCGTGTTGTCCATCACCAGGGCGACGACCGCGATCTCCTCGGGCACCAGCGCGCGCAGCATGCGTGCCTGCCCCAGCAGAAGCCGGCGTGGACTGTGCGGCGCGAACACCAACCCCACGTAATCCACGCCCAGCTCCACTGCCAGGCGGACGTCCTCGGCGCGGGTCAGGCCGCAGAACTTGATGCGCGTATGCATGGCCGCAGGGTAACCCGCCCGCTCAGCCTGCGGAGGCCGGCAGCGTCACTTCCGTCGGCAGACCCCATTCGGCCGGATACAGGGGGCTGACGAACACGAGGCCGTCGGACGGTGCCGTGGGGCCAGCCACGGTGCGATCGCGCCCGGCCAGCAGTTCGGCGATCCATGCCTCCGGCCGTTCGCCCCTGCCCACCAGCAGCAAGGAGCCGACGATGTTGCGGACCATGTGGTGCAGGAACGCATTGGCCTGCACCTCGACCACGACGCGCTCGCCCTGCCGCGCCACCGAGATCGCATGCAGGTGGCGGACCGCATGCGGCGCCTGGCAGTGGACGGTGCGGAAGGCGTTGAAATCGTGCTCGCCGAACAGGTGTTGTGCGGCGCGGTGCATGCGGTCCGCATCCAGCGGCAGCCGCTCCCAGCTGAGGTAGTGCCGCTGCAACGCCGGGCGAACGCTCCGGTTCACCAACGTGTAGCGGTAACGGCGCGCACGCGCGGAAAAGCGCGCATTGAAATCCTCTGCCACGGGCTGGCACCAGCGCACGCAGACGGCGGGTGGCAGACGCGCCGTCGTGCCGAGCAGCCAGTTGCGCGGCGAGCGCATGGTCTCGCTGTCGAAATGCACCACCTGGCACTCCGCATGCACGCCGGCATCCGTGCGCCCCGCGCAGATCGTGTCGATGCGCGCGTCGGCGACCGACGACAGCGCGCCCTCCAGCGCCGCCTGCACGGTGGTGGTGTCCCGCGTACCGGACTTGGTCAGTCGTTGCCAGCCCTGGAATTCGCTGCCGTCGTACTCGACGCCCAGCGCGTAGCGCGTCACTGCATCGCTCCGCGCCTGTCAGCCGATATCGCGCAACAGTTGCAGCGCTTCTTCACGTGCGACTGGGTCGTTGCCGGCCGCGACCTCGTTCAACAGGTCGCGGGCGGTCGCCACGTCGCCGAGATCGAGGTAGGCCACCGCCAGTTCCAGACGATCGCGACCGGCGGGGGCCGGCGGCGATGCGACCTGAGCCGCCGGAGCGGCGCTGCCGCCCGCGTGCCAGGTGGGTCCCGGTGCAGGCGAGGCCTTCTGCGCGGGCCTGGGTGCTGCGACCGGCGGCACGACGACGGCAGGTTCCAGTACGGGACTCGGCGTGCGCACCGGTTCGGGTTCCGGCATCGCCGCGGCGAGCTCCGCGGCACGACTGTCCACCGGCGCCTTGTCGAATACCGGATTGCGCGGCACCGGGGCCGGTGACACACGTTGGCGGCGCTGGGCGAAACCCCAGGCCAGCGCGCCCACGAACAGCAGGCCGAAGCCCGCCCACGCCCACACCGGCACCCCACCGTCGCTGCCATTGCTCTGCGCCAGCCGCTGCTGCGCGGCAGCGAGGTCGCTGTCCTTCATGGCCAGCAGCTTCTCCTGCTGCGCCTTCAGCTTCTCCAGGTCCGCGACCTGCGAGCGCAGTTCCTGCACTTCGGCTTCGCGCGCGGCCAGGTCTTCCTTCGACTGCTGCAACTGTTCGTTCGCCAACATCTCGCCCTCACCGCCGGCGCTGACGCCGGACTGCGTTCCAGAACCCGACGTGCTCGTGGCCGCGGGTGCGATTTCCAGCCGTGCATCCGCCACTGCCGGTGCGCGCGACGGCGCGGCTGGCGTGGGGGTGGCCGCCGGCTCGACCACGGCCGCCGGCTGCGGGATCGGCGCACGTGCGCTGCGCCACTCGGCGATCTGGCTGCGCACCAGCGCGGCGGCTTCGCTTTCGAGGATGGTCTGCGCTTCGGCCGCGTCCGGCACGCGCAACACCGCGCCCTGCTTCAGCAGGTTGAGGTTGCCGTTGATGAAGGCCTCGGGATTGGCGCGCAGCAGCGCGACCATCGCCTGGTCCAGCGTGTAGCCCTGTTCGCGGGCCAGCGGCGCGGCGATCTGCGACAGCGACTGGCCGCGTCGCACGGGTGCCAGCGTGCCATCGGGTGCAACGGGAGGCGTCGGTGCTGCCGCCACCGCAGGTGCCGGTGCAGGCGCGGGTCGTGCAGGCGCTTCCGGTGCAGGTTGCGGTGTCGGTTCAGGCGGCGTAGTGACCACCGGCTCGACCGGCCGGCTGATGGTGTCGGTCGGCGCGGCCGTCGGTGCATCAATCACCGGCTGCCCGGCGGCCGCCAGCGTGCCTGGCGCGCTGACCAGCGCCGAGTACTCGCGCACCAGCCGGCCCTGCCCCCAATCCACCTCGATCAGGAAGTTCACCGCCGGCACGTCGACCGGCGTGCGGCTGGTGACGCGCACGACCGGGCGGCCGGCATCGTCCAGGGCGACGGCGAAATCCAGCTCGTTGACCAGTCCCTGCGGGCGCGGCAGGCCGACGCGTTCGAACGTCATCGGCGACGCGAGGCGCGCGCGCAGCTGCTCCAGCTCACCAGGCTCGCTGGAGATGACTGGAATCTCGGCCAGCAACGGCTGGCCGGGTTGCGATTTGACCCTGATCTCCCCCAGGCCGAGCGCCAGGGCGACGTTGCTCAGCAACGCCAGCCCCAGCCCGAACATGCCGGCCAGGCGGAGTCTTGCCGTCCGAGGTCTATGCGTCGGTTTCACGGCCCTTCCCCAAGTTTCCCGGGCACGACTATAGCCGCTCAGCCGTTTTTCGCCACCAGCTCGGCCACCTGCACCGCATTCAGGGCGGCGCCCTTGCGGATGTTGTCGGACACGATCCACAGGTTCAGGCCGCGCGGATGCGAGATGTCCTCGCGGATGCGGCCGACGTACACCGGATCGGTGCCGGAGGCATGCGTCACCGGCGTCGGGTAGCCACCCGGGGCACGGTCGTCCACCACCTCGATGCCCGGCGCGGCTTCCAGCAACGCGCGCGCTTCAGCCGCGGTGATCTTCTCGCGGGTCTCGATGGCGACGGCTTCGGAGTGGCCGTAGAACACCGGCACGCGCACCGCGGTCGGGTTCACCTGGATGCTGTCGTCGCCGAGGATCTTGCGCGTCTCCCACACCAGCTTCATTTCTTCCTTGGTGAAGCCGTTGTCGAGGAAGTCGTCGATGTGCGGGATCAGGTTGAAGGCGATCTGCACCGGGAAACGCTGCGGATCCGGGTCCTGGAAGTTCAGCAGCGCGCCGGTCTGGCGGCCGAGTTCCTCCAGCGCCGAACGGCCCGCGCCCGACACCGACTGGTAGGTCGCCACGTTGATGCGTTCGATACCGACCTTCCGGTGGATCGGCGCCAGTGCCACCAGCATCTGCATGGTCGAGCAGTTCGGGTTGGCGATGATGCCGCGCGGTCGGTTCTGCACCTGCTCCGGATTCACTTCGCTGACGACCAGCGGGATATCGGCGTCGTAGCGGAAGGCCGAGGAGTTGTCGATGACGACCGCACCGGCCGCCGCGAACTTCGGCGCGAATTCCTTGGAAATGCCGCCGCCGGCGGAGAACAGCGCGATGTCGATACCGCTCGGGTCGAACGTGGCGAGATCCTGCACGGTGATTTTTTCGCCCTTGAACTCGACGCTGCTGCCAGCGGAGCGCTCGGAGGCCAGCGCGACGAGTTTGCCGATCGGGAACTCGCGCTCGGCGAGGATGGACAGCATGGTTTCGCCGACGGCGCCGGTGGCGCCCACGACGGCGACATTGAAGGTACGGTTCTGGTTGCTCATGGAAGATGGTGTTCGCGAGAAAGGAATGAAGACAGCAGACAGGAGAAGGCTGTGTTCGGGGAACCTGCGGGCGTGCCTCAGGCTCCCTGTCGTTTGGCGGCGATGGTTTTGATGGTGGTCAGCGCATCGGGATTGACCGGCGTCGGCGGGTTGCCTGCATCCGGGCCTTCGTCCAGCGCGGCGATCAGGTTGTCCACCGCGAGCGACACCATGGCGCGGCGCGTGGCCAGGCTGGCGCTGGCGATGTGCGGGGTCAGCACGACGTTGCGCAGCGCCAGCAGTTCAGGGCGAACGGCAGGCTCGCCTTCATAGACGTCCAGGCCGGCGGCGGCCAGGCGACCGTTCGCCAGCGCATCGGCCAGCGCGACCTCGTCGACGATGCCGCCGCGCGCGATGTTCACCAGCGTGGCGGTCGGCTTCATTTTCGCCAGCGCCGCAGCATCGACCAGATGATGGACCTGCGGCGAGTACGGCAGCACCAGCACCACGTGATCCGCCTGCGCGAACACGTCGTCGAAGCTGGCGTAGGCCGCACCGCACTCCTGTTCGACCGCATCCGGCAAGCGGCTGCGGTTGTGGTACAGCACGCGCATGTCGAAGCCGCGCGCACGGCGCGCGATGCCCTGTCCGATCCGGCCCATGCCGACGATGCCCAGCGTGCTGCCGTGCAGGTCGGCGCCCAGCAGCGTACCGAACGACCATTGCTGCCATTGCCCCTCACGCAGCCAGCGTTCGGCTTCGGTGATCCGGCGAGCGGTCGCCATCAACAGGGCGAAGCCGAAGTCGGCGGTCGTCTCGGTCAATACGTCCGGCGTATTGGTCGCCACGATGCCGGACTGCGTCAGCGCAGCGACATCCAGGTTGTTGTAGCCCACGCCGACATTGGCGATGGCGCGCAGCGATGCGGCCTCCGCGATTTCCTGCACGCCGATGCGCTCGTTCAAGGTCACCAGCGCGCCGGCGCTGTCGCGCAGAGCATCGGCGATCGCCTGCGGCGTGTACTCGGTGACGTCGGTCGTCGACCGCACGTCGAAGTGCGCCGCCAGCCGTTCGACGATGTCGTCGAACAGCGGCTGCGACACCCAGACGCGCGGCCGCGGCTCAGCCATCGACACTGCCGGGAACCCGCGGCGGCACGTCGCCGACGTCGCCGCATTGCGCGCGATGGCGCAGCGCCTGGTCCATCAGCACCAGCGCCATCATCGCCTCGGCGATCGGCGTGGCGCGGATGCCGACGCAGGGATCGTGGCGGCCGGTGGTGATGACATCGACGGTGTTGCCGTCCACATCCACCGTCGCGCCCGGCAGGCGCAGGCTGGAGGTGGGCTTCAGCACGATGGACGCGGTGACCTGCTGGCCGGTGGAAATGCCACCGAGGATGCCGCCGGCATGGTTGGACAGGAAGCCGTCCGGCGTCATCAGGTCGCGGTGTTCGGTGCCCTTCTGGGTAACGGCGGCGAAACCGTCGCCGATCTCCACGCCCTTCACCGCATTGATGCTCATCAGCGCAGCGGCGAGATCGCCGTCGAGCTTGCCGTAGATCGGCTCGCCCCAGCCGGCGGGTACGCCGTCGGCGACGACATTGACGCGCGCACCGATGGAATCGCCTGACTTGCGCAGCGCGTCCATGTAGGTTTCCAGCGCCGGCACCTGCGCGGCATGCGGCCAGAAGAACGGGTTGTCTTCCACCGCGCTCCAGTCGAAACCGTCCGGCGTAATCGGCCCGAGCTGCGACAGGTAGCCGCGCACGGTCACGCCATACCGTTGCTGCAGCCATTTCTTGGCGATCACGCCGGCCGCCACGCGCGTCGTCGTCTCGCGCGCGGAGGAGCGTCCGCCGCCGCGCGGATCGCGGATGCCGTACTTCTGCCAGTAGGCGTAGTCGGCATGGCCAGGGCGGAATTGCCGCGCGATGTCGGCATAGTCCTTGCTGCGCTGGTCGGTGTTGCGGATCAGCAGGGCGATTGGCGTGCCGGTGGTGCGGCCTTCATACACGCCGCTGAGGATCTCGACCTCATCGGCCTCGCGGCGCGCGGACGTATGCCGCGACTTGCCGGTCGCGCGGCGCTCCAGGTCGTGGCGGAATTCCTCCGGCGCGATCTCCAGCCCGGGCGGGCAGCCGTCGACCACGCAGCCGATCGCCGGCCCGTGCGATTCGCCGAACGTGGTGACCGTGAGGAGTTTTCCGAAACTGTTGCTGCTCAAGCGCCGCTCCGCGGATGGGAACTACCGGTGCCGGGCGTCGAAGCATCGCACACCGGCCACCCTATTGTGCAGTGCGCCAACGCCGGCCGCGACGGTTGCGTTCGCAACCGCCGAAGGTGCCGTGCGGCGCGCGAGCGGCCTTATTTCCGGGCGGCGGCGAGCGCGCTGATGTGCGCGTTGTGCCGGATCAGTTCCGCGCATTCGACGGCGAAGATGCCCATCTGGCCGACCTTGAACTCGATCCAGGCGAACTCGACATCCGGCAGCAGCTTGACCAGTGCGCGTTCGGACTCGCCGACTTCGCAGATCAGCAGGCCGTCCTGGCTGAGGTGCAGCGGCGCATCGCGCAGGATCTTCAGCACCAGGTCCAGGCCGTCATCGCCCGCACGCAGGCCGAGTTCCGGCTCGAAGGAGTATTCCTTCGGCAGCGCATCGGTCTCGTCGTTGGTGACGTAGGGCGGATTGGTGACGATCAGGTCGTAGTGCCTGCCCGTCAGGCCGGCGAACAGGTCGGATTTGAGGAACTGCACGTTGTCGGCCAGCAGGCGTGCCTTGTTCTCGGCCGACAGGGCCAGCGCGTCGTCGCTGATGTCGACGCCGTCGACCTGCCAGTCGGGGTTGTAGTGGCCCATCGCGATGGCGATGCAGCCGGAACCGGTGCACAGGTCCAGTGCATGGTTGACCTCGCGGCCGCCCAGCCAGGGCTCGAAGCCGGCTTCGATCAGCTCGGCGATCGGCGAACGCGGCACCAGCGCGCGCGCATCGCTCTTGAAGCTGAGGCCGGCGAACCAGGCCTCGCCGGTCAGGTAGGCGACGGGAACGCGCTCGTTCACGCGGCGCTCGAACAACGCCAGCACCTGCGCCTTTTCCGCCCCCGTAACGCGCGCCTGGCCGTAAGCCGGACCGAGGTCCGGCGGCAGGTGCAGCGTGTGCAGCACCAGGTGCGACGACTCATCCAGCGCGTTGTCGTAGCTGTGCCCGAAGGTCAGGCCGGCGGCATTGAAACGGCTGGCGCCGTAGCGGATCAGGTCGATGATGGTGTGCAGTTCGGCGGCGACGTCGGCGGTCATGGCAAGGCTTGTGAAGACGCCGGAACGGCGAAGGCCGCCGATTATAGGGGCTGCCCCGGTATCATGACCGGCTCCTGCCGCGCCCATGCGGCCCCGGCCCACCGGCCGTGACCCTCCTTCGTGGGAGTCCCAAGCGCATGTTCAACAAGAAGATCGGCCTCATCCTCGTCCTGGCGCTCGCTGCCGGCCTCGGCCTGCTGGCCGCACAGAAATTCTTCGGCCCCGTCACGCCGGCTACCGTGTGGCCACCGACGCAGACAGTCAGCCTGTTCCCGCAGGCGCGCCCGCTGGCGCCATTCTCGCTGCGCCAGTCCGATGGCACCCAACTGACCGATGGCGAACTGAAAGGCCACTGGACGCTGGTCTTCCTCGGCTTCACCTTCTGCCCGGATGTCTGCCCGACCACGCTGGCCGAACTGGCCCAGGCCCAGGCGCAGTGGAAGGACCTGCCCGACTCCACCCGCCCGCGCGTGCTGTTCATATCGGTGGACCCGGAGCGCGACACGCCCACCCGCATTGGCGAATACGCCCACGCGTTCCATCCCGACACGATGGCCGCCACCGCCGACGTACCGACGCTGGAAAACTTCGCCAAGTCGCTGGGCTTCGTCTTCATGAAGGTGCCGGGCGATGGCTTCGAACAGAACCCGAACGACTACAGCATGGACCACTCCTCGGCGATCGGCGTGCTGGACCCGCAGGGTCGCCTGGCCGGCCTGATCCGTCCGCCGTTCCAGCCCAAGGCGATCGCCGCCGACATGCGCGCGTTGACCGAGGCGTCGACGAAATGAGCCTGCTGACCTCGCTGACCTATGTCCTGCCGCACCGCTTGCTGTCGTCGCTGGCGCGGCGGCTGGCGTATTCGACCTCGCCGGGCACCAGCCGCTGGCTGATCGACACGGTGACGAGGAAGTTCAACGTCGACCTCGGCGAGGCCGCAAACCCTGATCCGCGTTCCTACCCCAGCTTCAATGCCTTCTTCACCCGCGCGCTGAAGCCGGGCGCCCGCGTCGCCGACGCGGACCCGCGCGCGCTGCTGATGCCGGCCGACGGCCATATCAGCCAGTGCGGCCCGATCGAGGACGGCCGCATCTTCCAGGCCAAGGGCCAGTCGTTCACCGCCGCCGAACTGCTGGGCGATGCGGCGGCCGCGGAGCCGTTCCGCAACGGCCTGTTCGCCACCGTCTACCTGTCGCCGCGCGACTACCACCGGGTGCACATGCCGTGGACCGGCACGCTGCGCGAGACCGTGCACGTGCCCGGCCGGCTTTTCAGCGTGGGCACCGACGCCGTGGCGAACGTGCCGCGCCTGTTCGCCCGCAACGAGCGCCTGGTCTGCCACTTCGATACCGATTTCGGCCCGATGGTGTCGGTGATGGTCGGTGCCCTGCTCGTCTCCGGCGTGGAAACCGTGTGGAGCGGCGAGGAGATCCCCGCCTACGGCACCGCGATCACCCGCAAGGATTACCGCGGCAAGGGCATCACGCTGGAACGATTCGGGGAGATGGCGCGTTTCAATTACGGATCGACGGTCATCGTGCTGCTGCCGCCGGGCGTGGCGGAGATCGCGCCGGAGTTGAAGGCGGAATCGCCGGTGCGGCTGGGCCAGGCCTTGGCGCGCCGCACAGGCTGACCGATTGCCTGCTCGCGCCTCGTCAGGGCGCGACCGCGTATTCCACGTCGTACAGGCGCACCTTGGCCAACGTCTTGTCCGTGCAGTCGAAGCGCATCTCGACCTTGAGCTTGGCCTTCGCCGGCACCGTGAATTCGTCGCCCGCCTGTAACGTGGTGCAGGCATAACCTTCGCCGTCCAGTCCGGTGACGTGTCCGCCCTGCGACAGCTCGGTGACGCGTACCGGTGCGGCACCCTCGTTGGCGAAGCCCAGGGTCACCAGGGTCGCGTCGTCCTTCTGCGCCGCCAGCACGCCGCCGGTGAGCGATGCCTTCAGCTCTGCGCCGCTGCTGACGATCACCGCCCCATCGATGCTGGTGCTCGCCTTGCGCCCGTCGTCCACCCCTTTGCTGGCGCCGGTAGCGGCACCTTTCGCCAGTTCGACCGCTTTCGACACCGCGCCTGACGCAGCCTTCTCGGCGTTCTCGCCCGAACAGGCGGCCAGCATGATCGACATGACCGCCATGGGCAGCAGATTTGTGGAAACTCTCATCGCCTTCCTCCTGAAGTAAGGCGAGAGTCTAGCGGGTGGATTCCTTCGAATGCAGCTGAAACTGCGGGCTTTCGGCTCACATTAGCGACACCGGCACCCGTACCGCGAAGCGCCTACTTCCTGCAGCTTTCCAGCTTCAGTTCCTGCCCTGGCCGCACCGCGTACGCCGGCGCCTTCAGCCTGTTGGCCTGCGCCAGTTTCTTCAGGTCGCACTGGAACCGCTGCGAGATGCGGCCGAGCGTGTCGCCCTTCGCCACGCGGTAATCACGCGCCTGCTTCGCTTTGGGCTCTGCCGGCTTCGGATCACCGGTGGCCACCGTGGTCGGCACGCCGGCCACCGGGGTCACGTCGCCCACGGCCACGTTGCCCGACCGCGATACGTGCCGGATGGCGGCAGCGGGATCGGCGTTCACCAGCGTGCGCGCCAGTTCGGCACGCGGCCCGTTGACGCAGTAGCGCGTGTACAGGCCCACGATGCGCGCATTGGCCTTGAGCGTGGTGCCGGCCGGAATCCAGGCCTCCGGCGGGTAGCGTGGATTGAGGTTGCGCAACGTGCGCATGTAGCCCTCGCGCGTACCGCCGTTGCCGAGGCAGATGGTCAGCTCGTAGAGCGATGCGTCGCGTGCCAGCTTCAGCGATGCGGGTTGCGCGGTGATCTTCGGGAACTCCAGCCCGTACTGGCGCGGATGCAGGAACAGCCACGCCCCCGCGATCACCATCGGCACGTAGTCGCGCGTCTCGCCGGGGAACTGGCTGTAGACCACGTCGTCCCAGAAGCCCAGGCCGCTGTTCTCGCGGTAGACGCGCGCCGCGCGTCCTTCGCCGCCGTTGTACGCGGCCAGCGCCAGCTCGATGTTGTTGTTGAGGCCGCGCATGCGCTCGTTCATGTACTCCGCGCTGGCCTGTCCGGACGCGTACGGGTCGTAGCGCGTGTCGAAGCCGCTCGCATCACGGCCCAGGCCGAACCGCGCGCCGGTATGGAACATGAACTGCATCGGCCCTGCCGCGCCGGCGCGCGAAGTCGAGTGCACGCGGCCGTTGGATTCCTTCGCCATGATGCCGAACAGCAGCGCTTCCGGCAGGCCGCTGCGCTCCCACGCCGGGTACAGCTCGGCGCGCATGTTCTGGTAGTTCTCGTAGCTGTCGATCAGCGCGGGGCGCATGTCGGTGAGCCAACGGCGGATGCCGGCCTGGATGGCCGGGTTGTACTCCACCATGCGGTCGAAGGCGTGCCGCTGGTCATTCATCAGTGCGGCGGTACGCGCGGTTTCCGGGATCGGGACACCGCTTGAGGTCGCGTGGTCGGTGCCATCGTCGAGGGCATCGATGACATCCCCCGCGCCCTCTCTGTCGTCGCCCTGCGCATCGGCATTGCCTTTCAGCAGGCGCTTGTACGTCGCCAGCAACGTAGGGACCTGGCAACCGCGTTGCTGGGAGCAGGCGGCCAGTACGTCTTCCATGTCTTCCAGCGCGGCATCGCTCTCGGTGGCGCCACGCGGATCGCTGTTGGCCACCAGGACCAGGCCATCGCGATAGCGCTTCTCGGCGGCGGCCATCCGCTGTTCGAGCGCTTCGGACGCGGCACGGTCACGGGCGGAAACACGCTGGGCCAGCGAGGCCGGTGATACCAGCAGCAGGGACAGGGCGACCGCAACGGGCCAGTGGCGCAGACAGGCAGGAACCGCAAACGACATCAGGTATGCATCCAGAGTGTGAGCCGGGAGGGTAGCCCCGGGCCGCTGCCGCGGGCAAGGTCATGCGTCATGGAATATTGCCCCCGGTGCAGCCTCCAGCCGCTAGAATCCGGCCATCATCACGCGAGGTTGCACATGGATCCGATCCTGCTGGGCAAGGGCGTCACGGACGATATCCCGGTCACGCTGCTGCCGAAGTTCGGTAATCGTCATGGTCTGGTGGCCGGCGCCACCGGCACCGGCAAGACGGTGACGGTGATGACGCTGGCCGAAGGCTTCTCGCGCATGGGCGTACCCGTGTTCATGGCCGACGTGAAGGGCGACGTGGCCGGCCTGGCCACGGCCGGCGACGGCAGCGCGCGTGTCGTGCAGCGGGCGAAGGACATCGGCATCGCCGACTACGCGCCGATCGCCAGCCCGGTCCTGTTCTGGGACCTGTACGGCAAGCTCGGCCACCCGGTGCGTACCACCGTCAGCGAGATGGGCCCCACCCTGCTGTCGCGCATCCTCGAATTGAACGACACCCAGAGCGGCGTGCTGGACATCGTGTTCAAGCTCGCCGACGACCGCGGCCTGCTGCTGCTCGACCTGGAAGACCTGCGTGCGTTGCTGGGCCTGGTCGCCGCAGAGCGCAAGGACATTTCCACCAGCTATGGCCTGGTCAGCACGCAGTCGGTGGGCGCCATCCAGCGCGCGCTGCTGCGGCTGGAGCAGGAAGGCGGCGAAATGTTCTTCGGCGAGCCCGCGCTGGAACTGGCCGACCTGATGCGCACCAACACGGATGGTCGCGGGGTCATCGGCATCCTCGCCGCCGACCAGCTGATCCTGAAGCCGCGCCTGTATTCCAGCTTCCTGCTGTGGCTGCTGTCGGAGTTGTTCGAGACGCTGCCGGAAGTCGGCGATCTGGACAAGCCGAAGCTGGTGTTCTTCTTCGACGAAGCGCACCTGCTGTTCAACGACGCACCACCGGCGCTGCAGCAGCGCATCGAACAGGTCGTGCGCCTGATCCGCTCCAAGGGCGTGGGCGTGTATTTCTGCTCGCAGTTCCCCGACGACGTGCCCGACAACATCCTGGGCCAGTTGGGCAACCGTGTGCAGCACGCGCTGCGCGCGTTCACCCCGCGCGACCAGAAAGCGGTGAAGACGGCCGCACAGACCTTCGTGCCGAACCCGAAGCTGGACGTGGCGCAGGCCATTTCCACGCTGGGTACCGGCGAGGCGCTGGTATCGACGCTGCAGGACAAGGGCATTCCGTCGCCGGTGCAGCAGACGCTGGTCTCGCCACCACGCTGCCGCATGGGCGCGATCAACGAGGCCGAGCGCCAGCAGGTGCGAAGCGGCAGCCCCGTCGGCGGCAAGTACGACACGGCGGTGAACCGCGAATCGGCGGCGGAGATGCTGGCCAAGCGGGCGGAGACGGCTGTTCAGGCCGCCAACGCGCCGGCCGCGAAGACGGAGAAGGACGACCCCGATGCCGGCGGCTTCGGCCAGGCGGTCAAGGACGCGGTGTTCGGCACCAAGCGCCGCCAGGGCATGATCGAGACGATGGCCAAGCAGACCACCCGCACCGTCGGCACGAAGCTGGGCAACCAGATCGTGCGAGGCATTCTGGGCAGCATCTTCGGCGGACGACGCTGATCGCACGGATGAAACGGCTGATCGCGCTTCTGGTTTGCTCGATGCCGTTTGTCGCCGCCGCCACCAACCCCACGCCCGCGACCTTCGCTGGCCAGTTCTTCGGCACCGTGGCGGACCGCGCCTGCGCATCGCAGGATGCGCTGCTGTCCCTGCATGCCGATGGCCAGTATGTGTTGCAGACGCATTGTCAGGATGATCTGCAGGCGACGCCGGCGCGGCGCGGACGCTGGTCGGTGACCTGGAATGGCACCTGCGTACAGCTCACGTCCGACAGCCTGCCGGCGCAGCCGCTGGAATTCGCGATCCACGACGGCGACCTGCTGGTGCTGACGACCGGTAGCTGCATCGAACCGATCGAGGATCCTCGCGGCCGCACGCTGCGCCGCGCACTCGACGACACCGGAAACGACTGATGTCCCGCTGGCGACCGCCGGGTGAGAAAAGCACCGCCCTGATCACCCGCGAAGGCCACGACCGCCTGAAGGCGGAGCTGGACGATCTGTGGCGCGTCCGCCGTCCCGAGGTGGTGAAGGCGCTGGCCGCCGCCGCCGCCGAAGGCGACCGCTCGGAGAACGCGGAATACACCTATCGCAAGAAGCAGCTCGGCGAGATCGACCGCCGCGTGCGCTACCTGAGCAAGCGGCTGGAAGTGCTGCGCGTGGTCGACACCGCGCCCAGCGACCCGGAAGCCGTGTTCTTCGGCGCCATGATCGAACTGGAGAACATCGCCAGCGGCGAGACGTCGCGCTACCGCATCGTCGGTCCCGACGAGACCGACGCGGCGCGTGGCTGGATCAGCATCGATTCGCCCATGGCGCGCGCGCTGCTGAAGAAGCGCATCGACGACGAGTTCACCGTGGAGCTGCCCGGCGGCCCCACCCGGTTCGTGCTGGTGGATGTCGGCTACGCGAGCTGAAGATTACAGCGGTCGCGGGTAGACACGTCCTTCGCGCAGCGGCCGGAAGTAGTCCGCCTGCTTGTAGAAAGCCTCGCCCTGTTCCGCGTGCCACCCAGGGATACCGGACAGTGGCAACGGACGCAGTTCCGTCGGCGTGACGAGACTCGTCCCCGCCACGATCGAGTCGACCACGTGCGCGACCGCATCCACCGGATCACCCAGTACGACCAGACATTTGCCGACCAGCAGTCGTCCCGGCACCAGCATCTGCTCCATCAGCGCATGCCCGACCACGGCAGCAACACTGATGCCGCCATCGCTCCATCGCCCGGCGTGCTGATGGAACAGTGCCACCCAGTCGTGCCTGTCCCACAGATCCAACAGCGCCTTGTCGCGCACCTGCACGACAACACCGCTTTCGTCGAACTGGGTCAGCGCCTGCTGGGCGGGACTGCGCTCGCGCGGACCCATCCGTTCGATATGCAGGCACTGCTGCCGGTTGAGGGTGCGCTTGAGCGCCGGGTGGCGCATCCAGACCATCGCATTGAACAGGTCATGCCAGCTCTCCGCCCGCGTGGCGATGCGCCCCTGCGCAATGCGTGCCTCGTAATGCAGGCCGTCGGCGAGCAGGGTCGTATCCTGCTGCACGAATCGGGGCCCGGAAGCGTGTATCCGGGCATTCAGGGATTCGATCTCCGGCCACCGTTCGGCCGTCACCAGATCCAGATACTCGCCGTATCCATCAAAAAGTGGATGCCGGAAACACACGGCACCCACCTGCCCGCGTAGCGGCGCGACGAAACGACGCCGATCATTCCCGGCGCGGAGCGCGTCCGGTGACGCGGTCACAGCACCTTGACGTCGAGCGGCCTGCCGGCCGTCTCGACGATGGCATCACCGATCAGGTCGTGCTCGTCGCTTTCGGTGATTTCCACATCGACGAACTGGCCGACGCGCAGGCCCAGTTCACCGCCGTTCTGGATGTGCACCAGGCCGTCGATCTCCGGCGCATCCGCCTTGGAACGCGCTACGGCGATGTCGTCTTCGATCAGGTCGACCAGGCATTGCTGCACCGTGCCGATCTTCGCTTCGAGGCGCGCAGCGGAAATCTCCGCCTGCTTCTCCATGAAGCGCGCCAGGCGCTCCTGCTTGACCTCTTCCGGCACTGGATTCGGCAGCAGGTTGGCCGCGGCGCCTTCGACCGGCGAATAGGCGAACGCGCCGACGCGGTCGAGCTGCGCTTCGTCGAGGAACTGCAGCAGGTCCTCGAACTCCTGGTCGGTCTCGCCGGGGAAGCCGACGATGAAGGTCGAACGCAGGGTGATGTCGGGACAGATCGAGCGCCAGCGCTTCACGCGTTCCAGCGTCTTGTCGACGGCACCCGGGCGCTTCATCAGCTTGAGGATGCGCGGGCTGGCGTGCTGGAACGGGATGTCCAGGTACGGCAGCACCTTGTTCTCCGCCATCAGCGGGACGATATCGTCGACGTGCGGATACGGATACACGTAGTGCAGGCGCACCCAGGCATCGAGTTCGCCCAGGCCTTCGCACAGCGCCTTCATGCGGGTCTGGTACGCCTTGCCGCGCCACTCGCGCTCGGCGTACTTCACGTCGACGCCGTAGGCGGAGGTGTCCTGCGACACCACCAGCAGTTCCTTCACCCCGCCGCGCACCAGGCGCTCGGCTTCGCGCAGCACGTCATCGACCGGACGCGACACCAGGTCACCGCGCATGGACGGAATGATGCAAAAGCTGCAGCGGTGGTTGCAGCCTTCGGAGATCTTGAGATAGGCGTAGTGGCGCGGGGTCAGCTTGATGCCGTAGTCCGGCACCAGGTCGACGAAGGGATCGTGCTTCGGCGGCAGCGCTTCGTGCAGCGCCTCCATCACGCTCTGGTAGTCCTGCGGACCGCTGATCGCCAGCACGTCGGGATACTGCTCACGGATCTGTTCCGGGCGCTTGCCCAGGCAGCCGGTGACGATGACCTTGCCGTTCGCGCTCATCGCCTCGCCGATGGCGTCCAGCGATTCGGTCACGGCGGAATCGATGAAGCCGCAGGTGTTCACCACCACCACGTCCGCCGCATCGTAGGTCGGCACGATGTCGTATCCCTCCACGCGCAGCTGGGTGAGGATGCGCTCGGAATCGACCAGGGCCTTCGGGCAACCGAGGCTGACGAAGCCGACTTTGGGGTTCTGCAGGGACATGGGACAGTACGGCGGCGGCGTGTACGGGGCGCGGATTATAGCCGCCCGGCCCCGCCGGACCCGGACGGGCCGTTCAGCCTCCGATGCCCAGTTGCTCGTCTGCGGAGGGCGTCTGCTCCATGTAGACCGGTCGGGTGGACACCTTCGCCCGTGTTTCCACGGGTGCCGCGTAGCCGCCTTCGCCGTCTGATTCGGCGCTGCGGCGAATCTGCAATCCGGTCAGCCGGTTGCTGCTGATCTCCTGCCAGCCGTGCATGTTCGTGCGGCTGTACAGCTTCAGGTCCTCGCCGATCAGGCGCATGCGTGAGGCCTTGGGATCGTAGCGGTAGCGCCAGGTCGAAGAGATGGCGGTGGTTCCGCCGGTCAGGTCCTCGACCACCAGCACCCCCTTGCGCAAGGACAGCCCCGCGGCCCCCAGTGCATCGAGCGACAGCTCGACGCTGCCGACCGGCGTGAGGCCGATATCCACCTCGCTGCGATAACCCAGCAGCACGCCGAGCACCCGGTTTTCGTCGTCCACGGCCACGAACGCGACATCCATCAGGCCGTCGCCATCGAAATCCGCATCCAGGCGCGTCTCCACCCGCGCATCGTCCGAAGGATTCGCTCCCTCGAACCGCTGGCCATGCAGGAGGACATCGTCCGGTGGCGCTGCATGCGCAGCGCCCACAAGGAAAGCGCAGGCAACGGCCAGCACGACGGACATCATGTTGCGCATAACGCCTCCTCACATCCGCTGCCGGGATCTGCGCGCAATCTAGCACCCGCGCGTCGGCGAACGGTGCTTGCGCATACACTTCATGCCACCCCGCCTCAGGACGCCTGCATGGGCCACTGGACCCACCTGGACACCCCGCACGGGCGGATCGCCGCCTGGCGCGCGGACTCGCCCGGGACGCCGCGCGGCGCGCTGGTCGTCGTGCAGGAGATCTTCGGCGTCAATGCGCATATCCGCAGTGTGGCCGAGAGCTACGCACTGGAAGGCTATGCCGTCCTGGCGCCGGCCTATTTCGATGTGGTCGAGCCCGGCGTGGAATTGGGATACGACGGCAACGGCGTCGAGCGTGGCCGCACACTGAGGGACGCCGTGGGCATGGAGCGCGCGACCGACATCACCCGCATCGCCGCGGAGGCGCTGGCAACACGGGGTCCCGTTGGCACGGTCGGCTACTGCTGGGGTGGCACCGTCACGTTGCTGGCCGCGCAGCGGATCGGCCTGCCGTCGGTGAGCTACTACGGGGCCCGCAACCTTCCTTTCCTGCACGAGACGCCGCGTGCACCGGTGATGTTCCATTTCGGCGAACAGGACGCCTCGATCCCGCCGGACATGGTGCAGGCCCATCGCGACGCACTGCCCGGGATGGAGGTCTTCACCTATCCCGCCGGCCACGGTTTCAACTGCGACCTGCGTGCGGACTACGAGCCGTCCAGTGCGCGGCTCGCACGCCAGCGCACGCTCGACTTCTTCACCCGGAACCTCGCATGACCGACTTCACCCTCGACCCACGGCTGGCCACTGACAGCGCCTTCATCGCCGACGGCCCGCTGTCGCAGGTACGGCTGATGGACGACACCCGTTATCCCTGGCTGGTGCTGGTGCCGCGCGTGAACGGTGCCAGCGAATGGCTGGACCTGGACGGTGGCCAGCAGCGCCTGCTGCTCGCGGAGATCAACCAGGCCGGTCAGCTGATCCGCGCGCAACACGGTGTGGAGAAGCTCAACATCGGCGCGCTCGGGAACATCGTGCGCCAGCTGCACATCCATCTGGTCGGACGCCACGACGGCGATGCGGCGTGGCCGGGACCGGTGTGGGGCAACGGCCATGCCGTCCGCCATGCGCCGGACCACCTCGCAGCCGAGATCGAACGCTGGCGCACGCGCCTGGCATGAGCACGCCGCACTTCGAGCCGCTGGGCGACGATGCCTTGCTGGTGCGCTTCGGTGAGCGCATCGGGGCCGATACCAATGCGCAGGTGCACCGGCTGGCGGCGCGGCTGCGCGACCGTTCGCCCTGCTGGTTGCGCGACCTGGTGCCGGCGTACGCCAGCCTCGCGGTGTTCTTCGATGCGGATCGTCTGCCGAACGGCGATGCCCATGCCGCCGTCGGTGACACCGTGGCCGCGCTGCTATCGGATCCGTCATCACGTCCCTCAGCCGATAGCGTCCTGCATGAAGTTCCCGTGTGCTACGGCGGCGAGTACGGCGAGGACCTTGTCGAGGCGGCGCAGGCGCTCGGCCTTGATGCCGGCACGCTGATCGCACGCCACAGCGGTCCGCTCTACACGGTGGCGATGATCGGCTTCGCTCCCGGCTTTCCCTATCTGCTGGGACTGGATTCCGCACTGGCGCTGCCACGCCTGGCGACGCCGCGGACGCGGGTGCCTGCGGGTTCGGTCGCGATCGGTGGCGCACAGGCGGGCATCTATCCGCGCGCGAGCCCGGGCGGATGGCGGTTGCTCGGACGTACGCCGCGCGTGCTGTTCGATGTCGCGCGTGCGCAGCCTGCGCTGCTGCAGCCGGGCGACCGCGTCCGCTTCGTGCCGATCGATGAGGCCACCTTCCGCGACATGGCAGGTTCGCCGTGAGCTTCTGGCACGTCCTGTCGCCAGGGGCGCAGACCACCGTGCAGGACCAGGGGCGTCACGGTTGGCGGCACCTCGGTGTGGCGCGCACGGGCGCAACGGACCCGGCCGCCCTGGCGATGGCGAACCGGCTGGTCGGCAACGACGAGGGCGACGCCGGACTGGAAATCGCACTGCAAGGTCCGCGCCTGCGTTTGATGCGTGCGGGCCGCATCGCGCTGACCGGCGCCACGGTGCAGGCACGGTGGAACGATGTCCCGCTGCCGATGGGGCGACCCATCGATCTTCCGGCAGGCGAGCTCACGCTCGGCCCCTTGCGAGACGGTGCACGCGCCTGGCTCGCCGTGGCCGGCGGCATCGCATCACCCATGGTGCTCGGCAGCCGCAGCACCGATCTCCGTGGTGGGTTCGGTGGCGTTGACGGACGCGCGTTGGCCGCCGGCGATCGCCTGCCCGTCGGCGAGGTCCGCAGGGACCTCGCCATCGCGCGGCAACCCGCCTTCCCCGCATGGTGGATCGACGTGGACGACCCGTGGACGGTGGACCGCCACGTCCTGCGCTACGTGCCGTCTGCGCATCCTGCCGCCCTCATGCTGATCGCACAGGGCTGGCGTACCCACCCCAACAGCAATCGCCAGGGACTGCGGCTGAGTGGCGCCGGATTGCCCGCGGGAACCGGCGACGGCGTGTCCGAACCGGTCGCCGTCGGCACGCTGCAACTGCCGCCCGACGGACAGCCCATCCTGCTGCTGGCCGACGCACAGACCGTGGGCGGCTATCCGCGACTGGGTCATGTGATCGCCTGCGACCTGGGGCGCGCCGCGCAGTTGCGCCCCGGCGAACCGGTGCACTTCGAACCGGTCACGCTGCAGCGAGCGCGATCGCTGGCCAGGGAACACGCGCACCGCCTTGCGCGGCTGCGCATCGCCATCGCCCAGCGCGTGCGGGCCTGAGGTAGGCTCGCGGACATGCGTACCATCGATTTCAACTGCGACCTCGGCGAAGACTGCGGCGACGATGCGGCGATCGTGCCGTACATCAGCTCCGCCAGCATCGCCTGCGGTTTCCACGCCGGGTCACCGGACACCATGCAGCGCACCGTCGCGCTGTGCCTCGCGCACGGCGTCGCCATCGGCGCACACCCGTCGCATGCGGACCGCGAGCATTTCGGACGCGTCGCACATGCCCTTTCTTCCGAAGAGGCGTATGCGCTGACGCTGTACCAGGTGGCCGCGCTGGACGGGTTCGTCCGTGCCTCCGGTGGGCGCCTCCACCACGTCAAACCACACGGCGCGCTGTACAACCAGGCGGCGCGCGACGCCAGCCTCGCCGATGCCATCGCACGCGCCGTGCGCGACCACGACGCGGGGCTCGTGCTGTACGGCCTGTCGGGCAGTGCGTTGACCGGTGCCGGCGAGCGGCAAGGCCTGGCGGTGGCGCATGAAGTCTTCGCCGAGCGCCGTTACGAAGCCGATGCCACGCTGACGCCGCGTTCGCAAGTGGACGCCAGCATCGAGGATCTGCCCACCGCCGCCACCCAGGTCACGCAGATGCTGGACCGTGGCATCGTGGTCGCGCGCACGGGCGAATCGGTGCCGCTGCGCGCGGACAGCATCTGCCTGCATGGCGACAGAAACGATGCCGTCGCGTTCGCGCACGGACTTCGGCAGGCGATCGAATCCGCCGGGTTCACCATCCGCACCATGGAGCGACGCACATGAGTTACTGGCCCCTGCTGGGCATCGTCGTGGTGGTCGCAGGTTTCGTACTGCGCTTCAACCCGGTGATCGTGGTGGTCACGGCTGGCCTGGTCAGTGGACTGGCAGCGGGCAAATCGATTCCCGACCTGCTGGCGCTGCTGGGCGAGAGCTTCGTGTCCAACCGCGCCCTGCTGATGTTCGCGCTGACGCTGCCGACCATCGGCTTGCTGGAGCGTGCCGGCCTGCGCGAGCACGCGCTGCGCTGGATCGCGCGGCTGCGCGGCCTGACGCTGTCGCGCCTGCTGGCGGGCTACCTGCTGGTGCGGCAAGGGCTGAGCATGGTGGGCCTGATCGACATCGCCGGGCATGCGCAGACCGTGCGGCCGCTGCTGGCGCCGATGGCAGAGTCCGCCGCGGGCAAGACACGGGCCCCGCTGTCGCGGGAGGAAACACAGCGCGTGCACGCAATGTCGGCCGCGACCGACAACATCGGGCGCTTCTTCGGCGAAGACGTGTTCCTCGCCTTCGGCGCCGTGCTGCTGATCCAGGGCTTCTATGCCCAGCACGGCATCCAGCTGGAGCCGCTGCAGATCGCGCTGTGGGCGCTGCCGACGGCGATCGCCGCCTTCATCATCCATGCCGTGCGTATCGTCCTGTTCCAGCGCCGGCTGGACCGTGCGGTGCCGGCGGCGGAGGCGAAGACCGATGCTGTCGATTGAGCACTTCTACTGGGTACTGGCGGCCTTCCTCGCCTATGCCGGTTGGCGCAACCTGCAGCAACGGCGCTACGCGCACGCTGCGTTCTGGACGGTGATCGCGGTGCTGTTCGCGGGCGGCGATGTCGTACTGCGCGCGAGCAAGGCCGGCGACGCCCTGCCGGCGCAACTCGCCGGCGGCGCGGTGCTGGTGCTCGCCCTGCTGGCCACGCGCATGCGCCGCGAACCATTGGACGAGGCGCCGGAATCGGAACGGCTGGCGTCCGCGCTGCGGCTGGGCCACCGGCTGTTCCTGCCGGCCCTGCTGATTCCCGCACTGACCATCACCGTCGTGCTCGCCGGCCCACACCTGTCCTTCGGTAGTACCCCGCTGTTCGCGCCCACCGGCATGACGCTGGTCGGCCTGGCCTTGGCCTGCGTGGTCTCGGCCATCGCGGCGATCGCGGTGACGCGGCAACCCCCGCTGCGGGCGGCCGATGAGGGACGACGCCTGCTCGACACGATGGGCTGGGCAGCGCTGCTGCCGCTGGTGCTGGCGACACTCGGCGGCGTGTTCGCGGCCAGCGGGGTGGGCGAATCCGTCGCTTCACTGGTCTCGATGGTGATCCCGGCCGACAACCGCATGGCCTGCCTGCTGGCATTCGCGGCGGGCATGGTGGTGTTCACCGTCATCATGGGCAACGCGTTCGCCGCCTTCCCGGTGATGATGGCCGGCATCGGCCTGCCCCTTCTGGTGCAGCGCCACGGCGCCGACCCGGCCAGCCTCGGCGCCATCGGCATGCTGACCGGCTACTGCGGCACGCTGCTCACGCCGATGGCGGCGAACTTCAACATCGTGCCCGCGGTACTGCTGGAACTGGACGACCAGTACGGCGTGATCCGCGCGCAGGCCGCGACCGGCCTGTGGCTGATGGGCACCAACGTGCTGTTGATGGCGTGGCTGTGCTTCCGCTGATGATTCTTCCCCGAGACTTGCCATGCCAACGACACGTACCGTCCTGCTGACCGGCTTCCAGCCCTTCGGCGGCGAGCAGGTCAATCCCAGCTGGCAGGCCGTGTCCGCGCTGCATGGCGCACGCATCGCCGGGCATCGCGTCGTGGCCCGCGAGTTGCCGGTCGCCTTCGGCACCTCGCTCAAGGTCCTGCGTGCGGCGCTGAAGGAAACGCAGCCATCGCTGGTGATCGGTGTCGGCCAGGCCGGTGGTCGCGCACAGCTGTCGCTGGAGCGCGTGGCGATCAACGTCGACGACGCGCGCATTCCCGACAACGCAGGCTCGCAACCGGTCGACCTGCCCGTCATCGACGGCGGTCCTGCCGCCTACTTTTCCACCCTGCCGATCAAGGCCATGCGTGAAGCCCTGCGTGGTGCCGGCTTTCCCGCCGAGGTGTCGCAGACCGCAGGCACGTACGTCTGCAACCACGTGTTCTACGGATTGATGCACGCGCTGCGCGCGCGAAGGGGCGTACGTGCGGGCTTCATCCACATCCCCTACTCGCCGGCCCAGGCGTCAGGGCATGCCGGTGCGGCGAGCCTGCCGGTGGAGACGGTGACAACCGCCTTGCGCCTGGCGGTGAAGGTGGCCCTGAAGACGTCTATCGACATCCGCACCGCTGCGGGTGCGGAACACTGACACCGCGCGCTACTTCGCGCGCACGACGCGGGTGCCCGCGATCAGGTCATGCAGGCAGCGCTGTTCCTGCCGGAAGATCATCAGCGAATCGACGAGCACGTAGATCGTACCCAGGCACGGGATGTTGGCGATGGCATGCGTCGGCAGGTAGCGCTTGCCCAGCAGGTCCACCAGGGACGGCTTGTTGCCTTGCAGGTCCACGATCCTGATGGACACCACCTTCTTTCCCCAGGTCTGGCCATTGGCATGAAGCGGATAGCCCTGGATCAGCGCGAATACGGCGAAGCCGATCACGGCCCACAGCAGCGTCGTGCCCAACGGCATGATGCCGAAGCCGCCTGAGCGACCGGCTTCAAACGCAGCCTCCCAGTAACCGCCCACATACATCATCGGCACGATCACCGCGAAGCCGATGCAGGCGTCGATCAGGATCGCCGCCAGCCGCAGCCAGCGGATCGCGGGATCCGGCACGCCCTGTTCCTGGACATCCGCGACATTCGCATCGGGAGTGCGGTAAGGATCCTGCGGCATCGGCGGCGGTGCTTGCATGGTGATTCCTTTCGGTAAAGGGGTCGGATCAGGTACGCGGCAACGTCACGCCCGTCTGCCCCTGGTACTTGCCGCCACGGTCCTTGTAGCTGGTCTCGCAGACGTCGTCGGCGTCGGACTGGAAAAACAGCATCTGCGCCACGCCCTCGTTGGCGTAGATGCGCGCCGGCAGCGGCGTGGTGTTGCTGAACTCCAGCGTCACGTGGCCTTCCCACTCCGGCTCCAGCGGGGTGACGTTGACGATGATGCCGCAGCGCGCGTACGTGCTCTTGCCCAGACAGACCACCAGCGTGTCGCGCGGGATGCGGAAAAACTCCACCGTGCGCGCGAGCGCGAAGCTGTTCGGCGGGATGATGCACTCGTCGGCCTCGATGTCCACGAAGCTCTTCGGGTCGAAGTGCTTGGGGTCGACGATGGTGGAGTTGATGTTGGTGAACACCTTGAACTCGCGCGAGCAGCGCACGTCATAGCCGTAACTGGACGTGCCATAGCTGACAATGCGTTCGCCATTGACCTGCTTGACCTGTCCAGGCTCGAACGGCTCGATCATGCCCTGCTGTTCGGCCATGCGGCGGATCCAACGGTCGCTTTTGATGCTCATGCAAATCCTGGTCTGGGGAACGAAACCGCGCGGCCGGCGCGGCGGAGGGGGATTGTAGGGCGGGCCCCGGCCCGCCGTCTGCGTCTGGCAGTCAGACCAGCGACGAAGCGATCGGCACGCTTGCCCGTGGCCGCTGCGCCAGCGTGGCGGCCATGACCCGTGCGGTCTGCCGGTAGGCCTGCGCCACGGCCGAATCCGGTGCCGCGACCACGACCGGCTGACCGGCGTCACCCTGCTCGCGGATGGTGATGTCCAGCGGCAGCGAGCCCAACAGGGGCACGCCGTACTGCGCCGCCATCCGCTCGCCGCCACCCTGGCCGAACAGGTGCTCGACATGGCCACAGCTGGAACAGGTATGGACCGCCATGTTCTCGACAATGCCCAGCACCGGCACCTCGACCTTCTCGAACATCTTCAGCGCCTTCTTCGCGTCCAGCGTGGCGATGTCCTGCGGCGTGGTGACGATGACCGCCCCCGCGACCGGGATCTTCTGCGCGAGGGTCAGCTGGATGTCGCCCGTGCCCGGCGGCAGGTCGACCAGCAGGTAGTCCAAGTCGCCCCAGAGGGTGTCGGTGAACAGCTGCATCAGCGCGGACGTGGCCATCGGCCCCCGCCAGATCATCGGCGTGTCCTGGTCGACCAGCAGCCCGATCGACATGGCCTCCACCCCGAACGCCCGCATCGGCTCGATGGACTTGTTGTCCGGACTGTCGGGCCGCCCCGACAGGCCCAGCATCGCCGGGATGCTGGGACCGTAGACGTCGGCATCCAACACCCCCACCCTGCCACCCTCGGCCGCCAGCGCCAGCGCCAGGTTCACCGAAGTGGTCGACTTCCCCACCCCGCCCTTGCCCGAACCGACCGCGATGACGTTGCGGATACGGGGATGGGGGGAAAGAGCGCCCTGGACCGCATGAGACGCGATGCGGGTAACCAGGGACAGGGACGCCAGGCGTTGCCCGTCAGCCGCCAGCGCGGCCGCAACCTGTCGCTCGATGTCATCGCGCAGGTCACTCAAAGGGAAGCCGGACTGCAGCGATACGTCGATGCCAGCACTCTTCAAGGACCCCTGCCACCTCAATCCTCCATTCAGGTTCGTGGGCAGGCCGGCAAGCCGAATTTGCGACAGATATTCCAGTTCCACGTCCACTCCGGTTGATTTTTGTGAATCGCGTCACGTTTTAAGCCGTAACGTCTGTAACATCTCTTCGTGGTATGGGCAGCGACGTTAATCCCATGTTAACGTCGGGTCACGAGGACGTTTATGTGCGGCTGGGACTGACGGATCAGTCCAGTGGGGGCCGCATCCATCGACAGTTTAGGGGATTCACCACATGTCAGTTCGCAATACGAATGCGCTCAAGCGCAGCCGCCTGAGCGCGGCATTGATCACCGCTCTGGTTGTGCCGTTCGCGGGCAGTGCGGTTGCGCAGGAAGCCAGTCAGACGACTCAACAGGCACCGCAAGCGACCTCCACGCTGGACAAGGTTACTGTGACCGGCTCCCGCATCAAGAAGGCTGAGATCGAAGGCCCTGCACCGGTAACGGTCATCACGGCTGCGGACATTGAGAAGCAGGGCTTTTCGACCGTCTACGATGCGCTCAACACTCTGACCCAGTTCACTGGCTCCGTCCAGAACGAACTGAACCAGAACGGTTTTACGCCGAACGCCAGCTTCCTCAATCTGCGTGGTTTGGGCCCCGGCTACCAGTTGGTGCTGATCAACGGACGACGTGCCGCCGACTATCCCCTGCCTTACAACGGTCAATCCAATGCGGTGAATCTCGCCAACATTCCGGCGGGCGCCATTGAGCGCATTGAAGTCCTGTCCGGCGGCGCTTCGGCCATTTACGGCTCCGACGCGGTCGCGGGTGTCGTCAACGTCATCATGAAGACGAATTTTGAAGGCGACCAATTCAATCTTCGCGTCGGCACCACGACCATGGGTGGTGGCGACTCCGGTCGCCTGCAATGGGTGGGCGGCAAGATCGGTGAGCGAGCCAGCCTGACTTACGCCTTTGAAATCCTTGAGCGCGAAGCGATCTACGGTCGCCAGCGTGAGTTTATGGACTCTTACCGCGACGATCCGTCGATCGATCCAGCCAATGCAACTGCGCTGCCCGGCGTGCGTTACACCATGTGGGTGGATGCGAATGGCAATCCGACCTCCAATCCGAGCGCTCCAGGTCGCCGTTTGGGCTGGCCAATGGCGGGCAATCTGAATACCACCTGCAGTCGCTTCTCCGAGTTCGAGCCCGTTGCGGTTAACGGACAAGCCTTCTGTGGCTACTACGGGTATCCAGCGGGCCAAGCCATCCGAAACTCCGACAAAAACTTCAACGCGTACCTGTATGGCACCTACGAGTTGACCGATACGATTCAGGCTTGGGCGCAATTGGGATACAGCAACAGTGAGGCCAAGCTCGCATCGAGTTCCCGCACGTTCACCAGCGCATCCGTGACCGGCGCGAACAATTTCTACGACCCGAATGTTGGCGCTGTAATCGGCAACGTGTATCGCACCATCGCCCCTAGCGAAATCGGGAACGGTGGTGGGGCGCCGACTCTCTCCAATGAACAATCGCTGGATTTTGCTACGGGACTGCGCGGCACCGTATTCGATGGTCGCTTTGACTGGGATGCAACCCTGTCTCACTCCCGCTACAAGTCTGAAACGAAGTACAACTGGCTGGTCCAATCGAAAGTACGTGATTTCTTCTTCGGTCAGCGACTTGGCACGCATGCCGGCACGGGTTATGCGATTTACGCCTTGAACCTGAATCGCCTGACCAACCCGCTGTCGTCAGCGGACTACACATCGATCACTTCGTCCTACAGGGATGAGGCGTCATCCCAGGTAAGTCAGGGATCGTTCGTGCTCAGTGGCGATTTGTTCGAGATGCCGGCCGGTAGTCTTGCCATGGCCGCCGTCTTGGAAGCCGCTTCCCAGAAGTACGATGTCAGCCCGGATGCTCGCGCACGACTTAACTACACTGGCAACGATGCTCCGATGGGCCTCACGTCCACCGGTGGTGGTGGCAGCCGCGATCGCTATTCCGTCGGCGTCGAATTCAGCATCCCGCTGCTGAGCACCTTGAAGGCCAGTTTGGCCGGTCGCTATGACAAGTTCGATGATGCGAGCGCCATCAATGGAGCCTTCACCTGGTCCTCGGGCCTGGAATGGCGTCCTGTTGACAGCCTGCTGCTGCGTGGTTCGTATGCCACAAGTTTCAAAGCACCGGACATGCACTACATCTATGCAGGTGAATCTGGCTTCTATACGTATGCATTTGACGAATATGCATGTCGCGCAGCGGGTCTGAATCCAACATCAACCGCAGATTGCGGCGGCTCGCTCTACAACCCTCAAGTTTTCGGTACCCGCAAAGGCGACCCGCGTTTGAAGGCAGAAGAGGGCAAGTCTTATACCGCGGGTGTTGTGTGGGACGTCATGGACGACCTGTCCCTGACCGTTGACTACTACAACATCAAGCTTGAGGGCGCCATCAGTGACCTGACCGGACGGCTCTATCGTGAGGAAGCAGCCTGCCGCCTGGGCACCAACCGCGACGGCTCGGCAGTGGATCCGACCTCAGCACGATGCATTGAAATCATCAGTCGCGTCATGCGTGATGGCAACGGCGACATCGCCGAAATCGCTACCTACCCGCAGAACCAGGCTCAGACCAATACATCGGGCGTCGACTCGCGCATCTCGTACAGGGTCGACACCGACCGCATGGGCGACTTCATCGCCGAATTGGGCTGGACTCATGTACTCAAGTTTGAGGCACAGCAATACGTTGGCGAAGAATTCGAGAACCAGCGCGACAACCCCCAGTTCTTCAATTTCCGCAGCCGCGTGAACTGGCAGGTTGGCTGGAACAAGGATGATTGGAACTTCAACGTTAACGGCTATCGCTGGGGCTCGCTGCCAAACTGGGCCGAGACGGGCCGCATCGCTCCCTACATCATCTGGAATGCAAGGGTCGAGAAGAAGATCACCGAGAAAGCAACCGTGGGTCTAGCGGTTAACAATGTACTTAACAAGCTGCATCCGAACGACGATACGTTCAATAGCTATCCGTACTTCTGGCGCGCGTTTAGCCCGATCGGCCGCGAGGTGTTCGTAAGCTTCAACTACAAGTTCAATTGATTCGCTGACTGAACCTTGCGCTGGCCCGGCGGTGACGCCGGGCCTTCTTTTTGAGGTACCTTCGGTTTCGAACACCGACGCCCACGGCTCGTGGGCAAAAATACTAGGGGGCTTTTAGTGCAGTTCTCAATGAAACCCATGCTCGTCGCATGCGTACTTTCGATTCCTTCGCTTGGAGCGGCCGCAGCAACCCAGTCGCTCCAGCCCGTGCGCGATTTCGTGTCTCATGCCGCCTACGGGACGGTCAGGATCTCGCCGAATGGCGAGTACTTGGCGATCACGGTGGACAAAGGCGAACAAGACGTTTTGGCGGTCATGCGAACAAGTGACCTCAGCTTGGTCAAGGTCAACCAGCTACCTGACAACAAAAGCGTCGGAAGCTTCTTCTGGACAAGCCCCAATCGGCTAATGTTCAATGCTGTCAAGAAACTCGGCGGATATGCGCAGCCGTTCAATACAGGAGAATGGTTTGCCGTCAATGCGGATGGCAGCCAGCCGCGCCCACTGATCTTCTACGGCACGCGCGATGCAACGCAGCGAGGCAAGGCGGTAGGTTCCGAACGTTTCTCGCTTCTGGATACGCTTCGGGACGATGACCAAAGCGTCATCATGCAAGCTACTAGTCCACGTTCCTCCGAAGGCGTGGGAACGGAGGTATATCGTATGGACACGGTTAGCGGCCGCCGTGTATCAATGGGCCGTGCCCCGAAGGAAAATTGCAGCATCGCACTTGACGCAGGCAAGCAGCCACGGTTTGCCGTTTGCTCTTCGAGCAGGGACGAAGAAGGTGAGTACGATGAACGCACTGAACTCTACCGCCGCGACGAAAAAGGCTGGACGCTGGTCAATGCATCGAAGTCCGGCGGCAAGCACCTCTCGGTGATTCGCACGACTCCGACAGGCACGGTATACGCCGAGCAGGACGATGGGAAGTCTCCCGCGGCTGTAGGCACGCTCAGTACCGCGACCGGCGAATTCACGCCATTGTTCCAAGACAAGATCGCCGAAGTGTCCAACTACATCTGGTCGACCGATGATTCCACGCTGATCGGCGTTGTAACCGAAGCTGGCGCGCCGGCAGTGAAGTTAATCGACGAGAGCAGCCCCGATGCCGAGATCTACGCATCGCTGGCGGCCGCCTTCGAGGGACAGATGGTTGATTTTGCAAGCCAGACACAGGATGGCAAGAAGATCATCGTCAGTGTTTACAGTGACAGTAATCCCGGAGAGCTTTACCTCTACGACCGAGATACTGGCAAGGCGCGGTTCCTGATGCAGCGCAAGCCGGAGTTGGACAAGAAGAAAATGGCGTCCGTCAAGCCATTCAACTTCACATCTCGCGACGGAAAACTGATCCATGGATACCTTACCCTGCCCAACGGTTCCAATGGCAAGAATTTGCCGCTGATCGTCAATCCGCACGGCGGACCGATCGGTCCGCGCGACAACTGGGGCTTCAATGGGGAGGCGCAGTTGCTGGCCAGTCGCGGTTACGCCGTACTCCAGATGAACTACCGCGGCTCAGGTGGATATGGCAAGGCATTCCAGGACGCTGGTCACCTGCAGTGGGGACAGGGCATCCAGAACGACATCATCGATGCCACCCAGTGGGCCATCGGCCAAGGCTATGTCGACAAGGACCGCATCTGCATCTACGGCGGCAGTTTCGGTGGATACTCGTCATTGATGGCACCCATTCGCGCTCCCGGACTGTTCAAGTGCACGTTCGGCTATGTGGGCGTCTACGACGTGGACATGATGTTCAAGAAGGGCGACATTCCGGAGCGGGAGTCCGGCCAACGCTATCTTCGCCGTACACATGGCAGCGACACGAAATCCTGGGCACAGAATTCTCCAGCACGTCGCGCCAGCGAAGTGAAGATTCCAGTCTACCTAGCCGCCGGTGCCCGCGACGTTCGTACGCCGCCCGAGCAGACCGAATTGATGAACAAAGCGCTGATCGCGGCGGGCAACCCGCCGGAAGGCATGATCATCCAATCGGGCGAAATGCATGGCTTCTACGATGTCGAGAATCGAGTGAAGCTCTATACGACCATGCTCGATTTCTTCTCGCGTCACATCGGTGGCACCGTGAAAGTCGGCGAAGTCAGCGGCGCCAACTGAGTCGACAACAACAGTACCGTTCACGGCCGGCACTAGTGCCGGCCGTTTTTTTGGCTTTCCCCTTGTGACTTTCGATACAGGCACGCGGGCCGGCGAATCACCAGAATGATCGTCATCCTATCCGGACGAAATGGAAACTCATGAAATCGTTAGGTACTTGGGGACTTCTTGTTTTCCTGTTCTTGTTGGGCGTAATGCGGCCGTCAGTTGCTCAGAATGCTGCCCCACCTGACCCGACTCAGGATAAACAGATGCTCTCGGCCGGGTTCCTGACTGCTCATCCGGACTTGCGTTATCGACTGCATGGCATGGAAGAGTTCAAGCAGGGGCGATACGAGGATGCACTGAAATTCTTCCGGCGTGCCGCTTTTTATGCTGACAAGCCGTCGCAAGGCATGATCGCGGAAATGTTCTGGAATGGCCACGGAGCGCCGAAAGATTCTGCGCTGGCGTATGCATGGATGGATCTCGCCGCAGAGCGCGGCTACGCCGGATTTCTCGGACTACGTGAGCGGTACTGGAACGCGCTGACTGAAGCAGATCGCCAGCGCGCGCTGGATGAAGGCGCGATTCTGTATGCGAAGTACGGTGATGCCGCCGCGCAACCTCGTATCGCCATAGTACTCCGGCGTGAACGACGGAACATCACCGGCAGCCGCACCGGCTTCACCGGAAACGTGCAGATCTACGTGCCCGGCCCAAATGGCTTCGAACAGATCGATGGCAGCAAATTCTTCGATGAGCGGTACTGGGATCCGAAGAAGTACCAAGCCTGGCACGACACAGTATGGATGAAGCCGCGTATCGGACGGGTCAACGTGGGTGAACTGGAGCAGCTCCCACCCACACAGCCCGCATCCCGGATCCCGAATGCCTCTCCGGACGTTGATGCAGTCGAGCCAGAAACGCCTGAACGCAATGAAAGCCAACTGGGAACGCAGAAGGACGGCTGAGCTCTTCCATACGCCAGCGGATGCGGTATAACGTCCGTCATCCCGCCGACTCCTGTTGGCGGGCCTGACCTACATCCCTGGGAGGGGAACATGCGCAAGACCCTGATGGCCGCGATCCTGGCCACTCCGTTGATGGCCGTCTCGATGATGGCGTCCGCCGCCGATCCGGTGGTCGGCCGCTGGAAGACGATCGACAGCGATACCGGCAAGCCCAAGTCCTTCGTCGAGATCACCCAGGCCGCGAACGGCACGATCACCGGCCGCATCGTCGAACTGATCAACCCGAGCAAGCCGAATCCGACCTGCGACAAATGCAAGGATGACCGCAAGAACAAGCCGATCACCGGCATGGAAATCATCCGTGGCATGAAGGCAGAGGGTGGCGGTGATTACGCTGGTGGCACGATCCTCAAGCCTGACGAAGGCAAGATCTACAAGTCGAAGATGGAACTGCTCGACGGCGGCAAGAAGTTGGAGGTGTCGGGCTGCATCGCCTTCATCTGCAAGTCGCAGACCTGGCTCCGCCAGTAAGGCTTCGCGAATCCGATACCGCACAGGCCCGGCAATGCCGGGCCTGTTGCGTTTGGCCCATGGGAAAAGGCATCCATCCGAGCATGCGATAATCGCTCCCCCCCGTCGCGAAGTCCGTCATGAGCCGTACTGCCCTCGTCACCAACGCCCTGCCCTACGCCAACGGCCCGCTGCACCTGGGCCACCTGGTGGGTTACGTCCAAGGCGACATCTGGGTGCGGGCGCGGCGGATGCACGGCGACACGACGTACTTCGTCTGCGCCGATGACACCCACGGCACGCCGATCATGCTGGCGGCGGAAAAGGCCGGCGTCACGCCGGAAGCCTTCATCGCCGGTATCCAGGCCAGCCATGAGCGCGACTTCGCCGCCTTCGGCGTGGCCTTCGACCATTACGATTCGACCAACTCCGCCGCAAACCGCGAGCTGACGGAACAGCTCTACCAGCGGCTCGACGCCGGTGGCCACATCAGCCGTCGCACAGTGGCGCAGTTCTACGATGCGGCCAAGGGCATGTTCCTGCCCGACCGCTACATCAAAGGCATCTGCCCCAACTGCGGATCCGCCGACCAGTACGGCGACAACTGCGAGGTCTGCGGCGCGACGTATTCACCGACGGACCTGAAGGAACCGAAGTCGATCCTGTCCGGCAGCACGCCGGAGATCCGCGACTCGGAGCACTATTTCTTCGAGGTCGGCCACTTCGATGCCTTCCTGCGCGAATGGCTGGCCGGCGATGTCGCGCTGCCCGGCGTGAAGGCGAAACTGCGCGAATGGCTGGATGCCGAGGGCGGCCTGCGCGCGTGGGACATCTCGCGCGATGCGCCGTACTTCGGTTTCGAGATTCCCGGCGCGCCCGGCAAGTATTTCTATGTGTGGCTGGATGCACCGATCGGCTACCTGAGCAGCTTCCGCAACCTGTGCACCGAGCGCGGCTTCGACTTCGCCTCGCACCTGGAAGCCGGCACCGACGTCGAGCTGCACCACTTCATCGGCAAGGACATCGTCAACTTCCACGGCCTGTTCTGGCCGGCGGTGCTGCATGGCACCGGCCATCGCGCGCCGACGCGCCTGCACGTCAATGGCTACCTGACCGTGGACGGCGCCAAGATGTCGAAGTCGCGAGGCACCTTCATCATGGCCCGCACCTACCTGGATGTCGGCCTTGAACCCGAAGCGTTGCGCTATTACTACGCAGCCAAGTCATCCGGCGGCGTCGATGATCTCGACCTGAACCTGGGCGACTTCATCGCGCGCGTCAATGCGGACCTGGTCGGCAAGTTCGTCAACCTGGCCAGCCGTTGCGCGGGTTTCATCGACAAGCGCTTCGCCGGCCGTCTGGCCGACGCGCTGCCCGATCCGGCCATGTACCAGCGCTTCGTCGACGCGCTCGGCCCGATCGCCGACGCCTACGAGCGCAACGAACCGGCCACCGCGCTACGCCTCACGATGGCGCTCGCCGACGAAGCCAACAAATACGTGGACGAGACCAAGCCGTGGGTGATCGCCAAGCAGGAAGGTGCGGATGCCGAGCTGCAGGCCGTCTGCACGCAGGGGCTGAACCTGTTCCGCGTGCTCGCCGCAGCGCTCAAGCCGGTGCTGCCGCGTACGGCGGCCGAGGCGGAGGCGTTCCTCAGTGCGCCCGTCATTACCTGGGGTGATGTAGCCGCACCGCTGCAGGGGCACACCATTCAGCCGTATTCCCCGCTCTTCACCCGTATCGACCCGAAAATGATCGACGCCATGATCGACGCCTCCAAGGACACCCTCGCCGCTGCGCCTGCACCTGTTGCCGCCGAGAAGAAAGCCGAGCCGAAATCCGCCACGCCGACCGAAGCGAAAGACGCCGGCGGCACCATCGGCATCGACGACTTCGCCAAGCTCGACCTGCGCATCGGCAAGGTGCTGGAATGCGGCTTCGTCGACGGCTCCGACAAGTTGCTGCGCTTCCTGCTGGATGCCGGCGACCTGGGCCAGCGGCAGATCTTCTCCGGCATCCGCGCCAGCTACGGCGAGCCGGACACGCTGGTCGGCCGCAACGTGGTGTTCATCGCCAACCTGGCGCCGCGCAAGATGCGCTTCGGCCTGAGCGAGGGCATGATCCTGTCGGCCGGTTTCGACGGCGGCGCGCTGGCGTTGCTGGACGCGGATGCCGCTGCCCAGCCCGGCATGCCGGTTCGCTGACGCTACCAGCCGCTCAACGGCGATGAACGCCGATCTCGTCGAACGCCTCGACCGCCTGTTGCCGCAGACCCAGTGCGGCCAGTGCGGTTACGAAGGCTGCCTCCCCTACGCACAGGCGATGGCACAGGGCACCGCAGGCGTGGATCATTGTCCGCCTGGCGGCGACGAGGGTGCGCGGGCGCTTGCCCGCCTGCTGGAGGTGACGCCACTACCCTACGACCGTTCGCGCGGCACGCACAAACCGGCCATCGTCGCCGTCGTGGTCGAAGCCGATTGCATCGGCTGTACGAAGTGCATCCAGGCCTGCCCGGTGGACGCCATCATCGGTGGTGCCAAGCACATGCACGTAGTGATCGATCCACTCTGCACGGGCTGCGAACTCTGCGTGCCCGCGTGCCCGGTGGACTGCATCGTGATGGAACCCGGGCCCTGAGCGACGTCTTGCGGCCTGAGATCCGTCAGCGCGCTGGCGTCGCACACACCGAGCACACGCGTTCGACCGTGTAGCCCTGCGCGCGCAGCTTCTCGACCACGCCGTCCTTGCCCAGCAAGTGCAGCGCACCGACAACCACCAGTACATCGTCATCGCCAGGCTGGTCGAGGATGGCGCGGATCTTCGGCACCCATGCGTCGTTGCGATCGACGTTGATGCGCTGGTACAGGCGCGGGTATTGCTGCTTCATGTCCGCCGCCATGCCATGCCACAGGCCTTCCGCGTCGCCACGTCGCCACGCCTGGTGCAGGCGCTCGGTTTCCACGGAACCCTTGTCTGCCTGTTCCAGCGCCTCCACCACGAACTGGCGCTGTTCGGTCGCGTCCATGCCGTCCAGCACGCCGATCTGTTCCTGCGCACGCTCCAGCCCGCCAGTCGGCTTGCCGGCGGCCTGGGCCTTGTCCATGAAGTGATTGTCCAGTCCCAACTTCGGATCCAGCCCCTGCTTGGTCATCTCGACAATGCTGATGCTCAGGCCGACGAACCAGGGCTCGAAGCTGTTGAACGACACCAGCGGCACGCCGTTCTTGCCGGCCCATGCCTCCAGCCGCGTCCACGTCGTTGCGTCCAGCTCCTGCTGGAGGGTCTTGCCGTCCGTGCGGATCGCGGCCTGCATCATCAGCTGCGACAACGCCGGCGAACGCATCTCGTCCGGCGACAGCTCGAACACCACCCGCTCCGCGTCGGCAAACGCCGCATCGATGTCGGCGGACAGCGGATAGTCGGTGCTACGGAGAAGATGGAACGAACCAAGCAGGTACACCGCGTTGTCCTTGTCGGACACTTTCCACAGCAATGGCACCGGCGTCGCGCCCGTCGTGGGTGTATCCGCCGCCAGGACGGTCGCGCTGCCGAGCAGCGCAGTGGCGACAAGGGCTTTCAGCGAAGCGCGCAATGACATTCGGTTCGTTCCTTTCTGGCTCAGAGCACTTTGATGGGCTTGGCGTAGGCTTTTTCGCCCGCCTCGACCAGCAGGTCGAGGCGGTTTTCCGCTGGTGGCAGCGGACACGTCGCATACGGCGTGAACGCGCACGGCGGGTTGTAGGCGCGGTTGAAATCCAGCAGGACCTTGCCGTCCTTCGGCCCTTCCGCGTCCAGGAAACGTCCTGCGGAATAGCTGCCATGGCCACTGGTGCGATCGGCAAGCAGGAAGAACAGCGGGCCTTCAGGCGGCCCGAGCGCCTCTAGGCGGAATGTCTTGCCGTCGCGCTCGAACTCGACCGCGGCGGGATTGGGGGATTCATTGGCCACGCCGATCACGTCGACGATGGTCAGCGTCTTGCCCGGGGGATGCGGAATGTAGCGACCTTCGATACGCCACGCTTCCTGCGGTGCCCAGTAATCCAGTCCCACGAACTGCGTGCGTGATTCGGCGTCGGCATACTTCACGCGCAGGGCGTGGCGACCACCGCGCTCGATGACCGTCAGCAGGCCCTTGCCGTCATCGAAGCCGACCACGCCCGGCGCAGGATCGCGATCGCTTTGCAGCTCGACGCGACCCTTCAATGGTTCGCCATTGAGGGTCAACTGGGCTCCGGCCTCCGGCGTGAGGAAGATGCGTCCGGACTGCTGCGTCACCATCCCCATTTTTGCCGGTCCGACGGCCAGTTTGATGCCGCTGCCCGGGCCACTGCCGATGAAGTGCGACTTCAGTTCGATCCAATGCAGGCCGACCAGGCTGGTCCAGCCATCGGGAGCAAGCAGTTCGCTCTTGCGCTGCTCACGCCACGCCGCGTTGTCGGCCAGGAAATTGACATCGGCCACCTTGCCGCTCGCCGTGTCCTTTCCATCACCGCCACCACATCCGGCCAGCAGCCCCACCAGCATGGCCATCCCCAGCCACCCCGTGTTCTTCCCCATGTCAGCGTCCTCGCAGGAACCAGCGGTCGATCTCGTTCAAGGAAAAGCGCGCCCAGGTGGGGCGGCCGTGGTTGCATTGCCCGGAGCGTTCGGTGGCTTCCATCTCGCGCAGCAGGGCATTCATTTCGGGCAGCGTCAGGCGCCGGTTCGCGCGCACCGCGCCGTGGCAGGCCATCGTCGCCAGCAGTTCGTCGCGCGCCGCCGCGACGCGCCGGCTTTCGCCGTGCTCGCGCAGGTCGGCCAGCACATCGCGCAACAGCGCTTCGGGTTCGGCGTTCGACAGCAGCGCGGGGATGCTGCGCACGTTCAACGATTGCGGACCGCTGCGGGTGATATCGAAGCCCAGCGTCGCCAGCGTGGCGGCCTCGCGTTCGGCCACGTCCGCCTCGCGCTCGGCCACCGCCAGTACCATCGGCACCAGCAGCGGCTGCGAGCGCAGGCCGATGCTGTCGTGCGCCCACTTCAGCTTCTCGTAGCCGATGCGCTCGTGAGCGGCATGCATGTCGACCACGATCAGGCCGTCCGCGTTCTCCGCCAGGATGTAGATGCCGTGCAGCTGCGCGATGGCGAAACCCAGCGGCGGTATGCCATCGGTGTCGCTCGCCGGCATCGCCGGTGTGGACGCCTGAGCATACGTTCCACCATCCACCGCATCGATGGGCGGGCGTGCATACAGCGCAGCGTAGGCGGCGGGTGCCTCGGCGACATTGAGTCCCAGCGGCGACTGCTGCGTGGGCATCCAGGCGGAGGGCACGGGCATGGCAGGCCGCACCGCGAACGGCGATGGCGCCGTGTCCTGCGGCAAGGTACCGGCGCGTGTTTCCGCCAGTGCTTCGTGCAAGGTGCGATAGACGAAATCGTGGATCAGCCGCGTATCGCGGAACCGCACTTCGTGCTTGGCCGGGTGGACGTTGACGTCGACGCGGGTGGGATCGAGCTCCAGGAACAGCACATAGGCCGGCTGGCGCCCATGGAACAGCACGTCCTGGTACGCCATCTTCACCCCGTGCGCGATGTTGCGATCGCGCACTGAGCGTCCGTTGACGTAGACGTACTGCTGGTCGGCGCTCGCGCGCGAATAGCTGGGCTGCGCGATCCACCCGTGCAGGCGCAGGCCGGCCGCCTCGTGGTCGACGCGCAGCGCACTGCGGGAGAACTCGTCACCGAGGGTCTCGCTCAGGCGAGCAAGCGATTCCAGTTCGTCCGCCTTGTAGCGACGGGACGGGCGGCCGTTATGCGAGACGCGCAGCTCGATGTCGGGACGCGCCAGTGCCAGCGAACGCAGCCACTCTTCGATGTGCCCCATCTCGGTACGTTCGGCACGCAGGAACTTGCGTCGCGCCGGCACGTTGTAGAACAACTCGCGTACTTCCACCGTGGTGCCGACGGCGTGCGGTTTGGGTGCCACTTCGCCGACCTTGCCGCCTTCCACGAGCAACGACGCGCCATGCTCGTCCTGCGCACGCCGCGAGGTCAGTGCAAAGCGGCTGACGGAGGCGATCGAGGGCAGGGCTTCGCCACGGAAACCGAGTGTGGCAACGGCTTCCAGGTCGTCGAGCGAGGCGATCTTGCTGGTGGCATGGCGCGACACCGCCAACGGCAACTCGTCCGGTGCGATGCCGCCACCGTCATCGCGGATACGGATCAGGCGGACGCCGCCCTCTTCCAGGTCGATGTCGACGCGGCGCGCGCCAGCATCCAGGGCGTTTTCGACCAGTTCCTTGACCACGGACGCAGGTCGTTCGACGACTTCGCCGGCCGCGATCTGGTTGATGAGGGTGTCGGGAAGCTGGCGGATCGGCACGTGCTGGCGACGCAGGCGCGCCGTCTCGGGGAATCAGCCGTGATGATAGCCGAGCGGGCGCGGGATCAGGGCGCGCCGGCAGCGCCGCCAGCGGCGACGGTTCGCGCATCGGCTTCGGCTTGCGCGCGCGCCGCGAACAGCGTGCCCGGCGGTGGCTGGCGGGTGAAGTAGGACTGGATGCCTTCCAGCACCGCGCCGGCGACCTTGCGCTGGTGACCGGGATCGAACAGGCGCTTTTCCTCGTCGGCGTTGGAAATGAAGCCGGTTTCCACCAGCATCGCCGGCATGTCGGAATTGCGCAGCACTTCGAAATTGGCGAACTCGATCTGCGGCTTGTGGGTCTTGCCCAATCCCTTCAGCGACGTCAGCACGTGGCCGGCGGCATCCTGCGAGGCGCGCATATGGCCGCTCTGGGCCAGGTCGAGCAGCACGTTCGACAACGTGTCCTTGGTCAGTCGCACGCCTCCGACCAGGTCCGACGCGTTTTCCTTGTCGGCCAGCCAGCGCGCGTGCTGCGACGACGCGCCACGCAAGGACAGCACGTAGACCGACGAACCCCAGGCGCTGCGGTTTTCCGCAGCATCGGCATGGATCGACACGAACATGTCGGCCTTGGCGCCACGCGCCTTGCGGGCGCGCTGCGGACGTTCGACGTAGACGTCGGTATCGCGAACCAGGTAGGCCTTCATGCCGGGCGTGGCATTGATCTGGCGGGCGAGTTCCTTCGAGATCGCCAGCACGGCATGTTTCTCGTAGCGGCCGCTCGGACCTATCGCACCCGGATCCTGTCCGCCGTGACCGGGATCGATGGCGACCACCAGTGGACGCATGCCTGCGGTTGCCGCGACCGGCGGCTTCTGGGCCTCTATCGTCGTGACGGCCTCGACGGCGGGCGCAGTGGCGGCGTTCGCTACCGGCGCTGGCTGCCCCGTCGCGATGGTGTACGCCGGACGCTCACCGGCATTACCGGTGGCGGGTACCTGGGCTGCGGTCGACTGCCCGTTGAGGATGGCCTGCGGCGACGGTGAAGATGTCGTGGCAACAGCAGCAGGAGACTGGGTGGCGCCCGCCTGCACCACCTTCGCCGTCAGCAACGCCGTCGCGCGGGCGGCGTCCGCCTGTGGCGATACCGTCGGGGGCGCTGCCGTGGCGGCGGGTGCGGTGGTCGGCGTAGCCGTCGCGATCGAGGCAGGAGGAGCGACGCCGTCACCCGGCCACTCGATTACCAGGCGCGAAGTGTCGCCGCCCTGTTCCATGCGTGGTGCCAGTGCGGCGACCGGCGAAGCCAGGTCGAAGACGATGCGCAGCGTGTTCGCGTCAGGCTGTCCCGTGCGCACGGCGCGCACGATGCCGGCCGGCACGGGCAGCCGCAGGCCAGCTTTCGCCTTCGAGGCCGGCAGGTCGACGACCAGCCGATCGGGGCCTTTCAGTGAAATGGTCTTGTATTGCCCGGTGCCCGCGAGCTGGATCTCCGCCCGGGTCCCGGTGCTGCCCTGCGCCAGCGTCACGCCGGTCACCTCGCCTGCCGTCAGCGCTAATGGCGACAACGCGAGCAGGCTCGCGAACGCGAGACGCAGCATGGTGGTGGGCTTCCCCGAGGTCATGCCGCGGATTCAAGCACCATCAGACCGCGAATGCAAGGCATTTTCCCTTAATAATCCGTAGCCTGGCGGATGTTCCTAACCAGTCTGGCGAGCTGATGCCTGCAACTCACCCTCCAGCGCCAGCCGCGCCAGCCAGTCGCTGCCGCCCGCTGACACCCCGGTCAGTCGGGCTGAACGTCCTTCGCCGTCGACATCGAGCGCCACATGCAGATCGGCTGGCGGCAATGACGCACCACCACGTTCCGGCCATTCCACCAGCCAGAGCACGGCCGATCCTTCGTCCAGACCGAGGAATTCCAGCTCGCCGGCGTCACCGATCCGGTACAGGTCCAGATGCCAGGCTTCGCCGCCCTCCACCGGATAGCGCTCCACCAGCGTATAGGTCGGACTGCGGATCGCGCCACTGACGCCCAGCGCGCGCAGCAGGGCACGAGCCAGGGTGGATTTTCCTGCACCGAGGTCTCCCTGCAGATGCACGACGGCGAATGCAGGCCGTGTGCGCGCGAGTGCGTGGCCCAGCGTTTCGGTGGCGTCACTGTCGGGAAGAAAGGCGTGCATGCGCCAATTCTATGCGCTCAGTGGAAACGCGCGCGAGGAAACCGGGTGCTTACGGATTCGCCAGCCGACGCAGATGCGCGAACAGATCGGATGGCAGCAGGCCGCGCTCTCCATCCCAGGCGGCCGCGTCTCCCGCGAGTCCATGCAACAACGCGCCAGCGCTTGCCGCATCGAAGGCGGACAAGCCCTGCGCACGCAAGGCGGCGATGACGCCCGTGAGCACGTCGCCCATACCGCCCACGGCCATGCCGGGATTGCCGGCACCGATCACGCGCAGCGTCCCGCCGGGTGCGGCGATGACGGTGCCCGCGCCTTTCAGCACGACGACCGACGCATAGCGCTCCGCCATCGCCTGCGCGGCTCGGAAGCGATCGCCCTGCACGTCGCGCGTCGCGCAATCGAGCAAGCGCGCAGCCTCGCCAGGATGCGGCGTGAGGATCGCCTGCTGCACGGTATGCGGCGAGGCTGCGAGCAGGTTCAGCGCATCCGCATCCATCACCATCGGTCTCCCGCTGCGCAGGGCGCGCTGGAACAAGGCTCGCGCCCATTCGCCCTGCCCCAATCCGGGACCGATGGCGATCACGTCCGCACGAGCGAGCAGCGGCTCGAGGTCATCCGACGATTCCACCGCACGCACCATCGCCTCGGGTCGGCGCGCCAGCAGCGACGCCACATGCATCTGCCGCGTGGCCACACTGGCGAGGCCGGCACCAGCACGCAACGCGGCTTCCACACACAAGGCGATCGCGCCACCGCTGCCGTCGTCGCCACCCATGCACAGCACATGCCCGGACTCGCCCTTGTGGGTATTACGGCGACGTGGAAGCAGCCAGCGCGCCAGCGCATCGTGCTGCAGCAGCGACGACTGCACGGCGACCCCGTCGAAGGTCCCGACGGACACGCCGAGATCATCCAGATCGAGCGTGCCGGTGTACTCCAGCGCATCGCCGGTATGCAGTCCGGCATGCCGGGCGATGAACTGCAGCGTGCGTGTCGCCACCACGGCCGCACCGGGCGCAGCGCCACGCTCGGCATCGACGCCACTGGGCACGTCCAGCGAGAAGACCGGTCCGCTCTGCGCGTTGATGGTATCGATCAGCGCATGCACGTCGTGCTCCGGTGCACGCGACAGGCCAATGCCGAACAGCGCATCCACCACGACATCGGCCTTCGGCAACGCGCCTTCGAACAGCGTCACGCGGCCGCCGCCCGCCACGTAGCCGGTGCACGCGCGTTGTGCGACCGGATTCCCCGGCACATGCGCGGGCAGATGGACGACCTCCACGTACCGGCCTGCACGATGCGCCTGCCGCGCCAGCACGTAACCGTCGCCGCCATTGCTGCCCGGGCCGCACACCACCACGATGCGCTGGGCGTCGGGCCAGTGTTGCAGCAGGTGCTGCCAGGCCATCTGCCCCGCGCGCTGCATCAGGACGTAGGCGTCGCCTCCCAGCGCGTGCGTGGCGCGCTCATCCAGCGTGCGCGCCGCATGCGTGGAATACAGGGGCAAGGTGCCTGACATGGGCGGATTCTAGGACCGGCCGGGGTTGCGGAGAAGTGAATCCGGCCCCGCCTCCTATAATTCCCGCATGTCACTCCCCGACCCGGCAACATCCCTGCCCGATCCACCCGCGCTCGCCCGGCGCGTGCGGGCGTTGGCGCGCGAGTTCGGATTCCAGCGCTGCGGCATCGCCGGCATCGAGCTTGGCGACGACGAGGATCACCTGCGCCGCTGGCTGGCGGAGGGACTGTACGGCTCGATGGCGTGGATGGCGCAGCACGGCGACAAGCGGTCGCGGCCGCAGGAGCTGATCCCCGGTACGTTGCGGGTCATCTCCGTGGGGCTGGACTACGGACGCAATGACAGCAACGACGCCTGGGACACGCTGCACGACGGCGAGCGCGCCTACGTGGCCCGCTATGCGCTCGGTCGCGACTACCACAAGCTGATGCGCAACCGCCTGCAGAAGCTGGCCGAACGCCTGCAGCAGGAGGTTGGCGCATTCGGTCACCGCGTGTTCGTGGATTCGGCACCGGTGCTGGAGCGTGCGCTCGCGCGCAACGCCGGCCTGGGCTGGATCGGCAAGCACACCTGCCTGATCGACAAGGACGGCGGCTCCTGGTTCTTCCTTGGCGAGATCTACGTGGATCTGCCGTTGCCGGTGGACGCGCCTGCGACGGCGCATTGCGGCACCTGCACGCGCTGCATCGACGTCTGCCCGACACAGGCCATCATCGCGCCGTACCGGCTCGATGCACGCCGCTGCATTTCGTACTTGACCATCGAGCACGAGGGCGTCATTCCCGAAGACCTGCGGCCCGCGATCGGCAACCGCATTTTCGGCTGCGATGATTGCCAGCTGGTCTGTCCATGGAACAAGTTCGCCCAGCGGACGGACGAACCCGACTTCCGTGCCCGCAACGATCTCGACGTGGCCACGCTGCCGGCGTTGTTCGCATGGGACGGCGACGAATTCCTGCGCCGTACCGAAGGCTCGGCGATCCGTCGCAGCGGCCATGAACGCTGGCTGCGCAACATCGCCGTGGCGCTCGGCAATGCGCCCGGCACGCCCGAGGTGATGACGGCGCTGGCCAGCCGTCGCGACGATCCGTCAGCGCTGGTGCGGGAGCACGTGGCCTGGGCCCTGGCGCAGCACGCGAAGGCCTGACGTCGTCAGCCGCGCGTTTTCAGCTCCGCCAGCAACGCGCGCGTGACCGGATCCTGCGCTTCACCCTGCCCCTTCAGTGCCGGCAGCAGGCCGTTGGCCAGTTGCTTGCCCAGCTCCACACCGAACTGGTCGAAGGCGTTGATACCCCACAACACCGACTGCGCGTAGACGCTGTGCTCGTACATGGCGATCAACCCACCGAGCGACTGCGGCGTCAGCGCATCCAGCAGGATCATCGTGCTGGGACGGCCACCGGCGTAGCTGCGATGCGGATCGTCGCTGGCCTGTCCGTTGGCGAGCGCTTCGCTCTGCGCCAGCAGGTTGGACATCAGGGCGAGATGGTTCTCGGTGTAAGGGTCGTCGTTGCGGATGGTGCCGACGAAATCCAGCGGCACGATCTGCGTGCCCTGATGCAGGGCCTGGAAGAAGCTGTGCTGCACGTCGGTGCCCGCCCCGCCCCACCACACCGGCACCGTGTCGACCTCGACCGCACTGCCGTCCAGCGTGACCGACTTGCCCAGACTCTCCATCACCAGCTGCTGCAGATACGCCGGCAGCAGCGCCAGGCGCTGGTCGTAGGTCATCACGCCCTGCGCGGCGTGGCCGAGCCCGTTGCGGTTCCACACCGCCGTCAGCGCATGGCGGACCGCGATGTTGTCGGCGATCGGCGTGCCGATGACGTGCGCATCGAACGCCGAGGCACCCTCCAGCAGCTGCTCGAAACGCTCGAACCCGATCGCCAGCGCGATCGGCAGGCCGACCGCGGACCACAACGAATAGCGGCCACCCACCCAGTCCCACATCGGCAGCACGCGCTCGGCGGCAATGTCGAACGCCGCCGCCGCGCGCGCCGGATTGGCGCTGACGGCATACAGCCGCTCGCTGCCACCCAGCCAGTCGCGCAGGATGCCGCCGTTGAGCAACGTTTCCTGGGTACCGAACGTCTTGGAAATCAGCACTGCCGCCGTGCGCGCCGGATCAAGCGTCGCCAGTGTGCGTTGTGCCGCCGCACCGTCGACGTTGGACAGGAAGTGCACGCGGAAGCGGCCCGGCAGCGGATCGCGCAACGCATCAGCCACGAGACGCGACCCGAGATCGGAGCCGCCGATACCGACACTGACGATGTCGGTGACGTCGCTCGCTTCGAGCTGCGCGATCAGAGTCGCCATGCGCTGACGGACATCGAGCGCCGTGGCATAGGCCTCGCGTGCGACGACGGCCTCGGAATTCTGTCCGCGAAGCGCGGTATGCAGCGCCGCACGCCCTTCGGTGACGTTGACGGTCTCGCCATCGAACAGCCGACGGAAGGCCGCTGCCAGGCCTTTGGCTTCGCCCTGACCCAGCAGCGCCTGCCACGCCGACGCGTCGTACGACTGGCGCGCGAAATTGAAGTACAGCGGACCGGAGCGCAACGTGTGGGCGGCAATGCGATCCGGCTCGCGCGACAGCAGGGTGCTCAACGAAACGCCACTCAGGCGCGTGGCGTGGGACGACAGTACGTCGAAATCCTGGCTCATGTCAGGCGGCCTGCTTGGGGATGCTGTGGTTGGTATGGGTGATGCGATTCTGGCTGTCCACGTAGACCAACGTGGGCTGGAACGCATCGGCTTCCTGCTCGCTCATCGACGCGAACGCGGCGATGATGATCAGGTCGCCGACCTGTACGTGGCGCGCGGCGCCACCGTTGAGCGAAACCACACCGCTGCCTTCGTCGGCACGGATCGCATACGTCGAGAAGCGCGCCCCGTTGGTCACGTCCCAGATATGCACCTGCTCGAACTCGCGGATGCCGGTGGCATCCAGCAGCAGGCCGTCAATGGCGATGGAGCCTTCGTAGTTCAGCTCCGAATGGGTGACGGTCGCGCGGTGGATCTTGGTCTTGAGCAGGCTGAGATGCATGTCGTCGGGGCGAAAAGCGGGAAGGCGGAGTTTATCCGCTCATGCCCGACTTGCGCGCACCACGTGCGGCCCTTGGTTGCGATCAGAATTCCAGGTTGTCGATCAACCGCGTACGTCCGAGCTTCGCGGCGATCAGCGCGACACGCGCACCCTGTTCACCGTCCTGCGGCTCACTGAGGTCATGGCCACGGATGACCGTGTAGTCGACCACGTACCCCATGTCGCCGAGCTGGCGGGCCGCCTCGGCCTCCACCTGCGCGCGAGGGGTTCCGGCCACCAGGCTTTCACGCATCGCGATCAGGGTCTTGCGGATCTCGGCGGCGCGCGGACGCTCGTCCTCCGACAGGTACTGGTTGCGCGAGCTCATCGCCAGGCCGTCGGCCTCGCGTACGATGCTGCCGGCGAGGATCTGGATCGGGAACGCCAGATCGGTAACCAACTGGCGGATCACGGCGAGTTGCTGGTAATCCTTCTTGCCGAACGCGGCCACGTCGGGCTGCACCTGGTTGAACAGGCGGCTGACCACGGTGCACACGCCATCGAAATGACCCGGGCGATGCGCGCCCTCAAGCACACTGCTGACGCCGGGGACGTGCACGTTGGCCGCCAGTTCGACACCGAACGGATACATGGATTCCACCGTCGGCAACCACAGGACATCGCAACCGGCCCCTTCGAGCCCGCTCATGTCCGCTTCGGGCGTACGCGGGTAACGGGTGAAGTCCTCGTTGGGACCGAACTGGGTTGGATTGACGAACACGCTGGACACCACGCGGTCCGCGTACTGCCGCGCCAGCATCACCAGCGAGTAATGGCCGGCATGCAGGTTGCCCATCGTCGGCACGAACCCGACCCGCAACCCTTGCTGCCTCCACTCCCTGACGCGTGCACGCAGCGCGTCAAGTTCGGTGATGGTCTCGATCATCGTGGCCCCTGTGGCGAGTCGGTGCGCGCGGCGCGGTCAGTAGGAATGGGCGTCGTCGGGGAACGCCCCGCTGCGCACGGCATCGGCGTAGGCGCGCACCGCGCCGGCCACGGACCCGCCATCGGCCAGGAAATCCTTGACGAACTTCGGCCGGCGATGGCCGGTGTCCAGCCCAAGCAGATCGTGCAACACCAGCACCTGGCCGTCGCAGCCGGGGCCCGCGCCGATGCCGATGGTGGGGATCGCGAGATCGGCGGTGATGGCGGCTGCCAGCGATGACGGCACGCACTCCAGCACCAGCAGCTGTGCGCCGGCGTCGGCGACCGCGCGGGCCTCTTCGCGCAACCGTGCAGCCGCCGCTTCGTCGCGACCCTGCACGCGGTAACCGCCGAACTTGAGCACCGACTGCGGCGTCAGGCCGAGGTGCGCACAGACCGGGATATCGCGCTCGACCAGGAAGCGGATGACGTCGAGCTTGTGACCCGCACCTTCCAGCTTGACCATCTCCGCACCCGCCTGCAGCAGCGCGATGGCAGCGTCCAGTGCACGCTCCGGTGTCGCATCGGACTGGAACGGCAGGTCGGACACCAGCAATGCACGGTTGAGTCCGCGGGCGACGACACGCGTGTGGTAGACGATGTCGTCCACCGTCACCGGCAGCGTGGAGTCATGGCCCTGCACGACCATGCCCAGCGAATCGCCAATCAGCACCAGGTCGATGCCATTCGCATCCAGCACCCGGGCGAAGCTGTTGTCGTACGCGGTCAGCATCACCAGCTTGCGGCCCTCGCGCTTGGCGTCGGCGAGGGCGGGAACTGTCCAGGGTTTGCTGTCGGCGTGCGTGCTCATAGCGCCGTATTATCCACTCATAACGGATGGATGTTGGACATTTCCAGCACGGACACAGCATCCCGCGCATCGCCGTAGCCGGGAATCCGGGCATCCGGCAGCACATCGAGCAACGGGACGAGTGCGAACGCGCGCTCATGCAGGTGCGGATGCGGCACGCGCAACCCGGGCTCGTCGATCACCGCGTCGCCGTAGAGCAGCAGGTCGAGGTCCAGGGTACGCGGCCCCCAACGCTCGCCATCGATGCGATGGCGACCAAAATCGGCCTCGACGGACAGCAGCAGCGCCAGTAGTGCGTGCGCGGACAGCGTGGTGTCGATCAGCACGACCGCGTTGATGAAGTCCGGCTGGTCTTCCCTGCCCCAGGCTGGCGTGCGGTAGAGGCGTGATACCTGGCGCATGACCACGCTCTCACGGCGTCCCAGCGCTTCAATGGCCTCCCGCAACGTATCTGCAGCGTCCCCGAGGTTGGCTCCCAGACCGACGCAGGCCTGGACGTGCGCGGTCATTCCGGCGAAGGCCCCGTGCCGCGACTGCGCCGCCGGCGGCGACGCTTGGATGGCGGTGCGTCTTCGGCGAAGCTGTCAGCCGAGGCCGCTACACCCAATGTCGCCGACAGCTCATCGCCGGACTGCGTTTGCGCTTCGCGCCAGAAGTCCACGTCCTCGGCGTGCTCCGGCGACGCCGCCAACCGCAGGACCAGGAAATCGAACGCCGCACGGAAACGCGGATGCGACAGCAGGCGCGTTACGCGCTTGCGCTGGCGGTTGCCGAAACGCGTCTGCAGCAGCCATATCTCCTGCATCGGCAGCGAGAAGCGGCGCGGCAATGCCACGGTATTCAACTGGTGCAGGGTGACGCGGTCGGCAGCGCGGCGCTGCGCCTCTTCCGCCTGCATGCCCTGCGCCTGCAAGCCCATCAGTGCGCGGCAATACGCCGGCCACAGCAGCAGCGCAAACAGGAATGCCGGCGATACCGGTTCGTCATTGGCGACACGCTGGTCGGTGCCGGTCAGGCCGGCCAGCACCATCCGGCGCAACGCCCCGCTGCGGTTGGACGCCAACGCGGCGGCACTCTCGGGAAACAGCACCTTCAACAAGCCGAAGCGCTCCAGCCCTTCGAAGCTGGCGACGCCGTTGCCCGACAGGAACAGCTTCAGGATTTCTTCGAACAAGCGCGCCGGTGCGGCTTCCGCCAGCAGCGGCGCCAGCGGCGCGATGGGCGCGGCCGTGTCGACCTCGATGTCGAAGTCCAGTTTGGCGGCCAGCCGGACCGCACGCAGCATGCGCACCGGATCTTCCCGGTAACGCTGCTCGGGATCGCCGATCAGCTTCAATCGACGGGCCATCACGTCCTCGAAGCCGCCGACGTAGTCGCGTACGGAAAAGTCGTCGATGGCGTAGTACAGCGCGTTGGCAGTGAAATCACGACGCACCGCATCGTCTTCCACCGTGCCGTAGACGTTGTCGCGGACCAGCCGACCATTGTCCATCTCGCGGTCGCCACTGCCGTCGTCGCTGTTCGCGCGGAACGTGGCGACTTCGATGATCTCGCGACCGAACACCACGTGCGCCAGCCGGAAACGGCGGCCGATCAGGCGGCAATTGCGGAACTGCTGGCGGACCTGTTCCGGCGTGGCGTCGGTGGCGACGTCGAAGTCCTTGGGGTGGCCACCGACCAGCAGGTCGCGCACCGCGCCGCCCACCAGATAGGCCTGGAAACCGGCATCCCGCAGGCGGTAGAGCACGCGCAGCGCGTTCGGGCTGATGTCCTTGCGCGAGATGGTGTGCTGGTCGCGCGGGATGGTTCGCAGAGCGGTAGGCGGCGTAATAGCGGCAGTTCCATGCAGGAGGGTCACGCGGCCGCCACATGGATTGCCCTTGGCTTGGCCGCCACCTATACTAATCCGCTACGCCGGTTTCACCAAAAATGCTCCCTTCGTCTAGAGGTTAGGACGTGGCCCTCTCAAGGCTAAAACAGGGGTTCGAGTCCCCTAGGGAGCGCCATCCGGCCAAGGCTGCGGGTTGAGATCCACAGCAAGGTGCAGCGACCAGGACCCCGCCCCGGCGGGGTCTTGCGTTTCCGGGGCCGTACCCGCGCCGCATTAAAGACGGTTTAATCGCGTGGCCCTAGCATGGTGGACTCCGCTCTCCGCAAGGTTCGCCCGTGTCGCGCCTGCTCCTGGTTGAAGACGATCGCATGCTGGGCGATGCCCTGGCCGCCGCGCTGGCGCAGGATGGCTGGTCCATCGATCGTGCGGAGGACGTCACCGCCGCGCGCCTGGCGCTGGTCGACCATGGCTACACTGCGGTCCTCCTTGATCTGGGCCTGCCGCGCGGTTCTGGCCTGGACGTCCTCACCGGGCTGCGCCAGCGCTACGACACCACGCCGGTGCTCATCATCACCGCGCGCGACCAGCTCAGCGACCGCATCCGAGGCCTGGACGCCGGTGCCGACGACTACATCGTCAAACCCTTCGAGGCCGGCGAACTCAGCGCGCGGCTGCGCGCCGTGATCCGACGCACCCAAGGCCGCGTCTCGCCGGTGCTGCGCCATGGCGAGATCGTGCTCGATCCGGCTGACCGTTCCGTACGCGTGGGTGACCGACCGATCCGGCTGGGCGTTCACGAGTACCGCACCCTGCTGGCACTGATGGAGCGGCCAGGACGCGTGATCGCGCGCGAAACGCTGGAATCGCTGGTCTATGGTGGCGACAGCGCGATCGAAAGCAACACCATCGCGGTGTACATCCACCAGTTGCGCAAGAAGCTCGGCGATGGCGTGATCGCCACCGTTCACGGCTTCGGCTACCGGCTGGGAGAGGAGACATGAGCCACTCGCTGAAGTCGAAGCTGTTGCTGGCCGTCATGACGCCGCTCGCACTGGGCTGGACATGCTGGCTGGGTGGCCAGTATTTCCAGATGACGCGGCAGCAGCAGGGGCACGACGACCTGTTCCTGCAGGAAGTCAGCGAACAGATCCTCCTGTCCATGCCGGCCAACCTCGATGCGCTGGACGCCGGGCCACGCCTGCAGTTGCCGACTCAACCCAGCAGTGCAGGTCGCAAGTTCGATGCGCTGCGCTATCAGGTCTGGATCCTCGGACGCCGCGCACCCGTCGTCCGGTCTGACGGCGCACCGGCGCAGCCCTTGCGGTCGGACTTCAAGCCCGGCTTCGTTCTTACCGAGGTCGGCGGCGAGCCCTGGCGCGTCTACACCGTCTCCGATGCGCGCGGCCGCATCCAGGTGCAGGCGGGCATGTCGCTGTCCGCGATGCGCACGGAACTGGCGTACTGGGTGAAGGTCAGCGTGTGGAGTGGTATCGGCATCCTGCTGGTGTTGGGTGCCTGCGTCGGCTTCGCCATTCACTGGAGCCTGCGCCCGATGAACCGCCTGCGCCGCGGCATGGCGGAGCGTGCGGCGCATGATCTGGCGCCGCTGCCTGTCGCGGGCCTGCCGCGCGAGATCCGCCCGCTGGTGGATTCGTTCAACCTGCTGCTCGAACGGCTGTCGGACGCCATGCGCGGCGAACGCCAGTTCCTGGCCGATGCGGCGCATGAACTGCGCACGCCGCTGGCGGCGCTCCTGACGCAGACGCAGGTCGCACGGCGCGCCGGCACGCAGGCGGACGCGCAGGCGGCGCTCGACCAACTGGCGCAGGGGGTCCAGCGCACGTCGCGCCTCGCGCAGCAGTTGCTCGATTCCGCGCGTGTCGATGCGTCGCCGCTCAGCGAAGAGCGCCCGGAGGTCGCGCTGCCGGACGTGGTCGCCATGGTCGCGCGCGAGTTCGAATCGATGGCGGCACGCCGGAAGCAGACCATCGTCGTCCATACGGAACCCGCCAGCGTCCATGGCGACCTGGACGACCTCGGCATCCTCGCGCGCAACCTGCTCGACAACGCGTTGCGCTACAGCGGTGAACAGGCCCGCATCGAGATCGCCTGCGGCCTGGATGCCGACGGTGCGACGGCCTGGTTGGCGGTGCGCGACAACGGTCCCGGCGTACTGCCGGACGAACGCGAGCGCGTCTTCGAACGCTTCTTCCGCGGCAGCCAGGGCAATGGCGAGCGCGGCAGCGGCATCGGCCTGTCGCTGGTGCAGCGCATCGCGCAGGCGCACGGGGCGACGATCAGCGTGGGCGACGGCATCGGTGGCCGTGGCTTCGGCTGCCGGGTGGCGTTTCGCGCGACACCCGACCGTTGAGTGACGGCCAAAGCCTTACTCGCTGCGCCACCATGGCTGCGTACCTTCCGGCCGGGCGATCGTCAGCGGCTGGCCGATCGTCGGCGTGACGATCTGCACGCCGTGCTGGTTCGACAAGATGTACAGCGATTCCAACGGCTCGCTCCAGCCATGGAACGCCAGGTCGAACGTGCTGTTGTGGATCGGCAGCAACCACTTTCCGCCCAGATCCACGTGCGCCTGCAGCGTCTGGGTCGGCAGCATGTGGACGTCCTGCCAGCGGCGGTCGTAGGCACCGCATTCCAGCAGCGTGATGTCGAACGGGCCCATCCGCTCGCCGATGGTGCGGAAGCCATCGAAGTAGCCCGTGTCGCCGCTGAAGAAGATGCGCAGTCCCTCCGCCTGGATCACCCACGACGCCCATAGCGTCGCATTGCGGTCGAACAGCGTACGGCCGGAGAAATGTTGCGACGGCGTCGCGGTGAAGCGGACGCCGCCGAGTGCCACATCGTCCCACCAGTCCAGCTGGCGAATCTTCTCGCGCGGCACGCCCCAGCGGACGAGGCGATCGCCAACGCCCAGTGGCGTCAGGAACATCTCGGTCTTCGCGGCCAATGCACGCACGGTCTCGCGATCCAGATGATCGTAGTGGTCGTGCGACAGCACCACCGCCGCGAGCGGCGGCAGTTGCTCGAGGTCGATCGGAGGCGCATGGAAGCGCTTCGGTCCAGCCCATTGCACCGGCGAGGCGCGCTCGGAGAATACGGGATCGGTCAGCCAGAAGCGTCCATCCAGCTTCAGCAGGATGGTGGAGTGTCCCAGCCGGTACAGCGTGCCGTCCGACGCTTCATCGAGCTGCGCCCTCGTCACCGCCTGCACCGGGATCGCTTGGGCCGGAGTGGTGCCCGCGGGCTTCCCGCCGACCAGGAAATCCCACCAGAGCTTGCTGGTTTCGCGCCATCCCATCGGGCGCGGCTTGCGTGCGTTCTGGAAGCCGTCCTCGCCGAACTGCGGCGATTGCGGATACGACACCGTGCTGCAGCCGGCATACGCGAACGCCGTCGCCGACACGCATGCCGCAGCCGCCATGCGCCGCCAGCGCCTGCCACGCAAAGCGGGCTTGGTCACCCTGTCATTCATCCTGGCCACTCCGCAGTGCGGGAAATACATACTGGATCATCGTGGCCGCGCCGGCCTGGCCGGGCAGCGCGATCTGTCCGCCCCCCTGCCCCACCGGCACCTGCCAGCGCAGGTCGATGCAGCCGAGTTCCGCCGCCATCCGCCGTGCTTCGGCGAACAGGCCGGCCGCGATGCCGGAAGGTCGTGCGCTGGCCGGAACGAACAGCGCTTCCAGATTGAAATAGTACGCACGCTCGATCATCGAGAAGCCGACCGTGGCAAAGGCATAGCCGGCTGGTTCACCGCGATGCTGAGCGATCCACGCCCATGCACGCAGCGGCGGTTCGAACAGTGCCTCCATCAGTTCCAGCACGCCGGCACTCGCACGTACCCGCGCCGCCCCCGGCAACTCCGCCATCTGCCGGTCGCACAACTGCATCAACGGAGCAGCGTGTGCACGCGTGACGCGGTGGATACCGACGCCGTCATCGACAGGCGCGGTAGTCCAGGAGGGATCTTCGGGTGCGGGCAGATAGGCCACCGGTGCCAGGCGAAGTGGCGTCGCCGTTTCGGCATGGGAAAGTCGGACGTTCATGGGGAACTCCATGGAAAGACGTGGGAACGGACGGTCGAAAGCCGTGCAGGATGCCGACGAACAGGCGCGCTGCGGCGTGCCCATTCGGCGATACCGGAATCTTCGGCATCCAGGCCATCCATCCGCCCGGCCACGAAAGTCCGCAGTGCGACACGGCCATGGGCGCGGGCGCGATAACCCGGCGCCACGCCGCGCGGACGACAGCGATCACTGCCATAGGCAACGACGGCAGACAGGCGCGTGCGCGTTCCTGCGCCTGCGCACCCGCGGTGGCGGTGGGCGACCGCCAGGCCGGCGCTCCACCGCGACGGCAACTGGTCCTGCGCGTTCGCGCCGGTACGCTCGCCGACCTGGACGAAGGTGGAAAACGGCGACAACCGCAACAGCGGCATACGGGCGCGCAACAGACTCACGACAACCTCGGCAATGGGGGACCGGGATGCCCGGCCCACCCATGCTCGCGTGCGCGCTTTAAGAACTCCTTAAGCGCCGATCAAACCGCACAACCACGCGATTCACTGCATCCGCGGCAGATCGAATACCAGCACTTCGGCCCCGATGCCACGCTCGACGCTGACCAGTGGCTCCGCGTCGTAGAGCAGCGCATCGCCGGCTTTCAAGGCTTGCCCGTTGACAGTGGCCTCGCCACGCGCCACGTGCACATAACCTAGCCGGCCTTCGGCGAGGCGAAGCTCGGCCTTCTCGCTGCCATCGAACAGACCGGCGTACATGCGCGCATCCTGGTGGATGCTGACCGAGCCGTCGGCGCCGTCGGGACTGACCACCAGGCGCAGGCGACCCTGCTTCTCGGTGGCGGGAAAGGCTTTCTCTTCGTACGAGGACGGGACGCCCTGTCGGTCGGGAATGATCCATATCTGCAGGAAATGCGTGGTACCGGATTCGCTGTAGTTGAATTCGGAATGCTGCACGCCGGTGCCCGCGCTCATGCGCTGGACATCGCCCGGCACGATGCTGGAACTGTTGCCCATCGAATCCTTGTGCCCCAGCGCGCCTTCCAGCACGTAGCTGATGATTTCCATGTCGCGGTGGCTGTGTTCGCCGAAGCCGCGGCCGGCGGCCACGCGGTCCTCGTTGATCACGCGCAGCGGGCCCCAATGGACGTGCTTGTCGTCGACGTAGCTGGCAAAGGAAAAGCTGTGCCATGAATCCAGCCAGCCGTGGTTGGCATGGCCGCGGGCACCGGCGGGACGCAAGGTAATCATGGCGGAACTCCTTCTGTGGTGAGGCGCGCAGCATGATCCCGCGCATGGATGGAATAAATCAGCCGGAAACCAACTGATTGTTCCAATTTTGACCCTTCGCGCCGACTGCGCCCGGCTGTCTTGCGGTTCTGGAACGATGCCCGTCCCCACCATGCGGCACCCGCATCGCCGGACAGGTCACCCATCCGGCACCGAGTACGTCGGCGCGCTCCTCCGACCCAGGCGGCAAGCAAGAAAGATTCCCAACTCGAATCACGCGGTGATTTAAACTTGCGCGGTTCTCTCCGTTGCACATCGAGTCTCATGCCCTTCGTCGTCACCGAAAACTGCATCAAGTGCAAGTACACCGACTGCGTGGAGGTCTGTCCTGTGGACTGTTTCCACGAGGGCCCGAACTTCCTGGTGATCGATCCGGACGAGTGCATCGACTGCACGTTGTGCGAACCCGAATGCCCCATCAACGCCATCTACCCCGAGGACGACGTGCCGGCCGGACAGGAAGGCTATGTCGCGCTCAACGCCGAACTGTCGCGTGCCTGGCCGGTGATCACCACACGCAAGGACCCGCTGCCGGATGCCAAGGAGTGGGAAGGCAAGACGAACAAGTTGCCGCTGCTGGAGCGCTGACCGGGCGACAGGCAGTGACCCGCCATGAAAAAGGGCGCCGTGAGGCGCCCTTTTCGTTTCCGGTATGCGGGGGCGTTTCAGCCGCCCAGCTTGGCCTTCAGCGCGGCCAGCAACTTGGTGGCGGCCGGCGAGGTGGCCGGCAGGCCGCGCGGATCGACGGCCGATACGTAGGCACCGGCGTCCACGGCCGACACACGCACCAGGAAGCTCGCGCCTTCGTAGCCCACGTCATAGGTACCGAGCAGCTGCGCGCGGCTGGCGATGGTTGCACCCTCGATGCCCGCCAGGGCTTCACCGACGCGCGCGAACGCGTCGTCACGGGAACCCGCGACATTGAACCCGCCGGCTGTCGGCGCAGCCGACGAGCTGGCCTGCGCGGCGGCGGGCACCTGCATGGCGCCGCTGGCATTGGGCAGGTTGAGGTCCGGCGGCACTTCCAGCGGACGCGCTTCGGGGGCCAGCGCGTAGTCGCCCTTCGCTCCCTTCTTGAACCACGAGCAGCCGGCGACGGACACGACCAGCAGCGCGAGGGCAAGCGGACGTACGAGGGAAGACGAAAGACGCATGGGGTTCTCCTGGGTTCAGGCCGCGAGGCTGTCGCGGCTGGATTGTGCTTCCAATGCCTGCGCCAGGGCGGCGAGACGGTCGGCAGTATCGGTATGGGTGGCGGACAAGGAAAGCAGCGGCAGGCGCAGGCCGTGGCCGACGCCCGCGCGTTGCAGCAGCGCCTTCACGGGAATGGGATTGGATTCCACGCCGAGGAAGCCGTAGATCTCCTGCAACGCGTCATCCAGCGCGGCGGCTGCAGTGGCGTCGCCACCACGCGCGAGGTCGCACAGGCGACGGAATGTACGCGGCAGCGCGTTGGAGCCGACCGAGATCAGGCCATCGGCGCCGGCAAGCATCGCGCGCGACGCGGTCGGATCGTCGCCGCTGAGGATGGCGAACCTCTCCGTGCGCAGTGCCAGCAGCGCGGCCATGCGCTCGGGCTCGGCACGCGCCTCCTTGATGCCGACGATGTTCGGATGGTCGACCAGTTCCGCCACCGTCTCCGGCAGCAGATCGCAGCCGGTGCGGCCCGGCACGTTGTAGAGCACGACGGGCAGCCCGCCCTGATCGGCGACGGCACGGTAGTGCGCCACCAGCCCGGCCTGCGTCGGTCGGACGTAAGGCGGTGTCACCACCAGCGCGAACTGCGCACCGCCGGCTGCCGCACGGCGCGTACTGGCGATGGTCTTCGCGGTGTTCATCTGCCCTGTGCCGGCGAGTACCGGCACCCGGCCACGCACCTCTTCCACGGCGATGCGCAGCACGGTGTCGTACTCGTCGTCGGACAGCGCCGCGGCCTCGCCGGTCGAACCCGCCACCACCACGCCCTGGGTGCCGCCGTCGAGCTGCTGTTTGAGCAGCGCGCGCCAGGCTTCCAGGTCGAGTTCGCCCGACGCCAGGAACGGCGTGGCCAGTGCGGTGATGCTGCCGGAAAGGTGCAAGGGAATGGCTCTCGGTGGAGGGATCCGGCGGTCCGGGGCGCCGTAAGCGCAGTTATCCCGGCCTGCCTGCAATAACGGCCGCATGTTACTTGCGGGCTCAAAGGGCGGGCAAGTATGCTGCCGATGTCGCAGGGCCATTGCCCGGACGCCATTCAGCCTGACCGCAACGCCGGAAGCTCTCTTGACCGATTCCACGCCCCGGCCTTCGCCGACCGAAAACCACCTCCTGATCACCGCCTACACGACGCATCCGGAATCGCCGCTCCTGTCGGTGACGCGCCGGATTTCGGACAGTGGCTGCAATCTGGTGGATGCGCGCTTGTCCACGGTGGGGCGCGACGTGTCCGTCACGGCGCTGGCGACCGGCTCGTGGGACGCGGTGGCCAAGCTGGAAACGATGTTGTCGCGCCTGGAGCGCGATGAAGGCCTGAAGCTGGTGTTCTACCGCACCGGCCCGAAGGTCGTGCAGTCCAACCTGCTGCCCTACATCGTGGAAGTGGTGGCCGCCGACAAGCCGGGCATCCTGTTCCAGCTGGCCGATTTCTTCGACCGCCAGGGCATCACCATCGAGAACCTGCAGAGCACGCGCTACCGCGCCATGCAGACCGGCGCGGAGATGTTCTCGGCACAGGTCACGATCGGCGTGCCGGCCAACATGCACATCGCCGCGCTGCGCGACGATTTTCTCGAATTCTGCGACCATCTGAACCTGGACGCGATCATGGATCCGATGAAGTTCTGACGATGACGGCGAAAAGCGCAAACGCTCTGCCAAAATCGACATTGAACCTGCCGCTGGCGCTGTCCGGCGGCGACACCACCACCCTCGCCGCTCACGCCGGTACCTGGCTGGTGCTGTACTTCTACCCGAAGGACAGTACGCCCGGCTGCACCACCGAGGGCCTGGACTTCAACGCCCTGCTGCCCAAGTTCAAGAAGCTCGGCGCGACCATCCTCGGTGTCTCCCGCGACTCGGTGAAATCGCACGACAACTTCTGCACGAAGCAGGGATTCAAGTTCCCCTTGGTCAGCGATGCCGACGAAGCGCTGTGCAAGGCCTTCGACGTGATCCACGAGAAGAACATGTACGGCCGCAAGGTGCTCGGCGTGGTCCGCAGCACCTTCCTGATCTCACCCGATGGCCGCATCGCGCAGGCATGGCGCGGCGTGAAGGTCGCCGGCCATGCCGACGCCGTGCTGGACGCCCTGAAGGCTCACCAGGCCCAGTGACGGAATCCTCTTCCCTTTCACCCACCATCCCGCGCCGCGGCGGGTCATGGTGGTTCGCTGCTGTCCGCGGAAAAGTGGCCCGTGTTCACACATCTTCCTCGATGAGGTTGCCCGAATGACCCGTAGCAAGCGTATCTATGTGTTGGACACCAACGTGCTGATGCACGACCCCACCGCGTTGTTCAAGTTCGAGGAACACGATGTCTACCTGCCGATGCAGGTGATCGAGGAACTCGACAACGGCAAGAAGGGCACCTCGGAGGCGAGCCGCAATGCGCGGCAGGTCAGCCGCTTCCTCAACGAACTGGTCGAAACGTCCGGCCTGGACAACCTGGTCGTCGGTATACCGCTGATCCAGCCCAACAGCCTGCAGCTGCGTGGCTCGCAGAGCGCCGGCCTGCTTCGGTTCCAGACCAGCCACTTCGAGGCCGGCAAGAGCTTCGGCGCGGTGATCCCGGACAACGCCATCCTCGGCGCCATCCTCGCGTTGAAGGAACAGGAACCCGATATCCCGGTGGTGTTCGTCTCCAAGGACATCAACCTGCGGATCAAGGCCGCGATCGCCGGCATCGTGTCGGAGGACTACGAGAACGACCGCGCGCTCGACGATTTCAGCCTGCTCTACACCGGCGCGGATCCACTTCCGGAAGATTTCTGGCAGCGCCACGGCAAGGACCTGCGCTCGTGGACCGACAAGGGCCGCACCTACTACGAAGTGACGATGGCCGAAGGTGCCGGCTGGTATCCCAACCAGTTCCTGTACCTGCCGGGCGACGACGAATCCGAGTTCCGCGTCAGCAAGGTGGACGGCGACAAGGCGACGCTGCAGATCGTCGACGATTTCCGCCACAGCCAGCATGCGGTGTGGGGCATCAACGCGCGCAACCGCGAACAGAACTTCGCGCTCAACGCGCTGATGGATCCGGATATCGACTTCGTCACCCTGCTCGGCACCGCCGGCACCGGCAAGACCCTGCTCGCACTGGCGGCCGGTCTGGCGCAGACGATGGACCAGCAGCGTTACCGCGAGATCATCATGACGCGCGCCACCGTCAGCGTGGGCGAGGACATCGGCTTCCTGCCGGGCACCGAGGAAGAGAAGATGACGCCGTGGATGGGCGCACTGACCGACAACCTGGAAGTGCTGACGCACAACCAGGAAGGCGGCGCCTGGGGCCGTGCGGCGACGAACGACCTGCTCGCCTCGCGCATCAAGATCCGTTCGATGAACTTCATGCGTGGCCGCACCTTCCTGTCGCGCTACCTGATCCTCGACGAGGCGCAGAACCTCACGCCAAAGCAGATGAAGACACTGATCACCCGTGCCGGCCCCGGCACCAAGATCGTCTGCCTCGGCAACGTGGAGCAGATCGACACGCCCTACCTGACCGAAACGACCTCCGGCCTGACCTACGCGGTGGACCGCTTCAAGAACTGGGCGCACAGCGCGCATATCACGCTGCGGCGCGGCGAGCGTTCGCGCCTGGCGGATTACGCGTCGGAAGTGCTGTAGCCCCGCGTCCGGTGCCGTGAACCTCCATCTGCCCCGCTGGGTCTGGGTCGGTGCGGTGACATTGGCCTGCGTGGCCGGCATGGTCAACGTCATCGGCTACCTGGGGTTCGAGCACCAGGCGGTCAGCCATCTCACCGGCACCACCAGCTTGCTGGGAGCTGCGATCGCGCAGGGCGACCTGCGCGCGGTGATGCATCTGTGGGGCGTGCTGATCGCGTTCTGCCTGGGCGCGATGCTGAGCGGCCTGATCATCCAGGACCAGACCCTGCAACTGGGCCGCCGCTACGGCGTGGTGCTGGCGCTGGAAGCCGCACTGCTGCTGGCGGCGATCCCGCTGTTCAAGCAGGAACAGATCTGGGGGGCGCTGCTTGCCGCCGTCGCGTGCGGCCTGCAGAACGCGATGGTCACCACCTACAGCGGCGCCGCCGTGCGTACCACGCACCTGAGCGGCATGTTCACCGACCTCGGCATCGGACTGGGCCACCTGCTGCGGGGCATGCCATTGCCGGTGCGCCGGCTGACGCTGAGCGGACTGATCATCAGCGGGTTCCTCGGCGGTGGCGTGCTGGGCGCGTGGCTGTACCGACACGTCGGTTACGACGCCTTGTTGGCGCCTGCCCTGCTGACCGGCAGCACCGGCATCGGTTACGTGGTGTATCGCCAGTGGCAGCGGACGAAGCCACCCGCAGTCTGACCTGTCGCGCCACACGCCCGCGTACGGATGGCACAATCCACGCATGACAGTTCCTTCCGTGGTTTCCGCCCTCACCATCGCCGGTTCCGACTCCGGCGGCGGCGCCGGTATCCAGGCCGACCTCAAGACCTTCGCCGCGCATCGGGTGCATGGCCTCTCGGCCATCGCCGCGCTTACTGCGCAGCACACCCGTGGCGTGACCGCAGTGAACGTACCGCCGATGGATTTCCTGCGCGCGCAGCTCGATGCCTGCTTCGACGACTTCGACATCCGCGCGGTGAAGCTGGGCATGCTGGCCACCGCCGAGGTGATCGGCGTGGTGGCGGATGCCCTGCGCGCGCATCGCCCGGCCACGGTGGTGGTCGATCCGGTGATGGTCGCGACCAGCGGCGCCAAGCTGCTGGAAGACAGCGCGCTGCACGCCCTTCGCACGCAGTTGCTGCCGCTGGCCGATGTGGTGACGCCCAACCTGCCGGAAGCCGAGTTGCTGCTGGGCCGCGCTATCCCCGATGCCGACGCCATGCGTGCCGCGGCGAACGATCTGTTGGCGCTGGGCGCTCGCGCGGTGTTCCTCAAGGGTGGTCATCTGCCGGAGGGTGCCGACGTGGTGGATCTGTATGTCGATCAGGACGGCCTGACGGAAACCTCGCATCCGCGCCTGGCGCTGGAAGCGCACGGGACCGGCTGTACGCTGGCGTCCGCCATCGCAGCGCGACGCGCACAGGGCATGCCATTGAAAGACGCCTGCCTCGCCGCTTCCGACTACGTGCATGCCGCATTGCGTGGAGGCTACCGCCCCGGGCGCAGCGACATCGTCGTGCTCGACCACATGGGAGCCGCACCGGCCGCATGAACACCCTCGACCCTGGCATCCTGGCTGAAGAGGTTGCGCTGCAGTCGCAGGACGGGCACGCGTATACGCTGATCGCCCGCATTCCCGCGACCCCTTCCAGCGCACTGCTGTGGGTGCCGGCGCTTGGCGTCGCGGCGCGCCATTACCTGCCGTTCGCGGAAGCCCTCGCCGCGCGTGGCGTGGCGGTGTTCGTGCACGAATGGCGCGGCAACGGCAGTAGCGCGTTGCGCGCCAACCGGCGCACCGACTGGGGCTACCGCGACCTGCTGGGCACGGACCTGCCGCTCAGCCATGCCGCTGTGCGAAACCGGTTGCCCGACGTTCCGCATCGCATCGGCGGCCACAGCCTTGGCGGGCAGTTGGCGGCCTGCCACGCGGGCCAGGATCCGGATGCATTCACCGCCCTCTGGCTGGTCGGCAGTGGAACGCCCTATTGGCGCACGTACCCGGCGCCGCGCGGCTACGCATTGCCGTTCTTCTACCAGTTCGCCCCGTGGCTGGCGCGGGCCTGTGGCGCGTTGCCGGGCCGGCGACTGGGTTTCGGCGGTGATGAAGCACGTGGACTGATCCGGGACTGGGCGCGCGTGGGACTCAGCGGTCGCTATCGCGCCGCCGGCTGGCCGGTGGATCTGGAAGCCGGTATGCGCGCAGTGCATGCCCCGGTGCGCGGCGTGCTGTTCGACGACGACTGGCTGGCACCGGAACGTTCGCTGCGCGCCCTGATGGCCAAGCTGCCGAACAGCCCTGCGCATGTCACCGTGCTGGATCACGTCCGCCTGGGCGCGCGCGCCGACCATTTCGCCTGGATGAAGCAACCGCAGGCCGTGATCGACGCCCTGAGTGCCTGATCGCGCTCAGCAACCCACGACGATGCAGTCGCGGCCCTGTGCCTTCGCCCGGTAGAGCGCGCTGTCGGCACTGTTGATCCAGTCCGATACCGTGGCGATGCCGGCATGCGATTCGGCCAGTCCGATACTGACCGTGCAGCGCAAACCGCGCGCGGAGAACGCGCACGCCGCCACCTGGCGCCGCAGGCGCTCCGCCGCCACGATGGCCTCTTCCCAGCGCGTGTCCGGCATCACCACCCCGAATTCGTCGCCACCGTAGCGCCCGCCCGTATCCACGTCGCGCAGGCAGGCCTTCAGCAAGCGCGCGAATTCCTCGACCACTTCGTCGCCGACGGTGTGTCCGTAGCCGTCGTTGATGTCCTTGAATCGGTCGATATCGATCAGCACCAGCACGGCGGTACGTCCCACGCGCTGGTAGCGCTGCAGCTCGGCGGTCGCCGCATGCAGCCATTGCTGGCGGTTCATCAGCCCGGTGGCGGCATCGAAGCGCGCCATCTTCTCCAGCAGGTCCTTCTGCTGGCGTGCCTTGCGCGCCAGCGAATGCGTGGCGATGCCGATCGCCATGGGATAGATGGCCAGGAACGGCAAGCACGCCAGCACCACCGGATAGCTGGTGTAGGGCTCGAAGGCGAATCCCCACGCCGCGCTCGCCGCCAGGCAGGTCAGCGCCATCGCACCCAGCGTGCGCATGCCGAAACGCCCGCCGCCGATGATGACCTTGTCCATCGTCAGCATGACCGCCAGCAGCACGCTGGGCAGCGCGTCGAAGTGCATCGCTGCGATCCAGAAGCCACCCATGGCGGCATCGAAGGTCAGGTTCTGGAATTCCGCCCGCAACGGCTCGCTGTGCTGCGCCTTGACGCGCAGATACGCCAGGTGCGGCCACAGGAATCCGTTGACGAGCAGCAGCGCCCACAGCGCCGGCGATGCGGAATGCTCGTAGAGCACGGCGCCCACGCACAGCGACCCGAGCCCCAGTCCCAGCGCGCGCATCCGGTACATGCGCAGGCCGTAGCGTGAGCGGTTCTGTTCCGCCATCGTGTGCGCGGCATCGGAAGGCACGCGGATCCTGACGATGTGAGGTGGCAGAATTTTCTGCCAATCACGCCCGGCACGCCAGCCCGATGCGCGGGGTCATGCCCGTGCTTGTGCGAACACGATCACGTTCGGGACACCCCTTACGCGGCCGGATAGCCCTGCGGATTCTGCGATTGCCAGCGCCACGCATCGCGGCACATCGCATCGACGCCCAGTTCGGCACGCCATCCCAACACGTCGTTGGCCAGCGAGGGATCGGCGTACACCTCGGCGACATCCCCCGTGCGGCGCGCCACGATCTGGTAGGGAATCTCCCGATCCGACGCCCCGGCGAATGCCTTCACCAGTTGCAGCACGCTGACGCCCTGCCCGGTGCCCAGGTTGACGGTCAGGCTGCGGCGTTCGCGGGCTAGGAAATCCAGCGCATCCGCATGCGCACGCGCCAGGTCCACCACGTGGATGTAGTCGCGCACACCGGTACCGTCGACGGTGGGCCAGTCGCCGCCGAATACGCTGAGGTGCTCGCGCCGTCCCACGGCCACCTGGCAGATGTAGGGCATCAGGTTGTTGGGAATGCCGGTCGGGTCCTCGCCGATCAGGCCGGAGGCATGCGCCCCGACCGGATTGAAGTAGCGCAGGTTGGCGGCGTGGAAGGCGGGATCGCTGGCGCAGAGGTCACCGATCAGTTCCTCCATCACCAGTTTGGTACGGCCGTAGGGATTGGTGACCTGCAGGCGCGCATCCTCGCGAACGGGCACGCTGGTGGGGTCGCCGTAGACCGTCGCGGACGAGCTGAACACCAGCCGCTTGACGCCGGCAAGCTGCATGCCGTGCAGCAGGTTGAGCGTGCCGCCGATGTTGTTGTGGAAATAGTCCAGCGGGCGTTCGCACGATTCGCCTACCGACTTCAGCGCCGCGAAATGGACCACGGCATCGAACTGCTGCCTTGCGAAGAAGCCCACCACCGCGTCGCGGTCGCGCAGGTCCAACGGCTGGAACGGCACCGGGTGGCCGGTGATCTGCTGCAGGCGGGACAGCACGCCCGGCGAACTGTTGCTGAAATTGTCGGCCACCACCACGTCGTGGCCACGCTCGACGAGCACCACGTAAGCATGCGCGCCGATGTAGCCGGCGCCACCGCACAACAGGATCCGCATGTCGACTCCCCGGTCGCTGGCCGTCCACCCTCCTGGTGGCCGGTCATGGTTATGGTACGCAGGCAACGCCTCGATCAGGCCATTCGCGCGCCCTGTCCTCTGCGCGTGGCATTGCACGTTCATCAACGCGATGCCGGGCGGGGGCCGTAACACCCCTGCACCGCGGCGCCCTTTAGACTCTCCATCCTAGTGCAGCACGCAGGGGACCCATTTTGACAAACGCTCCATTGCCCACCCTGGACCAGGTCAGGATCGCCGTGATCGGACTGGGGTACGTCGGGCTGCCGCTGGCCGTCGCCTTCGGCCGCAAGTTCCCCACCCTCGGCTTCGACATCAACAGCAAGCGCGTGGCGGAACTGCGCAACCACCAGGACCACACGCTGGAAGTCAGCGCGGACGAACTGCGCGACACGCCACAACTCGGCTTCAGCGACGATCCCGCCGCACTGGCCGGCTGCAACGTGTTCATCGTCACCGTCCCCACCCCGATCGACGACTACAAGCGGCCCGACCTGCATCCGCTAGAGTCGGCCAGCCGCACCGTCGGCCGCGCCATCGGCACGGGCGCCGTCGCCATCTACGAATCGACGGTCTATCCGGGTGCCACCGAGGAAACCTGCGTCCCGATCATCGAACGCGAATCCGGCCTGCGCTTCAATCAGGATTTCTACGCCGGCTACAGCCCCGAGCGCATCAATCCCGGCGACAAGCAGCACCGCCTGGAGACCATCATGAAGGTTACCTCCGGCTCCACTCCCGAGGTCGCCGACTTCGTCGATGCGCTGTACGGCAGCATCATCGTCGCCGGCACCCACAAGGCCAGCAGCATCCGCGTGGCGGAGGCCGCCAAGGTCATCGAAAACACCCAGCGCGACGTCAACATCGCGCTGATCAACGAACTGGCGCTGATCTTCCACCGCTTGGGCATCGACACCCACGAGGTGCTGGAAGCCGCCGGGACCAAGTGGAACTTCCTGCCCTTCCGGCCCGGCCTGGTCGGTGGCCACTGCATCGGCGTGGATCCGTACTACCTGACCCACAAGGCGCAGCAGATCGGCTACCACCCGGACGTGATCCTGGCCGGCCGTCGCATCAACGATGGCATGGGCAGCCACGTCGCGCGCCGCGTGGCGAAGCTGATGGCCAAGCAGAACCTGCCCACCGCCGGCGCGAAAGTGCTGGTGCTGGGCCTGGCGTTCAAGGAGAACTGCCCCGACGTGCGCAACACGCGCGTGGTGGACATCGTGGCCGAGCTGCGCAGCTACAACGCGCAGGTCGACGTGCACGATCCGTGGGTCGATGCCGACGAAGCCCGCCACGAGTACGGACTGGACCTGGTGGCCGAACCCAAGGCGGGCCAGTACGACGCGGTCATCCTGGCCGTCGCGCACCGGGAATTCACCGAGCGCGGTGCCGATGGCGTGCGCGCCCTCGGCAAGCCCGGCGCCGTGGTCTTCGACGTGAAGCGGGCCCTGCCCCGCCACGCCGTCGACGACTGCCTGTAAACGCCCCCTTCTGCACGAGACTTCCTGATGCGCGTCCTGGTCACCGGTGCCGCCGGCTTCATCGGCTCCCATCTCAGCCATCGCCTGCTCGACCGCGGCGATGAGGTGCTGGGATACGACAACCTCAACGATTACTACGACCCTGCCCTCAAGGACGCGCGCCTCGCGCGGCTGTTGCCGAAGGCCGGGTTCCGTTTCATCCGCGGCTCCCTCGAAGACCGCGCCGCCATGGAGGCCGCGTTCGACGAGTTCAGGCCGCAGCGCGTGGTGAACCTCGCTGCGCAGGCCGGCGTGCGCTATTCGCTGGAGAATCCGCACGCCTACATCGACAGCAACATCGTCGGCTTCACCAACATCCTCGAGGCCTGCCGCCACGGTGGCGTCGAGCACCTGGTGTACGCCTCGTCCAGCTCCGTGTACGGGGCGAACCGCAAACTGCCGTTCGCGGTGGAGGACAGCGTCGACCATCCGGTCAGCCTGTACGCCGCCACCAAGAAAGCCAACGAGTTGATGGCGCACACGTACAGCCACCTGTTCGCGCTGCCCACCACCGGCCTGCGCTTCTTCACGGTGTACGGGCCCTGGGGCCGCCCGGACATGGCGCTGTTCCTGTTCACCAAGAACATCCTCGAAGGCAAGCCCATCGATGTGTTCAATCACGGGCGCCATACGCGCGACTTCACCTTCGTCGACGACATCGTCGAAGGCGTGATCCGCACGCTCGATACCGTGCCCGGGCCGGACCCGAGCTACGACCCGCTGCTACCGAATCCGGGCTCGTCCAGCGCGCCATGGCGCGTGTACAACATCGGCAACCACCAGCCCGTCGAACTGCTCCGCTACATCGAGGTGCTGGAAGACTGCCTGGGCCGCAAGGCCGAGAAACGCCTGCTGCCCATGCAGCCCGGCGACGTGCCCGACACCTGCGCCGATGTCGAAGCGCTCCGCCGAGACACCGGCTACCAGCCCTCGACGCCGATCGAAACCGGCGTCCGCCGGTTCGTCGACTGGTACCGGGAGTTCTACCGCGCGTGATCGCGATCCCCTGTGCCCGGTGGCCGGGCACGGGCGTTGCCTGCGTTATATGAGGCAATCCGCAACAACATCAGGGGATGTACCATGAACCGCACCTTCGCCGGCCTTTGCGCCGTCGTTCTGGCGCTCCTACTCGCCGGCTGCGCCTCCGGCAGCGGCGGCGGCAAGTCCGCTCCACCCCAGCAGGCGAGCGCCGCCGTCGACAACTACCTGATCGGCGTTGACGATATCGTCCAGGTGTCGGTGTGGCGCAATCCGGAACTGGGCATCACCGTTCCGGTCCGCCCGGACGGCAAGATCTCCGTGCCCCTGGTGGGTGACGTGGCCGCCGGCGGCCGCACGCCGGCCGACGTCGCCGGCGACATCCAGCAGAAGCTGGCCGATTACGTGCGTGACCCGCAGGTCGCCGTGATCCTGACCGAACTGCGCAGCCACGAGTATCTCTCGCGCGTGCGGGTGACCGGTGCCGTGCGCCAGCCGATCTCGATCCCCTACCGCCAGGGCATGACGGTGCTCGACGCGGTGCTGGCCGCAGGTGGCATCAACGAGTTCGCCGCGCCCGACCGTTCCGACCTCTTCCGCAGGAACAAGGACGACACCAACGCCACCTATCCGGTGCGCCTTGACCGCATCCTCAACCGCGGTGATCTGTCGACCAACTACACCGTCGCTCCCGGTGACGTCATCGTGATCCCGGAGCGGACGTTCTGATGGGCTCCACTACGACCCTGCCACCGCCGCGCACCGCCGCACAGGCACGCAAGGCGGAAGAGCTGACGCCCCAGGAGCTCGCCCTCGTCCTGCTGAAGGAAGCACGCAAGCGCGTCCTCGCGATCGCGGCGACGTTCAGCGCCATCACCCTGCTGACGCTGGTCGTGGGCTTGCTGGTGATCCCGCGCAACTACATCGCTTCCACCACGATCCTGGCCCAGGACAGCGACATCATCCAGCCGCTGCTGGAGGGACGCGCGGTGCCCACCGGCGTGGCCGACCGCGCCGGCATGGCGCGCCAGATCGTCTACAGCCGCAAGGTGCTGCAGGAAGTCCTGGCCGTGGGCAAGTGGACGGAAAAGAACCTCAGCCCTGTCGCGCAGGACAAGCTGATGGAGGACATCCGCAACAACACCACCATCAGCAGCCCGCGCAACGATCTGGTGCAGATCAACTACCGCGACACCAGCCCCGAACGCGCGTACCGGGTGACCGAGGCGTTCGGCACGCTGTTCATGCGGGAGGCCCTGGCCGCCAAGGAACGCGAGAGCCGCGAGGCCTACGAGTTCATCGACAAGCAGGTGCAGGAGTATCACCGCAAGCTGACCGACGCGGAGAAGAACCTGCAGGACTACCGCTCGAAGAATGCCGACGCCCAGCCCGGCAGCGCCACCGACGTGAACACCCGCATCAGCTCGCTGCGCACGCAGGTCGAGCAGACGCGGATGTCGCTGCTGGAGCAGGAGTCGCGCGCGGTCGCCATCACCGACCAGCTGTCCGGCGAATCCGCCGTCACTGCGGTGCAGACCCGCGAGAGCCTGTACCGCACGCAGCTCATCGAACTGCGCGCGGAGCTCGACCGGTTGATGCTGACCTTCACCGAGCGCCACCCCGACGTGGTGCGCGTGCGCCACCAGATCGAAGACGTCCAGCGGGCGATCGTGCAGGAACAGGAACGCCGCCAGCAGCCGACGCGCAACGTGCTGGCCTCCGAGGACGCACAGCTCAACCCGCTTTACAACGAACTGCGCAGCCAGCAGGCCCAGGCCCGTCACGAGGCGGCCGCAACGCGATCGCGCATGGGCATCGCCGAATCGATGCTCGGTGCGGAACTGGACCGCAGCCGTCGGATCGCCGAATCGGAAAGCGCGCTCGCCGAACTCACGCGAGACTACGAGGTCAACCGCGAGATCTACCAGGACCTGCTTCGCCGCCGCGAGAACGCGCGCGTGTCGATGGGGCTGGACCAGGAAAATCGTGGCCTGACGCTGCGTATCCAGGACCCGGCCACCATGCCGCTGCGCCCCAGCGGCCTGCGCTTCATGCATATCGCGGCGGCCGGCTTCGCCTTCGCCGTGGCATTGCCGCTCGGACTGATCTTCCTGCTGGTGCGCTTCGATCCGCGCGTACGCGTGGCGCGCCAGATTGCGCAGAAGACCAGCTATCCCCTGCTGACCGTGATCCCGACCTATCTCACCCCGAAAGAGCGGCGCCGCCAGTCCTTGAGGCTCATGGCCAGCGCCGCGATGGTCTGCGGTGTGTTCATCGTGTATGGCCTGGTTTTCGCCTTCAAACTCACCAGCGCCTGATGCAACGCCCATGCACGAGGTCCGTCGCCAGGAAGACGCCATGAATACAAATACGAACCCGCACAACGACGGCAGCCAAGACGCCGCCGCATCCTCGGCACGCTCCATCGTGCGCGCCGTCGAGCCGCCATTGCTGAGTCCCCGTGCCCTCGAGGACCGTCGACTCATCCACCGCAACGACTCCACGCGCCTGCAGGCGGACGCGTTCCGCGACCTGCGCACACGGCTGCTGGCACTGGGAGGCGATCGCAACTTCGTCACCCTGGTGGCACCGGTGGTGCCGGGGTGCGGGGCCAGCTTCGTGGCCCGCAACCTTGCCGCCGCGTTCGCGTTCGACGAGACCAAGACGGCGACCCTGATCGATTGCGATACCTTGCGCCCGGCGCAGCACGGTGCGCTCGGCGTGGATGCCGCCGACGGCGGCCTGATGGACTACCTCGACGGCCGGATCACCGAGATAGCGCCCGTGCAGTACCGGACAGTGCTGCCGCGCATGTACCTGGTCCCCACCGGCGGCGTGCGCGAGATCACCGGCGAATCGTTTTCCTCGCTGCGGATGCGCAGTCTGGTCGACTCGCTGCGCAGCACGTACGGCAACCGCTACCTGGTGCTGGACAGCCCGCCCGCGCTCAAGTCGCCCGATGCGCGCATCCTCTCCGATCTCGCCGACCTCGTCGTGCTGGTGGCCGGATACGGGCGCGTGACCACCGAGCAGATCGAGAAGGCTGCGGCGAATTTCGCGCCTGAAAAGCTGGTCGGCGTCGTCTTCAACGACATCCAATAAACGCACTCCCCGGGGAGCCCGCATGAAACGGCATGCACGTCGCACGACGCTGATCGCCACCGCGATCGCAGCCACCCTGCCAATCACGGCGCACGCCGTCCGCATCGGTTATACGCTGGATACGGGCATTGAGCGCAATGACAACGTCACCCTGTCCGAAACCGCGCAGGTCGAGCAGGACATCTTCCGTGCGGGTCTTGGCTTCGCCATCACGCAGGAATCGTCGACCGTGCAGGCGAGGGTCAGCGGGCGACTCGACCACCGCCGCTACGAAGACATCTATGCGAGCGCGACGGAGCGCATGCTTAACGGGCGTTTCAACTGGATGGTGGTCCCCGACCGGTTGGGCCTCGTCGTCGAAGACAGTTACGGCGTGCAGACCATCGACCGTTTCGAGCCGGATTCGCCCAACAACCGCCAGCAGATCAACGTGCTGTCACTGGGCCCGGACTTCCATTTCAACGTGGGCGGTACGCTGCGGGGCCGTGCCGAGCTGAGATTCATCAATAGCAACGCCGAGGTCACCCAGGATTTCAACTCGGATCGCATCGCGGCGGCGCTGCGCATGGTCAAGGACCTCGACGCGACGAGCGCGTTGTCGTTCAACCTGCAGATGCAGGATGTCGATTTCGACAACAACCGGTTCGCGCGCGACCACAAGCGATATGAAGGCTACGCCAGCTACACCAGTCGGCTCAACCGCCTCGACCTGCTGCTGGATGCCGGTTACGCGCGCCTCGACTACGACGATGGCCAGTCCCGCAACAACCCGTTGTTGCGGGCGGAAGTGGGCTGGCGGATGAGCGAGCGCAGCCGCTTCCGCGTGAACGCCGCCAACCAGTTCTCCGATGCCGCGACGAATGCGCTCACCGCCATCGCGGGCGCGCCCCCGGGCATCCCGGGATCGGTCCTCACCGGGCGCTCCACCATCACGCCGTCCGCCTATGAGCAACGCAGCGCCATCATTGGCTACGAATACACCGGGGTGCGCACCACGTACTCGATCTTCGGCAACACGCAGAAGATCGATTATGTCGACCCGGGTTCGTCCAACCAGGAAAGTCGCGGCTTCGCTACCCAGCTCAGCTACCGTCTGCGGCCCTCGCTGACGATCCGCGGCGCTGCCTCGCGGGACCGCACCGAAGCGGCACCACCCGTGTCGCGTATCGAACACAACCGGCTGTATTCGCTCGGGCTGGAAAAACAGTGGTCGCGCCGCTGGTCTTCCTCATTGCAGTACAACCGCTATGAGCGCACCAGCACCATCGCGACCGGTGAGTTCAAGCAGAATGTGATCTACCTCAGTATCGCTTACACCAATCGATGAACGACCAGCACCCGGCGACCAAGCCTTCCATGCGGCACTGGATCGCCACGTCGCAGCATCCATTCGCCGCGACCCTGCGCAAGGTCCGTCGTGGCGTGCGCGGCTTCACCCTGCCGGCGCCGCGGGTGCTCGTACTGCCCTACCTGTGGCTGTTCCTGGCCGGCCGTGGCGCGATTTTCTTCGTCCGCCGTGCGTTCATTGCCGAGCCGCTGTTCAAGGCGTACTGCACCCGTGTCGGCAAGGGCGTCACCACCGGCATCTACGTGCCGTGGGTTCAAGGCAAAGGCGACATGATCGTCGGCGACCACGTGCGCATCAGCGGCAAGCTGTCGATCAATTTCGCCGCGCGCTTCGCCAAGCGTCCGCGGCTGGAAATCGGCCATCACACCGACATCGCGCACGACTGCCGGCTGGTGGTCGGCAAGGAAGTGAAGATCGGCGCGCATGTGGAGATCGCCGGCGCAGTGACCATACGGGATTCCGGCGGCCATCCCGCAGATCCCGCCCGGCGCGCTGCCGGTGCCCCGCCGGACGAAGCCGACGTCAAACCGATCGTCGTCCACGACAACGTCTGGATCGGTTCGCACGTGTTGATCCTGCCGGGCAGCGACATCGGCGAAGGCAGCATCGTCTCTGCGCATTCCGTGGTATCCGGCGTGGTCGCACCCTATACCGTGGTCGCCGGCAATCCCGCCCGGCGCATCGGCACGCTGACGCCGCCGCCCGAGCGCGCCCACCTGGCACCGGTGGCCAAGTCCCCGGCAGTGGCCAAGCCGGATATCGCGCCGGCCCCGTCGACTGACGGTGCCGCGACGGCCGGCTGACACGCACGCAGGCATTCACCGTTCGCCGTCGGCGAACGGCGACGTCCTTCAGACCAGGGCTTCCACCGCCTCAGGGTGGCTGAGGAAGGCGCGCGGGCTGGCACTGTGGCCGTACGCGCCGGACTGGAACACCACCACCAGGTCGCCCGGCTCGGCCACGTCCAGCTCCATGCGATCGGCCAGCAGGTCCAGCGGCGTGCACAGCGGGCCCACCACATTGGCCGTCTCGCGCTCGCCACGTCGCCCGTTGACCGCCACCGGATAGTTGCGACGAATCACCTGGCCGAAGTTGCCGGATGCGGCGAGATGGTGGTGCATGCCGCCATCGACCACCAGGAACACCTGGCCGCGGGAGATCTTGCGATCGATCACGCGCGCCACGTAGATGCCGGCCTCGCCCACCAGGTAGCGACCCAGTTCGATCACGATATGGGCGCCCGGGAAATCACCGACCAGCCGGTCCGACAGCCTGGCGAGGTTGTCGATGACCGGCGATGCATCCAGCGAGGTTTCGCCCGGCGAATACGGGATACCGAAGCCGCCCCCCAGGTTCAGGCTGCGTATCGGCGCCGGCAACAGATCCTGCCACTCCAGCGCCTGTTCGTAGCACTTGCCCTGCGCCTCGACGATGGCGGCATGCCGCAGGTTCTGCGAACCGGCGAACATGTGGAATCCCTCGAACGCCAGGCCGGCACCGGCGATCTCCCGCAGCAATTCCGGCACGCGCTCGGCATCGACACCGAATTGCCGTGCCCCGCCGCTCATCTTCATGCCGGACGCCTTCAGCTCGAACGGCAGGTTCACCCGTACCGCCACGCGCGCCGGCACACCGCTTCGCTGCCCGGCATCGGCCAGCGCCTTGATCTCGCGGAACGATTCGACGTTCACCAGGATGCCGGCCGCAGCGGCCTGCCGCAGTTCGTTGTCGGATTTGCCAGGCCCGGCGAAGCTGATGTGCTGCGGCGACATCCCGGTGTCCAGCGCGACACGCAGTTCGCCGGCGGAAGCCACGTCGATGCCGTCCACCAGTCCTGCCATGTGGCAGACCAGCGCCGGCATCGGATTGGCCTTCATCGCATAGTGCAGCAGCACCGCCTCGGGCAGCACCGCGCGCAGGCCTTGCGCGCGTTCGGCCAGCCGGCTGCGGTCGTAGACGTAGCAAGGCGTGCTGCCGACGGCCTCGACGACACGCGTCAGCGGTTGTCCGCCGACCAGGATTTCGCCAGTGGCGTCACGCGGCCATTCCCAGCTCGGGATTGATGCATTCATGCGGTGCGGGTGTCCGTTTGTGCTGAAGTGCCCCGTCCGATCGCGCGATGGAAGTCGATCAGTTGCAGGATGTTGTTGCGCCACTGCCGGTGCTGGGTGATGTACGCGCGGGCATTGGCGCCGATGCGCTGCAGCGATTCCGCATCGCGACTGTACTTCAGCACGCTCGCCACCGCTGCCTCCATGTCGCCGGCCGGGAACATCCAGCCAGTCCGGCCTTCGTCCAGCACCTCGCGGATGGGCTCGAAGTCGGGCGCCACCGGCGGCACGCCGCAGGCCATGAATTCGAACAACTTGACGGGCGAGGTGTAGTCGCCCGCACTCGGCAACACGGCCATGTCCATGGCCGCCAGCAGGCCCGGCACCTCGTCGTGCGACACGCGGCCCGTCAGCACCACGCGTTCGGACAGGCCACGATCTTCCACGAACGCATGCAGTGCCGGATAGGTCGAACCATCCCCTACCAGCAGCAGCTTCAGATGCGGTTCCTGCTGCAGGCGGTCGGCGATCTGGTACACGAAACGGTCGATCGCGTGCCAGGGCACGAACGCCCCCAGGTAGCCGCAGACCACGTGGCCTTCCAGCCCGTAGCGGCGACGGGCATCGTCGCGCTGCGCCTGGGTGAAGGTGAATTTGTCGATGTTGGCGGCATTGGGAGTGACGATGGCCGGTGCCATCCCGGGATGTGCCGCCAGTGCGCGATCGCGGAACACGCCGGACACGAATACCAGGCCGTCGGCGTTGCGGAACGTCCAGCGTTCGATCGCCATCGCGAGCCGCTTGAAAAACAAGGGACGCACGCGCTCGACCGTCGCCGAGTCGTTGACCTCCAGGATCATCGGCATGCCACGCATGCGCGCCAGCCAGGTCGGCAGGAACATGAACAACGAATAGCGTTCGTAGATGAAGGCCAGGTCCCGGTGCTGCCGCAGGTAGGCGAGCAGGCGCCAACCGGCGACCAGGTTGTAGAGCACCTCGACCAGTTCGAACAACGGCTCCGGCAGTTTGTTGATCACGCCCATCCACGGCCGCGCCTGCCTGGTCGGTGACATGGCCTTCGGCGACGAGTACGGATCCGCCCCCGGCACGGAGATGATGTCCACGGTCACGCCTTCGGCCCGCAATGCGTCGGTGACGCCACGGATATGCACGCCCTCGACGGCCTTGCCCTGGGTGCGGTGGTGGTAGAGCACGCGCTTGACGGGGGTTTCCATGTTCACTCGCTGGAGGAAGTCGTTGGCGTCTGCAACGCCAGGGGTTGTCCGAAGGTTGCGGTACCCAAGGCCTGGGCGATCAATCGCTCACTGTCGTGGGCCAGTCCTCGTCGTCGCACGTCGATCCACTCCAGCGTGCGCGCATGGTCGGAAAGCCGGCGCTTGTAAGGCTGCGCGCCGGCCAGGAAATCGAAGGTATCCAGCCCCTCGTCGAGGCACTGCTGGATGCAGGCGGCCAGCGCGATCGAGCCAGGGCTGTCGTAGCGGGGCAGCGCGCCGTAGTTCAGTCCGCAGTTGTAGAAGTACACGGTGCCGCGCCAGTACAGGTTGTAGAGATACCCGACCACGAGCGGGCCTGCACTGATGCGCGTCATCCGGACGTAGCCGTCCGCCAGCCCCTTCCGCACCAGAGTGTCGTGGAAGGCATGGAAGAAGCCGCCGGCGAACGCGCCCTCCTCGCCCTTCGAACGCCATCGACGCTCGTGCAGGATCCTCAGTTCATCCAGCCAGGCCAGCGCGCTGTCGATGCTGGCGGCGACCTCGACCTGCAATGCGCCATGCGCCCCGTAGGCCCGCTGGCTCTGCCGCAGGTGGTGCCGGAAGTTGCGCTTGAGCGAATCCATGTACCCCTTGCCGCTGGCCCGCAAGCGGGTCAGGTCGACCCGGTAGCATGGCTGGGTATGCACGCTGTAGCAGTGCAGCCCCGGGGACAGCGCGGCGGCGATGTGCGGGCCATCGGCGGTTGCGCTGATGCGGAAGCGCCGCCAGCCGTCCCAGTGCTGTTCGAGCGCGCGGAACAGCGCGGCGTAGGCCGCGACTTCGCCGCCACGCCGGGTCAACAGGCCGGAATACTCGACGCTGATCTCGTCCAGTGCCTCGATCCCGGTTTCCTGCAACCGCAGCGAATGGCGCCCGAAGAGTCGGCCGTTGCCGCGTTCCCGTGCGTCAACCGCCAATGCCAGCGCGAGCAGACCCTGTTCGTCTTCGACCCGGAACACCCGTGGCACGATCTGCGCCGGCAGGTGATCCAGCCAGGTCGATATCCAGTGCCAGTGCGTGAACGGCGTGCCATCGGCCTGGGCCTGCAGGCGACGCCAATCGCCTGCAAGATCCGGATACTCCGTCAGCGCCAGCCATTCGCCACGCGGGTCACTCGCCACTCGCGACGCCACGCCCCCCACGGCGCCCCTCATCAGGCACGACCCAGGCAGACGTCTTGGCTGCGCACCGCCAGCACCTGCCTGCATACCGCCAGCGTATCGCTGGCGACATCGTCCCAGCCGCGGCTGACAGACGCAGAGAGCGCCTCGGCGTCCCATGACCTGGCCAGCGCATCGGCCAGGCCGCGCTGCAGTGCCTCCGCATCGCGCGGCGGCACCATGATGCCGTTGCCGGCATGGATGATTTCACCGGTACCACCCACCGCCGTGGCCACCACCGGCCGGCCGCAGGCGATGCCTTCGACGACCACGTTGGGATAGCCCTCGGACCAGCTCGGCAGGGTCAATACGTCGGCAGCGCCGATCCATTCGGCGACCTGCACCGGTTCCAGTCCGCCGGTCATGGTCACGCGTCCGCCCAGGCCGGTGGCCTGCACCAGGCCCGACAGTTCGTCACGCATCACACCGTCGCCGATCAGCGCCAGGCGCAACGTCGGGTCCCCTTCGGCCAATGCCTGGAAAGCCTTCAACAATTCGCGCATGCCCTTGGCTTCGACGAAGCGGCCGACGTAGGCGATCAGCCGTGCATCCGCCGGCACTCCCAGCGTGGCACGCATCGTCTTCTGGTCGCGCGGATGGAACACGTCCGTGTCGATACCGTTGACGATCGGATGCACGCGCTCGGGATCGGCGCCGAACGTCGCGATGGCGGTGTCGCGCATCGCATGGCTGACGGTCAGCGTTGCATCCAGGCCCCGCAGCGTGTGCCGTGTCATGTGGGCGTTGAGGCCCGAACGCACGTGGATATCGGAACCGCGCGCACCGACGATGCACGGCACGCCGAGATGCCTCGCCGCCCGCTTGGCCGCAAAGCCATCCGGGTACACCCAATAGGCCAGCACGATGTCCGGCGCGAAACGACGCAGCCGCGGCACCAGCGCCCGGCTTGCCATCCAGCCATTGGTGGCGCGCGATATCCCCGGCAACGCCGGGTAAGTGAAGGCCTCGACATCCACGCCATCCAGCGTGTAGTCGGGGCCCACCTCGCCACGCAGGAAGCTGCGCGGCGACAAGCCGGGAATGCGCGGATAGCTCGCCTGCTGGAAGAACACGCGTACCTGCGCAAGCTGCGACAGCGCGCGCGCCGTTTCATGGATGTAGCGACCCCGCGTCTGGTCGTGGGGTACGGGCAGCATCGGTGTGACAAGGGCTATTCGGGGCATCATCAGACTATTTGAACGCGATTGTTGCCGATCTCAGGCCAGTCGCATGGGTCACCCCATCGCCAACAGCACCTTCAACACGACGTAGAACGCCGCTACGGCACCCATCGTCAGCACGCCCCAGCGCACGATGTGGCTACGCAGGCGCAACTCGCCCAACGCCGGGAATCGCGCCAGGACGTTGGAGTGGTGCGCCACGACGAGGGCGGCGAGCAGGTACAGCAGGATCACGTAGCTACGGCTGAGGAAGAAGGCCGCGGCGAAGAATCCCGACTGCGCCACCAGCAGGACCAGCGCCATCCTCCTGGCCTCCTGCCAGTCCAGGATGTCGTCTTCATCCTCGAACTCGGGTTCGAAACGGACGATGCGGTACATCATCCAGAAGCCGTAACCGACGAACGCGAACCACAATGCGAAACCGACGATGCCGGTCTCCGCCAGCACCAGGATGATCGAATTGTGCGCCGTCAGGTAGTGGTATTGGGTGAATTGCCCGGCACCGACGCCCAGCACGGGGTGGGTGATGAACATCTGCATGCCCTCGTACCAGGCGTCGATGCGACCCGACGCCGACGATTCCTGCACGTTCAACTCGTCAAGCCGCGAAGGCATCAACCGCAGCACCACCAGGGCACCGGCGCCCAGCATGGAGGCCCAGATCGCGCCGCGCTGGATCCAGATGTACACGGCCGTCATCGCGACCACGGCCAGGAACGAGCCTCGCGAATTGGTCAGGTAGATGCCATAGGCCAGCAGCAGGCACCCGCAGAACCAGAACAGTCGCCGCATGCCGAGGAAACCGCCACGGCTCCCCAGGTAGACCGCCATCGGGATCGAGATGACGAACAGCATGCCCAGGTCGTTGGGATCGCTGAAGATGCCCACGTACTGGATGCGTCCGTCCTCGACCGTGGTCTGGCCGGTCCAGCCGACGCCGGTGGAGGCCTGCTGGGCACCGTGCACCGCCATGACGAACGCGCACAGCACGAACACCATCATGGTCGTCCGCGTGTAGCCCGGCGTATTGACCGCATTGGCGAGCAGGAAGAACGACACCACGCACGGCAGGAAATAGAGGAAGGCCTCCAGCGCGCCTGCGAACCACCCGATCGCCAGCAATGACAGGCAGAGGACGAGATGGAACATCGGCAGCAGGATGTACTGCGGCGCGTTGAATCGCTTCTCGCGCGAGAACACCCAGGCCGCCGCCGCCGCCGCCATCGCCAGCGGCAGGATGGGAATGGCGAAGCCCTGCATCTGCGGATAATCCTGCGGCCGCAGCAGCACCAGCATGAGATAGATCAGCACGAAGACGAACATCATCATCGGCAGCTACCCGAAGAGGCGTGTGCATGGCGTCCGCACCGGGGCATCGCAGGATCTCCGCTCACCACAGGTGCAGCCTCGGGTTGCGTACGTACGCGACCAGCGCCTGGCCGGCGTAGAGGTTCATGTGCAGGAACGTGGACATCAGGCGCACGGGCATCCAGGTCGACAGCGCGGGTAGCCAGGTCGCAGCGGTCAACAGCGCGATGCCCCCTAGTCCGGCAAGCAGGCAGGCCAGGTAGAACGGATGGGAGAACGCCAGGACCGCCGACGAGGCGGCCAGGATGCAGAGCAGCCAGGGCACCGCCAGTCTCAGCAGCTTGTGGCTGACGAAGCGGAACCAGAGCGGATTCTGGAACGGGATCACCAGCCACGGCGCGATCGCGACCGCCTGGTAGTTCCCGGCCAGCGTGCGGACTTTGCGTACGCGCTCCTGCGTCGATGTCGTGGAAGGCGTGTCCCAGGCGACGGCGCCCGCCTCGAACACGACGCGATAACCATCCCGCACCACATTCATCGGCGTCAGCACGTCGTCGAGCACGGTGCCGGCCGGGAGCGGCACGTACAGGTCCCGGCGGATCGCATACAGCGCGCCGGTGACACCCACGACAGACCCGCTGCGGGCTTCTGCGTTGCGGATCATTTTCTCGTACCGCCAGTAGGCGCCCACGTTGGCCGCGAATCCTCCCTCCTCATCGAGGAAGCAGAGTTCGCCACTGACCGCCCCGATGTCCTGGTCAGCGAAATTGGCCACCAGCCGGGACAAGGCATCCGGTTCGAGCCGCTGCCGCACATCGACCATCAGGAGGACTTCCCCGGCGGCCATGCCCGCGACGTCGGCCAGGCAGGCGGCCTTGCCGCGACGATGCGGAAAGTCGACGACGCGCACGCGACGGGACGCGATATTCCGCAGCGCATCGGCGGTGGCATCCGTGCACCCGTCGCAGGCAACGACGATGTCCAGGCTACCTGCCGGATAGTCCAGCGACAGCAGGTTCTCGACCTTGGACACCGCGCTTTCCGCCGCATTGTGCACGGCCAGGATCGCGGTGACGCGCGGGAAGTACGCGCGCTTGCGCACGGGCTTGGGAAACAAACGGCCCCACGCGAGTATCCACAGCGGATAGCCCACGTACGTAAACACCACGACGAACAAGCTGGCCCAGAACGCCAGGAGAACGGAGGTATGCAACATCAAGGCGCGCCATCCGCCGGCAATCCGTCGGCCCAGCGTTGCAGGCGACCCTGCAACCGGCTCGCGAGGGCCGGGTAGCGCTGCAGCAACAGGCCCAACTGATGCACGTCGCCCGCCCGCCAGGCACGCATCACCATCGTGCCCAGCACGAAGACCGCCGCGTAGAGCAGGCCCGCGGCCAGTTCGGTCCACAGGTTGATGCCGCTGATCAGCATCGGAATGATCGCGATGGCGAGGGCGACCAGCGCACAGGCCAGCATGCGTCCGAGTTCGCGCCACGGCACCCGCAGTTTCAGCAGGCGCGACACGCCGGTGGCCATCAACGCGAAGATCAGGACTTCGGAAATGGCATGCGCGGCGACGGCGCCATTGAGACCGTAGCGCGGAATCAGCAACAGCGACAGCACGGCCACGCTCACGATCGAGAACAACACGTAGCCTACGCGCAGGTGCTGGTTGTCCGTGGTGGACAACAAGGCATTGAACGCGCCGCCGATCATGGTGAATCCGCCCACCACCATCATCGCCCTCAGGGGGCCCACCACCTGCTTGTACTCCGCGCCATAGAGCAGCGCGACCGCGGTATCGGCCAGCAGCGCGCCCGTACCCGCCAGCAGCAGGCCGATGAACGCGAAGTACCGCATGGCGTTGGCCATGATCGCGTTGACACCGTCCTGTCCCGTCTTGCCGAATGCGTGCCCCATCATCGGCATCAGCACCGTGCCCAATCCCGACGCGAGCAGGTCGACGCCGCCTCGCGTCAGCGCGGCGGCGATCGCGAAGTAACCCACCGCCGCAGAGCCCACCATGGCGTTCAGCATCCAGGTCTCGATGGACTTGTTGCTGATCGCATAAGACAGCGTCAGCACCACCGTCCAGCCCAGGTGACGCTTCAACCGCACCAGCGTCGCCGGTTCGATCGGTTCCGGCGAAGGCCGTACCCCCGCCTTGCGCAACATCGCAGACGAGCACACCACATAGCCCACGCTGACCGCGGTGAAGAGCAGCAGGTAGGCCAGCAGCGACGCGTTCATCGCCACCAGCACAAGCACGGCCACGATGTTGATCAGGCTCATCGTCACCGTGGAGCGCGCCTCGACGTGGAACAGGCCGTATCCCTTGGCGACGGAGACATCGAACAGGAACATGGACTTGGCGATGGCCGCGACCAGCACCACCCCTGCGAACACGGCCAGGTGTCCCTCCCAGCCGGCGGGCGTGAAGAACGGCATGATGAGCAGGAACACCAGCGTGACCAGCACCACGCAGACCAGTTGCCACCGGCGCAACCATCCATGGATGCTGCGGGCGGTCTCCGGCGAACCCCGCCCCAGGCTTTCCGATGCGAAGCGGATGACCGTCGTGGTCAGGCCGTTGTTGCTGAACATGATCAACAGACCGGCCATCCACACCATGTAGGTGTAGCGTCCGAACTCGTTGGGTCCCAGGGTCCGGGCCACCAGGACGCTCGTCAGCAACCCCAGCGCGTAGGTCACGTACGTGGAGCCCATGACCATGATGGCGCCGCGTATGGCCGTTCTGCCGTTGAAAGGCTGGTTCATATTCCCCTGGGGTCGGTGCAATGGGCCGCACCCATGCTGATTGTCAGGAACAACGCGAAAACCACCCGACAGTGGTCACGTACCCGGCATCGCCCGCATGGCTGACGTTCATGCAGTGACCTCCGGCCGCTACCTTTTCCGTTGTTCGCTCCATATGGAACCTTCAGGCAAGCTGGGCATCGTTCATATCGTTGATTCTCTCGAGTACGGCGGACTGGAACGCGTCGTCGCCGACCTCGCCATCGCACAGGCCGCGCATGGGCATCGGGTCAGGATATTCAGCCTCTGTGACACCGGCGGGTTCCGTCCGCTGCTCGAAGAAGCCAACATCCCCGTCATCATCGGCCACAAGCGGGGCGGCGCGGATCCCGGACTGATCCGTTCGCTGCGCGCCACGTTGCTGGATGCCGGCGTGGATGTGGCGCATACGCACAACTTCGTCCCCAGCTATTACGCCGCGGCCGCGACACGGTTTTCCGGGCGGCGACCGGCCCTGGTCAACACCTGCCACAACATGGGGAGAAGGCTGGCCAATCGTCGGCTGCGCTGGCTCTACCAGTGGTCGTTGGCGCGGTCGCAGAAGATCGCCCTGGTCGGCATGAAGGTGCGCGACCAGTTGCTGTCGCGCGACCTGGTCCCGGCCGCCAAGAGCAGCATCGTGCTGAATGGCATTCCGGTCGATCGTTTCCAGCCATCGCCGGCGGACCGCGCCCGGATCCGTGCCGAGCTCGGCATCGCCCGCGAGGCGCTGGTGGTCGGCACGGTCGGCAGGCTGGTCGAACTGAAGAACCAGCGGCTGTTGCTGGAAGCGGCCGCGCTGCTGCAACCGTCCCATCCCGACCTGGTCGTGGTCCTGGCAGGCGAAGGCCCGCTGCTGGACGACCTGACGGCGCTGGCCGGGCGACTCGGCATCGAGGACCGCGTCGTGTTCACCGGTCCCCGCAAGGACGTCCCCTCGCTGCTCAACGCCTTCGACATCTTCGCCCTGCCCTCGCACACCGAGGGCCTGTCGATCGCCTTGCTGGAAGCCTGCGCCGCCGGACTTCCCCTCGTCGCCACGCGCGTGGGCGGCAACGATGAAATCGTCCAGGACCACCACACGGGCCTGCTGGTTCCGTCGGACGATGTCGGTGCGCTCCGCACGGCGCTGTCGGACCTGCTGCAGGATCCCGCGAAACGCCTGCGCATGGGCGAGGCGTCCCGCCGATGGGTGGTCGAACACGGTTCGATCGGGGTCATGCGGGACCACTATGACGCGCTTTACGCCAGCGCCTTGGGCGTGCGCTGAATCCCCGTTCCGGATCCCGGCCGCTACTGGCCGGCCCGGCTTGCCAGGTCCTCGAACGCGCGCTCGAGGCCGGCTTCGGTCGCAACGCGCTGCTGCCACCCGATCGCCTTCAGCTTGTCGTTCGGGTAGTCGAAGCGGCGGTACATCGAACGGACCACGTACGGCGTGAACACCGCGGGCAGTTGCCCCTTCGACCACTGGTGGTAACGAAGCAGCACCCTGGCGCCCAACAAGAACAGCGGATACGGCACCGGCACGACGCGCAGCTTCCCGACCCTGCGCCGGTAGGCCCGCAGATACTGTGCGCAGGTGGGGATATCGTCGTCGACCACGTTATACGCCTGACCGTCGACGCCACGCAGTGCGGCGCAGGCGATCGCATCGGCGCAGTTGTCCACGTAGGTCAGCGGCAACGGTGCGCCACGGCCCAGGCTGAAGAACAGGCCCATCGCACCGATCCCCACCCGGTTGGAGAACGCACCGCCGCCCGGCCCATAGATCACGCCGGGGCGCAGTACCACGGTCTCGAAGCCATGCCGGCTGCGGTACTCGTCGAGCAGGTGCTCCTGCCGTGTCTTGGCATGCGCATACGGCCCCTTGTCGATGCCGATCGGTTCGATCGGCACCGTCTCGTCATGTGCGGCGCCGGTCGGCAGCGATGCCGTGCGGTAGACCGCGAACGAACTCACCATCACCACCCGGCGCACGCCGGCATCGGCGGCGGCCTGCAGCAGGTTGCGGGTGCCGACGACGGTGTTGGCGAACATGTCGGCCGCCGAGCCGCGCATGCCGGCCGCCGCGTGCACCAGCACCTCCACGCCCTCGAGCATCGGCGCCAGGTCGTGGCGGTGCAGCAGGTTCGCCGCCACCACGCTGACACGGGCGTCGGGATGCGCGCGCTGGAGCTTTTCCAGCAGGCCGGCGGGCGCGGTGCGGCGCACGTGGATGCGCAGGTCCTTCACGCCCGCGACGAGCAGGCTTTCGGCGATCCTGCGACCGAGGAACCCGGCCGCGCCGGTCAACAGGACGGTCATGCGGGCCGCTCCAGCGCTTCGACGATGCCGTCGATCACGGTCGCCACGCGCAGGATGTGCGCATGCGGCACGGGATCCTCGCCCTTGCCCTCGATCGCGTCGTAGAACCCTCCCAGCAACACGCGCATGCACTGGAAGTAGTGGAACCGGTGGTGCATGAAATCCCCTGTGTTCTTCGCGCCGCTGCGAGCGAAGCGCAGCGCCTGTACCCACGCCGGGAACAGCCGTCCCAGCGCGCTCGGCTGGTCCTGCCGCGCACTGCGCACCAGCGTGCGTGCCGCGTAGTCGAGCTCGACGGTGTCGCGCGTGCCGTACACCTTCATCGCGTGCGAGACCGGCCTGGCGTGCGAGCTGACCATGCCTGACACGGTGGTCCCGTTGGCGCCGGCGAGGGTGAAACGCAGTTCGTCCGGCATCGCATCCAATGCCGGATCGCCACTGGCCGGGCGCATACGGTGGGCGAACGCGTTCACCACCACCGGCTCCTCCAGGAACGGCACGACCTTGGCCAGTACGTGGTCGAGCACGTTGTGGAACAGCTTGCCCGGCAGCCGGTGGACCCAGTGCGCCGGATCGCCCATCACCGCGATGCCGTAGTCGCCACCGAGGTTGTAGCCGTAGCTGGTGTCCACGTGCACCACGTCGCCCAGCGCGTGCTCGGCCATCAGGTCGCGCAGTTGCAGGCCGGGAGTCTCGAAGTTGTAGAGATAGTTCACGCCGATCCTGCGGCGGGTCGCCTGCGCAGCATCGAGGATGCGCCGGGTACCGGCGGCATCCAGCGCGAACGGCTTTTCCAGGAAGACGTGGCAGCCAAGTTCCATTGCCTCGCAGGCGAGTTGCACGTGCGAATCCGGCGGCGTCACGATGTGCACCACGTCCAGGCGTTCGGCCCGGATCATGTCCGCCATGTCGGCGTGGCCGGTCACACCACTCCAGCGTTGTGCGAACCGTTCGACCATCAGCGGTTCACGGTCGCACGCGGCGACGAGGTCGGCGCGACCGATCGCGCGCAGTTGCTCGGCATGACCATCGGCGATCTTGCCGCACCCCACGATCCCTACCCTCATCCGATGCTCCCGGCGGTGCGCGGCATCGCCGGCTCCGACGCGGTTTCGGCGACGCGGTACGCCGGTCGCGGGATCACGTAGTCCCGGTACTCGCCCGGCTCGCCGGTTTCCCCGGCCTCCGCGGCCTTCGCCAGGTTGTACATCTCGCGCGCACTGACGTAGTGCAATTTCCACTCCTTGCCGTCGTTGTAGCGGGACTCCAGGTAGCGGTGCGCCTCGTCCATCGACGGGCCCAGCAAGGTGTCCATGTCGCAATCCTCGGCGCCGTGGGTATGAATCTTGACGAAGGTCCACTCGGGACGGCCTTCGACATGGATGCCGGTCTTCACCCACGCGTCGATGCGATCACGCGACGGCGGCGCCACCTTGCGGATGTCGGAATTCTCGATGCGAGGGATCACGCCGAACTTGCGGCTCTTCCAGCGGAAGCCCAGCGGGCCCTGGATGATCATCAGGTCCGCGTCCTGCCGGCCGCCGACGCGCACGCGCGGACCGGTATCGTGGGATTTGCAGCGCAGCGGATCGTCCTTGGCGTAGTGGATGCGGTTGACCGTTCGCGTCTGGCACGGGTCCGGCGCTGCCGGCAGCGTGAAGTCGGCGTAGCAGCCCTCTTCGCGCAGCACGATCAGTTCGTTGTTGACGCCGCAGTGGCGGCCGCTGGGATGGCTGTTGTCCAGCGCCCAGTTGCCATGGATGAACGACCAGCGTGGCTGGCCGGTGAGCGGGTCGCGCGGCAGCGCATCGTGACGCGCGGCCAGCAGTTCGGTGAAACGCGACAGCTTCTCGCGAAGCCCGGCCTCGGTGTCGTTGTCGTGGTGGAGATGGATTTCGATCTCACCCAACCCCTGCCGGCAAAGGTCGACCAGCGCGTCGAGGTGTTCCTCGCGGTACTCCTCCTCGGGATAGAAGAACGAGTGCACTGGCGCGCGGCCATCGGCGTCGCGGTGACCGGCACACAGCTTCGGCAGGTCGCGACTCCAGCGCGCCACGCGCGCCCGCTCCTTCTCCAGGTCGGGCTTGCCCCAGGCCGGCTCGTAATGGTCGACGAAGCAGAACAGCAGGTGCCGGGTGGTGCCCTTCGGGACCGGCGCGCGCCAGTCCTGTTTCATCCAGGCAAGCAGCCAGCCCATGACGTTGCGTTTGCGTACCAGATGCACCGCCAGGACCAGGCCCAGCAGCGCGACGACCGTCAGCGAAAGCAGAATGAACTTCATCAGTGGTATCCCGGGAGCAAAGCGGTCCCATGCATTCTGCAGGGAGAGGTAGTGCGAGCGCGCGGCAAGGTCGGCATCGTCTGCGCCGGCGTCCAATGTGGCAAGGGTACCGTCGCCGACGGCGACCGCCGGTGGTGGTGGTGGCGCGGCCGCCGCCTGCAGGCCCGTCTCGTACGCACCGAGGTCGGGCGGATCGCCGCGCGGATGGCCGTCGACGTCATCGGTGACCGTGTCCAGCGGCGTGCCGGCCCTGATCGCAGGACTGCCGGGCTGCGGCTTGCCCGTCTCGTCCAGCAGGAAAGCCGCCTGCATGCCGTGGGCATCGGCCCCCATGCGCCGGCGCCAGCGGTCGAAATCGCCATTGGCGACCAGCATCGGCGACTGGGGGCGCTGATCGATGAAGCGGCAGGCGCCCGCACGATCCGAATACCCGTTCCAATCCATGCCGGGATCGCCATCGAGCGCTGACAGTCCGCCGCCCAGTTCCTCTTCATGCACCCAGCGGATCTCCACGCACGGGCGGCCATCCTGCATGACGAGGTTGTTGCGTACGGTCGGATTGACGTTCGCCGGCCGCTTGGCGTCCTTGTCCCAGTCCTGGAACGACAGGCCGAAGAACAACGCAGCATGCCCCTTCAGCCCGGCATTGATGATGGTGTTGTTGGCGACGATGGCGTCCTTGGACGCGTACATGCCAATGCCCGAGTAGCCCGTGTTGCGCACCACGTTGTTGCGCACGATCCCGCGGATCGACTCGTAGTACTGCGGGTTCGCGCTCAGGTCGAAGAACTCCACGCTGGTGTCGAAGCCCACCAGGATGCCCGCATCACCCGTGTTCTCCACCCGGTTGCGCTGCACCACCACGTCCCGTGCGCCCCCCTTGAAGTACATGCCGGTGGTGGCCGTGTCGTGGATGTAGCTGTCTTCCACCAGCATGCCGTCGGCATTGACGTTGTCGATGCCGTCGGCGTTGCTGTTGTCACGTGCGCCGGTGGTGTGGATCTCCACCCGCCGGATCGTGGCCCGGTTCGACTTGGGCGTGATCTTGATCCCGTCGCGCCCCGTGCTGTGGATCAGCAGGTCTTCCAGCACCACGTCGCTGGCGCCGGTGTCCGTGGCCGGGCCGCCCTGGTACCAGTTGGTCTGCAACATGATCCCGTAGTAGTAACCACCGCTGATCTCCAGGTTCGACAAGCGGCTGCCAGAGGCCGCCGGGTCGATCTGGATGGTCACCGAGTCTGCCGTGGTGATCGCGCAGTGGATGCGTGCCTTGCCTTCACCGGCGTAGGTCTGCAGCGTCATCTTCTGCCGCAGGCGGACATCGCACTCGTTGTAGATGCGGTTGTTGGCGGGCGCGCGCAGGGTGATGGTGTCGCCGGCCCGGCCAGCGCTGATCGCACGCTTGACCGTCCGGTAGGGGTTCTGCAGCGTGCCGGTACCGCTGGTGTCGTTGCCGGCCGTCGACACGTAATACTCCGCCGACAGCGCGGGCACGCTCAATACCGCACCCGCGACAAGCAGCAGTGCGGCCACGACACCGGAAACGCGTGCAGGAATGGGCATGTACATCGGCGACGGATTTCCTGAAGTTTCGAGTCCCGCCGTGTACCATCACGACAGTGCGGGGCTCGGGCGATCCCGGGCGCACACGTCGCGCCCGTCATCGCTATTGCCGACAACGCGTTCGTCGTGATCGCCCCAGGAAATGGCCCGCGCACCGCGTCTCATTGGGGAAAAACGCGGATGTGCCCGGATTCCGGCCATGACAGTCCTGTTTCAGCGACAAACCGCGTTGTACAGGGACAGGATCTGCAAGACGCGTGTCGCATGCCGGGGCTGCGCGCGAGGTCATGAAGGGGATGGAACTTGAAAAGAGGCATGATCGCCAAACTGCTTTCGGTGACGGGATTGGGCCGGGTGCTGGCCGCCATTCCCCGCCGAGGGGTGCTGGTGTTCAATTACCATCGCGTCGGCGATGGCGCGCAGTCGCAGCCATACGACCGCGCCCTGTGGAGCGCCAGCGTCGATGACTTCGACGCACAGGTCGGCCATCTCGCCCGTGGTTTCGATGTCATCTCCCCGAAAGACCTCGACCACGCGCTTGGCGACCGCCGGGGTCGCTATGCGCTGATCACCTTCGACGACGGCTATCTCGACAACTACGAGCTGGCCTTCCCGATCCTTCGACGCCACCGTGTTCCCGCTGCGTTCTTCATTGCCACGGGTTTCATCGACAAGCCTTCACTGCCGTGGTGGGATGAAATCTGCTGGTTGCTGCGCACCTCCACCCAGCCACGTATCTCGCTGGCGCCGTGGATTACGCAACCGCTGCTGCTGCAACCTTCGTGCGATACCGCCATCGCCCTTGTGCTCGCCCGATACAAATCACTACCCTCGAGCGAAGCCGCGACGATGCTGCACGCGCTGCGCGAAGCAGCGGGCGTCCGTCATCCGGACGATGTGTCCGGTCACTGGATGAACTGGGACATGGTCCGCGAGATGGCGCGCGCCGGCATGACGATCGGCGGGCACACGGTCAACCATCCGGTGCTGTCGCGGATGCCGAAAGAGCAGCAGTACCAGGAAATCTCCGGCTGCGCCGCGCGCCTGAAGGCCGAAGTGGGCTGCGACATGGAGTACTTCGCCTACCCCGTCGGCAACCGCACGTCGTTCAACGACGACACCCGCAGTTGCCTGGAGGCGCTGAACGTGCGCCACGCGTTCTCCTACTATGGCGGCTATGCCACGCAGGCATCGCCGCGTTTCGACATCCCTCGCGTGGCCATGGAAAGGCACATCATGAAGCACGAGTTCGAAGCCATGGCATCGCTGCCGCAGATCTGCGCGCGCCCCTACAACTAAGCTCCCGCACTGTTTCCACATGAACCACGGCGCAGACTTTCTGGCCTTGTACAGGGAACTCGGCGTCGGCCCCGAGTGTGACCCCGACACCTTCAAGCGCGCCTATCGCCGACGCGTATCCGGACTGCATCCGGATCGCGCGGGCGGTAATTCCGGCAACGAAGACGCGCTGAAGACACTCAACTACGCATATTCGTCCGCGCTGGAGTTCCATCGCACGCACGGCCGCTTCCCCGGTACGACGGTGAAGGCGGCACCCGTGGCGCCTGCGGCACGAACGGAGGTCATGCACAACCCGGAGGATGCCCTCGAGGGTGAAGCCGGCGGCAGCCCTTCGAGATGGCGGACGCTGGCCTGGCTCGGACTCGCGGTCGCATTGACCGTCCTGCTGTTCTCCGCGAACGAAGGGAACATGCGTGTCAAGCAGGCGCCGTCATCCGACATAGCCCGGGCCACGGCACAAGCCGAATCCCCGCGCGCCGCCGACGGGCCCGTACTGAAGCTGGGCATGTCGCCGGATGAAGTGATCGCGGTCATCGGCCCGCCGTTCAGCAGCGACGATACCGGTCAGCAATGGCTGTACGGCGCATCATGGGTGCGGGTCGCATGTGGGCAACTGGTGGACTGGTACAGCTCGCCGCTGCAGCCGCTGAAAGTCACCCACGATCGTCCCGACCCGAGCGACACGGTGGCCGACTTCCGCCCGCGGCGGCACTGTCCCGCCACCTCCTGATCGCAACGCCGACGAGGTACGCGGAACCCGCGAGGGGTCCCGCACCACTGCCTTATGCGGGCTCTTCGTCAGCCGGGATCGGCTTTCCCTCGGCCTCGGCCTGCAGCACGCTGCGACGGATCTTGCCGGTGCCGGTCTTCGGCAGCGCATCGCGGAATTCGACGCTGCGCGGGATCATGAACTCTTCCAGGTGCGCGCGGCAGTGCGCCATGATGGCGCGTGCATCGAGGTCCTGGCGGTCGGTAACCACGATCGCCTTCAGCGCATGGCCCATCACCGGATCAGGGACACCGACCAGCGCTGCCTCGCGTATGCCAGCGAGCGCATACAGCACGTTCTCCACTTCCTTCGGGCTGACCTTCTCGCCGCGGGATTTCAGGATGTCATCCTTGCGCCCGACGAAGTAGAGGAAACCCTCTTCGTCCATGCGGAACAGGTCGCCGGTGTGCAGCACCTTCTCCCACGGATAACGTCCGGTCTTGAGCGTCTTCGCGGTCGCCTCCTCGTTGCGCCAGTAACCCTTCATCACATGGCCGCCACGCACGACGAGTTCGCCGGTGACGTTCGGCGCGACCGGCTTGCCCTCGTCGTCCGCCACCCACACCTCCGTGCCCGGAATGGCGATACCGACGCTGTCCGGCCGTTTTTTCAGTTGTTCCGGCGGCAGGTAAGTGCAACGCTTGGACTCGGTCATGCCGTACATCGAGTAGATGCGGGCGTTCGGGAAGATCTCCTGCAGCTTCAGGATGTGCGCCGGCGGCAGTGCCGCCGCGGTGTTGGTCAGGTAACGCACGCCCTGCGCCCAGGCCGGATCGAAATTGCCGATCTGCACGATCAGTGCCGCCATCGTCGGCACCAGCGGGAAACCGGTGATGTTTTCCGATGCCAGCATCGGCAGGATCTTCTGCGGGAAGGCGAAGGATTTCTCCAGCACCAGCGTCGCGCCCATCTTCACGCACATCAGCAACTGGTACAGGCCGTAGTCGAACGACAGCGGCAGCACGCTCAGCACCACGTCATCGCTACGCGACTGCAGGTAGGTGGTGATCGAGGTCGCGGCATGCTCGATGTTCTTGTGCGTCATCATGACGCCCTTCGGATTGCCGGTGGAACCCGAGGTGTAGACCAGCATCGCCAGGTCGATATCGACGCCGGCATGGCGCGTCGCCGCGATGCCGGGCGTGGCCCCGCCGACGAACGCGGCATAGTGTTCCGCACCGTCAGGCAATGGCGTGGCGGTATCGTCGACCACCACTACCTTGCGGATGCTGGGCGCCAGCGATGCCGCGGCCAGCGCCACCGTCACCAGGCTGGCCTGGGTGAACAATACCGAGGCCTCGCAGTTGTTCAACACGAAGGCGAGCTTGTCGGTCTTGGTGGTCGGATTGACCACACTGAAGATGCCGCCGGCGCGCAGCGTGCCGAAGATGCCGATCGCGGTTTCGACGCGGTTTTCGAGGAACAGCACGCATCGCTCGCCGTTGGCAAAGGCGACACGCTCGATCAATGCATCGGCGAAGCGGTCGGCGGCGGCGTCCATCTCGGCGTACGAGGTGTGCTCGCCCGCGTGGATGATCGCGGCCTTGGACGGATCGCGGGCAGCCGCGGCTGCCAGGTGCTTCTCATACCTCAGCATTAGTGCCCCGCCTCCCGTTGCTTGCGCTCCACATAGGCGACGATGCCGGCGATGCTGCCCAGGTTCTCCGGCAACACGTCCTCGTCGTCCACCGTGACCTCGAAGGTCTCCTCGATCCACGTCACGATCGTCAGCACGCCGATGGAGTCGACGACCCCGGCATCCAACAGGTTCTGGTGGGTGGCGAGCTCTTCACCAGCGTCGACCGGGAAATTCGTGCTGATGAACTCTCGTACGCGGCTTTCCATCGATTCCATGCAGGGCGATCCAATTCGTGTTCTGAGGTGTGGGCAGGGATGATGACGCAGGCAAGCTGCCCGCCGCCATCGCCTCGCGATTCTGATCCGGCCGGCGACGCATACATCCCCATCAGCGCGGGCGGCTCCGATACACAGGAAAACGCACAAGCAGGGCTGGAACGGCCAGCACCGGCATGCACGGTGTGTGCGCCCAAACGCAGACGGGGCCCAGCGATGCCGGGCCCCGTCGTTGCTACGTGTCGCTTTTTCTAGGCGTGATTCACTGCAGCCAGCCCAGGCGCGCCAGCAGCCAGCGCCACGCCACCCATGCTGGCGGCGTGTACTTGCTCACCGCTGGCCCAGCGGCGGGCTTGGCGGTGGACACGGTGGTCGTCGTGCCGGTCGAGGCCGTGATGGACTGCGTTGGCGCAGGTGTCGACGCCGAGCTGGTCGGCGCACTTCCAGCCGTCACCGCCGTGGACGACGCCGTGCTTCCCCGCACCGGGATCAGCGGCTGCACGCCATTGACCCGGATCGGTGCCGCGCTCTGTCCACCATATTCATCCGCACCCAGGTCATACGGTGCAACGCGAGTCTGGCGATCGATGTCGTCGGTCACTGCCGCCAGCGTGGTGCCGCTGTCGATCGCCGGGCTGCCTGCCGGCAAGCGTCCGGTGGCATCCACAGAGAACGCCGCTTGCTTGCTGTTGGCGTCCGCACCGGTGCCACTACGCCACTGTGCGAGCGTCCCCGCGGTCACGGTACTGCCCGGCCGGCCATCCCGGAACACGCAGCCATTACCGAAACCGTTCCAGTTGCTGTTCGGCGAACCGGCAAGGCCCGACAGGCCACCCAGGTCCGACGCATAGCGGATCTCGACGCAGCGGTTGTTGTCCTGGATGACAAGGTTGTTGCGGAGGGTCGGATTGGTGTTGGCCGGACGACCCGCATTCGGATCCCAGTCCTGGAAGGTCACGCCGAAATAGAGCGCCGAGTGGCCCAGGCGGCCCGCATTGATGATGGTGTTGTTGGCGACGATGGCGTCCTTGGACGCGTACATGCCAATACCCGAGTAGCCCGTGTTGCGCACCACGTTGTTGCGCACGATCCCGCGGATCGACTCGTAGTACTGCGGGTTCGCGCTCAGGTCGAAGAACTCCACGCTGGTGTCGAAGCCCACCAGGATGCCCGCATCACCCGTGTTCTCCACCCGGTTGCGCTGCACCACCACGTCCCGTGCGCCCCCCTTGAAGTACATGCCGGTGGTGGCCGTGTCGTGGATGTAGCTGTCTTCCACCAGCATGCCGTCGGCATTGACGTTGTCGATGCCGTCGGCGTTGCTGTTGTCACGTGCGCCGGTGGTGTGGATCTCCACCCGCCGGATCGTGGCCCGGTTCGACTTGGGCGTGATCTTGATCCCGTCGCGCCCCGTGCTGTGGATCAGCAGGTCTTCCAGCACCACGTCGCTGGCGCCGGTGTCCGTGGCCGGGCCGCCCTGGTACCAGTTGGTCTGCAACATGATCCCGTAGTAGTAACCACCGCTGATCTCCAGGTTCGACAAGCGGCTGCCAGAGGCCGCCGGGTCGATCTGGATGGTCACCGAGTCTGCCGTGGTGATCGCGCAGTGGATGCGTGCCTTGCCTTCACCGGCGTAGGTCTGCAGCGTCATCTTCTGCCGCAGGCGGACATCGCACTCGTTGTAGATGCGGTTGTTGGCGGGCGCGCGCAGGGTGATGGTGTCGCCGGCCCGGCCAGCGCTGATCGCACGCTTGACCGTCCGGTAGGGGTTCTGCAGCGTGCCGGTACCGCTGGTGTCGTTGCCGGCCGTCGACACGTAATACTCCGCCGACAGCGCCGGGACACTCAGTCCAAGGCCGGCGGACAGCAGAAGGACAGGGAATAGGGATCGGGGACGCAGGGGGGCGATGGCCATGAAAGCTCCGTTAAAGCGTGACAGCGCCCCCTGTTGCGCCGTGACGGTTTTTGAAAAATCATTCAAAATCAATCATTTAGGATTGATTTGAGCGGGGAGTCTAGCACGTTGAAATGACATTGCGCATGACGGGAGGTGGCCGGAAAGGGCTGCGTTCATCGTTTTGCAGCCGCACGTCCCATAAACCGGCCCTCGCAGCATGGCGACAGCCAGGCGCGTGGTCAGGGCCAGCAGGGCCGACCGCAGCGACAGGTTCGAAGGAACCGCACGTTCGCCTACACAGGGACGCGCGCATCGCAGCGCGACATGTTGGAGGCACGTGCGAGCGTAGATGCCGCCCGGACCCGGCGGCGATAGGCGATGTCTTTAGCTGCTGGCCGTCGCCGCGACGTGCACCGCACTCGCCCGGATGCTAGACAGCCTTCGGCTTCGGCCGGAGCTGCATCGGGGAGCGGGCATCGAAACCAGGAGACGCCTGATCACCCGGCGTATCGCGCCTTCATCCACTCGACCACGGTAGCCGACAGCCGCTCGCGGTGCTGGCGTGCGTAGAACGTATGGTCACAGTCGGCCCAGTACTCGGTGCTCATGCGCGGCGAGCGCATCACGGTGCCGAAGCATTCGCGCGCCTGCCGCTTGTGGTTGTAGTAGCGCTCGATGCCACCGGTATAGAGCATCAGCACGCTGGCACCACGCGCATCCAGTGCCTTCAGTCTGTCGACCGCCTCCGGCTGGCTCGGAAAATCGCGGAAGCTGTTCGGATCGATGGTGGCCTGACCGATCGACGCGCTTCGTCGCAGCAGCCTGCGCACACCACGCAGGACCTTGCCGGGATGCAGGAGACGCGGCAGGTAATAGCGCAATCGATACAGTGGGGTGATGTATGCCACGCCGTCCAGCAGCAGCAGCCCCATCACCCGGGATTCTTGGGGCGCGATGTTGAACGCATCGTCCGCCGCCGAGCACAGTCCACCCAGCACGCACTGGCGCACCCCTGTCTCGCGCGCCACCACATCCATCGCCGCGACGGTTTCCCTGCGCTTGCGCCCTTCCCCCGCTTGCGACGAGACCGGGCTATCACCCAGCCCCGACTGGTCGAAACGGAACACGACGAAACCTTCCGCCGCCAACGACCTCGCCAGTTGGACATAAGTGCGGAACGGCCCGACCCGCGGAAGCAGGCCGGCATTCAGCAGTATCAGCGCGGTGCCGGCCGGCGTGCCCGCCGGTCGCGTCAGTACGCCGACCAGATCATCGCCGAACGTGTGCGCCGTCTCCACGATACCCGGCGCGTTGTCCGCGTCCGTCATCCGCGTGCTGTCCACCGCCATGACCGTCATGCCTGTGTCTCCGTCAAAAGCGCCGCGAGTTGGACCACACTGCGGCGCGGTAGCGCCTGGTTCTCGAACTGCATCGGCTCATCCCAGGGTGGCCTGTCGTCGGCCGCCAGGTGCGTGACCTGCACCGCGACGCCCGCGGCCTGCTGGGCATCGATGAAGCTCTGGACATCGGCATCGACGCTCCAGACGACCACGTGCACGCGACTCCCTGACGGCAACGGACGCGCGCGGAAATCCAGCGCGGACAAGGCCTCCAGGAACGCTGGCGCCACGTCGAAGCCCAGCAGTTCGTCCGCTGCGATCGCGTGACCGCGGCGCGTGATGTAGCGCCCCACGTCCTTGAGCTGTTCCTGATGCTGGCGACGCCAGCGATCCACCATGGAAGCGCCACGGACGATCGGATCCCACAGCACCAGGTCGACCGGTGCGGCGCCGGCGCTCGCCGACAACAGCACGGGCAGGCACGCGCTTCGCAGTGCCAACGTACGCGGCGCAAGCGCACCGGCTGCCATCTGCTCGACGGCAATCTGCAGATCCCGCTGCATGCCCTCCAGGCCGAGCTGTCGCGTATCGCCGGTGGAATCGCCCGTGCCGAACCAGTCGAAGCGCAATGCACTGCCCTGCTGGCTGGCCACAGCCTCGCACAGCGTCCAGAGGGCGCGCTGGCTCATGATGCCCTCCTGCAGCAACGGCGCCACGCACAACAAGGTCGTCGGCACGGACGCGGCGGCGGACCCGTCGCTTCGATGACGCATGCCGAACAGGCGGCGGTTTCCCGGCCCGAAGAAGAATGCCTTTCCCGCATCGCTCCCCGACCCTGCATCCGTCGTGGGTACCGAAGATGCCGCGTCCGCGTCTTCCTGCGCAAACATCGACGACGGCAGTTCCATGGCCAGCTGCGCCAGGGTCTGCGTCGCCAGCGGCATCATCTTCAGTTTTGCGCCGGTGTCCTTGGCGACGCGGCTGGCCATCTGCACGGCCAGCATCGAATGGCCACCCAGGTCGAAGAAGTTGTCGCCCGCCGACACGCGGGTGTCGAGCATTCCGGACCACACCTCGATCAGGTAGGTGATGCGCGGGTCCTGACCCGGCACGCGCGTCACCGCCGGCGCGTGATCGCGGCTGTCCGCAGCCACGGGTGCAGCTGCCGTATCACGCCGCTGCACGACAGGAGGCAGGGCGAAGTCGCCGAGCGCATCGACATGGTCGTGCGGCCCGGAGGCGATGCGTTCCAGCAGGGCGACATAGTGGCCACGCAGCGTTGCGACATCCTCCTCCAGCAATACGTCGGCGTTGTAGACCATGCTCGCGATGATCCCGTCGTCGCGCTCCAGGATCCACAGGCCGAGATCCTCCGTCGCACCCGGCTGGAAGACCTCCAGGCGCTCGTGGTCCAGGTTGCCCCAACGCGTCACCCGCTGGCGGATGTCCTGCATCGAGAACAGCGTCTGGTAAAGCGCGGACATGCGCTGTCCGCCGCGCGAGCTCAGCTCCTGCGCCACTTCTTCGAGGCGGATGTCGGGATTGGCGAAACTGTCGAGCACCACGTCCTTGACGCGCTTGACCGCGTCGGAGAACGGCAATGCAGGGTCGATCTTCACCCGCAGCGGCAGCAGGTTGGTGAAGTAGCCCATCAACTCCTCGACGTCGGCGCTGTTGCGTCCGCGCACGGGCGTGGCGATCACCATGTCACGGCGGCCGGTGATGCGGTTGAGCAGGACGAAGTAGGCGCTGAGCAGCACGACGAACAACGTGGCATCCATCCCCAGGCCGACCTTGCGGAGCCGGTCGCCCAGTGCCTTGTCGATGTGGAAGCCCTGCGCCAGCCCGCGCCCGGAGGCCGTGCCGCGCTTGCTGCGTCCCCGCGAGAGATCGAGGGTGCCGCCCTCGCCTGCCTCGTAGGTCGCACCCAGCTTGTCGCGCCAGAACGCGCGCTGGCGCGCATAGCGTTCACTGGCCACCCATTCGTGGTGCCACACCGAGAAGTCGCCGTATGTCACCGACAAGGGCGGCAACACCGGTGCACGGCCTTCGAGCAGCGCGGCATAGGTTTCCGCGAGATCGCGGTAGAGCAGGTCGAAAGACCAGCCGTCCCAGATGATGTGGTGCGTCATGAACATCAGCGCATGACGGTCGTCGTCGAACTTGAACAGGCGTGCGCGGAACAGCGGCGAGCCGATCAGGTCGAATGGCGTCTCGATCATGCCCTTCAGGCGCTGCGCCAGGAAACGCTCGCGCTCGGCAAGCGGTATCGCGGTGAGATCTTCGACATCCAGCAGGCCGCTGTCCATGCGGCCGTGGACGACCTGCACGGCGTCGCCGTCGCGTTCCTCGATGGTGGTGCGCAATACCGACTGCCGTTGCATGACGGCCTGGAACGCCTGCTCGAACTTCGGCAGGTCCAATGCACCTGCCAACCAGTGCGCCGACGGCGTGTTGTAGGTCAACTGGCCCGGGTTGAACTCCTCCATCAGCTTGAGGCGTTCCTGGATCAGCGAAAGCGGCGCTTCACGCTGGTCGGCCCGGTGCAGGATCGGCGGCCGCGGCGGCAACGTGTCCGGGGCAGCGGATTCGATGGTGGTCGCGAGCTTTTCCACCGTGGGCGCGTCGAACAGCGTGCGCAGCGACAGGCCAAGCGACAACTCGCGATTGAGACGCGAGGTCAGCTGGGCCGCGAGCAACGAATGTCCGCCACTGGCGAAGAAGTTGTCGTGCAGCCCCATCTGCGGCAGGCCCAGGACGTCCGCCATGATCGAGGCGACCTGCCGCTCCAGCGGGGTGCGCGGCGGCTGGAAGTCGCCGGTGCGCGCGACGTTGATCTCCGGCGGTGGCAACGCGCCACGGTCGACCTTGCCGTTGGGAAGCAATGGAATCGCCGGCAGGCGGACGAAATGCTGCGGCACCATGTAGTCGGGAAGGTTGAGCTTGAGGTGCGCGACAAGCGCCGCATCGTCCAACGCCACGCCCTCGCCCAGCACGACATACGCCACCAGGCGCACATCGCCCGGACGGTCCTCGCGCGCCATCGCAACGGCGCGGGAGATATCGCGATGCGCCAGCAACTGGCCTTCGATTTCCCCCAGCTCGATGCGGAAACCACGCACCTTGACCTGGAAATCCAGTCGCCCCATGTGCTCGATGCAGCCGTCCACGCGCCAGCGTCCACGGTCGCCGGTGCGATACAACGTGGGTGACGGGATGTCCGTGCCGAAGCCGTGGGCCGCGTCGGCGAACATATCCGGCAGGAAGCGCTCGGCGGTCAGCTCGGGGCGATTCAGATACCCTCGCGCGACACCTTCGCCGCCGATGCATATCTCTCCGGATGCGCCGTAGGGACACAGCTGGCCCTGCGCATCCATGATCCAGACCTGGGTATTGTCCAGCGGGCGACCGATATGGATGACGGGCCAGCGTTGCCCATTCGTCGCCGGCATCACCCGCATGCCCGTCGAGTACACCGTGGTCTCGGTCGGACCGTACAGGTTCCACAGCTGTCCACAACGCGCGAGCAGCGCTGTCGCCAGGTCCGGCTGCATCGGTTCGCCGCCGCAGAAGATCTTCAACGCCGGATTGCCTGTCCAGCCTGCCTCCAGCAGGACCCGCCAGGTGGCGGGCGTCGCCTGCATGACGGTCGCGCGCGAGCCCTGCAGCAGCGCGGCAAGCGCCTGCCCATCGCCGGCGACAGACTTGTCGGCGATCACGACCTGCGCTCCTACACTCAGCGGCAGGATCATCTCCACCACCGAGATGTCGAACGACAGGGTCGTCACCGCGAGCAGGCGATCATCCGGGTCCATGCCCGGCCAACGCTGCATGCTCGCCATCAGGTTGGCCACGGCGCGATGCGGCAGTTGTACCCCCTTGGGCTTGCCGGTCGAACCCGAGGTGTAGATGACGTAGGCCGTCGACTCGGCTTCCGCAGCAGACGCATCACGACCCAGACGGCCGTCCGCTTCGGCCGCCAACGCGGACTCCAGCGCATCCAGCGCAAGCACCGGGCGCCCGCGCAGGTCCAGGCGTCCTGCATGCGCGCGCTGGGTCACCAGCGCCGCCAGTCCGGCATCCTCCACCATGTAAGCCAGGCGGCCATGCGGAAACGCGGGATCCAGCGGCACATAGCCGGCGCCGGCCTTCAGGATGCCGAGCATCGCCGCCAGCATGTCCAGTCCACGGTCCAGGGCGAGGCCCACCAGCGCACCGCGGCCGATGCCGTGGCGGCGCAACAGGCGCGCAATCCGGTTGGCGCGTGCCTCCAGTTGCCGGTAACTCAGGCTGGCATCGCCATGCCGCGCCGCGATGCGGTCCGGGGCGCGATCGCACTGCCCTTCGAAGTGTTCGTGCATCAGGCAATGCCGGTCGAAGACCACCGGTGCCGGCTGCAGGGCCGCCAACTCCGCCAGCGCCGGCGCGTCCACCAGCGGCAGCCGCGCCATCGGCTCTGCCGGCCTGTCGACCGCAGACCGCAACAGGGTCTCGTAGGCGGCCAGCCATCGCCGCACGGTCGCGGCGTCGAAAAGATCGCGGTTGTACTGGCACTCCAGGCGCAGCTGCCCGTCCACTTGCACGGCGTTCACCGACAACTCGAAGTTGTCATGGCTGCGCGGATTGGTGGTGAAGTCCAGCTCCAGATCCTGGAAGCCCGTCTTGGCCGGATCCAGCGCCTGGTCGATATTGAAAAGCACGCTGATCAGCGGCGTGCGCGAAGGATCACGTGCGACGCGCAATTGCTGAAGCAGCGTGCCGAACGTGTAGCGTTGATGGTCCAGCGCGTCCAGCAGCGTTTCCTGGGCCGCGTCCAGGCTGTCGGCGAAACTGCGGGCGTGGTCCAGGTCGAAGCGCAGCGGCAGCAGGTTGACGCAGTGGCCGACCAGATGCTCATGCCCGTCCACCGACTGGCCTGCCGCGGGAATGCCGACGACGACGCGATCCTGGCCGCTGATTCGCGACATCAGTGCAGCGAATCCGTTCAGCAGCGTGGCGAACAGACTCACGCCACGCCCCGCGCCGAGCTTCTTCACGCCGGCCGTCAATGCGGCATCGAGCATGCGGTCCTCGCGGGCGGAGGCCGTCGTGCGGTGCATGGGCCGCGGATGATCCAGCGGCAGTTCCAGCACGGGAAGCTCACCGGAGAAACGCGACAACCAGTAGCGTTCGTCGGCGGCGTGGGCGTCACCGTGCGGATGCATCGCGCTGTCCAGCGCATAGCCGGCGAACGAGGCGGCCGCTGGCAATGCCGCCGACACGCCGCGATACAACGCACCGAGCTCGCGCACGATGACCCACCAGGACCAGCCGTCGCACACGATGTGATGGGCATGCATCAGCAACAGGTGGTCGTCCGTCTGCAATCGCAGCAGTTCGGCGCGGAACAGTCGACCTTGCTCGAGGACGAACAGCGTGTCGACACCCTGCTGCCGCCGCGCGTTCACGGCCGCATCGCGAGCCTGCGGGGACAGCGCGGAGAGATCCTCGAACGCCGTCGCGAACGCCTGCGGTTCGAGCACGCAGAAGCTCTCGCCATCCGGGCCGATGCTGGCACGCAACGCGTCGTGCCGTTCGACGACGCCGCGCAGCGCTACCTGCAGCCGATCCACATCCAGCGCGCCCCGCAGCCGCAACGACACCGATTCGTTGTAGGCCAGCGAAGCATCATGGTCCAGCTTGGCCGCCAACCACACTTCACGCTGCGGTTCGGTCGTCGGCACGACACGCTGCAGCGCGCCTCCGGCGAAAGGGTCGTAGTCGACGCGCGTGCGGCCACCCTGACCCGTCACTTGGATGGCACTCATGCGTCCACCTTCGAATACTGGCCAGGTTGGTCGGGATCGGCCAGGTACCAGCCGGGCCGGCCATCGGGATCGCGCCCGAGGCGCGCCCCGGGCACGGCCGGAAGATCGGCGTCCATCACCCCGGGCACGCCGGCCGTCGCGTCGCCCGGCAGCAGCTTCGCTTCCTGCAGTTCCAGCACGGACTCCTTGTAGGCCTGGATGATCGCCTGGAAATCCGCCTCGCTATGCGCAGTGGTGAAGAAGCACGGGAAGTTGTCGAGGATGTGGATGCCGCGGCTGCGCATCATGGCGAACAGCAGGTCCTGCAACGGATGGTCTTCCTCGAAGTGGGTGCGCCACAGCGAGGCGAAATGCTTGATCCGCACGGGCGCGCCGACCTTCATGCAGAACGCGTTGATCTCCTCGGCCATCGCCGTGGTGCGCTCGTTGAGCTGCTGCTGCAAGGCCACGCCGTACTGCTTCATGTGCAGCAGCGAGGCCTTGGCCGCCGCCAGCGTCAGCGGGTGGCGCACGAACGTGCCCGCGAAGTACGTCACGCCGGCCGGCGGAACGGAGTCGTCGCCGTACTGCCAGTACCCGCCATCCAGTGCATCCATGTAGTCGCGCTTGCCCGCCATCACGCCGATCGGGTATCCACCGCCGACCACCTTGCCGTAGGTGCAGAGGTCGGCCTGGATGCCGAACAGCGCCTGCGCGCCACCGGGATGCGAGCGGAAGCCGGTGATCACTTCATCGAAGATCAGGACGGCGCCGGCGTCGGCCGTGATCTTGCGGACCTCCTTGAGGAACTCCACCGGCTGGAAGTCCGGGCGACGGCTCTGCACCGGTTCGACCAGCACGGCGGCCAGTTCGTGCGCACGCTCGCGGATGATCTCCAGCGTCTCCGGCGTGCCGTAGTCCAGCACCAGCACCTTCTCGGCCGTATTGCGCAGGATGCCCGGCGCGGCAGGCACCGCACGCAGCTTCTTCGTGCCCCGCACGATCACTTCGTCGTTGATGCCGTGGTACGACCCCGAGAACACCACGATGGTTTCGCGCCCGGTCGCGGTACGTGCGATACGCATCGCGCCGAGCACGGCTTCCGAACCGGTGTTGCACAGCGCAGCGCGGTCATGGCCGGTCAGTTCGCACACCAGCTGGGACACTTCGCCGGCCAGCGGGTGCATCGGCCCGATCTCGTAGCCGTGGTCGATCTGCTGCTTGATCGCGTCGACGACGAACTCCGGCTGCCAGCCGAACAGGCTGGTGCCGAAACCGTTCAGCGCATCGACGTATTCGTGGCCGTCGATGTCCCACACATGCGAACCCTTCGAGCGTTCCACCACGATCTGGTAGACGATTTCCTTGGTCAGTGGACGGAAGCCCGTGACCACGCGCGGATCCGCCATGTGGCCACGGTGCTGCTGCGTATACGCCTTCGACTTCGGGGTCCGCGCGGTGTAGCGCTGGATGAAGCCGTCCAGGCGCTTGCGCTGGTGCGCATCCAGCTCGGTGCCGCCCGCCGCATCGATACGGGCGATGGCGCCGAAGGCCTTCTTCAGGTCGTAGCGCGTGTGTGCCAGCGCCGCTTCCTCATCACCGCCGGCAACAACCGCCGCAAGCGATGCGGGCTCGCGCGTCAAGCTTTGCGGGGGTGAGGGTGCGACCGGCGTCGGCGTGGCCTCCACGACAGGCGAGGATGCAACGCCGGCCAGCAAGGCCAGCTGCTGCGACATCAATTGCATCTGCTGGGCGATCACGTTGCGGATCACGTCACCGTCGGCCCCGGTCGGGAGCCCGGCGGTGAACGTCGGCGCCGCAAGCGGCACTGGCAACGCCTGCGCGGGTAAGGGCGCGGGCACAGCCGCAGCCACGGGTGTCGCGGCTGCGGTTACCGGCGCCGGATCGGCAGGCAGCTGCGCATCCAGTCCCGCCGCCAGCCGGTCCACGCTGGCGTACTCGCCCATCAGCTGGCGGAAGGTGATCTTCACCGGGAAGATCTTCTGCAACTGCAACGCCACCTGCGTCAGCATCAGGCTATCCATGCCCAGCTCGATGAAACTGGCATCGCCGTCGGACTCGGCAAGTTCGAAACCCGCCACATCCTCGAATACCTCGCGCAGTCGCGCCGCCAGGCGAGGGCGGCGGTTGGCGGGGGCAGCGGGAGAAGAGACGACGGACATCGGGGACTCCTGGATCGCGTGGTTGGCGATGTTGGCATGGGGTACGACGTTGCTGGACGCCGCCACAGGCGGCTCGACCCAGCAGCGCTTTTTTTCGAACGGATACGTCGGCAGGCGCACGCGCAGGCGGCGCTGGCGGCGGTCCAGGCGGGCGGGCGACAGGTCCACGCCACGCGCCCAGAGGTGACCGAATGCAGCGATCAGCGCGGCATGTTCCTCTTCGACCTGATCGGTCAGCGAGGCCACGGCGGTGATGCCGTGGGATTTCAGCAGCGGCTGTTGTCGCGACAACGTGGACAGCGTCGCGCGTGGACCAATCTCCAGCAGCACGCGACCGGGCCGATCCAACAGCTGCGCGATGGCTGCGGAGAAGCGCACCGGTTCGCGTAGATGGCGCGCCCAGTACTCGGCGGACATCGCCTGCCCGTCCTGCAGCCAATCACCGGTGGCAGTGGACAGGATGGGCAGCGACGGCGCGCTGCGCACCAGCGCCTCGACCTCGGCACGGAACGCCGGCATCACCGCATCCATCATGGCCGAGTGGAAGGCATGCGAGGTCTTCAGCGCGCGACAGGCGATGCCCTCGCCTTCCAATTGCTGCTGGAAGGCGACAATGGCGTCGTGCGGCCCCGCCACCACGCAGGCACCAGGCGCATTCTCCGCGGCCAGTGACAGCGTGCCCGGCAGTCGCGGCAGCAGCGCATCGAGCGGTTGCCGTACCGACAGCATGGCGCCCGACGGCTGCGCCTGCATCAGGCGTCCACGGCGTGCCACCAGACGCAGCGCGTCGGGCAGTGCGAACACGCCAGCCAACGTCGAGGCGACGAACTCGCCAACGCTATGCCCGATCATCGCCGCCGGCATGATGCCCTGCGCCATCCACCAGCGCGCCAACGAATACTCGATGCTGAAGATCGCCGGCTGCATGATCGCCGTCGGCAGCAACGCATCGGCATCGTCACCGAACACGAGGGCGCACAGGTCCTGCCCGAGTTCGAGATCGAGCACGCGGGCACACTCATCGAACGCGGCGCGGAACGCCGGCTCACGGGCGTATAGCGTGCGACCCATGCCGGCGTACTGGCAGCCCTGCCCGGGGAACATGAACACCACGTCGCTGGCCTGCGCGGGTCGCGACTTCGCCGCGGCCGCAGACAGGTCGGGACTGCGCAACTGCGCGACTGCGGTGATCGCCGTGTCGGCGGCAACCGTGATCCGGTGCGGAAAGACCTTTCGACCAACGGCCAACGTCCACGCGACGTCGGCGAGGTTGGCGTCGGCATCGCGTTCCAGATGATCGGCCAAGCGCGTGACGGCTTCCACCAACGCAGCCGGCGTGCGGGCCGACAACGTCAACAGCGGTGGAACATCGGCCGTCTCTGACGGTGCCTGCAGTGGCGCCTGTTCCATAACCACATGCGCGTTGGTACCGCCGACCCCGAAGGAGCTGACGCCAGCGCGACGCGGCTGGCCGTCGCTGGTCACCCAAGGCTGCAGCTCGCCGCTCACCCGGAACGGCGTGCGTGCGAAATCGATCACCGGATTGGCCTGGCGGAAATGCGCGGTCGGCGGCAGGCAGCCATGATGCAGCGCGTAGGCCGTCTTGATCACGCCTGCCGCGCCGGCCGCCATCAGCAGATGGCCGACATTGCTCTTCACCGAACCGACGACGCAGAAACCGTTGTCGTCCGTGCTCTGGCGGAAGGCGCGGGTGAGGCCTTCGATCTCGATGGGGTCGCCCATCGGCGTGGCCGTGCCATGCGCCTCCACGTAGCCGATGCTGCGCGCATCCACGCCGGCATCGGCATGCGCCATCGCAATCACCGCGGCCTGCCCCTCGCTGCTCGGCGCGGTGAAGCTGGCCTTCTGGCCGCCATCGTTGTTGATGGCTGCCCCGCGCACCACCGCATGGATCGGATTGCCATCGGCAATCGCGTCGGAGTGGCGTTTAAGCAGCACGACCGCGGCACCGTCGCTGAACACCGTGCCGGTCGCGTCGGCATCGAAACTGCGCGTGTGGCCATCGGCCGACAGCATGCCGCCCTCCTGGTAGACGTGGCCGCTGCGCACCGGACAGGTCACCGCAATGCCGCCGGCCAGCGCCATGCCGCAGCGGCCGTTGCGCAGGCTGTCGATGGCCTCGCTGATTGCGACCAGTGACGTGGAGCACGCCGTATGCACGCTGATGGCCGGCCCGGTGAGGTTCAACTTGTGCGCCACGCGCGTGGCGATGTAGTCCTTTTCGTTGCCGAGCATCACCTGGAACGCGCCGACCTTGTCGATCAGGGCCGGGTGCGCCAGCACGTTGCGCTGGTAATAGCTGGCGTTGTACATGCCAGCGAACACGCCCACCGGCACCTCGCTCGCGTCAGGCACATGGCCGGCACGTTCGATGCACTCCCAGCACAGCTCCAGGAAGATGCGCTGCTGCGGATCCATCAGTTCCGCTTCCTTCGGCGAGATGCCGAAGAAGGCGGCGTCGAACCTGTCGACGTCGTCGAACACGCCACGTGCCGGCACGTAGGCAGGATCGCCATGCTGCGCTTCGGGGATGCCCGCATCGAGTTCGTCCGCGGCGAACATGCTGATGCTGTCGCGGCCGGCGCACAGGTTGTCCCAGAACGCCTCCACCGTCGCCGCGCCGGGGAAACGCCCAGCCATGCCCACGATGGCGATCGGCTCGTTCGCCTGCGCCTCGCGACGCACGGACATGCGCGAGGCATCCAGCGAATCGCGCCGGCCAACCATGGCCTCGGCCAGCTGTGCAGGCGTCGGCGCACGGAACAGCGCCATCGCCGGCACATCGCCCAGGCGCTCGCGGCGCGCGGCTTCCAGCACCCGGATCGCCAGCAGCGAGGTGCCGCCCAGGTCGAAGAAATTGTCGTCGCGACCCAGGTCTTCCAGATCCAGCACGTCGGCGAAGATGCGGCACAGGGCCGCTTCGGTAGCGTCGCGCGGTGCGCTGTAGCCGCCGGCCCATTCAGGACGCTGGCGGCCCGGGCGCGGCAGCGCGTGGCGATCCAGCTTGCCGTTCGGCGACAGCGGCAGCGTGTCCATCTGCATGTAGGCGACCGGCACCATGTAATCGGGCAGTACGCCGACCAGATGCTGCCGCAGGCGCTCCACATCCACCGGCGCGGCACGGTCCTGTGGTGACAGATAGGCGACCAGCCGCTTCAACCCCGGCACGTCCTCGCGTGCCAGCACGCCGGCCTCGCGTACGCCGGGGAACGCCATCACCTGCGCCTCGATCTCGCCCAGTTCCACGCGGAAGCCGCGGATCTTGACCTGGAAATCCTGCCGGCCCAGGTACTCGATCGTGCCGTCCGACAACCAGCGACCCAGATCGCCGGTGCGGTACATGCGCGCGTCTTCCACCTCGACGAACGGATCACGCAGGAAGCGTTCGGCGGTCAGTTCGTCGCGCTGCAGGTAGCCACGCGCCACCACCGGACCTGCCAGGTACAGCTCGCCGATCACGCCGTGCGGCAGCGGCTGACCCTGCGCGTCGAGCACATAAACGCGTGCATTCGCGATGGGCCGGCCGATGGTGGGCAGGCGCGGCCATGCGTGCGGGTCCTCCGGCAGCGTCAGCGCGGTGACCACGTGCGTTTCCGTGGGGCCGTAGTGGTTGTGCAGGCGACAGCCGGGCAATTGCTCGAAGAAGCGCACGATCTTGGGCTCGATGCGCAGTTGCTCGCCGGCCGTGATGACCTCGCGCAGCGCGCAATCGAGGCGTTGACCTTCCGGCAGGGAGGCGAGATGCCCTTCCAGGCCTTCGGCGAGCATCTGCAGTGCGAAGTACGGCAGGAACATGCGCTCCACGCGCTGCTCGACGATGACATCGAACAGCTTGCCCGCGCTCATGCGGGCCTCCTGGTCGATGGCGAGCAACGTGCCGCCGGTGGACAGCGTGGCGAAGACTTCCTGGAACGCCACGTCAAAGCCGAGCGCGGCGAATTGCAGCGTGCGCAGTGGAACCCCATTGCCTGGCTCGCGCATCTGCCACTGGATCAGGTTTACCAGCGGCCCGTGCGGCATGGCCACGCCTTTGGGTTTGCCGGTGGAGCCGGAGGTGTACAGCACGTAGGCCAGATGATGTGCTTCGACGCGGCCTTCGCCGTCATCCAGCACATACGCAGGCAATGCAGTCCAGGCCGGCGACGGATCGCGCAAGTCCACCACGGCGAGGCCGGCCGGCAAGTCGCCCAGCACGGTCCGCGCGTCCTGCTCCATTCCCGACATCGTCAGCAGCACGCGCGGTGCGCTGTCGGACACGGTATAGGCAAGTCGATCGGCCGGGTACGTCGGATCCAGCGGCACGTAGGCGCCACCGGCCTTCAGCACGGCGAGCAGCCCCAGCACCACTTCGATACCGCGCTCGACATAGATCGCCACGCGTTCATCAGGCCCGACGCCGTGCTGCTTGAGCAGCCGCGCCAGTTGGTTCGCCTGCGCATCCAGCTGCGCATACGTCATGCGACGCTCACCGTGGATCAGCGCGACGGCATCCGGCGTACTCGCGGCCCGCGCTTCGAACAGCCGATGCACGCCCGCGACACGGGGAAACGATGCGAGCGTCGCGTTGCCCGCTTCGATGGCGGCTTTCGCCAAGGCCGGCGCCAGCAGCGGCAGCCGGCACAACGGCTGCGTCGCATCGGCAGACAGGCCGTCCAGCAGGGTCGACCAGGCCTCCAGCATCTGCTGGAGCGCATCCGATCCGAACGCGCCAGTCGTGCTGCGCAGCACGACATCGCTGTCGGTGACCGTCATGTCCAGTTCGGCCACGCGCAGCAAATGGCTGCCGGCACCGGCCAGGAACGCCGTTCGCTCGCCTTCGCCGGCCGGAGGGACCAGGTCCGCGAGCAGTTCCAGCGACAGGCCCTTGCACGCGCCATCGTCGGCACGCTGCGTGCGCACCTGCGCAAGTGCGGCATCCATCGTCGTGCCGGGGTCGACGTCGATGCGCAGCGGCAGCACGCCTGCACCATCCGTCGAGGTGACGAGCAGGAGGCTGGCCTGGTTGGACAGACGCGCGATTACCAGCGCCCACAGCACGCTGGCAACGTCACCGCGGGGGGCGTCCAGCCGGACCGACGTCCTGTCGAGCGACGGTGGCAGGACCGCGTCGATGCGCGTCTCGACGCCGGTCGAGGGCTGCTTCCAGGCAATATCCGGGTACGGGACACCACCCAGCAGGACATCCTGCCAGTGGCTGCCGCTATCAGCGGAAATGCTCAACGATCCCCCGTCCTGCCATTGCTGGCATGCCCTGTTCACACCCTAAACGTATCCCGCGACAGGATGAGGCCAGCAGCCAAGAGGCAATCAGTGCCGCATGACCACGATCACCCCGTCGCGGATTCGGGGGCGGGGTGATCGGGAACGTCGTTTCCTGCGTGGCGCTGACCCTCGGACCAGCGGCGTGGCACAGCGGATGGGCACGCTCAACGTGCGCCGCGCCCGAACAGCACCACCTCGACCGTCTGCAGCAGGATCATCATGTCGAACACGAGGCCGTGGTTCTTGACGTAAAAGAGATCGAACTTCAGTTTTTCCTCGGCATCCTTCACCGAGGCGCCGTACGGATAGCGCAACTGGGCCCAGCCGGTCAGCCCAGGCTTGACGCAATGACGGACGCGGTAATAGCGCACCTCGTCATTGAGCATGTCGACGAACTGCGGACGCTCCGGGCGCGGCCCGACGAAGCTCATGTCGCCACGCAGCACCGCAAACAGCTGCGGCAGTTCATCCAGGCGCGTCTTGCGGATGAAACGGCCGACGCGCGTCGTGCGATCGTCGTCCTTGCTCGCCCACACCGCGACACCGCCCTTCTCCGCGTCCGTCCGCATGCTGCGGAACTTGGTCAGCTTGAAATGATTGCCACGTTCGCCCACGCGAACCTGGCTATAGAGGATCGGACCCCCCGACTCCAGCCAGACGGCCGCCGCGGTCAACAGCATCAGCGGCCACGCCAGCAGCAGCAGCGCGCCGGCCGCTAGCAGATCGAAGAAGCGCTTGCTGAGGCGACGCGGCGTCGAATAGTCGAAGCCACCGGAGAACACCAGCCACGATGGGTCGACGATGTTCAGCTGCACCATGCCCGCTTCACGCTCGAAGAAGGTGGACAGGTCGATTACGTTCACCCCCTGCTGCACGCACTGCAGCATGTCCTCCATCGGCAAGCCACCACGCCGTTCATCCGGTGCGATGACCAACTCGTCGATCTCCAGTTCCTCGACCAGGTCGACGAGCGCGCCGGGCGGCCTTACCAGCAGGTCTTCCTTCACGACGACGGACTGCCCGGCTACCGGCACGAACCCGACGACAAGGAAACTGCGTCGATCCGCCTGCCGCCGCATGCGGGTGTTGATGAGGTCCGCATTGTTGCCCGCACCCAGCACCAGGATGCGCTGCTTCAGCACATCGGTGCGGAACAGGCTGACCGACAGCATGCGCACGGCCACGATGCCCGTCGCCGATATCAGCAGTGAGAGCGCCAGCACGCCGCGGCCGATGTAGGCCTGCGGTATCACGTAGTACAGCACCAGCAGTGCGATGCCGCCGAGCACGAACGACATGAGAAACCGCAGGAAGAAATCCATGCGGCTGTGGCGCATGTGCACCTGGTACAGCCCGAAAGCCGCCATTGCACCGGTCAAACAGAGCGCCACGAGCAGAGCACGCGCCGGTGCATGCTCGATGAACTCCATGTGCGTCGTATGGTCGTTCAGGAAGCGGAGCCAAGCCGAGCCCAATACCGCAAGCACGATGATCACTACTTCCAGAAGCCACAGGAACCGGATGGCCCTCGACTTGTGGCTGGCATGGGTCGATTTCATTCTTTCCCCCGTCTGTGGGCCGAGCCCGGCTGCACCCCATCACGCGGCCTTGCCGCATGAGCAAGCACCCGGCTCCGGTGCCCTTCTTCCTCCAAAAACGCAAAACGTGACATATCCGGACACCGCCCCTACTGCGGTTCGCCCACACGCACCGGATGCAGCCAGGCCGCCGCGCACGCGCTATCCGGCGCGCGTGCCACCGCGCACACCACGGCGGGCCCCAGGTCGAGCAGATCGACGATGCTCCGTGCTGCGTCACCGGCATGCAGCGCGTGCGAGCGCCCCTCCGGCAGGGCGAACGTGTCCATTTCACGCTCGAGCCCCACGCCTGCAGCCTTGAGGAATGCTTCCTTGCGTACCCACAAGTCGAGCAGCGCCGCACCCTGCGCGGCATCGTCGTATCCGGCGATGCGGCGATACTCGTCGCCGTGGCATATCCGCTCGGCGATGTCGGGCATGCCCCCTGCGCGATGGGAGGGCTCGATATCCACGCCGACAGGCCCACACATGCCCACCGCCACTGCGGCATATCCCTCGGCATGACTCAGGCTGGTATCCACCGCCATCCCGACAAGCAGCGGCCGTCCACGCGCGTCACGCGTCAGCGGTACGCGCTCAGGCGACATGCCCAAGGCTTGCGCGAGAACGAGTCGGTGCAGGGCATAAGCCAGCGCAAGACTGTCCCTATGGCGCTCCTGTCGCTGACGTTGCACGCGCTCGCGCTCGCGGGTATCGATGATGTCGAACGCATCACCGACCCAGCCCCGCCAGTCTTCCAGCGCAAACACCGCCACGACGACGCCCTGCCTTGGCAATCTATCAAAGGACAGACCACCGGCTACGCGCGGGAACGCCGCCGTCAGGGACGTCACAGTCATGGAGGAGCCGTAAAGGCTGGATCGCAGGTGATGCGCCGATAAGAACGACATGCAGAAGCCACAAGTGCTCGAGCGAGTGCGAATACCTGCATCTCACGCAGACGACAGCTGCAACAGGCCATGCAGTGCACAGGCGGGATGTGGCTACGGACGCAGAAACGCAAAGAGCCAGCGGATGACCGCTGGCTCTTTGCGTTTTAATGGCGCGCCCGGAGAGATTCGAACTCCCGACCGCCTGGTTCGTAGCCAGGTACTCTATCCAGCTGAGCTACGGGCGCGTGAGGAGCGGAATTATGCGGGAAGCGTTTTCCACTCGTCAATCTTTTTTCTACTTCTTCTTATATGCCTTGGCGCCGTAGAAAACGCTTCAGGACGCGGTGCGTACGAACACTTTCTCGCAGCGCGGATCTCTTGCTTGCATGCCTCCATGGATGCGTGCATGCCAGACGAAACTGGCGGAGTGAGAGGGATTCGAACCCTCGATAAGGCTTTTGACCCTATACTCCCTTAGCAGGGGAGCCCCTTCAGCCGCTCGGGCATCACTCCGGTTTTGTCCCCCGTTGCAGGCGTGCTGCAGCGGCCGCATAGGATAGCGGCTCGCCGCGCGGCCGGCAAACAAAATTACTACTCGGATGTGGCGCTCTCCGACGCTGAAGTGGAGGCAATCTCTTCGCCGCGCTGGATGCGCTGATAGATTTCCTCGCGATGCACCGCCACATCCTTGGGCGCGGTGATGCCGATGCGCACCTGGTTACCTTTCACGCCAAGCACGGTCACCGTGACCGAATCGCCGATCATCAGGGTTTCGCCGACACGGCGGGTCAAGATCAACATGTTTCTTCTCCGTAATCCGGCAAAGGATAGTGCCGGGGGCGCGCTGGCTCCGTGAAAGCCGGCCAGTGGCTTCCTGGTACATTCATGAACCTAAAGCATGTTAGCGGCCGGAGGTACACGGCCGCAAGCGCCGATTGGTCTAGCCTTGGTCAGCCGAGCCGCTGTTCGACCCAGCCCGGAACGCCCTGCAGCGCGGTCGCAAGGGCGGGCCCGTCTTCACCACCACCCTGGGCGAGGTCCGGGCGACCACCGCCCTTGCCGCCGATCTGACTCGCGATATGTGAGAGGAGTTCCCCCGCCTTGATCCGGCCGGTTGCGGCGCCATTCACACCCGCGACGAGCGCCGCCTTGCCGTCAGACGTGCCCGCCAAGACGATCACCGCGTCGCCGAGCTGCTGCTTCAGGCGATCCACCGCATCGCGTAGCGCCTTGGCGTCAAAACCTTCGAGGCGAGATGCAAGCACGCGGATGCCGCCCACATCGACGGCAGTGCCGCCCAAATCCGAGGTGGCAGTGGAAGCGGCTTTGGATTTCAACGATTCCAGTTCGCGCTCAAGCTTCTTCTGGCGGTCGGAAAGCGCGCGGATCTTCTCGACGACCTCGCCCGTACTGCCACCCAGCAGCCCAGCCGCTTCGATCAAACGACGCTCCTCGTCGGCTACGTAATCGAGTGCGCCCTGCCCTGTCACTGCCTCGATGCGCCGCACACCGGCGGACACGCCGCTTTCGCCTACCAGCTTGAACAAGCCGATATCGCCGGTGCGGCCGACATGGGTGCCGCCACACAGCTCGGTGGAGTAATCGCCCATCTTCAATACACGCACGTGCTCGCCGTACTTCTCGCCGAACAGCGCCATGGCACCGAAGTCCAGCGCCTCCTGCATTCCCATCTGATGCACTTCCGCCGCATGGTTTGCGCGGATCTGCACGTTGACGCGACGTTCTATCTCGGCCAGTTCTGTGGCCGTCATCGGCTGGAAGTGGGAGAAATCGAATCGCAGGCGATCCGGCGCCACCAGCGAGCCCTTCTGCTGTACGTGCGTACCCAGTACTTCGCGCAATGCCGCATGCAACAGGTGGGTAGCCGAATGGTTGAGGATGGTGTTCGCGCGACGCGCGGTGTCCACCGATGCCACCACGTGGTCACCGACCTTCAGCGCGCCTTTCCCTACACGACCGGCGTGACCATGGAACTGGCCGGCGAACTTGATCGTGTCGGCGACATCGAACTGAACACCTTGCTCTGCCAGAACGCCGGTATCACCGACCTGCCCACCGGACTCGGCGTAGAACGGCGTGCGGTCCAGGATGACCACTGCGTCGTCTCCTGCCTGCACGGCCGACACTGGCCGCCCGTCCTTCAGCAGCGCGGCAACCCGCAGGCCGCCCGCATCGAGCTGGTCGTAGCCCAGGAACACCGTCGGTGACAATTTGGCCACGAGATCCGCAGGCAGACCCGTACTTGAGGTGAACCTGCCCGCGGCACGGGCCGTTTCCCGTTGCTGCTCCATCGCGGCGTCGAATCCTGCCATATCCACCGTCAGCCCACGCTCGCGCGCGATGTCAGCAGTCAAGTCGACCGGGAATCCATAGGTGTCGTATAGCCGGAAGGCATCGGCACCCGGGATCACGCCATCGACCACGCGCGTGGCGATGTCATCGAAGATCCGCATACCGGAATCCAGCGTCTCGGCGAACCGCTCCTCTTCGGCCTTTAGCGCACGCTCGACGAGTTCACGCGTTGCCGGCAACTCCGGGTAGGCGTCGCCCATCAGCTCCGACAGCGTGTCGACCATCTTATGGAAGAAGGGCTGGCGAACGCCCAACATCCAGCCGTGGCGCAGCGCGCGACGGATGATCCGGCGCAAGACATAGCCACGACCCTCGTTGGATGGCAGAACGCCATCCACGATCAGGAAGCTGCACGCGCGGATGTGGTCTGCGATGACGCGCAGCGATTTGTTCTCGAGGTCGGTCGTGCCCGTGAGTTCGCTGGCCTTGCGGATCAGCGTCTGGAACAGGTCGATCTCGTAGTTGGTATGGACGTGCTGCAGGACCGCCGCGAGGCGCTCCAGTCCCATCCCCGTGTCAACGCAGGGTGCCGGCAGCGGCACCAGCGTGCCATCGGGCTGGCGGTCGAACTGCATGAAAACGTTGTTCCATATCTCGATGTAACGATCGCCGTCTTCGTCAGGCGACCCTGGCGGGCCGCCTGCAATGTGGTCGCCGTGGTCGTAGAAGATCTCGGTGCACGGTCCGCAGGGTCCCGTGTCGGCCATCTGCCAGAAATTGTCCGAGGCGTAAGGCGCGCCCTTGTTGTCGCCGATACGCACGATGCGCTCGGCAGGCAGGCCGATCATGTCGTGCCAGAGATCGTAGGCCTCGTCATCGTTGTGGTACACGGTGACCAGCAGGCGCTCCTTCGGCAGCTTCCAGACCTCGGTCAGCAGCTCCCATGCCCAGCCGATGGCTTCCTTCTTGAAGTAATCGCCGAAGGACCAGTTACCCAGCATTTCAAAGAACGTGTGGTGGCGCGCCGTATAGCCGACCGAATCGAGATCGTTGTGCTTACCGCCGGCGCGCAGGCAGCGCTGGACGTCGGCGGCGCGCACGTAGCTGCGCTTCTCCGCGCCCAGGAACACGTCCTTGAATTGCACCATGCCGGAGTTGGTGAACAACAACGTGGGGTCATTGCCGGGTACCAACGAAGCGGAGGGCACGATGGTGTGGCCCTTTCCGGCGAAGAAATCGAGGAAATCCTGGCGGATCTGGCGGGTGCTGAAGGTCTTGGAAGTGGTCATCTGGCAGGCATTGGCTGGAAGGCGCTTTCTTGCACCGCGCTGTCCGCAACATGCGGACACGGCCGGGTGGAAGCAACCCAATGCCCTAGATTATCAGGCTGTCCCGTCCCAGTCCTCGGGCTCCAGCCGGCTTGCGGCACGAACCGCAGCGCCATCGAAGCCGCGCCGGATGAGGAAATCGGCGATTTTCCGCCGCTGCGACTGATCGATCTGGCGGCCTGGACCGAAACGCCGGCGGACGAGGTCGCACGCCGTTTCGGTCCAGTCGCCATCGAAGGTGGCCATCGCCGCCGCGACCGCCTCGCGGTCCAATCCATGGGTGGACAGTTCGGCCTTGATCCGCAGCGGACCATAACCACCCGAGACCCGGCTGCGAACCAGGGCTTCGGCAAAGCGCGTGTCGCTTTGCCAGCCTTCGCCCGCCAGCCGGTCCACGGCCGATCGCACATCGGCCGCCTCCACGCCCCGGAAGCTCAGCTTCCGGGACAGTTCGCGCTGGGAGTGCTCGCGGCGGGTCAGCAGTTCCAGCGCCCGCTGCAGCGGCGTTCGCTCAGCAGGCTTGGGGCGACGGCGCGCACTGACCGCCTTTTCGCCCTCATCCACCATTGCCGCGCACGCCCTCCCCGCTCACCAATCCTTACTCACCGTCGTCGGCACTTTCTTCACGCTGCGCCTCGGCCGGCTGGAACTTTTCCCGCAGTTCGGCTTCCAGCTTGGCGGCAATGGCCGGGTTCTCGCGCAGGAACGTCCGTGAGTTGTCCTTGCCCTGTCCGATACGCTCGCTGCCGTAGCTGTACCAGGCACCGGCCTTGTCGACCAGCTTGGCTTCCACGCCCATGTCGATCAATTCACCCTCGCGGCTGATGCCTTCGCCGTACAGGATCTCGGTGACGACCTGCTTGAAGGGGGGGGCCAGCTTGTTCTTGACCACCTTGATCTTGGTCTGGTTGCCGATGATCTCGTCGCCCTTCTTGATGGCACCGATGCGACGGATATCCAGACGGACCGACGCGTAGAACTTCAGCGCGTTGCCGCCCGTGGTGGTTTCCGGACTCTGGCCGGGCATCATCACGCCAATCTTCATGCGCAACTGGTTGATGAAGATCACCGTGGTGTTGGAGCGCTTGATATTGCCGGTGAGCTTGCGCAACGCCTGGCTCATCAGGCGGGCCTGCAGGCCCGGCAGCTGGTCGCCCATTTCACCCTCGATTTCCGCCCGCGGCGTCAAAGCCGCCACGGAATCGATGACCACGATGTCGATGGAGCCCGAGCGGACCAGCATGTCGGCGATTTCCAGCGCCTGCTCGCCCGTGTCCGGCTGCGACAGCAGCAGATCGTCCACGTTGACGCCCAGCTTGGCGGCATAGATCGGGTCCAGCGCATGCTCGGCATCGATGAACGCGGCCGTGCCGCCCTGCTTCTGGCACTGGGCGATCGCCTGCAGGGTCAGGGTGGTCTTGCCGGAGGACTCCGGACCATAGATTTCGACGACGCGGCCACGCGGCAGGCCGCCGATCCCCAAGGCGATGTCCAGCATCAGCGAGCCCGTGGGGATGATCTCGACGGGCTCGATAACCCGGTCGCCCATGCGCATCACCGAGCCCTTGCCGAACTGGCGCTCAATCTGGGTCAGGGCGGCGGAAAGGGCGCGCTTCTTGTTCTCGTCCATCGTCGTGGTCCTAGTCAATGTGGTCAGGTGCGATCAGTGTGGTGGGGCCCCATCGCACAGGCTGCGACGGTACGGGCAGGAGTGAAATTAATCGTCGACATCCGCTCACCGACATCGGGCCCCGACGCGCAGATGCATCGGGAAACGCCGCCCGGCGATGTCGGAACCGTGGCCGGCATCACCGGTTGGGCCTCACCAGACCGCAATACAAGCCCTCGATGGCGAAGTCCTGGTCGGGCAGCACGTCGATGGGGGCATAGTCGGGGTTGCGGGGCAACAGCCGGATACGGTCCTTGCCGATCTTCAGCAGTTTGACGGTGATGGCATCGTCTACACGCGCAACCACGATCTGTCCTGAGCGCGCATCCCGCGTGCGATGCACGCCGATCAGGTCGCCATCGAAAATACCCTCATCGCGCATGGAGTCACCCTTGACCTTCAACAGGTAATCCGGGGCGGGCGCGAAGAAGGCGCGATCCAGCAACACATAGTCATGATGACCTGCGTCGGCGCCGATCGGGGCACCGGCCGCGACTTGCCCCAGCACCGGAATCCGCAGGCCATCGTCGTTGGCGGAGGGAAATGCCAGATCGGGCTGTGCGGAAAGTGGCGCTTTCAGCAAGCGAATCCCGCGCGCACGGCCCGGAACCCGTTCAATGGCACCCGCCTGTTCCAGTGCCTCCAAGTGGTACTGGGCGGCCCGGACGCCCTTGAAACCGAACGCCTTGGCGATTTCCGCCTGTGACGGCGGCATGCCCTCGGCGTCGAGCCGCTCGGCGATCAGGGCGAGAATGGCGTGCTGGGTATCGGTCAGGTCCATGATTAGTAGTATTACTACTAATGACCGCACTCTGCAAGCACTCTGCGCGCGCTTCCGTGACTGCACCCCCCAATCGTCCTCCTCAAACGGAAGGCGCAGGCGCGGTCAGACCGCCTCCAGCCCGCGCAGGGCGGCAGCTACCGTCTGCCGGCGTACCACATCGCGATCACCGTCGAACTGGAAGATCTCCGCCCGCGCATAGCCGCCACGACGCTTCCAGCCGATCCACACCGTCCCCACCGGCTTGTCGGGGCTGCCGCCGCCCGGACCGGCGATGCCGGTGACCGCCACGGCAACGCTCGCGCCGGAATTCACCAGCGCGCCCGACACCATTTCAATGACGGTTTCCCGGCTGACGGCGCCATGCGTTTCCAGCGTCTGCGGACGCACGCCCAACAGCGCCTGCTTGGCCTCGTAGCTGTAAGCCGCCAACCCGCAGTCGAACCAGTCGGACGACCCCGCGATATCGGTGACGCACTTGGCGATCCAGCCACCGGTACAGCTTTCCGCGGTCACCAGACGATCGCGTCCGTGTCTCAGATGCTCGCCTAGACGATGGGCCAGGACGCGCAGCGCTTCATCGGTGGGAACGGACATCATCGGTTCCAGCAAGGGGGCATGGGTGTTGTAGCCGATTTGAACCGCGCTGTCGCGATACCGGAGCAGCAAAAAAGAGCGGCCCGCTGTCCAAGCGGGCCGCTCGCTACATCATGCCGCTGGAATCAGTAGCGGACGCGCAAGGTGACCCCATACATGCGCGGCGCGCCGAGGAACGCGTTGAAGGTGTTGAACGGATTGTTCGGTGCCGGGGACACGTTCTGCAGCGGGCCGTCGAAACCGACCTGCACATAGTCCTCGTTGGTGATGTTGGTGCCCCACAATTCCAGCATCCAGCGCTGGTCCTGTGCACCGATGCCGATACGCGCGTTTGCGACGGTATAGGCGTCCTGCGTTTTCTCCGGATCGAGATCGGAGCCAGTGTTGTACTTGGACACATATTTCGCACCGATGTTGAACCGCGCCATCAAGCTGCCGATGTCCCACTCGTAGGTCACCGATGCGGAACCCGACCACTTCGGCGCAAAGCTCATCTGCGAACCGGGCAGCTTGTACAGCGCACCGGTCGGCGCGACGAAATCGCCGCCCGGAATGGTGTCGCCGTAGGTGGTGTCGGCATACATCAGGCCGCTCTGCAGCATCAGGCCACGGATCGACTTGGGCTGCCACATCAGCTCGGCATCCAGGCCCTGGGAGACCACCTCGGGAATGGAACGCACCACGAAACTGGTACCGAGGAAGCTGTTGAGCTGGAAGTTCTCGTACTTCTGGCGGAACAGCGTGGCGTTCAGCAGCAGGTTGCCGTCCAGCCAGGTGGTCTTGGCACCCAGCTCGTAACTGTCGACGAATTCTCCCGCGAACGAGGTGTCGAGCACTGGCACGATACCGGTGCCGCCGCTGGACAGGCCGTTCGACGACTGCACGCGATCAAGGTTGAAGCCACCACCCTTGTACCCACGCGCGAACGAGCCGTAGGTCATCACGTTGTCGTTCCAGCGATAGGCCGCCTTCAGCGTGCCGGACCATTCCTTCTCTTCGCGGCTCTGCACCGTGTCGCGCGACGGTGCGTTGTGCAGCGGATTGGCCCACGGCAGACAGCCGTAGCCCACCACGGTAGGTGCCGCAGCACTGGCCTGCGCAACGCTCAGGCCACGCGCCACCAGGGCGGCGACAACCTGCGCCGGGTTGGCGAGCATCGAACCACAGCCGGCGCCGCCGTTCGGATTGCTGTAGTTCGAAATCAGGGTTTTCTTTTCGCGGGTGTAGCGCAGGCCCAGCGTGAGGTCGAGCGCGTCCGTCGCGTGCCACGTGTTGTTGGTGAACAGCGCCGTGCTCTTGGCGCTCTGCTGGTAAGTGTCCAGCGCGCCGAGCCCGGCAAATGCGCTGCCGAAGGGGCGACCACTCGCCTGCGACAGGAACAGCGGCGCGGTCGGCGACGCCCCCAGCGCGGGATTGATCATCGACAGCAGCGCAACCGACAGGTAGGGCTCGTACTGCTGGCCGATCCGGTAGGTTTCGGTGCGGTCGAGGTCCTCGTCGGTGTAGAACGCACCGACCATCCAGTCGATGCGATCGGTCGAGCCGGTCAGGCGGAATTCCTGACTGAAGGTCTTGAAGCCGGTGAACGACTCGTCCTTGTCCGCCACGCGGTACAGGATATCGGCCGTGCTGAAGTCGTAATCGAGGCCGTTGATCGCCTCCCACTCGCGCTGGGCGGTGATCGACGTCAGCGTGGCGCCGCCGAACCAGGACGAATCCCAGTTCACTTCGACGGCGACGCCGTTTTCCTTGATGTCCTGTGTGGTCGGGCGGTTGCTGTACGCCACGCGATTGAACGGGTTGTCGGTCGGCGCGGCCACCGCCTGACCGCCAGCCAGCCGGTTGAGGATGGCCGCCGTCGCGCCGACGGTGGTCTGCACGGCTGCGCAGCAGTTTTCCTCGCGGCTGGTGAAGTCGCCGGATACCAGGATTTCCAGGTTCTCCGTCGGCTCGAGCAACAGCTTGGCGCGCACGGTCTGGAAATTCTGGTCGTTGTCTTCGGTTTCCTGTCGCGGACCGTTGCCGGTGCGCACATCCATCCAGCCACCGCGCTTGCGCTTGGCCGCATAGATGTTGAAGGCGCCGACTTCGCCCAGCGCATCGTTGTAGGCGCCGGAGATACCCAGCGCACCATAGTTGCCTGCGGTGACCTCACCTTCGGCGCTCTGCGTGTAGCTGGGACGACGGGTGATGACGTTGATGACGCCGGCAGAGGTGTTCTTGCCGAACACCGTGCCCTGCGGACCCTTCAGCACTTCGATGCGCTCAAGCTGGCCGAGGTCGCCGAAGCCGACGCTGTTGCGCGGGCGGTACACGCCATCGATCACCACGCCGACCGACGATTCCAGGCCTACGTTGTCGCCGACCGTACCCACGCCGCGGATACGCGCGGTGGTGATCGCCTCGCTCTGCGTGCTGGTGACGGTCAGGCCCGGCACCAGGGTCTGCAGGTCCTTGATGTCGCGCACGCCGGTGTCCTGCAGCAGTTGCTCCGAGATCGCAGTGATCGCGATCGGCACGTCCTGCATGGCTTCTTCGCGCTTCTGCGCGGTGACCGTCATGGTGGCCAGCGTGGTCGGCTCTTCCTCGCCGGCCGGCGCGGCAGCCTGTTGCGCGTACGCCTGCGTGCTGGCGCAGAGCGCGGTGAAGACGGCGAGCGAAAGCGCTTTGTGCCTGGGCGATGCGTTGACCATGTTGTCCCCTCCCAAGGGTCATGTCTGGCGGTTGATGCTGTGGTGGTTACCGATGTGGCGTGCGGCGATGCCGCTATGACGGACGCAACTCCCCTTGCGTCAACGCGAAACTAACATCCGTTTTACAACGCATGCATTCTGCACTGCGTCGATACGGAGTATGTGACTTTGGCACGGATAAGCCCCTGATTTTCCGAACGATCGTGCGGAACCCCCCTTGCCCCGCTCGCGAAGCCTCCTTTCGCGTGTCATGCAAATCGCGTTCCGTCGTCATTGGCACACAAGTCCGACCGCCGCGGGCGACGGCGCCCAACCGCTACAATCGAGGTCCTTTCGCACTCCCTTCCCCGCTGGCCTCGTGAGCAAAGACAAGTCGGAACACACGCCCCTGATGAAGCAGTTCTTCGCCGCCAAGGCGGAGTACCCGGACCTGCTGGTGTTCTTCCGGATGGGCGATTTCTATGAGCTGTTCTACGACGACGCGCGCAAGGCCGCGCGGCTGCTCGACATCACCCTGACCCAGCGCGGCAGTTCCGGCGGCGCGCCGATCCCGATGGCGGGCGTGCCGGTGCATGCCTGCGAGGGCTACCTGGCCCGCCTGGTCGCGCTGGGCGAATCGGTGGCGATCTGCGAGCAGATCGGCGATCCGGCGTTGGCAAAGGGTCTGGTGGAACGCAAGGTGGTCCGCGTGGTCACACCAGGCACGGTGACCGACGAGGCCCTGCTCAACGAGCGTCGCGACACCCTGCTGATGACCGTCTGTCGCGGGCGCTCGGGCTACGGCCTGGCCTGGGCCGACCTCGCCGGTGGCCGCTTCATGGTCAACGAAGTGGATGGCGAGGACGCGCTGGAGGCCGAACTCGCGCGCCTGGAGCCGGCCGAGCTGCTGATCCCCGACGAAGAAGGCCTGCCCGCGTTCCTGCAGCAGCGCACCGGTATCCGCCGGCGCGCGCCGTGGCTGTTCGATCCCGATAGCGGGCGCCGGCAACTGCTCGCCTTCTTCGGCCTGCACGACCTGACCGGCTTCGGCATCGACGACAAGGCGCTGGCCACCGGTGCGGCCGGCGCACTGCTCGGCTATGTGGAAGAAACCCAGAAGCAGCGGCTGCCCCACCTGACCGCGATCGCGGTCGAATCCGCCGGCGACGCCATCGCGATGAACGCCGCCACGCGCCGGCACCTGGAGCTGGATACGCGCGTCGACGGCGACACCAGGCACACCCTGCTCGGCGTGCTGGATACCACGGTCACCCCGATGGGCGGCCGCCTGCTGCGCCGGTGGCTGCACCGCCCGCTGCGCGACCGCGTGCTGCTGGGCGAACGCCATCATGCGGTGGCGACCCTGATCGGCCACGGCACGGACCGTGACCTGCGGACCGGCTTCCGCGCGCTGGGCGATCTCGAACGCATCCTCACCCGCGTGGCGCTGCGCTCGGCGCGCCCGCGCGACATGTCCACGTTGCGCGATGGCCTGGCGCTGCTGCCCGATGTCCGCGCACACCTGCAGCCGCTCGACTCGCCGCGCCTGCAGGCACTCGCCTCGGAACTGGGCGAACACGACGAGACCGCCGCGCTGCTGCTGGCCGCGATCGCGCCGCAGCCGCCGCTGAAGCTCACCGATGGCGGCGTACTGGCCGACGGCTACGACGCCGAACTCGACGAACTGCGCCGGCTCAGCACGCATGCCGACCAGTTCCTGGTCGATCTGGAAGCGCGCGAGCGTGCGAGCAGCGGCATCGCCACGTTGAAGGTCGGCTACAACCGCGTGCACGGCTATTACATCGAGATCAGCAAGGGCCAGGCCGACAAGGCGCCGGTCCACTACACGCGCCGGCAGACCCTGACGGGCGCCGAGCGCTACATCACCGAAGAACTGAAGCAGTTCGAGGACAAGGTGCTGTCGGCGCGCGAACGCTCGCTGTCGCGCGAGAAGCTGCTCTACGACGCCCTGCTGGACACGCTCAACGCAGGCCTCGAACCGCTGAAGCGCTGTGCCGCCGGCCTGAGCGAACTCGACGTGCTGGCGGCCTTCGCCGAACGCGCGCAGGAACTGGACTGGGCGCAACCCGAACTCGGCGATGCGCCGGGGCTGTGTATCGAACGCGGTCGCCATCCGGTGGTCGAGGCGGTGCGCAAGGAGCCGTTCGAGCCCAACGACCTGCGCATGGACGAGGCGCGCCGCATGCTCGTGATCACCGGCCCGAACATGGGCGGCAAGTCGACCTACATGCGCCAGAACGCACTGATCGTGCTGCTCGCGCATATCGGCAGCTTCGTACCGGCGTCGCGCGCGGTGATCGGACCGATCGACCGCATCCTGACCCGCATCGGCGCCGGCGACGACCTCGCACGCGGGCAATCCACCTTCATGGTGGAAATGGCCGAGACCAGCTACATCCTGCACCACGCCACCGCACAGTCCCTGGTGCTGATGGACGAGATCGGCCGCGGCACGTCGACCTACGACGGCCTGGCGCTGGCCGACGCGGTGGCGCGCCACCTGGCCGCCAGCAATCGTTGCTACACGCTGTTCGCCACGCACTACTTCGAACTGACCGCGCTGGCCAACGAGTCCGGCAGCGGCATCGCCAACGTGCATCTGGACGCGGTGGAACACGGCGACTCGCTGGTCTTCATGCACGCGGTGAAGGACGGCGCGGCGGACCGCAGCTTCGGCCTGCAGGTCGCGGCGCTGGCCGGTCTGCCGAAGACCACGCTGCAGCAGGCGCGTCGCCGGCTGGCGGAACTGGAGCAGCGCGGCCGGGAGACGCATGCGTCCGACATGGCCCCGCAGGCGCTCGACGCCCCGCAGCAGTTCGGCCTGTTCGCTGCTGCACCGTCGGCCGCACAGGACGCGCTGGCCGCGATCGATCCGGACGAGCTGACACCGAAGCAGGCACTGGAAGCGCTCTACCGGCTCAAGGCTCTGCTCTGACCGAGTAACGCGTGTCGCCCGCACGGGCGCATGGACGCTGCGAGGCAACATCGCAGCGTCCTCCCTCGCACCTCTCTCCAACATCCGCGTAACGCGCGCGGAGTATCGTGATGCACGCGACGGGATGCCTTTCGATGGCGCAACGCACCATTGAAAACCGCTATCGAACTCTTCGTCACAAACGATTTTCATTGATCGTTCGCACTGCCTAGTCTGGTCGCCATCCGCCAACGCCCTTGAAGGACGTCAGCCATGCGAGTCCCCACGTTGCCGATCTGCCGGCATAGCCCCCTTCTCATCTGACTACGCGCGACCAAGCTCGTTTCGCGCGGCATCGCCTTGCAGTCTCTCCGCTCCATCCCATTCCCACCCACACCCGACGGCCAAAGGAAGGAAACCCATGACCACCGAATCGAAGTGCCCGTTCCACCAGACCGCAGGCGGCGGCACCGGCAACCGCGACTGGTGGCCCAACCAGCTGCGCGTGGACCTGCTGAACCAGCATTCGTCGCGCTCCAATCCGCTGGCGGGCGACTTCGACTACGCCGAGGCCTTCAACAAGCTGGACTACCACGCACTAAAGAAGGACCTGCGCGACCTGATGACCGATTCGCAGGACTGGTGGCCGGCCGACTTCGGCCACTATGGCGGCCTCTTCATCCGCATGGCATGGCATAGCGCGGGCACGTACCGCATCCAGGACGGGCGCGGCGGCGGCGGACGCGGACAACAGCGCTTCGCCCCGCTCAACAGCTGGCCGGACAACGTCAGCCTGGACAAGGCACGCCGCCTGCTGTGGCCGATCAAGCAGAAGTACGGCCAGGGCATTTCCTGGGCCGACCTGATGATCCTCACCGGCAACGTGGCGCTGGAGACGATGGGCTTCCGCACCTTCGGCTTCGGCGGTGGCCGCGAGGACGTGTGGGAGCCGGACCAGGACGTCTACTGGGGCCGCGAAACCACGTGGCTGGGCGGCGATGTGCGCTACGCACATGGCTCCGACGGCGTCGTGAAGCCGGGCGATGAGGGCGTATTGGTGTCCGATGACGATGCCGACGGCGATGTGCATTCGCGCCGCCTCGAGAACCCGCTCGCCGCGGTGCAGATGGGCCTGATCTACGTGAATCCGGAAGGTCCGGACGGCAATCCGGATCCACTGCTGGCGGCGAAGGACATCCGCGACACGTTCGCGCGCATGGCGATGGACGATGAGGAAACCGTGGCGCTGATCGCCGGCGGCCACACCTTCGGCAAGACCCACGGTGCCGGCCCCGCCGACAACGTCGGCGCCGAGCCCGAAGCCGACGAACTGGAAGCGCAGGGCTTCGGCTGGCACAACACGTTCGGCAGCGGCCGCGGCGGCGACACCATCACCTCCGGCATCGAGATCACCTGGACGCAGACGCCGACGCTGTGGAGCAACAAGTTCTTCGAGAACCTGTTCGGCTTCGAGTGGGAGCTGGAGAAATCCCCGGCCGGCGCACACCAGTGGGTCGCCAAGGACGCGCCGGAAGATGTGCCGTTCGCGCACGACAAGATGAAGAAACAGCGCCCCAAGATGCTGACCACCGATCTGTCGCTGCGTTTCGATCCGATCTATGGCCCGATCTCGAAGCGCTTCCTGGAAAACCCGCAGGCCTTCGCGGAAGCGTTCGCACGCGCGTGGTTCAAGCTGACCCACCGCGACATGGGTCCGCGCGTGCGTTACCTCGGCCCGGAAGTCCCGAAGGAAGAACTGGTGTGGCAGGACCCGCTGCCGAAGGCCGACTACGCGGCGATCGACGCCGGCGATGTCGAGGCGCTGAAGCAGAAGATCGCCGCGTCGGGCCTGTCGGTGGCGGAACTGGTGTCGACCGCGTGGGCGTCGGCCTCCACGTTCCGCGGCGGCGACAAGCGCGGCGGTGCGAACGGCGCGCGGATCCGCCTCGCCCCGCAGAAGGACTGGGCGGTCAACCAGCCCGAACAGCTGGCGAGGGTGCTGAAGGCGCTGGAACGCATCCAGATGGAATTCAACCTGGATGCCGCCGGCGGCAAGAAGGTGTCGCTGGCCGACCTGATCGTGCTGGCGGGTGGCGTCGGCATCGAGCAGGCGACGAAGGCCGGCGGCCATGCCGTCACCGTGCCGTTCCGCCCGGGCCGCACCGATGCGCGCGCCGACCAGACCGACGTCGACTCGTTCGCCGTGCTGGAACCATTCGCCGATGGCTTCCGCAACTACCTGAAGGGGCGCTCGGCCGTTCCCGCCGAACACCTGCTGGTGGATCGGGCGCAGTTGCTGACGCTCACCGCGCCCGAGATGACGGCGCTGGTCGGCGGCTTGCGCGTGCTCGGCGCGAATGCCGGCGGCGAGCAGGGCGTGTTCACGGATAAGCCCGGCACGCTGAGCAACGACTTCTTCGTCAACCTGCTCGACATGGGCATCGAGTGGAAGGCCACCGGCGCCAACGGTTATGAAGGTCGCGACCGCAAGAGCGGCGCAGTGACGTGGACGGGCACGCGCGCCGACCTGGTGTTCGGCTCCAACTCGGTGCTGCGCGCACTGGCCGAGGTCTATGCCAGCCAGGACGGCAAGGCGAAGTTCGTCGGCGACTTCGTGGCCGCCTGGACCAAGGTGATGGAACTGGACCGCTTCGACCTGCGCTGACATCCACAGCGGAATCATTCCGCCGTACCGAGCCTGCCGACGCCGCACGCCTGCACGGGACGGCGGCGTCGGCACTTCCGCTGGTCGGCCATCGCTAGTGTGAGGCGGCGATCACATTATTTGGCGCTAGGATGGTAGCCGCCACTATCACTCGTCCAGGAGGACGGTCACACGATGAGCAACCAGTCACTCGCAGAAGAACTCTTCGCCCAACTGCAGGGCGCGCCGTTGCAGCAGGTTTCGCAGCAGCTCGGCGTAGGACAGATGCAGGCCTCCGGCGCGGTGGCGGCGGCCCTGCCGTTGCTGCTGGGTGCGCTGGGCAAGAACGCCGCGCAACCGCAGGGGGCAGAAGCGCTGTTCGGCGCACTGCAGAAGGACTATGCGGGTCTGGATCTGGGTAGCGTGCTGGGAGCGGTCCTGGGCGGCGGATCAACGCCCATCCGGCAGACGGATGGCGGCGCCATCCTCGGAAAGATCTTCGGCGGCGCGCAGCCACGTGCGGAGGCCAGCCTGGGTCAGGCGACGGGGCTGGGCGGCGACAAGTCGGCGATGCTGATGAAGATCCTCGCCCCGATCGTGCTGTCGTTCCTCGCGCAGCGTTTTCTTGGCCAGGGCAATGCGAATCCGAACGCGCTGGGCCAGGTCCTTGGCCAGGAGCGGCAGGCCGCACAGCAGCAGGGTGGCCTCGGCGGCGGACTGCTCGGTGCCGTGCTCGACCAGGATGGCGATGGCCAGCTGGGCCTGGGCGACATCCTCAAGATCGGCAGCGGCATGTTCGGCGGCGGGCGCTGATACACGCGCCCGCGTCGAGCCAACGAAGAGAAAGGGCGCCGATGGCGCCCTTTCTCTTTGCCCCGCCACTACAACGCGTCGATATCGCCCAGCGCACGGATCAGCCGGCGCGCGCGCTTGTCCGGTCGCGACTGCGGCGCCTGGTAACCCGCGCGTTCCGCCTGCCGTGCCGCCTGCGCGACGGCACGCCGCTCGCGCGAGGACGCCGACTCGACGTACAGGGCATGGGCTACGGACGCCGAGCCACGCTTGTCGCTGAGCGCGAGGACTTCGATGTCGAACACATCGTCGCCACGCGTCACCACCAGCGTGTCGCCCACCCGCACCGCGCGCGAGGACTTCGCGCGCTGCCCGGCCACGTCGACCTTGCCGGTCTCGATGGACTGCTTGGCTAGGCTGCGCGTCCTGAAGAAACGGGCCGCCCACAGCCACAGGTCGAGGCGGACGGAAGCATCGGCGTATTCGGTCATCGGAATACGGAGTACGGTCGTCTCACGGCAGGCGCGAGGGAACGACGGGAAAAGGCAGCTCGGTCTTGTGCTCGTAAGCGCGCTGGCAGGCCTTGGACATATGGAAATCACGCGCCGCCCGTCGCTGGGTGGGCGTGGCGTCCTTCGGCAGCGGCTGCGAGGCGGCGGCACGTGCCTCGTCGGCGCACCAGGCAAAGGGCGCCGCCACGTACGGATCGTTCGACGCCACGGGATCGCTGGCGCAGGCCGACAACAGCAGGATACCCATGGGAAGGATTCGCATCGGGCGCATGTCGCTCTCCGTGGCCGTTGGTGCAAGTCTGCACCGGAATTCGCCTGGCGGAAACGCAAACGGCCACCCGGAGGTGGCCGTTCCTGCGACACGCTCGTGCCGGATTACTCGGCGGCGGCAGCGGCGGCAGCCTGGCGGGCGGCCTTGGCGGCGGCGTTGGCGGCCAGGTCTTCCTTGATGCGGGCAGCCTTACCTTCCAGGTCACGCAGGTAGTACAGCTTGCCGGCGCGGACCTTGCCGCGGCGCTTCACTTCGACCGAGTCGATGGTGGCGCTGTGGGTCTGGAAGACGCGCTCGACGCCGTAGCCGTGCGAAATCTTGCGGACGGTGAAGGCCGAATTCAGGCCGGCGTTCTTCTTGGCGATGACGACGCCTTCGTACGCCTGTACGCGCTCGCGGTTGCCTTCCTTGACCTTCACGTTGACGACCACGGTGTCACCGGGGCCGAACGCGGGCAGCTCGCGCGTGATCTGGGAGGCTTCGAATTCCTGGAGGAGCTTGCTCATGTTGGCACCAATGCGTGTATGCGTGATTGTGTCTTGCGACAACGAAACCTGATGCAGTCGCCGGATTGCGCTGCACGATATTGTTATGGGGTCCGGGGGCGAGAACCGCCCAAGGGTCGCGCATTCTACCGGATTCCCGCCGGAGCTGGCTACCCTGCCCCGTCTACGCCCGGCAGACCGGCCCGAAACGCGGCCAGCAGGGCCTTGTCGGCCTTGGACAGGCCGGCTTCGTCCAACAGGTCCGGACGGCGCAACCAGGTCCGGCCCAGGGCCTGTTGGCGCCGCCAGCGGGCGATCGCGGCGTGGTCGCCAGAGCGCAGCACGGCCGGCACCTCGCCCAGCGCGTGGCCTGCCGGATGGGTGAAATGCGGGCAATCCAGCAGGCCATCGCCTTCGAAACTGTCCTGCACCGCCGAATCGGCATCGTTCAGCGCACCGTCCTGCAGCCGACCGACCGCATCGATGACCACCGCCGCAGCCAGTTCCCCGCCGGACAGCACGTAGTCGCCGATGGAAATCTCCTCGTTCACTTCGGCTTCGAGAAAGCGCTCGTCCACACCCTCGTAGCGCCCGCACAGCAGGATCATGCGCGGCAGCGCCGCCAGTTCGCGCGCCTTCTTCTGCGTCAGCGGCGCGCCCTGCGGGCTCAGGTAGATCACCGGCGCCGGTACCGTATCGGCCGCACGCACCGCTGACAGGCAGGCCTGCAGCGGCTCGATCATCATCACCATGCCGGGACCGCCGCCAAACGGACGGTCATCGACCCGCCGGTAGCCGCCACTGGCGTAATCGCGCGGATTCCAGCCATGCAGCGACAGCAAGCCGCGTTCCTGCGCACGCCCGACCACGCCCACGGCAGCCGCCTGGGCGATGAACTCGGGAAACAGGGTCATGACGTCGATGCGCATGGCGATCGGCTGCAATCCGTTGGGGAGACAGGGTAACCGCGGTTGCGGCCACCCGCGGGACGACTAGAACTCGGGATCCCAGTCCACGGTCACAACGCCGGCTTCGAAATCCACCGAGCGCACGTACTCGGGTTCGACGAACGGGATCAGCCGTTCGCGATCGCCACGCGCGACCAACACGTCGTTGGCCCCGGTCGAAAACAGGTGCGAGACGGTGCCGAAATCGGTGCCGTCGACATGGATGACGCGCAGGCCTTCCAGATCGACCCAGTAGAACTCGCCGGCGCTCGGCGGCGGCAGTGCGGAGCGCGGGACGAAGATCTCCTGCCCGTGCATCGCCTCCACCTGGTCGCGGTCTTCCATGCCGGGCAGCGTCGCCACCAGGTGCTTGCCGGAGGCTTTGCCCCGCGCGCCGCTCAACTCGCGTTCGGCGCCGCTGGCGTCGCGCAGGGTCCACGGCTGGTAGCGGAAGATGGCGTCGCGCGGCTCGGTCCAGGATTCGATCTTGATCTGGCCGCGCACACCAAAAGCGCCCAGAAGCCTTCCCAGCAGAATCATTTTCTGCGGGGTCGGTGGGCGCTCGGTGTTCATCCGTAAGATAGGCCGCGCGATCCGCGCAGCCGGAACCATCAGGCCGCGGGAGCGGCTTTGACTTCCTTGTACAGGTTGCGGACCTTTTCGGTCAGCTGCGCGCCGTTCCCAACCCAATGGTCGACACGGGCGATGTTGAGTTCAACGCGCTTCTCGGCACCAGCGGCGACCGGGTTGTAGAAACCCACGCGCTCGATGTTGCGGCCGTCGCGCGCGCTGCGCGAGTCGGTGACGATGATGTGGTAGAAGGGGCGCTTCTTCGCGCCGCCGCGGGTGAGACGGATCTTGACCATGGTGTTTTCCAGTGCTGCCCAGTCGCCAGAATGGCGAGGTAAGCCAGTTATTCTAAGCCATTGAATCGATCAGGAAAACCCACCCCGGACGGGTGACCCGGCAGATCAGGCCAGCGACGCCCGCGGGGCGGCCTCAAGAACGTCATCCAACTGGGCCATCAGGGCCGTATCAGCCCCCCATGCGACAGCGTCCGCCATGACAATGGGCTGCAAACCACTGGCATTGCAGGCGAAGGCGGCCCGAAAGTCCCCCAGTTCGTCCAGCCTGACGGTGGCCACGCGCTGCAGAACGCCCGCCTGATCCAGGGCCGCCCGCAACAGCCGTTCGGTCGTTCCCCGCAGGGCGGGCCCTGCCGGCCAGACGATGGCCTGGCCGTCCCACAGGCCCAGATTCCAGATCGACCCCTCGACCACCTGCCCCGCCGGATCGACGAACAAGGCGTCGTCGTAGCCGTCCGCGAGCGCCTGTCGGCGGTAGTGGAACAGGGGGAACGTACCCACGTGCTTGTACTGCGGCAACGGGCGGACGAACGGGTACGACTTCACCCGCAACGCGGGCTTGCCCGCCGATGCGGCCGGTGACAGCGTCACCAGCACGTCGGGCACGACATTGCGCGAGGGATCGCGGTAGTCGAAGCGGGTGGAGAATACGGTGATGCGGACCGACGCATCGCGCAGGCCGGCATGATCCATCGCCTGCGCCGCCAGCTTCAGCGCATTGTCGCCGTCCAGCGTCGTGCCGAACAGCGCGAGCGTCGCCTCTTCCAGCCGCTGCCGATGCAGCGCACGGCCCTGCACCGCGCCATCGCGCACCTGCATCGAGGTGAAGTGACCGTAGTTGGCCAGTGCGAGGGCGCGCAGATCGTCGGCGGTGGCAGGTCTGCCGTTGAGGAATGCCGGAATCATGCGAGCGGCTCCTTATGCCACTGTAGGAGCGACGTAAGTCGCGACCGCGACAACGAAAGCGCCATGAACTCTGCAGGTGTACGGTCGCGACTTACGTCGCTCCTACACGTGCAAAAACCTCACCGGAACGGCATGCCGCCGCGGCCACCCATCATGCTCTTCATGTTGCGCATCATGCCCTTCATGCCGCCGCCGGCCAGCTTGCCCATCATTTTTTCCATCTGCTGGTACTGCTTCATCAGCTTGTTGACGTCGGCAGGCGTCAGGCCTGCGCCCTTGGCGATGCGGGCACGGCGCGAACCATTGAGCAGCGTCGGGTTGCGGCGCTCCTTCTTCGTCATCGAGTTGATGATGGCGATCATGCGCGGCACTTCCTTGCCCTGCTGCACCTGCTGCTTCACGTGTTCGGGGATCTGGCCCATGCCCGGCAGCTTGTCCATCAGGCCGCTGATGCCGCCCATGTTCTGCATCTGCTCCAGCTGGTCGCGCATGTCGTTGAGGTCGAACTTCTTGCCCTTGATGACCTTGGCGGCGAGCTTCTCGGCTTTCTCGCGGTCGACGTTCTGCTCGACCTGCTCGACCAGCGACAGCACGTCGCCCATGTCGAGGATGCGGTTGGCCACGCGTTCGGGGTGGAACACATCCAGGCCATCGGGCTTTTCGCCCACGCCGATGAACTTGATCGGCTTGCCGGTGATGTAGCGCACCGACAGCGCCGCGCCGCCGCGCGCATCGCCATCGGTCTTGGTCAGCACCACGCCGGTCAGCGGCAGCGCCTCGCTGAAGGCCTTGGCGGTGTTGGCCGCGTCCTGGCCGGTCATTGCGTCGACGACGAACAGCGTCTCCACCGGCTTCACCGCCGCGTGCAGCGCCTTGATCTCGGCCATCATGGCCTCGTCGATCGCCAGGCGGCCGGCGGTGTCGACCAGCAGCACGTCGACGAAGGACTTCTTCGCGTCGTCGATGGCGGCGCGGACGATGGCCTCGGGCTTCTGCGCCGCATCGGACGGGAAGAACAGCACGTCCACCTGCTGCGCCAGCGTCTTCAGCTGCTCGATCGCGGCCGGACGGTAGACGTCGGCGCTGACCACCATGACCTTCTTCTTGCGCTTCTCGCGCAGGTGCTTGGCCAGTTTGCCGACGGTGGTGGTCTTGCCCGCGCCCTGCAGGCCGGCCATCAGGATGACGGCGGGTGCGGGCACGTTGAGGTTCAGGTCGCTGGCCTGCGAACCCATCACCGCGGTCAGCTCGTCGCGGACCACCTTGATCAGCGCCTGGCCGGGGGTGAGCGACTTCAGCACTTCCTGGCCGACGGCGCGCACCTTGATGCGCTCGATCAGCGCCTGCACCACCGGCAGGGCGACGTCGGCCTCCAGCAGGGCGATGCGGACTTCGCGGGTCGCCTCGCGGATGTTCTCCTCGCTCAGGCGGCCGCGGCCGCGCAGGCGCTCGATGGTGCCGGAGAGTCGCTGGGTCAGGGATTCGAACATGGGGGCAGGCAGGACCAGGGAAAACGGACGGCGATTATAGCGGCCCCGCCCGCCATCCCCGTCCCGCACCACCCAGACACTGCGCCGCGCACAGCCGCTGTGCGACACTCCCCCGATGACACTCATTCTCATCGCCGTCGCGCTCTACCTGCTGTCCGCAGGCATGCTGGTCCGCTCCGTGGCCCGCGACACCGGCGATGCGCCGCGCCCCTGGGTCTGGCCGGCGCTGGGCGCGGTCATCCTGCACGGCACCTACCACCTGCTGGTGGCGTGGCGCACCCCGGGCGGCCCGGACATGCATTTCTTCGCCGCGCTGTCGCTGGTGTCGCTGGGCATGGCGGTGATGACGCTGCTGGTCGCGATCCAGGGCCGCATGGCCGCCCTTGGCGTGGTCGCCTTCCCGCTGGCCGCGCTGTTGCTGGCGACGTACCACTTCCACGGCCACCAGGCCACGAACGGGCTGGACTGGCGCCTGCAGCTGCATGCATGGCTGGCCCTGTTGGCCTACGCCGCGCTGGCGATCGCCGCATTGTTGGCAGTGATGCTGTGGGCACAGGAACGCGCGCTGCGCCGGCGCGAATTCCACCTGTGGCTGCGCGCACTGCCGCCGTTGACGGAGCTGGAAGACCTGCTGTTCCGCACGATCACGGTCGGCTTCATCCTGCTGACCGCCACGCTGCTGACCGGCGTGCTGTTCGTCGACAACTTCCTGGTCCAGAAGCTCACCCACAAGACCGTGCTCAGCGTGCTGTCGTGGCTGACCTTCGGCGCCCTGCTCATCGGCCGCTGGCGCTACGGCTGGCGCGGCGCCAAGGCCGTGCACTGGACGCTCACCGCGATGGCGCTGCTGCTGCTCGCTTTCTTCGGCAGCAAGTTCGTCTACGAAATGGTGTTGAGGGGCGGTTGAGTACGCGTCTTGGCGACCGGATCCTGAAAGTCGATCACGCGGGAGAACACGGCGCAGTCAACATCTATCGCGCGCAGATCCTGATGACGCGCTGGACGGCGCCGCAGCTGACGCCACTGCTCCGGCATTTCCTCGAACATGAACTCGGTCATCGCGCCCTGTTCCGGAATCGCCTCCAGGCACGCGGGATCCGTCGCTGTCGCAGCTACCTGCTGTGCGGCGTCGGCGGCTGGGCGCTGGGCCTGGTGACCGGCCTGCTGGGCGCGTCCGCCATCGCGGCCACCACCTACGCGGTCGAAAGCGTGGTGCTGCAGCACCTGATGGAGCAACGGCAGCAACTCGAGCCCATCGACCCGGATGCGTTCGACGCCGTGTCGCGCATCGTGGCGGAAGAACAGGAACACCACGATCACGGCCGCGACACGATGCGGGCCGGCGCCTTCTGGCCGCCGATCCTGACCCCCGTCGTGCGCGCCTCGACCGAAGCTGTCATCTGGCTGGGAATGCGGCTCTGATTCCCTTTCTGTAGGAGCGACGTAAGTCGCGACCGCACGGCCGGCGCTCGCGACAACGTTTGATGGGGATTCGGTCTCACGGTCGCGACTGACGTCGCTCCTACACCAGCCGTGTGCGCCCTACTCCGCCGCCGCTTCCAGCGCCTGCGACAACCGCTCTACCGCCACCACCTCCAGACCCTTGAACGTGCCCGACTTCGGCGCGTTGCCCTTGGGCACGATGGCGCGCTTGAAGCCGTGCGTCGCGGCTTCGCGCAGACGCTCCTCGCCGTTGGGCACGGGGCGGATCTCGCCCGACAGGCCCACTTCGCCAAAGGCAATCGTCTTCTCGGCCAGCGGGCGGTCGCGCAGCGAGGACAGCACGGCCAGCAGCACCGGCAGGTCGGCCGCGGTTTCCTGCACGCGGATGCCGCCCACCACATTCACGAACACGTCCTGGTCGCCCACTACCACGCCGCCGTGCCGGTGCAGCACGGCCAGCAGCATCGCCAGGCGGTTCTGCTCCAGGCCCACTGCCACGCGACGCGGATTCGACAGCGGCGAGCTGTCCACCAGCGCCTGCACTTCCACCAGCAGCGGGCGCGTGCCTTCGCGCGTCACCATCACGCAGCTGCCGGGTTGCTGGGCGCTGCCGGACAGGAAGATCGCCGACGGATTCGGCACTTCCTTCAGGCCCTTCTCACCCATCGCGAACACGCCCAGCTCGTTCACCGCGCCGAAGCGGTTCTTGAAGGCGCGCAGCACGCGGAAGCGGCTGCCGCTTTCGCCTTCGAAATACAGCACGGCGTCGACCATGTGTTCCAGCACGCGCGGGCCGGCGATGCCGCCCTCCTTGGTCACGTGGCCGACCAGGAACACGGCCGTGCCGGTTTCCTTGGCGTAACGCACCAGCCGCGCAGCGCTCTCGCGCACCTGGCTGACGGACCCTGGCGCGGCGGTCAGCGATTCGGTCCACAGCGTCTGCACGGAATCGGCGACGATCAGCTTGGGCCGCGCCACCGAGGCGTGCTGCAGGATGTTCTCGATACCCGTCTCGGCCAGCGCCTGCAGGTTGTCCAGCGGCAGGTCCAGGCGCACGGCGCGGCCGGCGACCTGGGCCAGCGATTCCTCGCCGGTGACGTACAGCGCCGGCAGGCTGGCCGACATTCGGGCAAGGGCTTGCAGCAGCAGCGTGGACTTGCCGATGCCGGGATCGCCACCGACCAGCACCACGGCGCCTTCCACCAGGCCACCGCCGAGTACACGGTCGAATTCACCGATGCCGGTGCTCACGCGCGCCTCTTCGCTGTGCCGCACGTCCTTCAACGCGGTGATCTTCGGCGCCTCGGCCTTGCCAGCCCAGCCAGAGCGGCGGGCGGCGGGTGCGGATACCGCGGCGGCGGTCTCCAGCACGATCTCGCTGAGCGAATTCCACGCCCCGCAATCGGCGCACTGCCCCTGCCATTTGCTGTGGTCTGCCCCGCATTCGGTGCAGACGTAGGCGGTGCGGGACTTGGCGGAGGTCTTGGCCACGGGGAACCTGTCGGGAAGGCGAGCGGCTACTGTATCGGCCCACCGTCTCTGCGGGCGAGACCCGGAAAAAACAAAGCCCCGCCGAAGCGGGGCCTTGTCACAACTGGTGCCGGAAATAGGAATCGAACCTACGACCTACGCATTACGAATGCGCCGCTCTACCAACTGAGCTATTCCGGCGGAGCCGCGAATTTTAGGGGTTGGGGCGGGGGCGGGTCAATGCGGGCGGCTCCGGCCCGCTT
>NZ_LSIF01000033.1 GCF_001556105.1 Pseudoxanthomonas mexicana | reverse complement strand
CCCCTCACCCCAGCCCTCTCCCCCGCACACGGGGGAGAGGGGCAGAAAGCGGGTTTTCTCCAGCGTGTGAGGGAAGAGTTTCCCGACTTCGCTATCAAGGACTGTCAGTCCGGATGACCAACGAACCCACCTCGCTGCCGAACCAGAATGGGGCGCGATCGAAGCAAATTGCCTCGTGCGCAACGCTCAAAGGTGCGCCGTCGAAGCAGATTTCCTCGCGATCGAGGCTCGAAGGTGAGACGACAAGGCAAAACGCCTCGTGCGCAAGGCTCGAAGGTGAGATGACAAGGCTTTTTACTTCGACGTCGAGCCAGAAAGGTGCGTGCGCAAGGCTTTCAGGTGAGACGACAAGGCACATCAGCCTTGCAGCCGAACCAGAAAGGGTTGCCGTCGATGCTAGTTGCTTCGCGCACGAGGCTTTTTGCCTCGCCGTCGAAGCGATTTTCCTTGATGACGCCGTTCCGACCCCCGCGCCCGCCACGTGGCGGCGCCGCAGCGCGTCACGGAAGGCCGCCCACCCGCTCGACGTGACATGACAACAGGCAGAATAGTGCGATGAGCGACCCTCGCGACCCTCGCGATCGTCAGGCCGATGCCCTGATCGACCACCTGCAACGCGAGCAGGGCGGGCGGCTGACCATCTTCCTGGGCGCGGCGCCTGGGGTGGGCAAGACCTACACCATGCTGTCGCGGGCGCGCGAGCTGCGCCGGCAGGGCAGGGACGTTGTCGTCGGCATCGTCGAGACGCACGGGCGCGGCGAGACGGCGGCGCTGACCGAGGGGCTGGAGATCCTGCCGCGCCACCGCGTGGCCTACCTGGGCCGCTGGCTGGACGAGATGGACCTGGACGCCCTGCTCGCGCGTCGCCCGCAGATCGCGCTGGTCGACGAACTGGCCCACCGCAACGCCCCTGGCAGCCGGCACGAACGGCGCTGGCAGGATGTGATCGAACTGCTCGACGCCGGCATCGACGTCCACACCACGATCAACATCCAGCACCTGGAAAGCCTCAACGACGTCGTCCACCGCATCACCGGCGTGCGCGTCAGCGAAACGGTGCCCGACATCGTGTTCGACCGCCTGCGCGACATCGTGCTGGTCGACCTGCCGCCGCGCGAGCTGATCGAGCGCCTGCACCAAGGCAAGGTCTACCTGCCAGAGCAGGCGTCGCAGGCGCTGCAGGCGTTCTTCTCGCCGTCGAACCTGATCGCGCTGCGCGAGTTGGCCATGCAGACCGCCGCCGACCGCGTCGACAGCGACCTGCGCGAAGACCAGGCCGCGCGCGGCCTGCCGGGCATGCCGCTGCGGCGTCGCGTACTGGTGGCGATCGACGGCCTGGGCACGTCGGAGTACCTGGTGCGTGCCGCGCGGCGCATCGCCGAACGCCGCGACGCGCCGTGGAGCGTGGTGACCGTGCAGGCCGACAAGGTGGACGACGCGCGCCAGCGCGAGATCGACCAGGCGTTCGCACTGGCGCGGCGGCTGGGCGCGGACACGGAGGTGCTGCGCGGCGCGCGCATCGCCGATGCATTGCTCGATCATGCCGCGCAGAATGGCGCGTCCACGCTGGTGCTTGGGCGCACGCGCGAACGGCCGGTGGCGCGCATGTTCAACCGCACGCTGACGCAGCAGATCCTGCAGCGCGGCGCGCACTACGAACTGGTCATCATCAGCACGCCGGAAGCCCGGGCGCGCGCGCGCCGCGGCACCGCCGATGCACGCGGCTGGTGGTCGAGCAGCGATGCCGGGTTCGCCGCGTTGGCCTCGCTGCTGGCGGTGGGCATGGCCTGGCTGGCCGAACGCTGGCTGGGGCTGGAAGACGTGTCGATGGTGTTCATCGTCGCGGTGGTGCTGGTGGCGGCACGCACGCGGATGGCGGCGGCGGTGGTCGTGGCGCTGTTGAGTTTCCTGGCCTACAACTTCTTCTTCATCGAGCCGCGCTTCACCTTCGCCATCGGCGCGCGCCAGGGCGTGGCGACGGTGCTGCTGTTCCTGGTCGCCGCGCTGGTCGCGGGGCGACTGGCTTCGCGCCTGCGCATGCAGGTGGTGGCGCTGCGCGCGGCCAACACGCACGCCACCGCCCTGCAGGCGCTGGGCCGCGAACTGGCGGTCGCTGCGGATCTGGGACAGGTGCTGGTCGCCGGTCGCAAGGCGCTGGCGCGTGCGCTGTCGGCGGAGCCGTGGCTGCGCGTGCAGGGCCGCGAGGAACCGGCGGATGCGGTGCTGCCCGAGATCGACCGTGCCGCCGCCGACTGGGCACAGCAGCACGGGCAGGCCACCGGCCGCCATACCGACACGCTGGCCGGTGCGGCGCGCTGGTTCCTGCCGCTGCAGGGCGACCGCGGCACGCTGGGCGTGCTGGGCCTGCGCTTCGACGATGGCGCGGCGCGGCTGCTGCCGGAGCAGCGCCGGCTGGCCGAGGCGATGGCCGAGGACATCGCGCAGGCGGTGGTGCGCACGCGCCTGGTCGCCGAACTGGAAGACGCGCGCGTGGGCGGCGAGACCGAACGCCTGCGCTCGGCGCTGCTGTCGTCGGTGTCGCACGACCTGCGCTCGCCGCTGGCCTCGATGATCGGCTCGGCCAGCAGCCTGGCCAGTTACTGGAACGCGATGGGCGAAGACGACCGCCGCAGCCTGCTCGACACCATCCAGCAGGAAGGCGAGCGGTTGGATCGCTACATCCAGAACCTGCTCGACATGACCCGCCTGGGCCACAGCGGACTGACGCTCAATCGCGACTGGATCGGCGTGGACGAGCTGCTCGGTTCGGCCGTGACCCGCCTGCAGCGCTACCAGCCGGAGGTGCGCGTGCAGACCACGGTGGCGGCCGACGTACCGCCGGTGTGGGTGCACCCGGCGCTGATCGAGCAGGCGGTGTTCAACGTGCTGGAGAACGCGGGTAAGTTCTCGCCGCCCGATGAACCCGTACAGGTCGAGGCAAAGCTCGTCGACGGCGCGCTGCGCATCGACGTGCGCGACCGCGGGCCGGGCATCCCGGAAGACGAGCGCAGCCGCATCTTCGACATGTTCTACAGCGTGGAGCGCGGCGACCGCGGCCGCCACGGCACCGGCCTGGGGCTGGCGATCTGCCAGGGCATGGTGGGTGCGCACGGTGGCAGCGTGCAGGCGTTGCCGGGACCGGACGGGCGCGGCACGGTGATCCGGATTACCCTGCCGCTGCTCACGCCCACGCCGCAGGAACCTGCTTGACCTACACCGCGCCACCGCCCGCCGCATCCGCCCCGCCGGCCCGCATCCTGGTGATCGACGACGAGCCGCAGATCCGGCGCTTCCTCGACATCAGCCTGCGCGCGCAGGGCTATGTCGTCGCGCTGGCCGACAGCGGCCGCGCCGGGCTGGCGGAACTGGCCGCGCACGGCGCCGACGTGGTGGTGCTGGACATCGGCCTGCCGGACCTGGACGGCCACGGCGTGCTGCGCGAGCTGCGGCAGTGGTCGCAGGTGCCGGTGATCATGCTGACCGTGCGGGACGGCGAAACCGAGAAGGTCGCCGCGCTGGATGGCGGCGCCAACGATTACGTCACCAAGCCGTTCGGCGTGCAGGAACTGATGGCGCGCATCCGCGGCCTGCTGCGCACGCGCATCGCCGCCAGCGACGCGGCGATGCCGCTGTTCGACGATGGCCACCTGCACGTGGACCTGGGCCGCCGCGAGGTGACGCTGGACGGCGAACCCGTCGCGCTGAGCCGCAAGGAATTCGCCCTGCTCGCCCTGCTGCTGCAACACCCGGGACGCGTGGTCACGCAACCGCAGCTGCTGCGCGAACTGTGGGGGCCGAACCACCAGGACGACACGCATTACCTGCGCATTCTTGTCGGCAAGCTGCGGCAGAAGCTGCAGGATGATGCGACGGCGCCGCGGTACATCGCGACGGAGCCGGGAGTGGGGTTGCGGTTTGTTGGGGTGGGGTGAGGTGAGGGTGTCGCTGCAACCTGAGGGTGCAGCTACGGATTCAGGACCGGTATGTAGGCACGCTTGCGCGGGACATCACGTGTGCCGCGCTGGTCGCGTAGAGGACGCGGGCCTGCGTTCTGTATCGGATCTTCTCCGCCATTGGCGCCCGCACCACTGTTGGGTCGTGTCAGCGGAGATGTCCGGCTCGCAACGCTGGCCACGGAACCCTCCATGGCGATTGGCCGAGAGCAGCAAGCGGCAACGCGTGGTGGTGCGCATCCTTGGCCGTACACGAACACAGGAGATTGACTCCCCCGAGCGATTGCCAGATCCACACATCCGTCATGGTTGAGATCGCCTGCGGCGAAGTAATACATCCGCCCCATGTTCTGGTAGGCATTGATGAGGATTTCCGGCGCCAGGCCCTCACTCGTCTGAAGGTAGTACCCGATGTAGCTCCACCCGGTGTGCGCCTTTGCCAAGTCGGTCAGGCCATCGCGATCGAGGTCTACGGCGATCATGGGGCCTGAACTCGAGTACCGGGCGATTTCGACGCTGGAGGCGAGGTTGCCCTGCGCATCTTGGATATACAGGCGAAGGTTCGCTCCGTTTCTCGCTTCATCCAGCACCAGATCGCCGCGGCCGTCCCCATTGAAGTCGCCAACGACGAGTGATGACGTGTGGTTGGATCCCAGTGGCAGGGAGCGCACCACCGGCGCGGCATACCCACCTGAGGCCAGTGCTGGATAGATCCGGAACTCTTCCAGTGGCCTGTTGAAGATCGTGCCAAGAATCAGATCATCTAGGCCATCTCCCGTGACATCGCCCGTCGTTCGAGCGGCAGCCGAGGGCAATGGCAAGGTCGATACGCGGTCGAAGGCGCCATGGCCGTCGCCGTGAATGACAGTGGCCAACGCATCGCTTGAGTCGACCAGAACGTCGAGGTAGTCATCGCGATCGACGTCTGTCACTACGATGTCGTATGGATCGCCAACCACGGTGGTGTTCGAGGTAAACGTGCCGTCCGCATTCGAGCGCAGTGTCATGACGCCATTGACGGTGGCGGTGATGATATCGCCCGCACCATCGCGGTCGAGGTCGGCGACCAAGAGCTGGTGTGAGAGATTGTTGCCCGAGTCCGCAATCTTGACTGCCGCATCGAGGCGACCGTCGCTGAGCTGGTAGGCGACGTAGATTTCCGTACGGTTGTTTATCGGATTAGGGGCGTGGCGCAGGTACAGGAAGACAAGGTCGTCCCGACCGTCGCCCGAAACGTCGCCCACCGCAAGTGAGTGAGCCTGAGCAGCGGCTGGATCCGAGAGAAACTCTGGGGCAGACATCGAGTAGGACGACCGCTTTAAGGAAAACGACGGAATCGAAGAAAGAGCGGCACCTGTTCGGTTACGCAGGCGCTTGGTGGGTTGTGCTGTTGACCACGCATTGATCCGCGTCCAGAACGGTCGGTGAGCGGAAGTTGACGAGAGGGCGATCTCTTTCTCATCGCTCACAGTTGCCGAGGGTAGAAGGCCCGCCGGAACGTTCGCCCTTGAGTCATAGGGCCGGTGAACGAGATCAGCGAATCCTTGCGACGCCCAAAGCAGACCAGCGCACGTGGCGCCGGCAATGATTACTGCCACTGAACCCCATCGTCTGCTCATGCCCAGCCCCCTGATTACCCCTGGCGGAGTATATCGGCGGGTATGGGTTGGCGGATCAGCGAGATGGGGTTGGCTGAGCCTGCTATGCCCAACATGGGGATAGCCGATGCGTACGTTGTTGGGCTTCACTTCTTTCACCCCAACCTATGAAGGCACAGGCACCGCCTTGCGGGGCGGGGCATGAAAAAGGCCGCACGTTACAATGACGGCATGACGTCCCCCCGCATTCCCCACGACGCCCTGCGCCTGTCGGTCGCCCCGATGATGGACTGGACGGACACGCACTGCCGCGTGTTCCACCGCCTGTTGGCGCCGAACGCGCGCCTGTATACCGAGATGGTGCACGCGCAGGCGGTGATCCATGGCGACCGCGACCGCCTGCTGGGGTTCGACACCGTGGAGCATCCCGTCGCCGTGCAACTCGGCGGCAGCGACCCGGCGCACCTGGCGCAGGCCGCCCGCATCGCGCAGGACTGGGGCTACGACGAGGTGAACCTCAACGTCGGCTGCCCGTCCGACCGCGTGCAGGCCGGTCGCTTCGGTGCCTGCCTGATGAAGGAACCGGCGCTGGTGTCCGAGTGCGTGGCGGCGATGATCGAAGCCGTCGGCATTCCGGTCACCGTGAAGTGCCGCCTCGGCGTGGACGAGCAGGAGGACTACGACCTGTTCCTCGCCTTCATCGACACGGTGGCGGCGACTGGCTGCAACACGTTCTTCGTGCACGCGCGCAAGGCGTGGCTGCAGGGCCTGTCGCCGAAGGAGAACCGCGAGATCCCGCCGCTGCGCTACGACTGGGCCTACCGGCTCAAGCGCGAGCGTCCGGCCCTGACGGTGGCGATCAACGGTGGCATCACCACCACGGCGCAGGTGCACGAGCATCTGCAGCACAGCGATGGCGTGATGATCGGCCGCACCGCGTACCACGAGCCTTACGTGCTGCATGAAATGCAGGTCGCGCTGTTCGGCGGCGAGCTGCGCGCGCGTGCGGAGCTGCTGCGCGCCTGGCGCCCGTATGTGGAAGCGCAGCTGGCCAAGGGCGTGGCCTTGAAGCATCTCACCCGCCACGTGCTGGGCCTGTTCCATGCGCAGACCGGCGGACGCGCGTTCCGCCAGATCCTCAGCGAAGGCGCACACAAGCCTGGCGCGGACTGGTCGCTGGTCGAGCAGGCGCTGGCGGCGACCGTGCGCGAACTGCGGCCGGCGGCCTGAGCATGATCACGCGCGACGTCGCCGCCTTCACCGCGTTCGCTGGCTCGCTGGCGGCGGACTTCGGACCGGCGACCGCTCGTTCGGCTTTTCTGGTGGCGCCGGACGGCTTCATGCGCGCGGAGCAGTCGGCGCAGGACAACCGCTACATGGCCGAGGCCGGCGTCTTCGATACCGGTGCGGCGCTGCGCGAACACCGTGCATTGCATCGCGCCTTGGCGCGGGACGTACCGGTGATCTGTTTCCCTGGCGATGAGGCAACGCCGGATGCCGTGTTTCCGAACAACGTGTTCGCCACCGCGCGCGTGGGCGGCGAAGCGCGCTTGATCGTGGGCCGGATGCGCCACGAGGTGCGTCAGTGGGAAGCAGGGCGGAAGGACATCCGCGGCTTCTTCCGCGACACCCTTGGCTACGCCGAGGTCGACCTTTCCGCCCAGCCGCATCCCTGCGAGCTGACCGGCGCACTGGTCATCGACCGTGCGCGTGGCATCGGCTTCTGCGGCCTGTCGGAGCGCTGCGACGAGGCCGGCGCGGCACGGATGCACGAGGCCTTCGGTCTGCGCGCCACGCTGATGTTCGATCTGGCCCCCGGCGAGTACCACACCAACGTGCTGTTGGCGGTGCTGGCCGGCCGCGCGGCGGCGGTCCATCCCGGCGGGCTGGTGTCGCCGGGGATCGTGCCCGCATTGCAGGCGCTGTATGCCGGCCGTGTGGTCGAGCTGACCGGCACGGAACAGGCGGCGTTCGCCGGCAATGCCATCGCGCTCGTTCCGGGTGTGGTCTGGATGAGTCGGCGTGCGCACGATGCCCTGCGACCAGTCGTGGTGGCGCAGCTGGAAGACGCGGGCTTTGCGGTCCGCAGCGTGCCGCTGGACGCGTTAGAGGCGGGCGGTGGTTCGCTAAGGTGTTGTGTTGCCGAGGTTTTCTGATCGTTCATCTGTCTGAATGCGCGGATCAGGCCTGTGGATAAATTCAGAATCGATTCACTGCCGCGGTCCAAAACTTCGATTCCCTTACAGAGAGACGGTTTCGGGTTTCGTTCAGCTTCGCGAGCCCAGTTCCGTTACGATTCCGTTATGCGTTTTCGTGCTCCGACCCTAGCCGCTGTTGCCCTGGCGGTACTCACTACCCTCGCAGGCGCCCTCGTGGTGCACGCGCAGGATGGTCGTGGCCACGGCGACACACCGCGCTCGCGAGAACACGCAATGCCGCGAAGCGATGATCGAGGCCATCGCAGCTCCATGTCCGACTCCGTGCGTCGCGTGCGCAGCGAATCCGGCAACCAGGTACTGAGCGTCGAGCGCATGCAGTACGACGGGCGTGATGTCACGCGGGTGAAGTACATCGACGATCGTGGCCGCGTGCGCACGCAGGACGACATGGGGCCGCAACGGCGCGACCTCGATTCGCCCGTTCGTCCGCGCCGCGACATCGCGCCGCCACAGCCTCCACGCGGTGATAACCCCCCGCGCCCGTAGTCTTACGTAGAATCACGGCTCAACACGAGCACGTCCCGCGCGGCGACAAACGCCGCGCCGCATTCCCAAGGAGAGTCCATGCGTATCCTGCTGGTCGAAGACGAAGCCCCCCTGCGTGAAACCCTCGCTGCGCGCCTGAAGCGCGAAGGCTTCGCGGTGGACGCGGCCCAGGACGGCGAAGAAGGTCTCTACATGGGCCGCGAAGTGCCGTTCGACGTGGGCATCATCGATCTCGGCCTGCCGAAAATGTCCGGCATGGAGCTGATCAAGGCGCTACGCGACGAGGGGAAGAAGTTCCCGGTGCTGATCCTGACCGCGCGTTCCAGCTGGCAGGACAAGGTCGAGGGCCTGAAGCAGGGCGCTGACGATTACCTGGTCAAGCCCTTCCACGTGGAAGAACTGCTGGCACGCGTCAATGCGCTGCTGCGTCGCGCGGCGGGCTGGAGCAAGCCCACGCTCGAATGTGGTCCGGTCGCGCTGGACTTGGCGGCGCAGACGGTGAGCGTCAACGGCAGCAACGTCGACCTGACCAGCTACGAGTACAAGGTGCTCGAGTACCTGATGATGCACGCGGGCGAACTGGTGTCGAAGGCCGACCTGACCGAGCACATCTACCAGCAGGATTTCGACCGCGATTCGAACGTGCTGGAGGTCTTCATCGGCCGCCTGCGCAAGAAGCTGGATCCGGACGGTGAGTTGAAGCCGATCGAAACCGTGCGCGGCCGCGGCTACCGCTTCGCCATCCCGCGCAGCGGCGAAGGCTGATGCATCGCGCTGGCATCGCCTGCATTTGATGCCTGCGCCACCTTCCCACGCAGCGCCCGCCGATCCCGTCGGCCGTGATCGGTTCGAAGGATGGCGGCCGCGCTCGTTGCGCGCCCGCCAACTGCTGGCCGCGAGCCTCGCGCTGCTCGCCTTCCTCGCGCTGGCCGGGTACGCGCTCGACCGCGCCTTCGTCGACACTGCCGAAGACAATCTGCGGCAGCGCCTGAAGAGCTATGCGCTGTACTACACCGACAAGGTGGAGTTTGGGCGCAACGGCACGCTGATTCCGCCGTACAACACTCCCGATCCACGCTTCGATATGCCCGATAGCGGCATGTACGCGCAGGTCGTCCTGCGAGGCGTGCCGCCGTGGGGGTCCAATTCCACGCTGGGTCCTGACCTGCCGGCACCGAAGATACTGGGGGCACTGGAGGAATCGTTCGAGGGACCGTTGCCGATCCGCCGTGCCGACGGCAGCGACAGCGAGGCCTACCGGTACGGCGTGGGCTATGCGTGGCCGGCGACGCACCAGCACGCGGAGATTCCGTACAGCATCTACATTTTCGAAGATGCCCAGGCATTGAGCGCGCAGATCCGCGTCTTCCGCGGTTCGTTGTGGGTGTATCTCGGCGGTGCTGGCGTGATCCTGTTGCTGCTGCAGATGCTGGTGTTGCGCTGGAGCCTGCGTCCGCTGCGGCGCGTGATCTTCGAACTCAGCCGCGTGCAGCGCGGTGAGTTGTCGGGCATGACCGAAAGCCACCCGCGCGAGTTGGAGCCCCTCACCGACAGCATCAACGCCTTCATCGAGAGCGAGCGCGAGAACCTGGAGCGCCAGCGCAACACGCTGGCCGATCTGGCGCATAGCCTGAAGACGCCGATTGCGGTGTTGCGCACGCAGTTGGACAGCGGCGGCGGCGACCCGCAGGCGTTGCGCGAGGAGCTGGATGTGCAGCTCAAGCGCATGAACAACCTGGTTTCCTACCAGCTGGCGCGCGCGGCGTCGAGCGGCCACAAGTTGTTCTCCGCCGCGGTGGCCATCGAGCCGCATGCGGAAGAGATCGTGCGTGGACTGGAGAAGGTCTATGCCTCGAAAGGCGTGATCTGCGAATTCGAGATCGACCCGCGTGCGCGCTTCCATGGCGAAACCGGCGACCTGCAGGAACTGATGGGCAACCTGCTGGAAAACGCGTTCAAGTGGGCGCGCTCCCGCGTCCTGCTGACGGTGACGGTCGGCGCGACCGCGCCGCAGCGCCGGCCCGGCGTGTTCATCGCGGTCGATGATGACGGGCCGGGTATCGCCGAGAACGATGTCGCCAAGGTCCTGCAGCGCGGCGTGCGCGGCGACGAGCGCGTGCAGGGGCACGGTATCGGCCTGTCCATCGTGCAGGATCTGATCCGCGACTACCGTGGCGAACTGCAGGTGCGACGCTCGGAGGAACTGGGGGGGGCGCGTTTCGAAGTGCGGCTGCCGCCGGGCCTCTGAGGTCAGGCGGCCGTGCCGGCCATCGGTGACGCGCCGTAGAAGCGCCGCAGGTGCGCTGCCACCTCCGGCATCGCGTCAGCCAGCACATCGGGTGCAGAGAAGTGGTACTCGGTGACCACGGCGAAGAATTCTTCCGGCGCCTCCGCTGCATACGGATCGATCGCGGTTTCGCGGCCCAGGTCGACCTGCATGCAGAAGTCGTCATAGGCACGCTGGAAGTCCCGCGCCCATTGACCATGCCACGCATCCGGCAAGGGTGGCGTGCCATCGAGTTCGCCATCCAGCACGTCCAGTTTGTGCGCCATCTCGTGCACGGCCACGCAGAAGCCGGCGTCGGGCTCTGCCATGTCGGCTTGCACGTCGGCCCAGGACAGGATCAGCGGTCCCTGGTCCCAGGCTTCGCCGGCGAGGTCGTCTTCCCACTCATGCAGGACGCCGGCAGCATCGGTATGGGTGCGCTGCACGCGGAAGGCATCCGGATACACGATCAGCTGCGACCACCCGCGCAGGCCTGCTTCGCCGAACTCCAGCAATGGCAGGCAGCACAGGGCCGCGAGTTGCAGCCGCTGCGCGTCATCGAGTGTCAGCCCCGCCAGTGGCGTGATGGCCTTCTCGTGCAGGAAGCGCGCCGTCAGCGTCCGCAGCCGTTCCGTGCGCGCGTCATCAAGCGCCGGCACCCACGGTGTTTCGGCACGTACGTGTCGCCAAAGGCTGTCTTCAACGGATGGGGCAGGGCGCCGCAGGCGACGCAACAGTCCTATCACCGGGTAATGCCGTCCGCGTCAGCGGAACATGCCAGGCAGGAAGCTGTGCCACTTCGAGCCGCGGTTGCGCGGCAGCGGGGTGTCGTCGTCGTCACCGCCACCACGCGTGGTCGATGGCGTCAGCGACGCCGGCACGCCGTACTTGCTGCGCACCGCGGTAGCGCGCGCGCGGCGTGCGTCCGGGGCGCTCGATGCGGCGTCGCCCGGCCGCTCGGCGACCGCACGGTCGGCGACATCCTGGCAGGGAGAAGTGTTGCCGTTGGCGATGCTGCGCCCGTTCTGGGCGAACACGGCTGCCGAGGCAGCGAGAAGCAGCAGGGCAAGGCTGGCGCGAAGCATCGGAGGGACTCCTGTCGGTCGGTTACAGCGGCCAGATGACGCCGCCGACTATAGCCGGATTGCCGGCGGCCGGCGCGGATCGATACGCTCCGTGCGACGAAATGGCGTCCCGTGGCGACGGATCGAGGAAAACCGGCGACGGGCTGTTGCGTCGCAGCAGGCGGGTCGCCCCGCTTCCGGC
>NZ_LSIF01000032.1 GCF_001556105.1 Pseudoxanthomonas mexicana | reverse complement strand
CCGAGGTTTCGATCAGGCCCTTGATCTCTTTCGCGGCGTTCGCGCTGCGCTGGGCGAGGGTACGCACTTCCGAGGCGACCACGGCGAAACCACGGCCCTGTTCGCCGGCACGGGCGGCTTCCACCGCGGCATTGAGCGCCAGGATGTTGGTCTGGAAGGCGATGCCGTCGATGACCGAGATGATGTCGGCGATCTTCTTCGACGACTGCTCGATGTCGCGCATCGTGGTGACGACCTTGCCGACCACCTCGCCACCCTGCGATGCGACGCCGGCGGCACCGATCGACAACTGGTTGGCCTGGCGGGCGGATTCGGCGTTCTGGCGCACGGTGGAGGTCAGTTCCTCCATCGAGGCGGCGGTTTCTT